>NZ_QOLD01000061.1 GCF_003333305.1 Candidatus Colwellia aromaticivorans | reverse complement strand
TTAAAGAACTCTCCGAAGAGATAGCAGTAATCGCATTCGTTACTCGCTTTGCGCCTCTTGGTTAACGTTGCCGTTTGCCCGAAGCAGGATGCGCATTGTACGCCTCCAAGTTTTGATGTCAACGTTTTTCAGTGTCTTTTTTAAAAGTTTTTACAAACTTTTAAAACCGGCATTACTTAAACTAAAAGTAAAACGTTAAGTTAACTGATTCACTTCAAAAGCGATGAGTTAACTATTCAAAACAGCTCTTTGGGTTACCCCTTGGAACTGGAGCGCATTTTAGAGGTTTTTCACTTGAGGTCAACACTTATTACATAAAATATTCATTTTCTAATTTTGGGTGCTCAACATTCATACACCTCCGACTTTATTGACGTTAAAGCCATCACTTTGTTTAAATTTTAACTCTCTTTGTAAAAATTAGTTACCAAATGAATTGTGTGTTAGTTTTACTAAATTTATATTATTCACTCCATATTCTGTATTTTATGTTATTTTTAATAGCATAAAAGCCATTCAATTATATACATCCAATAGGTAACTACATGACAAACAATAAATCAGCTAATTATATACGCTCTTTTCAAGGAGTCTCCCCTGCATTAGGCGCTAGAATATATATTGATCAATCAGCCGTTATTCTTGGTGATATCACTTTAGCCGATGATGTTAGTATCTGGCCTTTAGTTGCTGCTCGCGGTGATGTGAATACGATAACCATAGGTGCTCGTACTAATATTCAAGATGGTACGGTATTACATGTAACTCACAAAAATAAGGAAAACCCTGATGGTTACCCATTAATTATTGGCGCTGATGTTACCGTTGGTCATAAGTGCATGCTTCACGGCTGCACACTAGGAGATCGTATATTGGTAGGTATGGGCACAATTATTCTAGATAACTCAATTATAGAAGATGATGTATTTATTGGAGCAGGTTCGTTAGTACCGCCAAACAAAACGTTAGTCAGCGGCTATTTATATGTTGGTAATCCTGTAAAACAGATACGTCCACTAAAAGATAGCGAAGCTGCTTTTCTCAAAAAATCAGCTTCAAATTATGTAACATTAAAAAATGATTACTTAGCTGCACTATAAATCAGTATTAACGCATATTGATATGAATTTCGTCGCTCTCTGGCTCATTTTTTTCGAGCCAGAGTTCTACTATTTCTTCTAAATCAAATTTTGTGCAATTATCAACTTTCTCTAACCGCTTTAATTGCATAGAGTGAAAGTAAATAGTTATTAGCTGCCCTGACAATAAAGCGGTAAATCGCCAAGCATCTTGTTGCTGATCAAAGTCGATATCGTCATTAAATAAAAGCGCTTGATTCATATTTACTTACTCCGCATTTAATGATGCTCTTAATTCTTTAAGAACTGGTTCGACTGCAGGTTTGACCCCGCGCCAAATATCAAAACTTTCTGCTGCTTGCCCTACTAACATCCCTAATCCATCAATGACCTTATTCGCCTTCAGGTTTTGTGCTTTTTGTAAAAATGGTGTTAGCTCTTTACCATAGGTCATGTCATAGCAGACACTATTAATTGTAATAAGCTTTTCAGAAATTGGGACGCCGTTGCCAGTTAAACCTGCAGAGGTAGCATTTATGATGACATCAAACACTTGCTCGTTTGCTTCTTCAAATGAGCAAGCTAAAAGCGGTTGGTCAGTATACTGTTCAACTATCGCTTTAGCTTTTGAAACCGTTCTATTAGCAATCGTTAAGCTTTTGGGTTTTTGATTCAGTAAAGGTAACACCACACCTTTTGATGCACCACCTGCGCCAAGCAATAATATTCGGCTATTTTTAAGGCTGACACCGTTAGTGAGTAAGTCATTGACTAAACCAATTCCGTCGGTAGTGTCTCCATATATTTTGCCATTTTTAAAGGTTAACGTATTCACAGCACCTGAAAATTTTGCGTGTTCAGTTAATTCATCACACATTGCCATTGCTTGCTCTTTAAAAGGTGCGGTTACATTTGCCCCCTTCCCACCTTGAGCAATAAACTCAACTACTGCCTCAGTAAAACCGTCTATTTCAGCAAATTGAATTGCATAACTAATGACTTGCTCTGTCTCTTTAGCAAATGATAGATGAATAAAAGGTGAGCGTGATTGTTTAATTGGATTACCAAAAACACAGTATTTGTCCATTAGGGTACTTTCAATAAATAAATTTACCTATAGCCTAACCGAATTACTTTTTTTAAAACACAAAAAAGCAGTAACTCTTTTGAATAAGTTACTGCTTTGTGTTTTATTGCTTTCAAAAGCTAGTGTGTTAGCTTAAGTCGTTAGACGGCTATTAAAAGGTATAACCTAGCATTACAGAATAAACCATAGGGTTTACGTCAACTGCTGCTAACCCGTTAGTAGTTCCACTCACTTTAAAAGATGCATCTGTTGAAATGTCAATATAGCGAGCTGAAACATTCACAGACCAATTATCACCTAAATCATAATCAGCGCCAAGTTGTGCAGAAAAACCAAATGAATTATCTAAATCTAAATCACTAAAACCTGCATCTGAGTATGTTTTCGTGAAACTATTATCAAAGAAAATTGTATAGTTAATGCCTAAACCAACATAAGGCTTAAACGCAGAACCCGTATCAAAGTAATATAGTGCGCTTAACGTTGGTGGTAATTGCTTAGTGTCTGCAAGTAATGTTGTCGTATCGCCATTATGTAATTTAATATCATGATCAAATGGCGTTGCCGCTAATAATTCGATTGCCCAGTTATTATCAAAAAAGTAGACAAAATTTAGGCCAAGTTGAGTATTATCGTCAACAGACACTTGTAAACCAGAGTCAGCCCCATCTAAAAACACAGCAGTTTTACTGCTATCTGGAGAAACCATAGTTGCACCACCACGGACTAAAATATCTCCCGCTTGATTTGCTAAAGCGACGGTAGAAAGACTAGATAATAATGCGATTGCTAATAATGATTTTTTCATATTTTATATCCCTTAAATAATTTGTGGATATAATAGAGTAATTACTCTTTAAAAAATTGATTTAGCGCAAGGTTTTTCAGATGATTTTTACATAATAATTTTTTATTGATTTCGATCAATCTTCATCAGAAGACTTCTCTAATTCATTACTACCAAAGGATTTTTTATTGACATTTGTCATAAAAAAGCATTGCTACTGACGAATTATATCACCTGTTAAGCCATTAATAATACTCGTTGGCTTTAAAAATCCTAAGGTGTCTGCCTTAATGATACAGTCAACTTTATCACCCAGTTGTTGCTCAACTTGCTGCCAAGTGGTTGCCGGTGGTTGACCCGCTAAGTTTGCACTAGTTGACACAATTGCTTTATTCGTTAGTTTACACAGTGCAACTACATCAGGGTGATTGGTAATACGAACGGCAATAGAATCAAAAGCACCACAGAGTAGTGGTGAAATATTGCGTTTGGCAGGTAACACCTGTGTAATAGCATCAGGCCAACGCGATAAAATACTAAAACGTTTTTCTTGGTTTATTGCATCATCATTAAGGTAGGGTAATAGTTGAGAGTAATTAGCCGCAAGTAAAATTAAGCCTTTATCAACGCTACGCTGCTTCAATGATAGTAGCTTACGCACGGCCTTGTCATTATCGGGATCGCATCCAAGCCCAAAAACAGCCTCAGTTGGGTAAGCAATAATACCGCCTTGGGTAAATACCTCAGCAGCATGTTCAATTGTTGAGATATTACTCATAAAATCACTATTTAGTCAGTACGTGTTTATATAAAATGGCAATTCTACTATAGGATGTATTGTTCAATTTCAAAAAGCACAAGGTTAACGGATATTAAATAAGTACTTTTAATCTCTAAATTGAACAATACTGCAACAAGCTAGCCTAGTTTAGCTTGCATTGCTTCATCTTTTGCAAGTAAAGCTTTAGCATTAGCTTTACGCTCAGCTTGTACTTTATCAGCTATACTTTGGTCCGCTACACCCAAAATTTGTGCTGCTAAATAACCAGCATTTTTAGCACCTGCTTTACCAATTGCAACTGTCGCAACAGGAATACCACCTGGCATCATTACGGTTGATAATAAAGCATCATGCCCTTGTAAAGGACCATTATCTACTGGAACACCAATAACAGGACGTGTGGTCATACCTGCAACAGCGCCAGCTAAATGGGCAGCCAAACCTGCAGCACAAATAAATACTTTACAGCCTCGCTGTTCGGCATCTTTAACATAAGCTTTTGCTGCTTCAGGAGTTCTGTGGGCTGAGCGCACACGAACTTCATGGCTAATATCAAATTGCTTTAGAATAGTAATAGTGGCTTGCATTACCGGAAGATCAGAATCTGATCCCATTAAAATAGCAACAAATGGTGAAGTCATGGTCTTTTTCTCTTAAAGGTTAAAAATAATATTCATGGTTAATATAAAGGTTATAGAGCTTTACTTTTATAGCTGCATTTTTTTTGTGGGCAACTTATCACCTCACCACTTGCCATGGTTCGTGTAATTAACACAGGCCACTGACATTCTGGGCAGGTTTGCTCTACAGGTTGATAGTTTAAAACATATTTGCATTTAGGGTATTGGTTACAAGAATAAAACGTTTTACCAAAGCGGTTAGTTTTTTCTTTTAACTCACCAAGTTTACCCTTCTGTTTACATGATGGGCAAGCAACACCAATGTCTTCGTGGTGTTGTTCATCTTCAATATGATGGCATTTCGGATAATTAGTACAACCGATAAACATGCCATAACGCCCTTGCTTTACAGCCAAAGGATGACCACAAAGAGGACATTCACTATTGGGTAAAATCGTATCTTCAACTCGCTCTTGTTCAACCACTGAGCGCGTATATTGACAGTTTGGATAATTAGAGCAACTTAAAAAGGCACCAGATTTACCCCGTTTCATGCTTAACTCTGAGCCACACTCAGGGCAAACTTCATAGGCTTTCTCAAGCGCATGTTCATGTCGAGAAAATAAAGGATTATCTTCATCTACAGTTGATTGCTTTTTATTGGGCAGATTAGACATAAAATAAGCTATAGTTTTTTCAATTGGCTTGGGTATATTACAAATAAAGTTGTGACATATTATGCCACAACTCTGCTTTAAAAAACTATTATTTAATGATATACCCGTTATCATTCAAGATGCTGGTTTCAGAGTGCTTGAGCGATTTCAATTCAAGGCGCTGTGATGAAATAATGGTTGTTCCATTATAGGTCACAGCAACGATGAAGTGATGTTGCTCAAACGCTTCTTCGATGGGTTTAAAATCACTTTAGTCGGCGTTAAATAATCAAACCATAGAATAACTATGCTTAAATTATTTGCCTTGCCTAAAGTGCTTTTAATTCCCACTGAAATTCTGCACTTTGATTGGTAACGGGTATATGTCTTAGTGCAATGGACCTTCTTGTTCATCAAAAATAAGATCTTCCATTTGCGAATAAGCACTTTCTTGACCGGGCACATTGAATAATACCATCAATATTACCCATTTTAAGTCATCCATCGAGAAATGAGAGGTGTCAAGCTCCATCACTCTATCGATGACCATTTCACGCGTAGTAAAATCAAGTACGTTTACTTGTTCTAAAAATAAGATAAAACCTCGACTTTCTGTATCAAGAAGTTGCATTTCATCTTCGGTATAAATACGGAAAGATTGATTGCCAACACGAGTTAAATAAGAATACGTATCACTATCTTGCAATGCAGCAAGCTTCTCTAGCCAATTCAGAGCTTTGTATATTTCATCCTGGTGAAAACCTGCCCGCGTAAGTTCATCGGTTAATATGTCATGATCAACCATGACTTCAGCTTCACTATGAATATAATTTTCAAAAAGATACATCAAAATGTCAAACATAACTAGCCCCTTTTACACCTATGGTGAATACTACAATCTAAGGTAGCCACCTGGTACCGCAGCCACCAGACCACTAAGCTCTAACATTGTTAACCGAGTTAACACCTCCTCTATGGGTAGTTTACTTCGGGAAACCACTTTATCTACGGGAGTAATCTCAAATCCCACACTAGCCAACAATTCATCAACACACAAGCCCTTATTTTTACTTTTTTGATCAATGTCTTTATTTACAATCTCTTGTGATTTTTTCTGCTTCTTTAAGTGTAGACCAAATTCATTTACAAACGTTAACTCTTCCATTATATCGGACACTTCATCTACTAATTTAGCACCTTGCTTAATTAACCAGTGACAGCCTTTGGCTTGAGGGTTATTAATAGCACTAGGAATAGAGAAAACATCTCTATTTTGCTCTAATGCACAACGAGCCGTAATTAAAGAACCACTTTTCAAAGCGGCTTCAACGACTAGAACACCTAGACTTAGACCGCTAATAATGCGATTTCGTTTCGGAAAATGTCCTGCTTTTGGCAAAGTACCCGGTAAAAACTCACTGATTATTGCACCCTGCTGAGATATTATTTGCTGAACTAAAGCCCTGTGTCTTGCTGGGTATACTTTATCTAACCCGGTCGCTACTACCGCAATAGTACTTGCACTACACGTTAACGCACCTTTATGTGCAACTGCATCAATACCTAACGCTAAACCACTGGTAATAACCAAGCCCATTTCTGCCAACTGCTGAGCTAGCTCAAAAGCCGTTTCACGACCGCTTGCACTAGCAGAGCGACTACCAACAATAGCTAATTGACTTTGATTCAATAATTTTTTATTACCTTGTATAAATATAACTAGAGGTGGATCGTAAATTTGTTTGAGTAAACAAGGATATAGGGGATCATCAAAGGTTATTATTTCACTATTACAATTATCACTGTTGTTAATAATTTCATCAATGAGTAACCAGTTGGGGTGGAAAAATGCTGTTAGTTGCTTAGGTGTTAAGCTATGTGCTGAAGTTAATGGTGATAATGTTGACAAAGAAAAAAGCGCTTCTATGCCGTAAGCATCAACAAGCGCTAATTTTTTATGAATGGCTAAACGAGGAACAAGCTTTAAGGCTAGCCAGTAATGAATATTGGTTTTGTTCACTTGTCTCCTCCCTTTCTTAGATCCTTCGACCCTTCGACAAGCTCTGGGCTCAGGACAAGCACTTCACTTCCATGTAGTAAACTCCTCCCAAGACAGGAGAAGTTTTATGAACTACTTTATTCTGGTGCAGTCACCACATCTTGTAGTCGCGCAGGTTTTTCAGTGCGTAAAATCAATGCCATACTGGCTTGCTGATAAACTTTAAAAACCATTAACTCACCTAAAGGCTCTTCTGGCATTTTATAATCTGAACCATTCGATGTCCGTAATCGATTCCATCTAGATGTATCTACAGTATATTCCGGCCCTGTATCTGTGTCGACTACACCTGGGCTTAAGCGTTTTATTGCCATAACATCGCCAACGGTTACCTGATGATCAGTGCCACGGTTAATCATAACTACTTCTAACTTACCAAACTTTTTAGCATTACTAGAAGCTTTAATAATAGATCCTCGCAATGATTTATCTGCTGCTTTCATCGTAAATACGGAAGGGAACATTTGCCCCTCATGCACAGGCACAACAAAATCGCCTGACCGTATTTCACGTTTCGCAGTAGATATTTTTAATGTTGCGGGTTCATTTTCACTCTCATTACCTGTACGAAGCGCTTGACCTGTTGCCACTAAATCAACATAAAATCCTAAAGACTCAGTCGTTTCCGGATCAATAACTTCCTCACCTTTATTATAAATTGCATAAGTTTTTGCCAAATCTAACTCTTTATTCACATAAACTTTAAAGCCATTAACACTCGATTTATATCCTTCATCATTACCAAGAACATAAGGCAATTTTTTAAGTTCGTCAGCACTAAATAAATGATCGTACTTAATAAATGGGGCTATTACTTCCAATGGTAACAAGCTAATTGCCGTATCACCCTTACTTTTTTGACGTATTTTAGGCGACCATTTATAACTGGCTTTAACTGGCTCTAGCACCAACATAGGCTCACCTTTTTCATCAAACACTAAGGTGATAATATCACCAGGATATATTAAATGAGGATTGTTGATTTCAGGGTTTAATCGCCATAATTTAGGCCACAACCATGGCTGCTCTAAAAAAATGGCAGAAATATCCCAGAGAGTATCACCTTTAACGACAATGTGAGTCTTAGGTGCGTCATCATTAATTTTTAACTGATCAGCCATTGAAATTAAAGAACATAGACATAAAGAAAGTGTTAAAATTATTTTTTTTAGCATGTGCTTTGTTCCTGTATCATGATTTTTCATGCTTTTATTCACTATTATAGAAATGCGGTATTATTAATTGCTATAATGACAAACATAACACTCTAACAGAATTATCGCTAATTCTTTTAACAAACTTTTATAAGATTATGACTATTTTAACTGTATTACGTTTTCCAGATCCTCGTTTAAAAACAAAGGCTAACCCTGTAACTGAAATAACTGAAGCTACTTCAATCATAATAAATGATATGTTAGCAACCATGTATGATGAAAAAGGTGTTGGTCTTGCGGCCACCCAAATTGATATTCATCAACGTATTGTTGTTATGGATGTTTCTGAAAATAGCGATCAACCTCTTGTACTCATTAACCCAGAAATCATTGCTAAAAGCGATGAAACCTTGATTAATGAAGAGGGATGTTTATCTGTTCCTGGAATTTACGCCAAAGTAAATCGCCATACAACGTGTACGGTAAAGGCTCTCGATCGTCATGGGAAAGAATTTACTCTTGATGGTGAGGAACTATTGAGCATTTGTATTCAGCACGAGCTTGATCATTTAAATGGTATTTTATTTGTTGATTACTTATCACCATTAAAACGCCAACGCATTAAAACCAAGTTAGAAAAAGAAGCAAAATTAGACAAGGACAAGGCTTAAATCTATGTCTAATTCTCTAAAAAGCCCTCTAAATATTATTTTTGCTGGCACACCCGATTTTGCTGCACAACATTTATTGGCGCTTATTAAGAGTGATCACAACATTGTTGCCGTTTATTGCCCACCTGACAAACCTGCAGGGAGAGGCAAAAAATTAACCGCCTGTGCAACTAAATTATTAGCACTTGAACACAACATCCCCGTTGAGCAACCCATTAATTTTAAAGCCGTTAACGACCAACAAAAGTTAACCCAATATAATGCCGATGTTATGGTAGTGGTTGCTTATGGTTTACTGTTACCTGAAGTGATATTAAATGCGCCCCGTTTAGGCTGCATTAATGTCCATGGTTCATTGTTGCCAGAATGGCGGGGGGCAGCACCTATTCAACGTTCATTAGAAGCAGGTGATGAAAAAACGGGTGTAACCATTATGCAAATGGATAAAGGCTTAGATACGGGTGATATGATATTAACTGCCGAATGTATTATTGAGCACACCGACACGAGTGCTAGTATTTATGAAAAACTAGCCCTGCTTGGGCCAACAGCATTGGTTGATACCTTAGCCTTAATGGCACAGGATAATTATAACGCGAATGAACAGAATACTAGCCAAGATGATAGCTTAGCCACTTACGCTCATAAACTTGATAAATCCGAAGCCGAGTTAGATTGGCAATTAAGTGCCTGTGAATTAGATAGAAAAATTCGTGCTTATATTCCTTGGCCAGTAGCACAATTTACTTTTACTGAAAGTAATACCGTAAATAAGCAACACAAAATTCGCATTTGGCAAGCCTCAATACAAGAGAGTGATAGTGAGAAACCTATTGGCACCATTATTTCTGCAAATAAAAGTGGCATTGTAGTCGCCACAGCAAATGGCGCTATTTGTTTAGAAACCCTGCAATTACCTGGCAAGAAAGCCCTACCCGTGAAAGATATTCTTAATGGTCGCGCCGATTGGTTCAAAGTAGGCGCTAACATTAATGGCATAGTGGATTAAATGACAACTCAAACTGCTCAAATAGATAAACAAAAACAGGTCAATATTCGCGCACTGGCTGCGAAGTGTTGCTATAGCGTAATTGATCAAGGACGAAGCCTTAGCGATGAACTACCTAAGCAACAAGATAAAGCAGATATAAAAGATAAAGGCTTATTGCAAGAAATTTGCTATGGCGTGCTGCGATATTTGCCTGAATTAGAGCATGATGTTCGTGCCTTAATGCAAAAACCGTTAACGGGTAAACAACGTGTATTTCATTTTCTGTTATTAGTCGGTGTGTATCAAATCAAGTACATGCGTATTCCTGATCACGCAGCGGTCAGTGAAACCGTAGCCGCTACTGGCGCTTTAAAAAATCGCCAGATGAAAGCATTAATTAATGGTGTCTTACGAAATTTTGTCCGCGCCAGTGAAAGTAAGGCTCTAAATAAACAAGAAATTTTGCCAGCCTCAATAGAATACAACCACCCAAGTTGGTTTATTAAAAAAGTACAGCAAGGTTACCCTAACCAATGGCAACAAATTCTAGCAGCCAATCAACAAAAGCCGCCAATGTGGTTAAGAGTAAATCAACAGCATCACACAAGTACTGAATATCAAAGCTTATTAGCAACAGCAGAAATAGATGTTAATACTATTGAACCATTAAGCCATGCCATTGAACTCACTCGTCCAACGGATGTTACTAAACTACCAGGGTTTGAGCAGGGTTGGATTTCAGTTCAAGATGGCGCTGCTCAACAAGCAGCTAGACTCCTTGACTGCCAAAGTGGCGATGTTGTACTAGATTGTTGTGCTGCACCCGGTGGAAAAACATGTCATGTTTTAGAGCAAAATCCTGATATAGCATCAATGACTGCCATTGATATTGAAGCTGCTCGCTTAGTCAGAGTAGAAGAAAATTTAGCGCGTTTAAGGTTAAAAGCTAAGGTTATTGCCGCTGATGCTGCCAATTCAAAAACCTGGTGGGACGGACAACAATTTGACCGTATTTTATTAGATGCGCCCTGCTCTGGAACAGGGGTTATTCGCCGCCATCCTGACATTAAATGGTTACGTAAAGCTACCGACATTGATGCATTAGTAGCGCTTCAACAGCAAATACTGAATGAAACATGGTCTTTGCTTAAGCCCGGTGGTACTTTACTTTATGTAACCTGTAGTATTTTACCACAAGAAAACAGTGAACAAATAAACCATTTTATTCAAAATAACACCGATGCTGAATTATTAAATATTGACGGTAACGACAAGCCAGAAAAAAATACTCTCGGTTGGCAATTATTGCCTGGAGAAAAAAATATGGATGGTTTTTATTACGCTAAACTGTTAAAAACAATATTATAGAAAATTATAGACCCTCAATTACGTAACTACGGAGGGTGATGTTCATTCATGAGAATAAAAACAACAAATGAAAATAATCATAGTAGGTGCTGGTCAAGTAGGCGGTACTTTAGCGGAAAACCTTGTTGGTGAAAATAACGAAATATCGGTTGTTGATACTAACGGTGAAAGACTTCGCGAGCTCCAAGATAAAATGGATTTACAAGTTGTTACTGGCCAAGGTTGCCATCCCGATGTACTTAAAAATGCCGGTGCTGAAGATGCAGATATGGTTATCGCGGTAACCTCAGATGATGCTACTAACATGATCACCTGCCAAATTTGTTCTTCTTTGTTTAATACGCATAAAAAAATAGCCCGGATTCGCTCCAATCAAGTATTAAAACACTCAAAAAAGTTATTTCATAAAAACCATATTCCCGTTGACCATGTTATTGCCCCTGAAGAGCTAGTGACCCGTGATATAGCTCGCCTAATAGACTACCCAGGTGCATTACAAGTATTAGAGTTTGCTCAAGGGAAAGTGAGTTTAGTTGCCGTTAAAGCCTATTATGGAGGTTTACTCGTGGGTCACGCTTTATCAACATTAAGAGATCACATTCCAAATGTTGATACCCGTGTTGCTGCTATTTACCGCAACGGTAAACCCATTCGACCTTTAGGTACAACCGTCATAGAAGCAGATGATGAGGTGTTTTTTATTGCTGCGAGTAAACACATACGCGCAGTAATGAATGAATTACAAAAATTAGAACCTGCTTACAAACGTATTATGATTGTTGGCGGTGGTAATATAGGCGCAGGACTTGCCCGAATTTTAGAAAGTAATCATCAAGTAAAATTAATTGAACGCTCACCAAAACGTGCCGCGCAATTAACTTCTGAGCTAAATGAAACGCTCGTATTCAATGGTGATTCATCTGATATAGAGCTACTGACCGAAGAGAACATTGAGCAATTTGATGTTTTCATTGCTGTGACCAATGATGATGAAGCCAATATCATGTCATCATTACTGGCTAAAAAGCTTGGTGTTCGTAAAACCATGGTACTTATTCAACGTGATGCTTATATCGAATTAGTACACGGTGGCGCTATCGACATTGCTATATCACCACAACAAGCAACTATTTCAGCATTATTAACCCATGTTCGACGCGGCACTATTGATAACGTTTATAGCCTACGCGGTGGTGCAGCAGAAGCGATTGAAATTGTCGCTAAGGGTGATGAAAAGTCATCAAAAGTGGTTGGTCGTACTATCAACGATATCAAGCTACCACCTGGTGTAACGATCGGCGCTGTTGTTCGTGGCTCTGAAGTATTAATTGCTCATTCCAACACCCTGATCAGTGAGGAAGACCACGTTATCTTGTTTTTAGTCAACAAACGCTATATCGGTGATGTTGAAAAATTATTCCAAGTCAGTGCTGTTTATTTCTAATTGAAATATTAATACTAGGTATATTAAGTTATGTAGTTATGTAGTTATGTAGTTATGTACGCCAAAATGCAGGAGTGAATAGTACCAGTAAAGTGAATATTTCTAAACGGCCAAACAACATAGCCATAATTAATACCCATTTACTGGAATCACCAATTGTTGAGTAATTCGCAGCAACCTCACCTAATCCCGGACCAAGGTTATTAATAGACGCGGCAACCGCGGTAAAGGCAGTAATATCATCCATACCTGTTGCAAGTAGTAATAACATGCAAATAACAAACACTGCCGCATAGGCAGAAAAGAACCCCCAAACAGCCTCAACAACACGATCAGGCAAAACTTTTTTACCCATTTTAATACTGAACACGGCTTTAGGATGAACCAGCTTATTTAGTTCACGCAAACCTTGTAAATACAACAACAACACGCGTACTACTTTCATACCACCACCTGTACTGCCAGCACAACCACCAATAAAACTAGAAAAAATAAGTAAAATAGGCAACAGGGTTGGCCAATCAGCAAATGACGTCGTAGCAAAACCTGCCGTTGTACTGATAGAAACAGATTGAAACAATGCCTGATCAAAAGCTTGATCAGCTGACTCATAAGTTCCAAAAGTCATCAAAACAGTAAAACAAACTAGCGTTAGCGCCAGTTGTATCGCAATAAAAACTTTAAACTCAGGGTCATAAAAATAATTTCGAAGCGACTTACTTTGCACTACAGCATAATGCAAGGCAAAGTTAACACCAGCAACTACCAAAAAAAATACACACACTAAGTTAATTGTTGGGCTATTAAAATACCCCATACTCGCATCATGAGTAGAAAAACCACCAATTGCGATAGTAGAAAATGAATGGCATATTGCATCAAAACCCGACATACCTGCAAGCCAGTAGGCAATAGCACAGGCGATAGTTAAAGAGAAATAAATGTACCATAGGTGCTTAGCAGTATCAGCGATACGTGGAGTCATTTTTGAATCTTTAACTGGCCCTGGTGTTTCAGCGCGATATAATTGCATACCACCTATACCTAACATCGGTAATACTGCTACCGCTAAGACAATAATCCCCATACCACCAAGCCATTGTAATTGCTGGCGATACCATAAGACGGCATGAGGCAAGCCTTCTATATTATTTAAAATAGTTGCGCCCGTAGTTGTTAAACCAGAAAATGATTCAAAAAAAGCATCAGTAACAGATAAATACGGCTGTTCTAATAAAATCAAAGGAATCGCAGAAAAGCTCGCCAATACTAGCCAAAATAACACCACGATAAGGAAGCCTTCTCGGGCTCTTAAGTCGGTTTTTTCATATCTATTTGGATACCACGCTACAAACCCTGTAAACAAGCACCAAAGAAAACCTAATAGAAAAGGCACACCACCACCGTCACGATAAATCATGGAGACTAAAGCTGGCGGTAACATGGTGACACTAAGGAGTGCCACCAATAAACCTAAAATTCGGATAATATTTTTATATTGCACGTTTTATTATTTTTTTAGTGGTTAAATGCTATTACTTCAAATTAGTTAATACTAATTTTCCTGCCGATAATGTTTGTAACTTTTGCGCTACTAATGCTAATTTAGCTTCCGGAATTAATAAACTAAACTGAACTTGTTGCAAATACTCTTGTTCTATAACTTGCCCTTCTGCTTGGCTAATTATATGTAACACATCATCAACTTGGCTATATTGACATGTCAGGGTTTTTGTCGCCATCGCTATTTTAGTTTTCGCCTGTAAAAAGACAAGTGCTTGGCGAACACTGTCAGCATAAGCTCGCTGTAATCCCCCCGTACCTAGTTTAGTTCCGCCGAAATATCGAACTGTTACAGCGCAGACTTCGCCAATATCACCACCTTGTAATACTGCTAACATTGGTTTTCCAGCCGTTCCACTTGGCTCTCCATCATCAGAATAACCATAACCTAGGCTATCGTTAGCAGCTTTAGTTAAAAAAGCATAACAATGATGACTCGCTTGTGGATGTAACTGTTGAAGAAACTTAACCTGAACTTTAGCCTCTTCAATACTAATACAGGGAGATAGATAACAAATAAAACGGCTACGATTAACAACCGTTTCATGCTCAACTTTATTAACTGCTATTTGATAGTCTTTACTCACGATAAATTATAAACCTAAATCACGGGTCATATTTTCATTATGTGATTGATGAACAATAATATTATCCTCTATGCGAATACCACCAAAGGCACGCATTTCATCTACATTTTGCCAATTAACTTGATCGCTACTAGCTGATTCTTTCAAGTTTTGCAGTAAAGAGTCTATAAAATACAAACCTGGTTCAATGGTAAATACTTGCCCTGCTTCAATAACTCTTGATGAACGTAAAAATGGGTGCGCTTCTGGTGCATTAATATGTGTACCGCGCTCATCAGCCATAAAACCGCCAACATCGTGTACTTGTAAACCAAGGTGATGTCCCAAGCCATGAGGGAAAAATGTACTCACTATGCCTGAACCTATTGCGGTATCAGCACTCACATTGATAAAATCAAACTCCACCAACACTTGTGCTATTTCTTGGTAGGCAGCAATGTGTAAATCAACATAACATAGCCCTGGCTTTAAGCCCTTCGCTACATTTAACATGAGTTTATCCATACGTGCGATCAATTCAGCGAATTTATCCCGTTTAAAAGAATAAGTACGCGTAATATCAGCAGCATAGCCATTAAAATTAGCGCCAGCATCAATTAGAAAAGATTGATGTGCTTGCGGAGGTATTTTATCTAAACCCATATAATGCAAAATAGAACAGTTTTTATTTAACGCGACAATATTGCCATAAGGTGTTTCATTCGCGGTATAACCTATGGCATTAAGATAAGCATTTTGAATCTCGAATTCAGTATCCCCACTTAAAAAAGCCATCTTAGCGACTTTATGTGCCGTTACAGCTAAACTGTTTGATTGACGTAAACACTCTTGTTCATAAGGGGTTTTATAAGCGCGATGATAATGAAAATAATTAAGCAGGGGTTCAGGGTTAATAGCTTCAAAACCAAGCACTTTGGCAACTTCAACATGGCTACCAATATAAGCGAAACCTTTTTTATCATAAGGCAATAATTTATCAACATCACTCGCCTGTTTCAGAATTTTTATGTCAAAAAACTTTCCCCAATAACTTTCTGTTAAAGGTTTTATTTTATGCCAAAAATCAACTGGTTGATAATAGACTAACGTTGGTTTATCTTCACCATTAATGATAAGCCAACAGTTAGGTGCATCAATTAATGGTAACCAATGTTTAAAGTGAGGGTTTACTCTAAAAGGGTAAGTATTGTCATCAAGAAAAGCTTTAACCTCTTGACCAGAATGAATAACAATACCTTCAATATTTTCGCGCGACAACGCCTGCTTGGTTCTTTGTTGTAATTGATCTAAATGCTGTGAATATTCTTCTTTTAACTTATTTGTTTGCTTACTCATTAAAGCGCCCCTGAAGTTTTTTCTTGATGACATAACGTTTTTTTCAAGTTAGGTACGGCTAAAGCTAGCGATTAGAGGTGTATCTAAATATTTGCAGTTTAATCACCGATATTCATATTAGTAACTTGCACAAAAAGCTGACTAACCTGCCCTGGCTCATGCTGATATATTTCTTGATATGCTAAAACACTTTTTACATAATCTCGTGTTTCTTTAAAGGGAATAGTTTCTATCCAAATATCAGCAGGAATCGCTTTTAAATTTTTCAGCCAACTTTTTACTCTATGTGGCCCAGCATTATAAGCGGCTGTTGCTAAGACCTGATTCCCGCTATTTCTATCAAGTAGCTTTTTCAAATAACGAGTACCAAGTTGAATGTTGTTGTCAGCATTGAGTAAATAATTACGATTAATTTTACCTTTTTTTAGCGATTTAGCGGTATTAGGCATTAGTTGCATCAAACCTTCTGCTCCCGCAGATGAATGAGCATCCGTCATAAAAGAGCTTTCTCGACGGGCAATCGCAAATGCCCATGCCGGTGCTATTTTTTCATTATTCGCATGACGGTTAATCTCTTCATCAAATGCTTTAGGAAACCGGAGTGTTACGTCATCTAAATAACCAACTTTAGCTAAAGTAAAAATGGTTCGATCAAACCATTGGTTTTCATTAGCCACTTTTGCTGCAATCAATTTTTCTCTATTGGTTAGTTGGCTAATTAGATAATTCCACTCAGAACGCGCCTTGTAATAACGCCCTAAATGATAGAATTCAAATGCTCTTTTTGCGGCAGGGTAATTTATAACCCGTCGCTTTTCTGCGTAAGAAAACGCCAACGGTTTATGTTGCATGCTCGCTGGCGCTCGTAAATAACTTGCGGCTAAAAAACCATAATAATGCCGCTCATTTGCCAACTGTTGTAACAAATATTGGCCACGTTCAACAGCATCTGTTGCGATTAATGCCCGTGCATACCAATACTTCCATTTTAAATCGTCTTTATACTGACTGGGTAATAGTTTTAAATCAACAATAAGGCGTTGCCAGTCTTGTTCTTTTAAAGCCTGTGATAAACGCCACTGCAACATATTTTTATTTAAAGAACTGAACTCCAGTTTATCCAACCACACTTGAGCCTGTTGATGATTTTTTGCCGACAATGCTAAGGCAAATTTTTCATTGATACGTCGCTGCTGCGCATGTGTAAATACAAACTTCTGCTGCGCTTTTTTATAACTACGAATGGCGTTGTTTGGATGACGCCAAATAAGACGCATTAAACCATAAGCTAATATTTCAGTTTCACGTATTGAGTTGTTAGGAAAATATTTTAACTTTCCTACCAGTGATGGATCACGGCGAACTTTATGCCACAACTCAGCTAAGTATTGCTGTTCTGGTGGTAATAACTTGGTTAAGTAAGGAATTAAGGTGTGTTTGCCGCCATCAGCCGCTAAAGCAATACGTTGCCACACTACGGCATTAGTTTGATAACCTGCTTTTTGCCAGCGTTCGAATAATGGGTCACACTCTTTACTTTGTGATTTCCCAACCTTCCATAACTTAGTTACTTCAGGCAAGACCACGCTTTCAGGTAAGCCTGATGCGAGCCTAAATTTAAGGTACTGACAACTTAATTCCGCATTGGATGTCGGCTTATAAACCTGTAAAAATAATAATCCTTGTTTTTTCTTTGCCAAATATTTTAACCACGTTTTCCGTAATGGCCAGTCAAGCGGTGTTCCTTTATATTTAACTAAAAATTCATTTATTTCTACTGTATTAGACAAGCGAATACTATTTAGCAAACGCTTCTGATCTAAATAAGGTTGTAACGGATAATAATGAAGATGGTTATAAAGTGATTTGTATTGTGTAGATTTACTCTTATATACTAGTTTTTCTGCTTTAATAAATCGCTGTTGCTGAATTTTATCTGCTATTAAGTTCAGTGGCTCACTAGCAAGTGCGCCTAGGCTGTATACACAAGCCAATATAACTAACAACATTTTTTGCACTAAACTAACCGTCATGTATTTTAATTTTAATCCGTTTATTCAATGTATCTCAGTATATACCCAAACCACTTTAAAGTGCAGGATTCCGCTGGAATTAGAAACGCATTTAAGTAAGGCATTGAGTGAAGAGAATGATTAGTCCCTTATCAAAGTATATAACGCAGCATAAAACGTTTTAAACCAGCCCTTTGGGGACGACTGAACAACCATTAATATTAAGATGCACCTTGATCATGATTTATTCTGGCATTCTGAGGAGGTTTGGGTATAGTTCAGAGACTAATTAAATAATTGATCTACTCTTAATTATTATTCAAATACAGTACAATATCCTTAGCTTTATTATCTAACTATTTTAATTGCCTCTATGCTAGACACTATTTTCCAAACAACTGACCATATTCTTGATGCTATGGGATTACGCTGTCCAGAACCCGTAATGATGGTGCGCCTAAATATAAGAAAAATAGCCTCTGGTGAAACGTTATTAATTAAGTGTGATGATCCTTCAACTACGCGTGACATTCCTAGCTTCTGTCGATTTATGGATCATGAGCTTGTCGCTAAAAAAGTAGACGGTAAACCTTACCTGTTTGTAATCAAGAAGAACTAAAACTCTTTATTAGTTCTCCTTGCTCGTTAGAGCAATAATTTATTATGCAGGTAACTTTACTTTTTTTAACATAACAAACAATTCATCTTTTAGCTTTAACCTTTGCTTCTTTCTCTTTTCGATATATTCATCACTGGTATTTTCTACACCCTGCTCTATCCGGTGTACTTCTTGATCAGTTTTATGGTACTCAGTAAATAAGCGGGCAAAGTGATTATCATTCATTTTTAAATGGTGAATCTCATTATTAAACTCTGGAAACTCATGGTGTAGATCATGTTTTTGTATGGTCATAGTATTCTCCTGTGTGTCATGTCTTTCTTTAAGTTTTATCTATATTCATTAATACTTTACGCCTTTATCTTTGTCAGTATTTGATCTAGCTCAAAGGTCTGATTTATTGTTGTTTCTTTATGATTGTTAACTTGAGTTGTAGGCAGGTATATACTCGTGACACCTCAAAATGCGTGTTTCAGGATGCCTGAGCGATTCATGATCAAGGCGCATCTTTTTATTAAGGGTTATTCAGGAGAATATGCTCCTGCATTCTCTAATAAGCTACATCCATGTAGCGCCCTTAAAAACAGATGCAACGAAGAGCATGATTTACTCAGACATCCCCATAGGGCTTGTTTAGAAACGTTTTATGCAGCGTTATTAATTTCGACAATAGAACAACTATTATCTTCAATCAATGCCTTGCGTACATGGATGTAGGTACTTAGGTTCAGTCTGGAACTATGAACCTGTGCCTAAAGACGTTTCTAATTCCAGCGGAATCCTGCATTTTGAAGTAACACGGGTATATGTTCCTGCAGCTTTTGACCCTTCATAAAATATACAGGTGAGTATTTTACTGCAAGCAATAAAAAAGGGCATATTACTATGCCCTTTTTTTGTCACTCTAGATTTATAACATTTTTTACAATAAAGAAATATCCGCAATAGCAAAGAAGCTGTTCCGGATTTCATTAAGTAAGGTTAAGCGATTGATTTTAACCGCTTCATCGTCACTCATCACCATTACGTTATCAAAAAATGTATCAATAGGCGTTTTTAACTGAGCAAGCTCAGATAATGCAGCTTGATAGTTTTTATCTGCCATTAATGGCGACACTTTTAAGTTGATACTTTGAAAAACATCAGCAAGATCTCTTTCCGCTTGTTCAGTCGCCAGCTCAGTTTTAAAGCCTTCATAAAGTTGGCCATCAAACTTAGCAAGAATATTAGCTACGCGCTTATTCGCTGCCGCTAATGTTTCAGCTTCTGGTAGCTCACCAAAATAACTTACCGCTTTAATACGTTTATCAAAATCTAGCGGAGCACTTGGTTTTTTCGCCAGAACAGCCTGAATCACATCAACAGCAATACCCTGCTCTTGATAGAAAGCACGGAAACGCCCCATGATAAAATCAAGTACGTTCTCAGCGGTGTTTTCATTTGATAATTTGTCGCCGAATAAACTAATACTTTCGTTAATAAGCGTAACAAGGTCTAAATTAAGTTGTTTCTCAATGATTATACGTATCACACCTATTGCTGCTCTTCGTAGCGCAAATGGGTCTTTATCACCTTTAGGTGATTGATTAATACCAAATATACCAACTAAGGTGTCAATTTTATCACTGATAGCAACTGCACAACCGATTGTAGCTTCAGGTAAGTTGTCACCCGCATAACGTGGACGATATTGATCTTCTAATGCTTGAGCTATCGCTTCATTTTCACCATCATTTAATGCGTAGTACTTACCCATAGTGCCTTGTACTTGTGGAAATTCTAAGACCATATCTGACATTAAGTCTGTTTTACTTAATAAACCTGCACGATAGGCATCAACGCCATTTTCACCTATTTTCTCAGCAATCAAATGACTTAAGTGGGCTATTCTTTCAGATTTATCTTTTAATGTACCTAATTGTTTTTGAAACAGAACCGTTTCTAAAGTGGTCAATCTTGATTCAAGTGTTTGCTTTTGATCGGTTTTAAAGAAAAATTCAGCATCCGCTAAACGAGGACGAATAACTTTCTCATTACCAAAAATCACTTGTTGTGGATCTTTTGATTCTATATTGGATACAAAAATAAATTTATTAACCAATTCACCATTATTATTAGTTACTGGGAAATATTTTTGATGATCTTTCATTGAATAAATCAAAGGTTCTGCTGGTACTTTAAGAAAATCTTCATCGAACGTGCCCACTAGCGTTACTGGCCATTCAACTAATGAGGTCACCTCTTCTAATAAGTATTCATCAATTAAAGCAACAGCAGCAATGTCATCTGCTGTTTTTTTAATTTGTTCAATAATTTTATCTTGTCGTGCTTGGTAATCTACTTCCACGTACGCTTTCAATAACTCAGCTTGATAATCATTGGCATGTTTAAGTGTAACTAAGCCTTGATGATGAAATCTATGGCCTTGTACTTGATTACTTGAATCAACACCTAACGCAGCACCAACAATAACTTGTTCACCATACATTAAAGTTAATGTATGAGCAGGTCTAATAAACTGAATACGTTCTGAGCCCCAACGCATTGGTTTAGCAATAGGTAATTTATTTAATGCCGTAACAACCATATCAGGGACTAAATCATTAATAGTTTTACCAGCAACCGTTGCTTTGTGTAGTAACCATTCACCTTTAGGTGTTATTAAGCGTTCTGCTTGCTCAACGGTAATCCCATTAGAACGAGCCCACCCCATTGCAGCTTTACTTGGTTGACCTTGCTCATCAAAAGCAACATTAACCGCGGGTCCACGCTTTTCTACTACCTTATCAGCTTGCTTATCGTTCAAGTCTAGTACTTGTACGGCTAAACGTCGTGGCGTAGCAAACCATTTAATTTCTGAATAAGAAAGATCGTTACTATCAAGCTGACTTTTAATATTGTCATAAAATGCAGTCGCTAATGTTTTTAAAGATTTCGGTGGTAATTCTTCTGTACCTAATTCAATCAGGAGAGTTTCGTTAGCCATTATTTATCTCCTTTTACTGAATTATCAGTATTATCTTTACAAAGAGGAAAGCCTAGCTCTTCTCGTTTAGCATAGTAAGCTTGTGCACAAGCTTTTGATAACGTTCTAACACGTAATATATAACGTTGACGTTCAGTGACCGAAATAGCATGGCGAGCATCAAGTAAATTGAACGCATGAGAGGCTTTCATTACTTGCTCATAAGCTGGTAATGGCAAATTGGCTTCAATCAATTTTTGGCTATCTTTTTCACATTGATCAAACTGTTTAAAAAGTGCATCAACATCGGCATGTTCAAAATTATAAGTCGATTGCTCTACTTCATTTTGATGGAATACATCACCGTAATATACTGTACCCATAGGGCCATCAGCCCATACAAGATCATAAATACTATCTACATTTTGAATATACATAGCTAGACGTTCTAAACCATAAGTAATCTCACCGGTGACCGGTGTACATTCTAAACCGCCAACTTGTTGGAAATAGGTAAACTGCGTAATTTCCATGCCATTAAGCCATATTTCCCAACCTAAGCCCCACGCACCTAATGTTGGTGATTCCCAATTATCTTCAACAAAGCGAATATCATGTACCAAGGGGTCAATACCTAATTCTTTCAGAGAATTAAGATAAAGTTCTTGAATATTTTTAGGTGACGGTTTTAACATTACTTGGAATTGATAATAATGTTGTAAACGATTTGGATTTTCACCATAGCGGCCATCAGTTGGTCGTCGACATGGTTGTACATAAGCACTACTAATTGGCTCAGGACCTATTGAACGCAAAAAAGTCATTGGGTGGAATGTTCCTGCCCCAACCTCTAAATCTAATGGTTGTACGATAACGCAACCTTGACGTGACCAATAATCTTGTAGTTGAAAGATTAGGCCCTGAAACGTTTTACAATTGAAACTAGTCATGGGTATTCAAATTCACTTTTATTAAAATTTAATTACAAGTTTTTGATTTAACTGTAATGCTTAAAAAATAAAAACCCAGTATTGAAGACCGGGTATATTATTTGTATTTTAACTACACAATTTATACTGCATAGAAGTTTATTAAAAATCTAAATTAGAGACTTTTAATGCATTTTCTTCAATAAAATGACGACGTGGTTCCACATGATCACCCATTAAGGTAGTAAACAATTGATCTGCAGCAATGGCGTCTTCAATGGTTACTTGTAACATACGACGTGTATCAGGATCCATTGTAGTTTCCCATAGTTGTTCAGGGTTCATTTCACCTAGCCCTTTATAACGCTGTATGTACTGACCACGTTTTGACTCTGCCATTAACCAGTTTAATGCTTCTTCAAAGCTTTCTACGGGTTTAGTTTTCTCTCCACGTTTAGCATAAGCACCTTCTTCCATTAAACCATTGATAGAATCGTTTAATGAAACAATTGCAGCAAATTCACTCGACTGAATAAAATCATAACTACAATTATATACTTTATCTATGCCATGTTGACGAACGTTAAATTGAGGGTAGTAAATATTACGCTCAATATCATGTTCAACAGTTACTGTGTAAATAGAGCCATTGCCATCTTGATTATCAAGTTGAGTTATTAAGTCTTTTGACCAAGCTTCTACTGCAGTTTTATCGGTAAAAGATTCCTTGGCAATGTTTTCGCTGTAAATCATTTTCTCTAGAATATCACTTGGAATTTGTCTTGAAATTCTTTTAATAATATCCATCGTTGTACGGTATTGGTTAACTAACTGTTCAAGTGCTAAACCAGATATAGCCGGCGCATCTTCATTTACATGAACACTGGCATTCTCTAATGCTAGCGTAGTTAGGTATTCTGTTAAACCGTCATCATCTTTAATGTAACGTTCTTGCTTACCTTTTTTCACTTTATACAAAGGAGGCTGAGCAATAAATATATGGCCACGCTCCATTATTTCTGGCATTTGACGGTAGAAGAACGTAAGTAACAATGTACGGATATGAGAACCATCAACATCAGCATCGGTCATGATGATAATACTGTGATAACGTAATTTCTCTGGATTATATTCATCACGACCAATACCACAACCTAATGCTGTAATTAAGGTACCTACTTCTTGTGATGAAATCATTTTATCAAAACGTGCTTTCTCTACGTTAAGAATTTTACCCTTCAATGGCAATATGGCTTGGTTTTTACGGTTACGTCCCTGCTTGGCTGAACCGCCAGCAGAGTCCCCTTCCACAATGTAAATTTCAGAAAGTGCCGGATCTTTTTCCTGACAATCCGCTAATTTACCAGGTAAACCTGCAATATCTAACACACCTTTACGGCGAGTCATTTCACGTGCTTTACGCGCAGCTTCACGTGCTCTAGACGCATCAACAATTTTCATAATAATTGTACGAGCAATGCTTGGGTTTTCTAATAAGTATTCGCCAAGCTTTTCACCCATAGCTTGTTCAACTGCTGTTTTAACTTCTGAAGAAACGAGCTTATCTTTAGTTTGAGAAGAAAACTTAGGATCAGGCACTTTTACTGATATGACTGCAGTTAAACCTTCACGCGCATCATCGCCTGTTGCACTTGTTTCAGTACTACCTTTCTTGGCTTTGTTTAAACCTTCTTTAACCATGTATGAGTTTAAGGTTCTTGTTAATGCAGTTCTAAAACCACTTAAATGAGTTCCGCCATCACGTTGTGGAATATTGTTAGTAAAACAGAAAATATTCTCCTGAAAACCATCATTCCACTGCATAGCAACTTCAACAATAATACCGTCTTCTCTTTCTAAATCGAAATAGAAAATTTCTTGGTTAACTGCCGTTTTATTTGTATTCAAATAATCAACAAACGCTTGAATGCCGCCTTCATAACAAAAGTGTTCATCTTTACCTTCTCCACGCTCATCAATCAAACGGATAGAAACACCCGAGTTTAAAAATGATAATTCACGAATACGTTTTACCAATATGTCATAATGAAATAATACATCGGTGAATGTTTCACTACTTGGCCAGAAACGAACTTCCGTGCCTGTTTTTTCACTATCACCTACAGCTGCTAATGGAGCGTCAGGTACACCACCCGTATAAAATTGCTCGTACAATTTTCCTTTGCGACGTACATTCAATTTTAGCTTTTGGCTCAATGCATTTACCACCGAAATACCCACACCATGAAGACCACCTGACACCTTATAGCCAGAGTCTTCACCACCAAACTTACCACCAGCATGTAATACTGTCATAATAACTTCAGCTGCTGATACACCCTCTTCTGGGTGAATATCTGTTGGTATACCTCGACCATCATCTTTTACAGAAACAGACCCATCAAGATGAATGATTATAACTATTTCGCTACAATGACCGGCAAGAGCTTCATCGATTGAATTATCTAAGACTTCAAAAACCATGTGATGCAAACCAGTGCCATCATCAGTGTCACCAATATACATACCGGGTCTTTTACGTACTGCATCAAGTCCTTTTAGTACTTTAATACTGGACGAACCATATTCATTTTCTACTGTCATAGTTTTAGCCTATTCACTCTACATTGCTTTTTCTGATTTATTGAACTCAGAATCGTCTGGATATATCTCTAATACTTTACCATGTTTCACGTGGAACATACTGTATTTTCTATCTTCACATGCACCTAAAAAAGGTTGTAAAACACTAGATTCGATTGCAGTAATTATTACTTGGCAATCCAATTCATCTATTGCTTTAGACAATGCAGTACGTGAATTACTATCTAATTCTGCACCTATATCGTCTATCAATAAAATTGGTTTTACTCGTTTAACTCTTGCAATGAAACTTGTTTGTGCAAAAGTTAATGCGAGTAAAAACAACTTTTGTTGCCCTCTTGATAATTCAGTTTCAATCGCTTTCTTATCAAGAAGAAACTTAACATCGAATTTGTGAGCTCCATAAAGGCTGTAACCAAAACTGGCCTCTCTTTCTTGGTTGCTAGTAAGTACGTCAATAAGCGTATTCTTTTGTGACCAGCCTTGTAAATATTGTACTGTTACTCTTTCTTTTAAACTGGGTAACAAAATAGCTAACCAACAATTTAATTCAGAAATAATTTCTGATACATAGCTTGCTCTTAACGTAGATAATTCAATCGACAGTTGGCAAAATTGTTCTGTCCAGTAGGACAACATTGAATTATTATTTACACTCTTTGTTCTATCATCTAAACGAATACTTGCATTACGCTGCTTAAGAACTCTATTAAAACTCTTCCACAGAGTTGAAAAGTCATGTTTCACGTGAAACATACCTAAATCAATAAAGCGCCTACGTTCTTTGGGGCCACCAAAAAAAAGCTTAAAACTTTCTGGTGTTACAATCTGTATAGCAATATTTTTAGCTAGAACAGATAACCTATTGTATCGTTGACCATCAATTTTTATGTTCGTTAAACCAGAAGTTAGGTCTCTACTCAACCCTAACTGATGATCATTACTGTCTCTTACACTGACTACAAAACTATTAGTCTCATGGCGAGCAAGTGAATCTACCTTAGTGGTTCTAAACGATTTCCCATGACCAAGGAAGAAAAGGGCTTCGAGTAAACTGCTTTTACCACTACCATTATCACCAATAAAAAAATTTAATCGAGGATGAAAGTTAATAGATACCGAATCTAAATTACGAAAATTTTGGGTGATTAACTTATCAACACTCATTTCATTTTTCAATTTTTATAAAGGAAAACAAACTAGATAGATGTAACTTAGGTAACGGTTACAAACGCATTGGCATAACAACATAAAGTGCTTCACCCGAATCAGCACCTTCTATCACAACACTAGAATTTGCATCTGCTAAAGTAAACTTTACTTGTTCGTCTTTTATTGCATTAAGTACATCAAGTACATAACTAACATTAAAACCAACTTCTAAGTTTTCATAAGGAAAGTCAATTTCTAACTCTTCTTCCGCTTGTTCTTGTTCTGGATTATTTGCAGTAATTTTTAATAACGAATTAGAAAAATTCAACCGTACACCTTTAAATTTCTCATTAGAAAGAATAGATGCACGTGATAGTACTTGTCGTAGCTGTTCTTTATCGGTAACGAAAATTTTGTCGCCATTACGAGGTAACACTCGACGATAATCTGGAAAACGACCATCAACTAACTTGCTGGTAAAAGAAAATTCAGTGTCTATTATCCGAATATGATTTGAGCCCAAATATAATTTAATCTCTTCGTCGACTGGTGATAGTAAACGAATTATTTCTAAAATCCCTTTTCTGGGAACTATAACTTGTCTAGCAGGTAATGCTAAAGAGTCATTAGCAATTTTACAAATGGCTAAGCGATGACCATCAGTCGCTACTGAGCGTATTTCATTACCTTCACTTTCAATAGACATACCATTGAGATAATAACGTACATCTTGGTTTGCCATAGAAAAGTGAGTACTTTCAATTAAGCGTAATAATTCAGATTTTAATAAATTAAATTCAACATCACCTTTCCACTCTTCAATGTTAGGAAAATCAGTAGCGGGTAAAGTTGAAAGAGAATAGCGACTACGACCTGAAGACAATTTAACCGTATCGTCTTGAGCAGAAAAAGTGATCAATGAATTTTCAGGTAAGCTTTTACATATATCAAGCAACTTTCTTGCTGGTATTGTTAATTTACCGTCAGCACCTTGGTTGTTTATTTCAGCATAAGCAACCATTTCCAATTCTAAATCAGTGGCTGTTAAAGTAAGTGACTGTTCACTAACTGAAAAAAGGATATTTCCTAAAATAGGTAATGTACTTTTACGTTCAACCGCACCAGAAACTAACAATAGCGGCTTTAGTAATAATTCTCTATTAATTGAAAACTTCATTTATATTCCTGCTTATTCTCATATTTATTATTATTAAAGAAAAATGTTAAATGACAAATTTAAATATTTTAGCACTTAACTTATATATATCAAGATGAAAGTGTTCTTATTAAGTTAGAGTAATCTTCTTTAATATCATGAAGTTCCTCTCGTAATGATTTAACCTTACGGCAGGCATGAAGCACAGTAGTATGATCTCTTCCACCAAAAGCATCACCAATTTCAGGCAAACTATGATTCGTTAATTCTTTAGATAATGCCATTGCTAACTGCCTAGGTCTAGCAACCGAACGATTTCTTCGTTTCGACAATAAATCAGCAATTTTTATTTTATAATATTCTGCAACTGTACGTTGGATATTATCGATGGTAACCAATTTATCTTGTAATGCTAATAAATCTCGTAAAGCTTCACGTACAAAGTCTATGGTGATAGCCCGGCCAGTAAAATTAGCATTAGCAATAACTCGATTAAGTGCGCCTTCTAATTCACGTACATTAGATCGCAGACGTTTCGCAATAAAAAAAGCAACTTCATCAGCAAGATTAATATTACTCTCTTGTGCCTTTTTCTTCAAAATTGCAACGCGAGTTTCTAATTCTGGAGGCTCAATAGCAATGGTTAAACCCCAACCAAAACGGGATTTTAATCGATCTTCAACAGCAACTTCTTTTGGATATCGATCACTTGTTAGAATAATTTGTTGATTGCCTTCTAATAAAGCATTGAATGTATGAAAAAATTCTTCTTGGGTTCTGTCTTTACCGGCAAAAAATTGAATATCATCTATTAACAAGGCATCAACACTTCGATAATAATGTTTAAACTTCTCCATCTCATTATTTTGAAGCGCTTTTACCATGTCTTGAACAAACCGTTCAGAATGCATATAAGCAATTTTTGCGTTTGGATTATTTTCTAATATTGCATTACCAACGGCGTGCAATAGATGCGTTTTACCAAGACCAGTCCCACCATAGATGAATAAAGGATTGTAAGCAGCTCCTGGATTGTCAGCAACCTGTGATGCTGCGGCTCGTGCTAATTGGTTAGATTTACCTTCAACAAAATTATCAAACGTATATTTTACTCGAACATTCGCTTTTTTAGGTAAACCGGCACTCACTTCACTAACGGCTGGTACTTTATTATTTTTGCTAAAGTTAGGACTAGATGATGATAAAGAATTATTTTTCACTGTTGGTGTTAATGGTTTACTACCAACATCAAACCTTAACAGATAAGCATCTTCTCCATCGGTCATTGTGATTAATTCGTTGATACGATCAACATATTTATCACGCACCCAATCCAAAACAAATCGGTTAGGAGCGTAAAGTGTTAATACGTTATTGGTTACGACACATTGCAATGGTCGAATCCACATACTAAATTGCTGGGCAGGCAATTCTTCTTGAAGAACAGAAAGGCAACGTTGCCAAAGTGAATGTTCCAACCAAAACTCCAAAGGAAAGTAATCTAATCAGCTTGCAAACTATATTCACTATTTATGACAAATGAATGCAGAATAAGAAGAAATTTAATGTCAAAATAAACAAAAAATAGTAAACATGAAAAACTAGCGCAAGTGAAAATTATTATTATGTAACCGCCATTATCTCTATACTTATCCACAAGTGCAATATTGACAGACAAGTATTATCGATTATTTTTATTAGCAATAAGGTAACCAATTGTAATTATTATATATTATCAACATAAACAGATTGAAGTAATACTAAAAAAAACTAGATAGCACATTTATATATGGTGATGTAAATTATAACTTTAACTAAAATTATCAAAACCTGTGGATATTTTATTTTATGCCTATGCAGATCAATCAGAAAAAGCTTACTATTGGTAAAGAATCCGAGCAAAAAAACAATGGATTTTCGACAAAAGACTTCGAAGATGACGTTATTAATGAACTCCTGAGAAAAGTACATAGGCACGTTTTATTTTAACCATTATCAGAAATAGATAAATATAATCCCCCTACTATTTAAGATCCTAAGGATCCTAAGTAAGATCATTTATAAATAGGGAATATAATTTATTGACAATAGCTTGGTTAAGCATTAGAATTCGCCCTCTTTTTTTAGACCAGTGTGCTCATAATGGCTTTTTTGTCAGGGCAACAACAACCGACGGATTAGCGTAATGAAAAGAACATTTCAACCTAGCGTATTAAAGCGTAAGCGTAACCACGGATTCCGTGCTCGTATGGCAACTAAAAATGGCCGTGCTGTTATAGCACGTCGCCGTGCCAAAGGCCGTGCACGCCTTAGCGCTTAATCTTAATCCTTTTTCTTACTTAGAAATTAGACTTAAGATATGGTAACTAATAAGGTTACTTATGAATTTAATCGGGAGTCACGTCTGTTGACTCCCGGTCACTTTCAATCTGTATTTAAAAAACCCATTCGTTTCGGTTCATCTCACTTTACTATTCTTGTAACACCTTCTAATTTACCTGATGATTCATGTAAAAATAATCGTTTAGGCCTCGCTATAGCTAAAAAACGTGTAAAACTTGCCGTACAACGAAATAGAATAAAAAGAATAATTAGAGAAAGCTTTCGATTAAATCAGCATGAATTACCTCCTATCGACATGGTGGTTATGGTAAAGTCTGGTATTGATCAGTTAGACAACAAAGAAATTAATCAACAATTATCAAAAATATGGCGAAAAATAAATCAACGCCACAAAAGTTAGCTATAACTTGTATCAAAGGTTATCAGCGCTTTATTAGCCCTATGTTAGGATCAAATTGTCGGTTTAACCCAACCTGCTCTTGTTATGCCAGTGAAGCAATAAATCGCTTTGGTGTAGTTAAAGGTGGTTGGTTAGCGAGCAAACGCATATTAAAGTGCCACCCGCTTAATGAAGGTGGTGAAGATCCTGTACCACCTTTAGATGAAGACAAGTAAAACTTATACTATCTCAATAATAATAATAGATTTTAGTCTACATATTTTAAAAGGTGGTTGGTTAACTCGCTAACGTATACTAAAATGCTTTGCAATTAATTAAATGCAGAGGGTTATAACCCTCTGTCAACACAAAAAGAAGAGAAATAAACCTTATGGAATCTCAACGCAGTCTGCTGTTTATTGCGCTTATGGTTGTTACTTACTTATTATTTAGTCAGTGGCAATTAGAAAATGCTCCAGCAGTTGAACAACCAAGCCTCAATCAAACAACATCAACAGAGCAAGGTGCTAATGCGGATTTTGTACCTGAATCTTCAGATTCTGCAGCACCATTAGCAAAGGCTACGCATTCTAGTTCAAAATTAGTTACGGTAACCACCAACACATTAATTATAAAAATTAATACTCAAGGTGGTGATATTGTAGAAGCTAAACTGCGTAAGTTCGATACAGAACAAGGTAATGGAATTCCATTTACTATATTACAAAATGGTAATCAGAAATATATTGCACAAAGTGGTTTAACAGGGGCAAATGGTGTTGATAGAGTCATTGAAGGTCGTCCTATTTATAGCAGCTCACAATCAAGCTATGAATTGTCTGCAGATGAGTTAACAGTTGATTTAACTTTTCAAGATGAACAAGGCTTAACCGTTACTAAACGTTTTGCATTTAATGCTGACAGCTATAGTGTCAATGTTGATTATGTTATTGATAACAACACAACAAACAGTGTTTCAGTGCAAATGTACGGACAACTAAAACAATCAACGCTAACAGATACTTCGTCAGGCATGTTGCCAACATACCGTGGCGCTGCTTTTTCAACTAACGAAGATCGCTATGAAAAGTATGACTTTGATGATATTAGCGAAGCTAATTTAAACAAAACTACGCCTGGTGGTTGGGTCGCTATGCTTGAACATTATTTTGTTTCAGCTTGGGTACCCAATGCAACAGACAATAACCAACTTTATACTAGCTATAGCAACAATCTAGAAGCGGTTGTTGGCTTTAAAGCACCAGCAATGACTATTGATGCAGGCCAACAAGGTATTACTTCAGCAATTTTCTATGTTGGTCCCAAAGATCAAGAAGTCTTAGAAAAAATTGCACCAAACTTAGATTTAACCATTGATTATGGTTTTTTATGGATGATCAGCCAACCACTATTCTGGCTGTTGTTAACTATTCAAAGCTTTGTTTCTAACTGGGGTGTAGCTATTATTATCATCACCTTGATTGTTAAAGGTGGTATGTACCCTCTTACCAAAGCGCAATATACATCAATGGCCAAAATGCGAGAATTAGCCCCTAAAATGGCTAAATTGAAAGAACGCTTTGGTGATGACAAACAAAAAATGTCTCAAGCTACAATGGAAATGTACCGTAAAGAAAAAGTAAACCCAGCGGGTGGTTGTTTACCACTGATTTTGCAAATGCCAATTTTCTTAGCGCTATACTGGGTATTTCTAGAAAGCGTAGAATTACGCCATGCACCATTCATATTCTGGATTCAAGATTTATCAGCAATGGACCCTTACTATGTATTACCTGTATTAATGGGTATTAGTATGTATGTAATGCAGAAACTACAACCGATGACTATACAAGATCCAATGCAACAAAAAATAATGCAATATATGCCCGTTGCATTCTCTATCTTTATGGCATGGTTTCCATCTGGCTTAGTGCTTTACTGGTTTATAAGTAACTTAATTTCAATAACCCAAATGAAAATAATTTTCAGTGGTATTGAAAAGAAAAAATTAGCTGCAGATCAAGCAAAATCATAACAGCTAGCAACACGTGTTAAGTTGCGTTTGAACTAAAGTAAAATAAAAGCGATTTCTTTTTTAAAGAAATCGCTTTTTTGTTAGTTATACCAATACTAGTAAGTTAGTGATCAAATATTAATGAGGTTAAATTTTCAAGATCAAGGCGCTTGATTGAGTAATAGCTGGCTATTGGGATAGAAAGCAACGACGTTATTGGAATATTTAGTCCATTTAAAATGATCACATATTTATTTGTATTGGTATTACAACTAAATAAAGTAAAATACCTACCATTAGTTATTCAGTTATCAAAACAACACCATGACATCATCATTTAATGAAAAAAGCACTATTACTGCACAAGCTACCGCCCCAGGTCGCGGTGGTGTCGGTATTATTCGTGTTTCAGGGCCCGAAGCAAAAAATGTTGCACAGGCTATTCTAGGGAAAATACCGGAAATAAGAAAAGCAGAGTATTTACCTTTTACCGATGCTAACAATGAAATTTTGGATCAAGGTATAGCGCTATTTTTTAAAGCACCAAATTCATTTACCGGTGAAGATGTTATAGAATTTCAAGGCCATGGCGGTCCTGTTATTTTAGACATGCTACTCAATGCTATTCTTGCCCTTCCAAAAGTAAAAATGGCTAAACCTGGAGAATTTAGTGAACAAGCTTTTCTAAATGATAAACTAGATTTAACACAAGCAGAAGCGATTGCCGATTTAATAAATTCTAGCTCAGAACAAGCAGCCCGCTCTGCCCTGCACTCCCTTCAAGGTGATTTTTCTGAACTCGTTAATGAAATGGTAGAGAGCATAATTCACCTTCGTATGTATGTTGAAGCGGCTATTGATTTTCCAGAAGAAGAAATTGATTTTCTTGCTGACAAAAAAGTAGTAACCGATTTAAAAGCCATTATTAATCAAGTTGAAAGTGTTCAAAAACAAGCTCAACAAGGCAGTATAATACGTGAAGGTATGCGCGTAGTTATTGCTGGCCGCCCCAATGCGGGAAAATCAAGCCTGTTAAATGCATTAAGTGGTAAAGAAACAGCGATAGTAACCGATATTGCTGGTACCACCCGTGATGTATTAACCGAACAAATTCATATAGATGGTATGCCACTACATATTATTGATACCGCAGGTTTACGTGACAGTAATGATAAAGTAGAACAAATAGGCATAGAGCGCGCTTGGAAAGAAATAAAACAAGCCGATCGCGTATTATTAATGGTAGATGCTAGTGAAAACCATGACGTACTAGAAGATGAACAAGATATTAAAAATTATTACCCTGAATTTTTTGAAAAACTACCCAAGAACATTGGCCTAACGTTAGTCAGAAACAAGGCTGATATCAATCAATCAATCAGTCACTCCAATATAGGGTTGAGAGAATTTACCGATCAAAAACAACTCAAACATACAGTCGTAACCTTATCTGCAAAAACTGGATCAGGTGTTGATAGCTTAAAAGAACACTTAAAAAGTATTATGGGTTACCAAGGTAGCACTGAAGGTGGATTTATGGCGAGAAGACGTCATTTAACCGCTTTAAAGAATGCCCATCTACATTTGATTACCGGCTTAGATCAACTTGAGTCTTATGTGGCTGGCGAAATACTCGCAGAAGAGTTACGAATATGCCAACAAGAACTAGACCAAATTACCGGTGAGTTCACCAGTGATGATCTGTTAGGTAAAATTTTTAGCTCTTTTTGTATCGGTAAATAGCTTTATTTATTGCTAAAACATCTTCCTCTAGCTTTTAACAACGTCTGCACCTAATTAAGCTAGAGGTGGTAATAATATTGAATACTAATACAATCACTTTTGCCACAAGCTGTTAACACCACTCTAAAAGAGCAGGTATTTGCCGAAGTTTAAAATGACCAGATTTTTACCTATCAAAAAATCATTATCTAAAATGATCAATTCAAGTGTTCAAAGCAAACATTAAAATCAATAAAC
>NZ_QOLD01000048.1 GCF_003333305.1 Candidatus Colwellia aromaticivorans | reverse complement strand
ATCTCTGACTAAAGAAATCGCATCAAGTTTAAATTCTTTTGTATATTTTTTACGTTTGGTCATTTCAGTTCTCCAGTTAAGGCTATTATGTCTTAACTGGGGTAGTCGTATCCATTAAACCAGGTCAACCATTAAATATGTATCTGACAATATTCAAACCTTAAGTGGCAACACTTTAAAAATGAAAATTTATGAGCCAAATAAACTCGTAAACCCAAAAGAAATACTCGATGCGGTATCTACTGGCAAGGTACAAGCTGGCTATGCAACTGCCGGTAACTGGGGCGGAAAAATCCCCGCTGCCCGTCTGTTTTCAGCGGTTCCTTTTGGTCCAGAAGCACCTGAATATTTAGCGTGGTTCTATCATGGCAACGGCAATAAATTGCATCAAGAACTCTATGATGACAATAACCTAAACGTGAAAGTACAAGTGTGTGGTGTGTTAGCACCTGAAACTTCCGGTTGGTTTAAAGATGAAATCAACAAACCAGAAGACTTAAGTGGTTTAAAAATGCGCTTCTTCGGTTTAGGCGCCCTAGTGATGGAAAAACTGGGTGTTAGCACTGTTGGTTTACCTGGTGGCGAAATATTCCCAGCGATTGAAAAAGGTGTAATTGATGCTACTGAATTTTCAATGCCGGTAGTTGATCAACGTATTGGTGTGAAAAAGCTATTAAAATACAATTACTTTCCTGGTTGGCATCAACAAGCCACGATAATGGAACTGATTATCAACAAAGATACATGGAAGAAAATGAGTGACCGTCAACAGTCAGTTATTGAACACTTATGTAAATCAGCAACCTTAGAAGCCATTGCGCTTGGTGAAGCAATTCAAGCACCAGTCATGAAGCAAAATGTTGAAGATGGTGTAATCAATAAGTATTGGTCGCCTGAAATGTTAACGACTTTCAAAGATAAGTGGGATGAAGTGGTTGTCGAACAATCAGCAGAAGATCCAGCGTTTAAAAAAATACATGATGACTTAGCTAAGTTCCGTAAAAATTACGACTTATGGGAATCAAACGCTTTCTTACCTCGTCCAAAACCTAGTCTTTAAATTAAATACTTACGTGCTGTAATTCCCTTTATTGGCACAGCCTAGAGCCTTCAGGCTCTAGGCATCTTTATTGAATGAGGAGAATCTTATGACTGATTCACTTTCCACCCCTACCAGCTCTGTAGCACGATTAATGCTAAAAACAGCCGACATTTTTGAGGAAGTAATTCTTAAAGTAGCTGCCGTTTGTTGTTGGTCTTCAGCATTATTAATTGCCGTCATTATTCTTAATGTAATCATGCGTTACGGCTTTAGCAATGGTCTAATACTTTTTGAAGAAATTCAGTGGCATTTATATGCAATAGGTATCATGTTCGGTTTATCGTATGCCGAAATTACTAACTCGCAAGTAAGAGTTGACGTTGTTGCCTCAATGTTAAAACCTAAAACAGTGCTGAAATGGGAAATATTTGGTGCCATTGTTTTTGTCTTCCCAACCATTTTTGTGATTTTATTTAATAGTATCGATTATGTCTCAAGTTCATATTTACTTAGCGAAGGTTCATCTTCCCCCCTAGGTATGCCATTTCGATGGGTCATTAAATCCGCTATTCCTGCAAGCTTCATCTTGCTCGCTATGGCGGTGCTCGCACGACTGTTCAGAAATATTATTACCATAACTCAAAAGGAGGCGTGATCATGGCAATTAATGAAATTCTAGTCATCAGCATGTTTTTAACCTTCATTGTCTTTCTATTTACTGGTATTCCAATCGCCTATGTTTTAGCCGGTGTTGGTATTCTATTTGGTGGTATAGGCTATCTGTCAGATATGCATTTGGATACGTTTACCGGCCTTGACCTAAATGTTTTAGGACTAGTCGTTTCACGGATATTTTCTTTAATGGAAAACTGGGTACTAGTTGCCTTGCCCATGTTTATATTTATGGGCTTAATGCTTGATAAATCAGGTGTTGCACAGCGCATGATGATGGCAATGCAAGAACTCTTTGGACGTGTTCGTGGCGGTTTAGGTATCACAGTAACGTTAATAGGTATTCTTTTAGCTGCCTCTACCGGCATTGTTGGTGCCTCTGTTGTTTTACTTGGTTTGCTATCCATACCTGCCATGATGAAGCAAAATTATTCAAAAACTTTTGCTACTGGCATAGTATGTAGTGCCGGTTGTTTAGGTATTTTAATACCACCAAGCATTATGTTAGTGATCATGGCTGATCAACTTGCACTGTCTGTCGGTGATTTATTTACTGCCGCTGTATTTCCGGGTTTGATGTTAGGTATATTATACCTTGCTTATATTTTAGGCTTATCATTCTTAAATCCTAAAGTTGCCCCTGCACCAGAGAATCCGAGACCATTGACGGCAAAGGTATTGTTTGACGTATTTAAAGCAATACTGCCAACGCTTGCACTCATCATTGCGGTATTAGGATCTATTTTTGCGGGTATTGCCACCCCTACTGAAGCCAGTGGTGTTGGTGCATTAGGTGCAACCATCTTAGCCGCAATGAATAAAAAGCTTAACTTTAAAGTTTTTCATAATGTTTTAATGGCATCTTATAAAACGACAGCTTATATTTTTGCTATTTTTATTGGCGCGACAATATTCTCACTGGTTCTACGTGAACTTGGCGGTGATGAATTTATATCAAGTATGTTAACTGGCTTACCTTTTGGTCCATATGGTGTATTGATAGTTATTCTACTTATCGTATTTTTATTAGGATTTTTGTTGGATTGGATAGAAATCACCTTAATTGTGCTACCTTTGTTAGCACCGGTAGTGAGTATGTTAGATTTCGGTATAGGGAGTGTTAACGGTTTAGATGAACCGGTGTTAGTGTGGTTTGTGATGTTAATAGCTCTCACTTTACAAACGTCATTCTTAACCCCACCGGTTGGTTTTGCTTTGTTTTACTTAAAAGGTGTTTGTCCACCTGAAATAAAATTGACCGACATTTATAAAGGAGTTATACCTTTTATAATATTGCAACTACTTGGTCTTGGGGCATTAATTATGTTTCCTGAAGTCGCTTTATGGCTGCCATCAATGGTTTATGGCAAGTAAACTGAGCGAGTAATTATCATAAGCAATCAAACCACTATACCCGTTCCACTTGAAGATGCATGATTCAGCTGGAACGGGTATATTACATAACCTCCAGCTACTTGATTATTTAACCATTCTCTAACATATCGTTCAGCTAGCCCTAACTTTTCGGCCAGTATTGTTGGTGTTAATTTGCCAGCAAAAGCCATTGATTTATATAATCCTAATTTGTGACCGATATTGGTCATTACACCAGATAACGTTGCGCTTACATCTGCAACGACTTGCCCTGCAAATTCTTCTGTGGTTTTAATTGCACTCATCATTTTTATCTCCTCAATTATCGTTAAGCTACTTGTTGTTTTACATCACTTGGTCGCTGCCAAGCATAGGGTTTAAATGCTTCATCCAACTCAACGTTAAGCGCATTGCTGACGTAGTTGGTGAATGTTTTAACGCAAATTCCCATCACCAATTCTAAAAACTGAGCTTTGCTAAACCCCGCATTAATAAAATTATTGATAATCTCCTGTGAAACTCGTCCTTTATGCTCTATAAGTTGTCGAACAGTCGTTGCCAATACGTTGTAATTGTGATTTGCCGTACTTTCTTGATTACGCATCGAGGTAATTATTTCTGATGGCATTTTAATCTTTTCAGCAAATGCGGTATGACCTGCAACACAGTAAATACATTCGTTCACAGTACTTGTTGTGATCAAAATAATCTGTTGCTCCTCAGCACTAAAAGATGAATGGCTATATTCATCATTCAAAGTGACTAGCCCTCTAAGGGCAGGAGTCGATTCGGCAATAATGGCAAAAATATTGGGTACAAAACCAATGCCTTCTTTAATATCGGATAAAACCTTGGCGGCTTCATTCGCTGATGTTTCTGTTGTGTGGTAAATAAAATCACTCATTTTCTTCTCCTAAAATCATTAAATTATGCTCAACTTGCTGCTGGATTTTCTGCTCTTTGACTATCATCTCCTCTCCAAGCGGTTAATGAGATTTGAATAATGAGTATGGTGGAAAATTTCAATTGGCTATACTTCATAAAGTGAAGCAAGTAACTTCACTTTATGAAGTATCTAACTATGTAAAATGAAGTTAATATTAATTTAAGTGATCTAGAAGGAGTTCATCATGGAATTTGGACAATTTTGCCCTATTGCTAAAAGCACTGAAATTATTGGTGAAAAATGGACGATACTTATTATTCGCGAGCTATTAATGGGAAGTACACGTTTTAATGAATTACAAAGAGGACTTAGTTTAATTTCGCCTGCACTATTGAGTAAACGCTTAAAAATGCTTGCAGATTATGAACTTATTATTAAAAAGAAAATTATTGGCCAACAAGGTTATGAGTATTTCCCAACCGAAGCGGCGAAAGAGTTATTGCCCATAATTATAGGTTTAGGTAATTGGGGAATGCGTTGGACTCGCCAATATTTAACCAGTAATGATTTTGATCCCGATTTTTTAATGCTTTATTTAAAGCGTAGTATTCAAACTGAACGTTTATCTGGTAATGAAACTATTATTAAGTTTTATTTTACTGACATAGAGCAACAACCAAATTGGTGGATTATTGTAAATGGTGATCTTGTTGATATTTGTACGATTGATCCCGGAAGAGAAGTTGATGTTTACTTTACTTGTACCGTTAAATGCTTATCTGATATTTGGATGGGAGAAAGCAGCTATAAAAAAGAAATAAGCCAAAATAATTTAAAAATTGTTGGCCGTCGTGAACTCACAAAAAACATTTCAAGTTGGTTAAATTATTGTATGTTTTCAAGCAATAACACTAAAAATTAAAGTTGTACGGTTTTAGCTAGACAATAGTAATAAATGATAGAATGACAGAAAATATAACAATACGGCAAGTTTTATCATGATAAAATATCGCCTAGGAATGCTACAGGAAACTATCATGGATTCAGCAATACAGCTTAGCAAAGAAGACATTAGAAAAAATAAACCATCACGAGATGAATACCTAAGTCAGCCTAAGCTTCCCCTAATACTGGTATTAGGAAATGAACGCAAAGGTGTGAGTGAAGCAGTATTGCACTTAAGCCATTAGCAAAGACACATTCCTATGTTTGGTATGGGGAACTCTTTGAATGTTTCAACAGCTGGCGCTATCGTATTAGCAGAGTGTGCCAGTCAAATTCGCAACACAATTTGTAGTGGCTAACTATACCCAAACCACCTCAAGATGTGAGTTTCAGGATGAAGTGGCTTGGGTATAAATTAAGCCGCGAATTTTAGTTATAGTTAACGATCTAAACCATAATCAATCGCATAACGCATAAGGCCAACGGTTGAATCTATCCCCAATTTTTGCTTTATATTACGTTTATGGGTTTCCACTGTTCTTACGCTAACATTTATCTCTTGGGCTATACGCTTGTTGCTAAGACCTTGAGAAATAAGTCTTAAAACGAGTTGTTCACGCCTAGTAACAATACCGCGCTGTTCACCGGCAAGCTCTTTTGACAAAATTTCGGTGACCTCTGAGCTGAAGTAATGTTTACCTGAGATAACTTTTTTAATCGCTTCAATTAATTCTTTACCAGGCACATCTTTTAAAATATAACCATCAGCACCATGTCGCATAGCACCTAAAATATATTCTTTGTTGTCATGCATACTTAGCATAAGTACTTTACAATCAATTCCTTGCTCTTTAATTAATTCAAGTACGTACATGCCATCCATTTCAGGCATATTAATATCCATTAAGACAATATCAAATTCAAGGCTTTTAATTAGCTCTAATGCTTGCTTTCCATTTTCAGCTTCGCCAACAACCTCTATGCTGTCATCAAGGCTTAGACGATATGTCAGCCCTTCTCTAAAAAGTGGATGATCATCTACTAATAGCACTTTAATCATGCTCTTCCCCTTCATTGGAATTTTCACTCGTATTGCTAGCATTATAACGCAGTTGCGATTGTGGTATGCGAGCGATGACTGTAGTGCCATTTTTTCCTGAATTAACCGTTAAATCACCTTGGTAAAAACTTAACCGTTCCTTCATGTTACGAAGACCAATCCCTTGATGTGCTTTAGTTTTTTTATCACTGGTCTTGTCGTAACGTTGATAATCAAAACCTTGCCCATTATCAATAATTTCTAGCACTAACCAACCAGGCGTTAACTTTAATGTAATTGTAACCTTTGAAGCCTTGGCATGACGTTCAATATTGGTTAATGACTCCTGAGCAATTCGATATAACGCAGCTTTAACTTCAGTTGATAAAACGTTTCTAATAGATAAACGCTCTACTTTAACATCAATGCCAGTTCGCTGAGAAAAATCTCTACCTAGCTCTTCTAATGCTGCACCTAAGCCGAAATCTTCAAGTAATCCAGGATGAAGCTGATGCGATATAGCTCGAATATCGCCCATTATTTTGCAAATAAATTCCATAGCACGATCCATTTCTTTACTAGAATCAGCATTGTTTTGCTGCTTTAATTGTGCTGTTTCTAATGAAAATTTAGCTGCGGCAATAGTTTGACTAATACCATCGTGTAGTTCTCGAGAGACACGTTTACATTCTTCTTCTTGGGTTTGAAAAATACGCTCATTTAACTCGCGTAATTTACGATTAGCCAATTTTTTTTCACTAAAACGAATAAACTGTCCGGATACAAAAATGGCAATAACGGCAAATACCCCTATGACAAGTGTCATTATAGAGGTATTGCGAATATGTTTACTAATAGATGCATTTAGTAGTGCAGTCTCTTGCTCAATATCGTCAATATAAACACCAGTACCGATCATCCACTGCCAATCATCTAAAGCACGTGAATAGCCGATTTTTTTACTCACTTTACCATCTTTAGAGGGTTGATTAAAAACATAGCTAAGATAGCCACCACCTTCTTGTGCTTTTTCAAGTAGACCTTGAATAAGTTTGGTGCCATTTCTGTCTTCAAGATCAAGCCAATTTTTTCCAATACGCCATTCTTGCCCGGGAACAACTAGCGCAGTGCCATCAAAATCATAAGCGAAAAAATAACCGTCTTTACCAAAACGCATATTTGCTAAGGTTTGTTTTACTAATGTTTGCGCTTCTTGCACATTTAAATTTTTATTTTTATAAATATGCTCTGTAGCGCCTTCAGCAATAGCGACATAGTTACGTAACTCTTCTTTACGATGCTTAATAACACTTTGGCGATATTCTTGAATAGTTTGTTTCGACAGCGATTGATACTGCACCTGCGTGACGAAAAGTACTCCCGAAAGTGCTAACACTAAAGGGATTATGGTTACTAATTGTAATTTTAGATTCAAATGCACTTATAATCCCTCTTCTCTTTTATTACTTATTATTGCTACTCAGCAACCTCTTTGACTGTGGTTGCCTTATCGACTAAATAAATAATCGACTGATAATCAATACCTGAGTGATGGGATAAACCTATCTCACAGGTTCTACTATTGCTATAGCCAGTATTGCAATTTTTGGGCACCTGAGCTTCTAAAGTTGCAAGTGCATTCTCATTTAACTCTGGGGTAGTAAAGCCCTTGTCACCTGCAAAACCACAGCATTGAATATTTTCGGGTATAATAACCTCTGTGCTACATCGCTGTGCAAGTTGCTGCATTTTTGTAGATAAGCCCATGGTTCTGCTAGAACAAGTAACATGTAACATGACGGTTTCATCAAGTGGGGAAAAATTTAAATAATTGACTAATACATCTTCAATAAATCCCACCGGCTCATAGATTGATAAACCACTGACTTTTTCTTTATTTTCTAATAGCATTGATTTACATGGGCTAGTATCAATCAAAATAGGATATTTACCTAGCTCACTTAATTCTCTTAATTTATTTAGTAAAGAGTTACTTTTCTGATTTGCTTGTGAAAACATACCTTTACTATTAAAAGGCATACCACAACATTCACCGGTAAAGTCTGGGCTTATGACATCAAACCCCGCTTTTTCAATTAATGAAAAAGTCACTTGAGTAAGGGAACGCTGGTCTTCCGCCGTTATTGCTTGTCCCATGCTACGACTTGCACAGCTTGGGATATAAACAACTTTTGGCCGAATAGTTGGTGTATTATGGTCTGTAACTTTAGGCTGATAGTTAGCTTTTTGTGGTAAATATTTACTCCATAAAGGAATTTTATTAAAAGAGAGCTTTCTTATTGTGCCAGTCAGCCCACCCATTACCTTACTACCAATAAGTCGATGACTAAAGCCCGCGACAGCAAGCGATACACGGGTCATTTTTTCAACGGTAGTAAAATTATTTGCTAGCGTTTTGGATACGCCTTGAAAACTTTTATTTTTGTTATGGCGTAATTCACGAATAAGATCGCCGGTATTAATACCAACTGGACAACGCTCTGCGCATAACCCCGTTGCTGCACAAGTTTCTATACCTGAGTAATTAAACTCTTTTTCAAGCTCTGCCAGCAATTTAGGATTTTCATTTGTGTCAGTAAGTCGCTTAATCTCTCGATAACTAGTGATACGCTGACGAGGTGTAAAACTCAAACCATTTGAAGGACAGACGGGCTCACAAAACCCACATTCGATACACTTATCGATAATAGGGTCAGCAGGGGGTAAGGCTTTTAAATGTGTGATATGTGCATTAGCATCATCATTGATGATAACACCTGGATTAAGTAAGCTTTTTGGATCAAATAATTGCTTTATTTGTTGCATTAACGCCAGACCTTGCTTGCCCCACTCTAACTCAATAAAAGGTGCCATATTACGTCCTGTACCATGTTCAGCTTTAAGTGAACCTTGATAGTCAACCGCAACTAGCTGACAAACATCATCCATAAATGCTTGATAACGATCTACTTCGGGTTGTGTCGCAAAGTTTTGAGTAAAGACAAAATGTAAGTTTCCTTCAAGGGCATGACCAAATATAATGGCTTCGTCATAATGATATTTATCAAAAAGTGCTTGAAGATCAGCAACAGCATTAGCAAGTCTGTCAACAGGAAATGCAACATCTTCAATGATCACTGTGGTACCGTTTTCTCGTACCGCACCAACCGCGGGGAAAGTACCCTTTCTTATAGCCCAAAGCTGAGAGTACTCGCTAGCAATATCGGTAAATTTAATCACATTAGTCTGTTCAAATTCAGCGAGTAATGACTCAAGTTCAATGACCTGTTGACCCAATAGTTCTGCATTTGCTGCGCGAGTTTCAATCAATAATGCGCCAACATTGTTATCAAGTGTTTTGATAAAATCAGGTAAGCCATCCATATCGCTAACTGACGCTAAGGCTCGTCGATCCATTAACTCAACGGCTGAAACATTTGCATTAGCTAATGCAGATACCGCATAACAAGTTGTTTGGATATCAGGAAAAAACACCAGTGACGATGATCGGTGTTTATGTTCAATAACCGTGTTATAAGTGAGAGAAGAAATAAAACCTAATGTGCCTTCAGAGCCAATCATTAAGTGGGCAAGAATATCGATTGGATCTTCAAAATCAATTAACGAGTTTATCGCATAACCTGTGGTGTTTTTCAGCCGATATTTATGGCTAATTAATTGATGTAAATCCTTATCATTACGCGTTTTAAGTGCCAGTGTTTTTAAATTATCCAGTAAAGTAATATGTGTTTTTTTAAACTCTGTAACATTCTCTTCATCGCCGGTATCAAGCACTGAACCATCATGTAAAACCACTCGAATACTTTCTAACGTATGGTAACTGTTTTGTGCGATACCACAGCACATGCCACTTGCATTATTTGCAGCAATACCTGCAATTTTACACGTATTAATAGAAGCTGGATCAGGGCCTATTTTTCGACCATAGGGTAATAAGTATTTGTTTGCATCAGCACCAATAACACCAGGACCTAATTTGATTTTAAGGCCTAAATCTAAAATTTGATGAGCACGCCAATTTGTTGTCAACATGATCAATACTGACTCTGATTGTGCCTGCCCTGAAAGGCTTGTGCCCGCAGCTCTAAAAGTTACTGCAATTTTAAACAACGCAGCTTCTCTTAATACCTTTACTACTTCATTTTCATTATCAAGAATTAATACTAATTGTGGCACTAAACGATAAAAACTTGCATCTACTCCATAGGCAAGCCGTTTGGCATAGTTACTAATTATCCGCTCTTTAGGTAAAAATTGGGCTAATTGCTTGGAAAAATCAAGATATTGCGGTAATAACATTACAACCTCTCTTATTAACTATTTTAAAGTCGTACATTGGGTTTTATTAAAGCCTACAAACATAAGCCCGTATTAGTTTATTATCTATTATTTAAGCCTAAAAACAAAAAATAGATTTTTAGTGGTTTTCCTTACTAATCCTAAGAATTAGGCAAAGCCCCTGTGTCAGGATTGTTGTCGCCTCAATTAATTTAGTAAATAAACAGGGAGCGGTAAGTAATCAGTAGTGCATTATCAATAGTATTAAATTACGGATGAATACGAAATAGGTAAATATACGTATTTTTTCTACGTGTTTACACTTAGGTTTTTAGTAATTATTAATCTTTTACATTGATAAACACGTTAATGAATATATAAACAGGATCATGCTTTCACAATTGACTATCAAAAAAAAGTTATTAACCCTTCACAAATATTAGCAACTTGATGGCTTTGTTTTTTTAATTACGAGTACCACAAATTTTGCTATAATTTTATTACTCAATTCGAAATATACATATTTCACTGGCTAATTGATCATTATGGATTTATTCGTACTTAAAAAAGTCATTTCAATTTTTCTCATGCCCATTAACTTGGTTTTTATTCTATTAATTTTAGCTATTATTTATTTTAAAAAACGCCCCAAAGTCAGTTTTAAATATCTAATATCAGCAGTGCTATTATTACTTATATCTTCAATGCCTATTATTTCTGACACCTTAATGGTTAGTATTGAGAATAATTATGAAGCTTTTACACGTTCTAGCAAACCTGTAGATTATATTGTTGTTTTAGGAAATGGTCATTCTAGTAATCACACTTTACCCGTTACGAGTCAATTACAAGTAGCCTCTTTACAGCGTCTAGTAGAGACGTTGAGGATTTATAAAATTCATCCGGAAGCGAGAATCATTACGTCAGGTTTTGCTGGTGATGACCCCGTATCTAATGCAGATATAATGAAACAATCATTAGTACTCTTAGGTATTCCTGGGCAAAAGATCATCACAGAGAACTTCCCCAAAGATACCGAAGAGGAAGCACAGCTCATAAGCCCAAGAGTGCAAGGTGCTAATGTCGTGTTAATTACCAACGCAGATCATATGCCAAGGTCAATGAAATACTTTCAACTCCAAGGGGTATTTCCAATTGCTGCGCCGACGGGATATTGGGTTAGAGGTCTGAACAATGAAAGCAGCTGGAAAGATTATCTCCCTAGTAGTAAAAAATTAGAGCAAACTACCGTAGCCTGGTATGAGAGTTTAGGCCGCTTAGTGCAATGGTTTAAAACGTTATTTAACTAACTGCATGTAGATGAGAGTAGCTAAACAAAAAATACTAGACTGGGTTGTCAATATCAATAAAAACAACTTCTAGCCCTTGCTCTTTAGCAATATGCTCACCAAGTGCTTTAACACCGTAACGCTCGGTAGCATGATGACCAGCGGCAAAAAAGTGAATATCCATTTCTTTAGCTATATGCGTTGTTTTTTCCGAAACTTCACCAGATATAAAGGCATCAATACCCTGCTCTGCTGCTAATTCAATATAGTCTTGTCCTCCACCCGTACACCACGCAATGGTTTTAATTTTTTTATTCGATGGTGGCGCTATGTGTAAACACTCTCGGTTAAGTTTTTCATTAATTAACAACGCTAAATCACAGCCACTGGTTATTTCAGTTAATTTTCCTTGTATCGCAATACTTAACGAATTACCTAATTCTAACGGCCCTGTTATGTCGATATTCAATAACTTTGCCAATTGTACGTTATTACCCAGTGTTGGATGAATATCAAGAGGAAGATGATAAGCAAATAAATTTATATTATGCTCTATTAGTGCCTTAATCCGGCTATGCTTCATGCCGCGAATAACATAAGACTCATTTTTCCAAAAGTAACCATGATGAACAAGTAACGCATCCGCTTTTTCTTTAATCGCTAAGTCAATTAGGGCTTGTGATGCGGTAACACCGGTAACTATTTTAGTTATTTGTTCATTGCCTTGAATTTGTAAACCATTTGGTGCGTAATCTTTTATTTGTTCGGGTTTTAATAACTGATTTAAATATTGTTCAAAATCATTGAGTTTCATACTATTTTCTACTTATTTTGTTTTTGATGAAATATAACTGCTTTTATTATGATCCACCTTCATAGATGGCACTTTTATCGGGCTGAATTTAGTTCTTATCTGCCATTTAGGTTTGATTGGTGTTAGTGGTAACACTCTTTTTTTTGCAATGATGACATAAACAGAGCCAAAGCTAGTAAAGTAATTGCTGGCAAATTTTCGCCAACAGTTTGCCACAAAATGCTCACTCATTTGTCCTGCTAAATTACTGTGCACACAACGTTCATCACTAATAATTTCAAAACCCATTAAATGTAACCAATCTTTCACCCGCATTGGAGAGAAAAAGTGCTCATTCCAAGGTTGTTGTTTTCTTCTATAAGGTATTACTCGGTTAAACCCAGCTAAAGATAATGGGTTATAGCCAGTGATAATAAGGTAGCCATTTGGAATGAGTACCCGATTAGCTTCGCGGATAACATGGTGTGGATCAAGTGAAAATTCTAATGCATGGCTAAGTAAACAAACATCAACGCTATGTTCCAATATGGGTAAATCATCTAAATCACCAACAATATTAGCTTGTTCTTGCCCTGCGGTGCGAGTAACACAACAGCTAACCTGATGCTTTATAGGGCTATTATGAGTGCAAACCTCATGACTTAACGCACCTACTTTTAATAGATGATATCCAAAGAACTTTTCCCACCATGGTTTTAAAATGGTATCAATAGCCGATAAAGCAATATCACCGTTTGGTAGCGCTTGCCAAGATTGAGGATAATGTGGTTGCCGAAATGCCAGTGCCGGTTTCATAAGTCATGTTATTCAAAACTAAAAGAAGTATAATTAAGTATATACTGAGTATGAGCAAGTTGGAAATTCCAAATGAGTGTAATCAAACCAATCAATTCGTCTATAGGGGTTACCCCTGTAGACATCACGCCAATAAAAGCCTTTAGTGACAATTACATTTGGGCTATTACCAATAAACAGGTGGCAACGTTAGTTGATCCCGGTGATGCTAGTGTTTGCATTGAGTTTTTAGAGAAAAACCAACTGATTCTTAGCTCAATATTGATAACTCACCATCATTCAGATCATACTGGCGGCATAAATAAGTTGGTTGAATATTGCCAACAAAAACAGTGGTCATTAACCGTTTATGGACCTGCAAATGAAAATATTCCTCTTTGTGATGTCAAACTGACTGAAAATGATACTGTTGTTTTAGATGAATTTAATATTAACTTTCGAATAATTGATTTACCGGGTCATACGGCAGGACATATAGCTTACTTTGCTAATGACCACTTAACACCTATTCTATTTTGTGGTGATACACTATTTTCAGGGGGATGTGGTCGACTATTTGAAGGCAGTCCTGAACAAATGTTGAACTCATTAACTAAGCTAGCTAATTTACCTGAACACACTCAAGTGTATTGTACGCATGAATACACACAAGCTAACTTAGCGTTTGCACTCACCGTAGAGCCAAAAAATCAAGCGCTAGTTGATTACAACAAAAAAGTTAACGAGTTACGCTCTAAAGGCCATGCAACGATTCCAAGTACCATTCAACTAGAAAAGCAAATAAATCCTTTTTTACGCTGTAATAAGCAAACCATACAGGCCAGTGCCCAACAATTTTCAGCAGACGCGAAAGCCACATCACAAGATACTTTCACCACGATTAGGCGCTGGAAAGACCAATTTTAACGTGTTAACCTTACTGTTCACCGCTTTAGCGAGCAGTTGCCATAGAAAACATAATTATCCGTTTCACATTACCATTGGTTGCACATGAAAAATTTTTTATTCCCCGCATTAATTATCCTAAGTGGTTGTCAAAGCACTTTATTATCACAAAACAATACTAACGAAATTTATTTACCCCAAGAGCAAGTCGCTAACACAGCTGAAATAAATCAGGCATTACTTGCAGATGAAAGTATTGATGTTATTCACCCTGTTGACGATGTTACTTTTTCCTTAAAAGGCGAATCGCTACAAAGTAGTAATGACGTATGGCAACGTATACGTGGCCAACTAACTTTCGATATCCCACAAAACAACCGTGTGATTATGCAGCGTAATTGGTACGCTAAACACTCAAGCTACCTTACACGAGTAGCAAAACGTGCTGAGCCATTTTTATACTATATTGTTGAAGAACTAGAAAAAAACAATGTCCCAGTAGAATTAGCATTATTACCCGTGGTTGAAAGTGCTTTTGATCCCTTTGCTTATTCGCATGGTCGAGCCTCTGGTATGTGGCAATTTATACCCGGTACAGGCACACGTTTCGGCATGAAACAAAACTGGTGGTATGACGGACGTCGAGATGTGGTTGCATCGACATCAGGTGCCATAAAATATATGAAGTATTTACACAAATTCTTTGATGGCGACTGGCTACTTGCCCTAGCAGCGTATAATTCAGGCGAAGGTCGTGTCCGCAGAGCGGTAAGAAAAAATAAAAGTCTAGGAAAAAACACCGACTTTTGGTCACTTGATTTACCTAAAGAAACACGGGCTTATGTTCCTAAACTACTTGCTCTTGCCGATATAGTTAAACGTCCTGAGCATTTTGATCTCAAACTTTATGAAATTGCTAATGAAGAAGTAATTGTTCAAGTTGATATTAAGTCACAACTCGATTTAGCCAAAGCGGCTAACCTAGCGGATTTATCGCTACCTGAATTACAACGTCTAAACCCTGGGTTTAACCGTTGGTCAACTGACCCAGATGGACCACATCGACTTTTAATACCCAAACATAAAGTTGCACATTTTCAACAAGGCTTAGCTAAATTAAACAAAGACGAACGCTTGGCATGGCAACGATATAAAATTAAAAATGGTGACAATTTAGGTCATATCGCGAAAAAATTCCATACTAGTACTGAGTTAATACGCCAAGTAAATGGTATTAACGGTAATCAAATACGCGCAGGCAAACACTTGTTAATTCCAGTAGCATCTAAATCACTTGATAGCTATATACTCTCTCAAGATCAACGTATTGCAAAAAAACAAGCTAAACCACAGAAAGGCGTTAAATTAACACATAAGGTTGTTTCTGGAGATAACCTTTGGGATATCGGTCAACGCTATAAAGTGAGTGGTAGTAAAATAGCTAAATGGAATGGCTTTGCACCACGTGACCCACTGAAACTGGGACAGAAGCTGGTTATTTGGCAAAAGACTAATGTTTCAGTCAAAGCAAGTCATCTAAGCGTTGAGCAAGCGATAATGCGTAATATTACCTATAAAGTGCGCCCTGGAGACTCTTTCGCCCGTATAGCCGATAAATTCAATGTTCGTATTAGTGATATTGAACGTTGGAATAGCTTGAGCCGAAGTAAATATTTACAGCCAGGGCAAAGACTAAAACTATCGGTTGATGTAACGAATAATATTTAAAATATAGTTTCGAGTTCAATCGTTACGAGTCACGAAGAAATTCGTGATATACCCGTTCCACTTGAATATACTCTTCGTAACTCGAGGCTCGAAACTCGCAACCTGTTTATAATCTTTGGCTATCAAAATCAATAAAAAAATCTTGCTGGGTTGTCTTACCTTCCTGCTCAACTTCTACAGCAAACCAAAGTCGCCATGTCATTACCTCTGCACTACAACTAGCAAGCAAGGTTTCTGCAATAATAGAATCATTACTTTTTTCAGTCATTTGAAAAAACACCGGAATTTTACCCATAAACATAGTTTTACCTTCAAGGTAACTACTGACGTTTTTTAACTGTAAACTTTTAGAAAGCGCATCAAATGTTAACTGAATTTCAAACGGTAACTCTGTTTTTATCTTTCCATGGTCAAGTTGCCCTGAAAACTCAATAGTAAAAGTGCCAAGCTCGTTAATAACCTTACAATGACTTTGACTAACTATACAAGTAAAGGGGGTCTGTGGAAGTGTGCTTTTCTTTTTAGACGCTTGTTGGATTGGATTACAAGCCAATATATTGAAAATAAATAATATAACGAAAACAACTTTAATCATTGGTAGTGCTCTAAGTTCAAACAATTGTTATTATTGCCTGACTCCCTTAATATATCTAAACTGAAATGAATACATCTATACCCGTGACCATTCAAAGTGCAGGTTTCAGAGCACTTTGAATGATTACGGGTATATATTAACAAGTAAGTGACAACCGTGCCTAGGCAAAATATGCAAAATAAAGACAAGAACAACTTTGTGGAATGTGATGACTGTTCTATGAATTCAGTTTGCCAACCTCTCGTAACAGCAAAACAGTCAATCAACTTATCTGAAAGTTATTTACATAGAAGAATTGCCACCAAAACGAATTACATTCTGTTTAATCAATCAGATCCCTTAACAGATATTTATGCCGTCAGCTCTGGCACCTTTAAATTATGTCAACAAACGGATGACAATACTGAGAATATTATTGGTTTACGTTTTCCTGGTGAGCTCATTGGCGAAGACGCACTTTATTTAAAAACCTATAACTACACAGCCATCGCAATTGGTGACAGTTCTGTCTGTAAGGTTTCTGTTGAACAAATGACCTCTTGCGGTCAACTAATACCAGAAATTCAACAAAATCTAATTGAATTATTAAGCAGACAAAGCTATGTTCGCCAGCGCAATTTTCAAGCTTATATAGGAAAAAAGTCTGCCGATAGCTTATTAGCAGCATTTTTATTGAATATTATCGAAAGAAACGCTAGTTATACTGGTAGTGATACGAGTATTGAATTACCCATTAACCGAAATGACATTGCTAACTTCTTAGGCTTACGTAGTGAAACCTTAAGTAGGGTTTTTTCTAAATTCCAAAAAGATCAATTAATTCAAGTAAAAGGAAAGAAAATAGTGCTACTTTCTCAAGATAAGATCATCAAACTTGCTGATTTTTAGATAGCAATATGACCTGTTAACTGTTCATAGTTATCGCATTAAAATCCTACTAAAGTCCAATGGCTTTTTAATCACATTCTCATAGCCACAAATTGAATATGGGCAATTAAGTTCAAACTTGATCTATGTCAAATTTAAACACAGACGGCTGTTGATTTTTGTCATGCTCAAAGGGTAAAATTACCTTGTATATGGCATATTTAGCTCGATTTTGTGACATATATCATCGCTTTTTAGCGAACACACAGAAATAGTTTAAAGATTGTACGTTTTTAACGTGTCTGATTTTTAAAAAACATCTTTATAATTGTTTTCATTAATAATAACACTGCGGAATCCATAACATGACTCAAAGTAATCCGTCAGCAGTAGTAGACTACAACTTCGATGTTGTACGTCAATTTACTGTAATGACTGTAATCTGGGGGATCGTTGGTACACTCGTAGGTGTGCTTATCGCGGCTCAATTAATTTGGCCTGCGTTAAATTTTGATACACCTTGGTTAACCTACTCTCGTCTTCGACCACTTCACACCAATGCAGTAATTTTTGCCTTTGGTACGAGTGCTTTATTTGCTACTTCATACTATGTAGTACAGCGAACCTGTCAAGCCCGATTATTCGGTGGCAAATTAGCTGCATTTACCTTTTGGGGCTGGCAAGCAGTTATTGTAGCAGCTGCAATATCTTTACCTTTAGGTTATACCTCTTCAAAAGAGTACGCTGAGCTAGAATGGCCAATCGATATATTGATTACAATTGTTTGGGTTTGTTATGCAATAGTGTTCTTCGGTACAATAGTTAAACGAAAAACTTCGCACATATATGTAGCTAACTGGTTCTTTGGTGGTTTTATCCTCACCGTAGCTGTATTGCATCTTGTGAATTCAATGGTTATTCCTATCTCTGCAATGAAATCATATTCAATATACCCAGGTGCTATTGATGCGATGATTCAGTGGTGGTACGGACATAATGCCGTTGGTTTCCTTTTAACCGCCGGTTTCTTAGGGATGATGTATTACTTTGTTCCTAAACAAGCAGAACGTCCTGTTTATTCTTACCGTTTATCTATTGTTCACTTTTGGGCACTTGTTTCTTTATACATTTGGGCTGGTCCTCATCACTTACATTACACTGCGCTACCTGATTGGGCTCAATCTGTTGGTATGGTAATGTCTATCGTATTATTCCTTCCTTCATGGGGTGGTATGATTAACGGTATTATGACGCTTTCAGGCGCATGGCATAAGCTTCGTCATGATCCAATTTTACGTTTCCTAATTGTTTCTTTGTCTTTCTATGGTATGTCTACCTTTGAAGGCCCTATGATGGCAATTAAATCGGTAAATGCTTTATCTCATTACACTGATTGGACTGTTGGACATGTTCATTCTGGTGCTTTAGGTTGGGTGGCAATGATTTCAATTGGTGCTATGTATCATTTAATTCCAGTGTTATTTAATCAAGGTCGTATGTATAGCATTCGCTTAATCAACATTCATTTTTGGATTCATACAACGGGTATTGTACTTTATATCGTCGCTATGTGGATTTCAGGTGTAATGCAAGGTTTAATGTGGCGTGCTGTAAATACAGACGGAACATTAACTTATAGCTTTGTAGAGAGTTTGACCGCTTCTTACCCATTCTATTTCATTCGTTTCTTAGGTGGTGTGTTAGTTGTATCAGGCTTTTTATTAATGGCTTACAACATGTTTAAAACAATTGGTGCTAAAGACGGAAGTCTTAAAGCAGCTGAAGAAGCCTAAGGAGATCGACATGAAAAATACACATGAAAAAGTCGAAAAGAATATAGGCTTGTTTGCAATATTTACTATTTTAGCCATTAGTATTGGTGGCTTAGTAGAAATTACACCGTTGTTTTTCCAAAAAGCGACAACAACACCTGTTGATAATTTAAAGCCTTACACTGCGCTACAAATGGAAGGCCGTGATATATACATTCGTGAAGGTTGTAATAATTGTCATAGCCAGATGATCCGCCCATTTAGAGCCGAAACTGAACGCTACGGTCATTATAGTGTTGCCGGTGAACACGTTTGGGAACATCCATTTTTATGGGGCTCTAAACGTACTGGTCCAGATTTGGCACGTGTTGGTGGTCGTTATAGTGATGATTGGCATATTGCCCATTTAACTGATCCTCGTTCAGTGGTACCTGAATCGAACATGCCTTCTTATCATTGGTTAAATACCAATACATTAGACGGTGAGCTCACAGGTGAAAAACTTAAAGCTTTTAACTGGTTAACGCGTAATCGCAGCCATAAAGATGAAAATGGTAATGCAATAAAACTTTATTCCGATGAAGAAATTGCTGGCGCGACTGATGCGGTTAAAGGTAAAACTGAAATGGATGCCTTGGTTGCTTATTTGCAATCACTTGGGCATGCATTGAAGTAGTTACCTGATGGATTACGGTACATTAAGAGGGCTAGTTGCCCTCCTTATAATGGCGTTATTTGTCATAATTGTAGTTTGGTCATACTCAAAAAAACGGAAAGCTTCATTTGATAAAGTTGCAAATTCTATTTTTGAAGAAGACGATCTAACAAAACAAAATAAGCAAAGCCATCTTGATAAAGATAGCAAGCAGGAGAGAAAATAAGTATGTCTAACTTCTGGAATATATGGGTTTGGGTTCTTTCCCTAGGCACTCTCGTAGGTTGTTTTTTAATACTACGTATGTGCTTAAAGAACTTTGCGGGCGTTGAAGAGGGTGAGTCTATGGGACACACTTTCGACGGCATTGAAGAATTAAACAATCCACTACCTAAATGGTGGAGCACGTTCTTCTTACTTACCATCGTTTGGGCATTTGGCTATATTGCACTTTATGGCTTAGGTAACTGGACTGGCCTTTTAGGTTGGAAAAGTTCTAACCAAGGTATTTTAAATATTGCTGAATCTAAAGCTAAAACAGCAGAATATTTGAAAAAAGATTCTGGCGTATTAGTTCAATATGACCGTGAAATTGAACAAGCTGATGCTAAATATGGTCCGATTTTTGATGCTTACGCAGCGCGTAGTATTGAAGATTTGTCCACAGATGCTGAAGTATTGAAAGTAGGTCAACGCCTATTTATTCAAAACTGTTCACAATGTCATGGATCTGATGCTCGTGGTACTACAGGCTTCCCTAACCTAACAGATAAAGACTGGTTATATGGTGGCACACCAGAGCAAATTAAAGAGTCTATCATGAACGGTCGTAAAGCGGTTGGTATGATGGCTTGGGGTGCTGCTATTGGTGGCGAACAAGGCGTGAAAGAAGTAGCAGCTTATGTTATTAGCTTAAGTGGTCGCTCTGTAAACGAAGATTTAGCCACAGCAGGTAAAGCTAAATTTGGAATATGTGCTGGTTGTCACGGCCCAGACGGTCAAGGTAGTTTAGCTATGGGCACACCAATGGGTGCACCAAATTTATCTGATAACATTTGGTTATACGGTGGTTCACAGCGTGCTATTGAAGAATCTATTCGAAATGGTCGTGCCGGTGTAATGCCTCCTTGGAAAGCTATTCTTGGTGAAGAAAAAGTACATGTAATTAGTGCTTATATCTATTCTCTTTCTCAAGATTAAAACCAAGAAAAAAATGTAAGTAATCATAGTGTAATATTTATTTACAAATAATAAAACCAACCCTAGCTAACTCTTTGTTAACTAGGGTTTTTTATTATCCTGTTTCGATAAAGAAAACTAGCCCCAAATAGTGATAAACGCTATAATAAGCGCCAAATTTATACAATTTAACAACGTTTAAACTCTATGAAAACATCTTGGTATCGTGAGCCCTGGGCTTGGTTAGTTTTTATTCTCCCTTTTACCGCCGTCGTAGCGGGTATTACAACGTACATCATAGCCAATACCAACCCTGACCCGCTTGTTGTAGGTGATTATTATAAAACAGGCAAAGCCATTAACTTACAAGTAGCCAAAGTAAAACTAGCACAAAAATTAGGCATGCGGTTCGCATTGAAGTTATCGAACAATGAACTTGTAGTTAAACCTACAGGTATTGAAAAATCTTTTCCTTTGATAAACATTAACTTTTATCATCCAACACAAGAAGAAAAAGATTTTTTCTTAGCACTTACACCTGACGGTAATGGTTACTTCAGACACAAGTTTGACAATGCTGTTTCAGGCAAGTGGAAAATCACCTTAACGCCATTTCAAAATCATTGGAAAATTCAAGAAACCATTAGTCTACCGCAAAATGATTTTATTGACATAGTGCCAGATCCAATCAAAGCACAATAATTTAGCTTTATACGGCATATATTATTAACGGATAATTAAAAATTTATTTACATGTCAAGCACATCTTCTAAACCACAAAGCTGTTTTCATTGTAATGAGAATGTACCTCTAGGCATAGAGCTTTGTGTCACTATCAATAATAAAAAACAACCTATGTGTTGCATAGGTTGTCAGGCTGTTGCCCAAACCATCGTTGACAATAACCTGACTCAATATTATCAAGTGAGAACAGAGCCAGCTCAAAAGGGTGCGGACCTGATTCCTCCACAACTCAAAGCAGCTCAACAGCAAAAGAATAAGTTGCTTGATGAAGATGTATTACAAAATGAGTTTATCTACCAAGATAAAGATTCTAAAGAAGCGATATTAACGGTAGAAGGTATCAGTTGTGCAGCCTGTGCTTGGTTAATTGAAATGCAACTAAGTAAACTTAAAGGCATTGATCAAATCACGGTAAATGCGACGACTCAACGAGCCACAATAAAGTGGCAAGATGACCAAGTTAAACTTAGTGAAATCCTTAATGCCATTGATCATATTGGCTATCAAGCTCTCCCCTTTAAAGCGAATGAACTAGAGCAACGTAATAAAGTAATCAGCAAAAGATTTATTAAACGTTTAGGCATCAGCGGCATTTTAATGATGCAAATTATGATGATTGCTGTCGGTTTATATTTTGGTGCTTTTTCAGATATGGCTGAATACAACATTGTTTATCTTCGTTGGGTGAGCTTTATTTTAGCCATTCCTATTGCTACCTACGGTGCATTTCCCTTTTATATGGGGGCAATTACCGCCCTTAAATTAAAGCGTTTATCGATGGATGTACCCGTATCTATTGCCATCATTTTAGCATTTAGTGCTAGCGCATGGGCAACAGTAACGCAGCAAGGAGAAGTGTATTTTGAGTCCGTATCAATGTTCACCTTCTTACTACTCATTGGCAAATTTTTAGAGTTTAGAGCTCGCTCTCATGCAGCACAAGTATCAGCGAATTTATTAAAATTAATGCCCATGACGGCAACGAAATTAAGTAGCAATGAAGACAGTTTCGAGTTTAGAGTTACGAATAAGGAAAACATAGAACAGAAAGAGGAATTAGTGGCGGCTAAGCTATTAGTGAAAGGTGACTTAGTAATAGTAAAGCCCGGTGAAACTATTCCTGCTGATGGTGTAATTGTTGACGGTAACAGCCAAGTAAATGAAGCAATGTTATCTGGTGAGCAATTACCCTTAAACAAAAACATTAACGACGATGTATTTGCCGGCACAATTAATGGTGATGGCAATTTAACGGTAAAAGTTAAACAATCTAGTAGTCAATCATTTTTAAGTCAACTTATTCGTTTAAGTGAACAGTCTCAAGCCCATAAACCTAAATTAGCACGCTTCTCCGATAAAGTAGCGCAATACTTTGTTGCAGTGATTTTAATGACCGCTATTGGAACAGCACTTTATTGGCAACAGCATTTACCTGAAGAAGCATTTTGGATCACCTTATCAGTATTAGTTGCCACCTGCCCTTGTGCCTTATCTTTAGCAACACCTACCGCATTAACGTGTGCTACCACTCGTCTTAATCGTGATGGTATTATGATAAAGTCTTCTCATGTAATGGAAACAATTCCCAAGATCAACACCTTTGCTTTTGATAAAACAGGCACCTTAACTACCAGTGATTTTACCATAGATAAAATAGACGTATTATTAACAGATGATACTTATAACAAAACAAATATATTAGCTATTGCTGCCGCATTAGAATCTCATTCTGAACACCCACTCGCTAAACCTTTTAATCAGTATCGAAATTTCAAAATGAATGCCATCAATGTCAAAGTGCATTCAGGTAAAGGCGTTAGTGGTTTAATAGACAATAAACAATTCCATATTGGCAAGCCTAGTTGGCTCTTAGATAGCTTTACGAGTGTTCAAAAAAAGGATGAGCAATTAATCAATGCTTCTTGTGTTCTAGTTTACGATAACACCCTTATAGGGGCTTTTTACCTTAAAGATAAAATAAGGGATGATGCCAAAGCATTAATGACTAAGTTAAATGAAAACAATCAAACATTGATGTTATCCGGTGATAGTCAAAATGCTTGTAAAAAAGTCGCTAAATCATTATCGATACCTCATTGTTATGGCGGTTTGAGTGCAACCGATAAAATGACTAAACTCAAAAACCTACAAAAAGAACAAAATGCCACTGTTGCAATGATAGGCGATGGCGTTAATGATTCACCTGTATTTGGTGCAGCTCATGTGTCGATTGCGATGGGATGTGGATCAGATATTGCCAAAAGTGGCGCTGATGTCATTTTATTAAATAACCAACTTAGCAGTATTAGTACATTACACTATATAGCGGTCAAAACTCGTCGTATTATTTTCCAAAATTATTTATGGGCTTTTGGCTATAATGGTATTGTATTACCGCTAGCCGTCGCTGGATTTATTACTCCCTATATGGCCGTTATTGGCATGTCGGCAAGTTCAATTTTAGTGATTACCAATTCACTACGTCTATTAAAAAAATAGTTTACTTAAAACTATTTTTAAAACATTAGGGCTAAAGCTCATGAGCATTATTTACATTTTAATTCCAATTGCAGTACTCCTAACAGCCATTGGTATTTATCTTTTTTTCTGGGCGGTAAAAACAGAGCAGTTTGATGATCTTGAAAAGCAAGGGATGAGTATTCTCTTCGACGAAAATGCATCTGATGAAGAAGAAAAAAATAATAAGTTGACTGTTACCAGTGATAAGTCAAAAAGTCAAAATAAATGAGTTTAGATTTCTTTTCTGCTTTTATCATCGGATTGCTTGGTTCAGGGCACTGTATTGCCATGTGTGGTGGCATAACCACCATGCTGACTTCTGCAATTCCAAGTAACAAATATGATACTAATCAACAAATTCCCGTTAATGATCAACAGGGTAATCAAAACGGCTATCAACATGAGAGTCAAATAAAATCAAGCAAATTTACGTTAGTTTTTTGTTATAACCTAGGACGAATAGCCTCTTACAGCTTTATCGGCGCCATTGTTGGTTTTACAGGCTCTATTGCTGCGAAGAATATAGGCCTACCGCTGGCTGGTTTAAAATTATTTTCAGCTGTATTTGTTATTTTGTTAGGTTTATACTTAGGCCAATGGTTAATGTGGCTCAATAGAATTGAAGCGCTAGGAAAGAAATTATGGCAATATATTTCTCCTCTAGCAAGCAGGGTAATTCCAGTGAACACCCCATTAAAAGCACTTGGTCTCGGTGCAATCTGGGGTTGGCTACCCTGTGGTTTAGTTTATTCAACACTGACTTGGGCATTAGCAAGCAGCAGTATAATTAATGGCGCTAGTATCATGTTTTTCTTTGGCTTAGGCACTTTACCCGCCCTATTGACCTTGTCAATAGGCTTCAGTAGCATAAAAAATAGACTAGTCAACCCAGTTTTACGAAAAACGATGGCTTTTATCTTAATATCCTTCGGTATTTACAGTTTTATTGTTGCATATCAACAAATGTTCTAATACCATAGTCTTGACCTAAAAATTAGAGTAAATACATCAATTACTTCTAAAACAATTGAGTAATACATGTCGAATAATAGTGGCCCTAGCGCACAGCATATCAAATGTCAAAGTTGCAGTATTAGTGAACTTTGCTTACCTTTTACGCTTAATGATGAAGAGCTGAACACGCTTGATGATATTATTGATCGCAAACGACCTATACATAAAGGCGATAAAATATATGCTGATGGGCAAGAACTAAATTGTCTATTTGCCATTCGTTCAGGTACATTTAAAACCTTTACAGTCAACGAGCAAGGTGAAGAGCAAATTACTGGCTTTCATCTAGCGGGTGATTTATTAGGATTTGATGCTATTGCCGATAGTGAGCATAAAAGTTTTGCTCAAGCACTTGAAACTTCAATGGTTTGTGAAATTCCTTACGATAGTTTAGATACATTATCTAACACAATGCCTAAGCTTAAAAAGCAAGTGTTACGTTTAATGAGTAATGAAATCAGAACAGATCAAGAGATGCTTACGTTACTTAACAGAAAAAATGCTGAACAACGTGTCGCTACATTCTTAGTGAGTTTGAGTGACCGATATTATGCTCGAGGTTTCTCTTCAATAGAATTTCGTCTAACCATGACCCGTAGTGACATTGGCAACTATATTGGACTCACTGTTGAAACCATTAGCCGTTTGTTAAATCGTTTTCATAAAAATGGCTTAATCAAAGTTGACGGAAAACTTATCTCTATTTTAGATATTGATCAGTTAATTGATTGCGCCTCTAACTAGACCATATAATTAGCCTCAACCCTAAGCTAACTTTATAATAGCTTTCATTAAGTTAGCTAATTGAAACTTCCAACAACTTGATTTAAAACAAGCATTAATCTCACACTTTTGCTATAAATTAACTAAGCTTAATACAAGCTATTTTTTAATTTCATCAGAGTGAGATTTATCATGGAAACTTATCAAAATATTTTGGTTGTCATCGATCCAACAACCAATGAGCAAAAAGCCTTAAAAAGAGCAATAGATTTAGCCTCTAAAATAAACCAAAACGGTACCAACCAAACAAAAATCACTGCCTTTTTAAGTATTTTTGATTTTTCTTATGAAATGACCACAATACTTTCTACTGATGAACGTGATGCCATGCGTCAATCAGTGATCAAGGACAAAGAATTTTGGCTAGAAAATTATATCAAGGAGCTAAATCCTGATATAGAAATAGATTGCCAAGTTGTATGGCACAATCGTCCCTTTGAGGCCATAATCGAACGAGTAATCAAGCAAGGTTATAATCTTGTCATTAAAGGTACTCATCAACATGACAAATTAAAATCAGTCATTTTTACGCCTACTGATTGGCACATTTTACGCAAATGCCCCTGCCCTGTAATGTTAGTAAAAGAACATGAATGGCCAAGTAACGGGAATATTATCGCTGCGGTCAATGTAGGTAGCGATGAAGCTGAGCATCATTCACTCAATGTAAAAATAACAGAAGAAGCCAAACAGCTAGCGCAAGTAATTCAGGCTAATGTTCACCTGGTTAATTCATTCCCGGGTACACCCGTTAACATAGCGATTGAAATACCTGAGTTTAATACAACTGAGTATAACGAGACCATGGTTAAGCATCATGAGCAGGCTATGATTGCTCATGCTAATAAATTTGATATTAATGTTGTTAATACTCATGTCAAAGAAGGTCTTCCAGAAACGGTAATAGAGCAAGTTGCTAGTACACTTGATGCTGAACTAGTTATTTTGGGTACGATAGGCAGAACAGGGATTTCAGCGGCGTTAATTGGCAACACAGCAGAGCATGTTATTGATCAACTTAATTGTGATGTACTCGCCTTAAAACCAGACGGCTACATTTCACCATTGGCAGATTAATTCAATACAGATAAATTGTTTATAAATGGCTAAACATTGAATGTGTTTAGCCATTTTTTATTTATACCCGCTCTACTGAAGATGCTCATTTCAGAAAATATCAGCTTCATAATCAAGGTGATTCTTTTGTTAAGGGTTTTCCCTTAAATAACAATATACCCATGATACTTCAAGATGTCGGATTCAGCTGGAGTTAGAAACGTCTTTAGGCAAGGCATTGATTGAAGATAATAGTTGTTCTATTGTCGAAATAAATAACGCTGCATAAAACGTTTATAAACCAGCCCTACGGGGATGTTTGAGTAAATCATGCTCTTCGTTGCATCTCTTTTTAAGGACGCTACATGGATGTAGCTTATTAGAGAATGCAGGAGCACATTCTCCTGAATAACCCTTAATAAAAAAATGCGCCTTGATCATGAATCACTCAGGCATCCTGAAACACGCATTTTGAGGTGTCACGGGTATATATGTCATGTTTTATCTATTTATTATTTAGAATCTGCACGACCCATAAATTTATGCTCACTGGTATTAACTTTAATTTTATCACCTGTAGATATATGCTCTGGCACCTGTATAATCAAGCCTGTTGAAAGGGTTGCTGGCTTAGTACGAGCACTGGCTGAAGCGCCTTTTATAGAAGGGTCAGTTTCCGTAATAATTAAATCAACAGAGGCAGGAAGATCAACTGCAACAGGAACATCATCAACAATAATTACAGACAGACCCTGAGTATCTTCGTTAATAAATAACAACTCTTCGCTAATACTGTCCTTATTCAAGTTGTATGGGGTGTAGTCCTCATTATCCATAAAGACATACTCATCGCCATCAATATATGAAAACATAGATGGACGGCGACTTAAGTCTGCAAAATTAAGCATATCATCAGCTTTAAAAGTTTCATCAACTTTAGCTCCGGTAACCACATCATATAAACGCATGCGGTATAAACTTCCCCCTGCTCTACCTTGAGGAACTGAGCGAGTAATATCCCTAACAATTAATACTTTACCGTTATGCTCTATCGCAGCATTTTTCTTTATATCGCTAGCCTTTGGCATGAAATATTCCTTAGATTAAATTTTTATAAATGAGAAAATAGCATGAACTCGCGTTAATGCAAGCAATGAATATCAAAAATGAACAGCTGACTGTAATCATTTATATAAAATTTCATTTTGTATTATAAAAAATGACAAAAAATAAAATTAGGGCAAAAAAAAGCTAATATAATGGTTAATATTAACTTTCTATTGAATTTTTTTCAGTGACTGTAAGGTATCACTCATAAGAGCGTTCTAACCAAGCTATTTGTAGCTTTAACTCAGTAATTTCATTGATAGCATCGTCCAACTGTTGTTGAGTTGTTTTTTGATCATCAGCACATTTATCAACATTCATCTCAGTGTTATTTGACATGTTACTTCTATCCTTATGGGCTATATACCCATGCCACTTCAAGATGCAGGATTCAGCGAGAATTAAAAGGCTTATTAGGCAAGGCATTGATTGAAGATAATAGTTACTCTATTGTCAAAATCAATAACGCGGCATATACGCCTTTTAAACTCGCCCTGCGGGGCTACAGAGAAAATCATGCTCATCGTTGCATCTATTATTAAGGGAAAAACCATTAATAAAAGATGCGCCTTGATCAAGAATTCCTTTGTAGTCCTGAAACTCGCATCTTGAGGTGGTATGGGTATAGTAGTCGAAAATTTAGTTGCTACAGGTGTATTATTACATAAGGACTTACAGAGGTGATATTTCTATATGATGATTATTAGTATTCATAACAATTATACGGACAAGTTAACTTACCACATCAGATCATCTGGAATTTGATAGTCAGCATAAGGGTCATCTTCATCGACTTGTTCATCAAGCGCATTATCATTTTGTACTAACACAACGTTTTTATCGAGCTCACTCAGCTTTTCTGCCGTTTCACGAGTAACTAAATAAGTGACGTCATCTAAACCACACAATGCTAAACGACCATTGACCAATGCTTTATGGGTAACAGCATCTAATGGCAACTTTTTGATTGTTGTTTCGAAGGTATAGTTGTAATCATTATCACCTGCCACATTTTTAATCTGGTGGTGAATTAAAATTTGCTTAATACGTAATATTTGCTCTTTGTCAGCGAGCTGCTGCTGCTTCAACTCATTTAAAGCATTATCTTTTGTTTGTTTATCTGTTTTAGCCTTGGCTAAGTCCTGCTGAACTTGCTCTTGTAAACTAGCGCCATGTTGTACACCACTGCGCTTTTGTTTATTTTTCTTACGTTTATCTACATTGGCTTGACGCGTTTTTTGCTTGGTCGTTAAACCCGCTTTAAGTAATTGATCTTGAAGTGATGCCATGGAAGTTTTTTATCGAAAATTATTGATGTGCTATTCTAACAATAAATGGCAATGAGACAAACTTTCTTTCGTTGCTCACAAGACTAAAGTGATGCTATTGAATGGGTTACTTACTAAGTATTATTGAAGCGCTATCTCTATCATCGGGGGAGCTAACCATGTTATCTTTAATTATTGACTGACCGTTTTGATATCTATGATAAGAAAACTGTTTAAGTCCCATTTTATAACAAAAGTCATTAAAACTATTAAAGTCACTTTTAGTAAAAATTTTCGCGTTTTTTGCCAACAAACCATCTATATACATGGTATCGCCATTAACATTGCAGTTTGCAATAGCCGAATACGGTTTACCGTACTCTGAAACTTTTAGTGCACGAACCATTTTGATTTCGAAAATCCATTCTCCAATCTGAACATGTTTAGACATTGATTCTGTCACTGTGAACCTCTGAAACTTTAAGCATAAACTAAGATTAGCACAAATTAGTACAATTACGATGATGGTATTATAACATTTGCTTAACGTATAAATCTAAACAAATATAGGCTTTTTTCTTTTATCAAAGAAAAACAAATGCTTCGTTAGTTTATATGAATCAGATACTCTTATTAATATTATAACCTTGGTTAGCTCACCCATGATAAAAAGAATAATTATTTCCCTGCTACTTATTAGCTTCTTACTCATCGCCTCTAGTATTACCTGGCTTTACAGCAAGGTAGATAATGCACTTCCCTTACTCAACGGCGAAGAAACTATCTTAGGTTTACAAAGTACTGCCGTGATTGATCGTGATAGCTAAGGTATTGCGACTATTAAAGCTAAAAGCCGTGTTGATATAGCCGTTGTTACTGGCTTTATTCATGCACAAGAGCGGTTCTTTCAAATGGACTTGCTTAGACGTAATTCAGCAGGCGAAATCGCTAGCTTATTTGGAGTTTTGGCATTAAAGCATGATAAGTCAATTCGACTGCATCGTTTTAGAGAACGAGCAAGAACCATTATTAATAGCTTACCAAACAATCAAAGAGTCTTATTAGAAGCCTATACCCAAGGGGTAAATCAGGGCTTAATGTCTTTAGGAACACAACCTTTTGAATACTTACTTTACAACAAGAGCCTGTACAGTGGAATGAATAAGATTCTATTTTAACCATTTTTAGCATTTTTAGCATTTTTAGCATTTTTAGCATTTTTAGCATGTACATAGACTTGCAGTATCATGAGTATAGTAGTCGGTAGTAATGGCAATATTGCTTGGGGTTTCACTAACAGTTATGGTGATTACAGCGATATTGTCATTTTAAATACAATAAATGATGCTAAACAATATCTGACATCATCCGGCCCTAAAGACTTTAGTTACCATAAACAAATTATTGTAGTAAAAGATGAACAGCCTGTAGAGGTCACCATTAAAGAAACTATTTGGAGCCCTGTTATTGGCAAAAATCATCAAGGAAAATTGTTAGCTTATCGCTGGGTTGCGCATGACAAACAAGCCGTAAACATCACGGCAACAGAACTAGAGTTAGCACAATCAGTGAAAGAAGCGTTTACTATTGAAGCTCGAAGTGGAATTTCCTCACAAAACATGGTGGTAGGTGACAAAATTGGTAATATTGGTTGGACAATTATGGGGCCAATTCCAGCAAAAATTGGCAATATAGGTGAAACACCTACCTATTAGCATAATAGTAAAAATAATTGGCAAGGGTACCTAACGCCAGATCAATATCCAAGGGTTTTTAATCCTAAAAATAATCGTTTATGGACAGCAAACTCACGGGTTGTTGGCGGCGATATGTTACAAAAAATAGGTAACGGTGGTTATGCCCTTGGCGCCCGTGCTAAACAGATCCGAGACAATTTAAATTCCCTTAAAGCGTTCGATGAAAAAGCGTTACTTGATATAGGCTTAGATGAACGTGCACTATTTTTAACGCGTTGGCAAAAATTCTTATTAACTAACGTGCTTAACCAAGCCACGTTAAGTAAATATAAAGAATTTATCCAAGTACGAAAGTTATTATTAAAAAATGAGCCGTGGGTTGCTAGTGTAGATTCCATTAATTATCGTTTAGTAAGAAATTTTCGTATCAATACACGTGATTTAGTCTTTAGTGAATTAAATAATAATTTTAGACAATTAGATGACGGTTATAAGTTTCGAAGCATCCGCCATCAAGTTAAAACACCTTTATGGCAACTTATCAATCAACAGCCTGAAAACTTTTTAATGCGCCCATTAAAAAATTGGTCTGCCTTGTTTAACCAAGCGCTAAAACAAACGATTGATGACATGATCACAGTAGAAGAAAATGAACAACAAGCATTAGTTGATGCTAGATGGGGGCAACAAAATACTACAACTATTAAGCATCCACTGAGTAATGCTATTCCTTTCATTGGAAAATGGTTAGATATGCCATCAACACAACTATCAGGTGATAGTTATATGCCGAAGGTTCAAGGCATATCTTTTGGCGCTTCAGAGCGTATGGTGGTTTCACCTGGTCATGAAGAAACCGGCATTTCTCATATGCCTACGAGCCAAGCAGGACATCCTTGGAGTCCTTATTATGGCAAAGGACACAATGACTGGGTAAAAGGTAAAGCATTACCTTTTTTACCTGGTAAAACCAAATACACGTTAACGCTATTAAATTATTAGTTTCGAGTTAATATAAACAACCACTAAAACGACAACAATAGGGAAAAACAATGGCAACTTTAATTTGGTGTTTATTTATTGCAACACTATTACCACTTTTGGCAAAAGCTCCCGTTGCTTATGCTATGCATAAGCTAGGCGGATATAACAATAGCCACCCACGCGATCAACAAAGTAAACTAACAGGTTTTGGTGCGCGTGCATTAGCTGCGCATCAAAATGCATTTGAATCATTAATAATTTTCGCTCCTGCAGTATTATTAGCAATAGCAACACAGCATACAGGTACACATATAACCTTACTCGCCATAGTACATGTATGTGCACGCGTACTGTATAATGGTTTATATTTAGCAAACATAGACAAGCTACGTAGCTTGGTTTGGGCCGTAGCTACGCTAAGCAGTTTTGCTATTATTTGGCAATGTATCCCATAAAATTGATAAGTAAATAAAAACAGTCTAAATAAACTGTTGACAGAATTCAGTAAAGCTAGATAGAGTAGCTGCTCTAGAGAAATCAAACCTTCCAATCCACTCATAGTAATAACAGGAAAACACAGTGAGCGAAAAATTAGATTTAAACGAAATACGTAAACAAATAACCACTTTAGATCAAGATTTACTGACCTTATTTGCTAAACGTCGCGCACTTACATTAAATGTTGCTAAGAGTAAAATACAACAAGTTCGCCCTATTCGAGATCAGCAACGTGAACAAGAGTTGTTAATTCGCTTAATAAAACAAGGGAAAGAATTAGGTTTAGATGCTCACTATGTTACCAATATATTTCAAACTATCATTGAAGATTCAGTACTAAATCAGCAGGCTTTTTTACAAAGCTTAGCTAATCCTGATATTCAAACGCCAGCGGTTAGCGTGGCTTTCCTAGGTGATAAAGGCTCATATAGTTATTTGGCAAGTCACCGATACTTCTCTCGACGCGCAGAAAAAATAATTGAATCTGGCTGCCAAAATTTCAGTGATATCCTACAACAAGTAGAGTCTGGTCAAGTAGATTACGGTATGTTGCCTATCGAAAATACCAGTTCAGGTAGTATCAACGAAGTTTATGACTTGTTACAACACACTAATTTATCTATTGTTGGTGAAATCACCCAACCAATAGAGCATTGTTTACTTACCGCTGTAGAGACTAGTTTAAATAAAATAAAAACGATTTATGCTCATGGCCAACCATTTACACAGTGTAGTAATTTCTTAGATAAACAGAATGATATACGTATAGAATACTGCGAAAGCACTGCCGATGCCATGGTTAAAGCTTCCGAATTGCAAGATGATACTGTCGCTGTTATCGGCAGTGAAGAAGGTGGTCACTTATATCAATTACAAGCACTAGAAAAATCGATAGCAAATCAAAATGAAAACAAAACGCGCTTTATCTTGGTAGCAAGAAAAGCCGTTGAGGTGGCTGAACAAATACCAGCAAAAACAGCTATTATTTTAGCAACTGGGCAAAAAGCAGGTGCATTAGTAGAATGTTTATTAGTACTAAAAGAAAAAGGTATTAATATGTGTAAACTTGAGTCTCGCCCTATTCAAGGCCGTCCATGGGAAGAAATGTTTTATATTGATGTAGAAGCAAATTTGAAAAATTTCGCGCTACAAGAAGCGATTAGTGAAATGACCGAACACACCAACTTTATTAAAGTACTTGGCTGTTACCCTATTGAGCATATCAGCCCAACAAGCGTTCCAAGTAGTGCAATATGATAATACCTCACAGGTAAAATCTACAGCACATATCAAGCCGTTACCCAAATCAGTAACGGCTTTTTTATAACAATATATAATCAGTCATTTATCCCTTAGCATGAAAGAGGCTTACCCTTGAATAAACTTGCTGTTTTAGCTTTTACCCTATTAGTATCGCTTAGCTCCATGCTTTGGTATTTAGCCAATGGATCGTTAAATGAATACCTTAAAAGCCAGATTGAAATACAAGGACATTATTACAGTGGCCAAAAAACCAATGTTACTTTAGCTGATTTTTCGTCAAGCACAGGAATAGGAGAGTTTACAAATTTCAGTTTGTTAAACTTAAACGATCATCAAGCCAAACATGCTGTTATTATTGATGTAGCACATATTGAGTTAGTGAAACAACCTACCCAACCTTTATTAACGACAATACAAGCAATAACAATCAATAAGCTTACCTTAAATATTGAAACTAGCTCAGGTAAAACAAGTAATATTGACCAATTGATTCAAAGAATCAGCAATAAACTTGCCCTTGATTACCCTGAGTTATATCCCAACATAAGTGCCAAAATATACGCTAAGAACAACCCTCAACTCAATGCTGAAAAATATGCCGAAAATAACCCACAAGCAGGTCCAATTATTGAGCATACTAAAGTGAAGAAAAAACGAGGAAAACCTCAAGCCAAAATCAATATTACCGCAATTACAATCAACACCGTAGAGTTAAATATAATTAACGGCGGATTAGCTAAAATGATACCGCTTCATGATGTTAATATAACAGCTATAGGTGGTAAACAGGGTATTATAACAAACCAGTTAGGTGGTGAAGTTTTACTTGCTTTATTGAACTTAGCAATTAAAAGCTAACTCACTAATAAATTTAATTAAATACTGCTAATACTTGTACTCTAAAGTAAGCTTGCACTCAACAATAAAAACAATCACATATAAAATTAACAATTAAAAAGACAACGGAACATTCAACTATGCCCCCATTGAGATTTTTTCCTCGTTCCAACAAAGCGTTTATTGCTCTATGTTGCACGCAATTATTATCAATAAGCGCTCAAGCAAACGATTTAGAAATAACGTCTATGCTTGGTTATACTTTTAGCCCAAAACTGACCAGTGACGATAACACGGTAGATATTGCAATAACAAATGACCCCAACGTTGCTTTAGCTTTTTCTTGGCAAGACTCTACCCCTGGTCAAGGGCAAATTTTAGTCAATTATATATCTCGTGACTTTACCGATAATATTGACCAATCAACGCATTCTTTTGACACCTTATATGCACACTTTAACGGTGTCGCTTTTTTTAAAGAAAGAAACTACATTACTACCGTTGGAATGGGCGTTGGTGCGACTTATTTTAATAGCGATTTTGATAGTGTTATTTACCCTTCAATAACGGTTGCTGTTGGTACTCGCTATGAGTTTTCAGATAACTTAGCTTTTATTACAGAACTTCGTGCTTATGCGACCTTAACAAAAGATGATAACACTGTTTTTTGTCGAAATGGTACTTGTTTGGCGCACTTCGATGGTACGGTTTGGGTAGATAGTCATATATCGATAGGTCTGGCTTATAGCTTCTAAGGTTTACGTAATCAGGCGTGTTAGACAGTACTGATCTTGAGTAGATGTTATTTATTATACGATGAAACGTTAACCCGAATGCTACCAGAGAAAAATAGATAGCATTTGAGTAATACCAATTGAAGTAATGAATAGATCATTCAGCGAGAATTAAAAGGTGTAGAGGCAAGACATTGATTGAAGAGAATGGTTATTCCCTTGTCAAAATCAATAACGCAGCATATATACCTTTTAAACTCGCCTAGGGAGCTTGTCAGGATAGTGATAACTTCACAAATTTGTTTGATATAGAACGA
>NZ_QOLD01000001.1 GCF_003333305.1 Candidatus Colwellia aromaticivorans | reverse complement strand
GAATGGATTAATACCATTCGACTATCTCATGCATTGCCTAGAGCAATTGACCAACTCTGCACTTGATATCGAAACATTATTGCCCTGGAATGTAAAACTTAGCTAAGTGTTTTACCCAGACCTTCACAATGAAACTGTAGAGGTTTATAGCTTAAAATAAGTAAAAATCTAAGGTATCAAAATGACCAAAAAGCAAAAAATAACAAGCAGCCTTCAGCAGAAACTAGAATACGCAAAATTAATTGTGGAATAAAACTACACCTATACTAATGATACTTCAAAATGTCTGTTTCAGGACACCTGAGCAATTCATGATCAAGGCGCTTATTTTTATTAATGGTTGTTCAGGAGAATGTGCTCCTGAATAACCATTATCTTCAGTCAATGCCTTGCCTATAAACCTTTAAATTCTCGCTGAAACGAGTATTTCGAGGTGACATGAGTATATAAACAAATACAAGTTATATCAGATGCTTGTACTTCAGCCATTTATAGACGGAAGAAACAATATAAATTAGAATTATCCGGGATTACGCCTGAAGGTCTAACGGTATTAACACCAGAGCAGCAACGCATCCAATCCCTTGAAAAACAATTAAAACGCGCACAAGGGATAATACAATATTAAAAAAGCTCCCTAATGCACGTCGAAATGCTTTTACATCAATTTATGAGTTTTCAGCAGATAAATATATTTTTATCAACTTAAATTTAGCACACAACAACAATAATACTTAACGCGTTAACAGTCTACGGGTTGATTATTTAATATATTAATCATCTAACAAAATATAGTATACTTGCCGAAATATTATTTTTATGTTGATTAATAAAAAATTTGGTTACTTATCTTTTTATTTAACCTTTTACACCGATAGGAATATTTTCAGCAATGCGGAAATTTGACGACTCTCTTCCATTAAAACTATTAAAAGCCCGTGAAGCTGCTCTAAATCATTTTCGCCCTCTTTTAAAAGAAATATCATTAACAGAACAACAATGGCGTATTATCCGTGCTTTAAATGAATTTGGTGCTTTAGAATCAAAACAATTAGCTGAATGTTGTTGTATTCTTAGCCCTAGTTTAACTGGCATTATCGCACGCTTAGAACAACAAAATTTTATTCAACGTCAAAAATCTAGAGAAGATAAGCGTCGTGTTTTACTTAGTTTAACTGACCATGCCCAAAAAGTTTTCGATGATGTCAGCCCACGTTTCGAAGAACGTTACCGTAAAATGACAGAACAATTTGGTCAAGAAAAAATGGAAGAGTTCAAAGAATTACTAGAATTAATGGCTACAGTAAAACCTTAAATATCAACTAAAAATTCATTGTTATTTTACTAAAAATGGATATATATCATTTTACCTTGACAATACTTAAGATGTTAACTAAGTTCATAACTAATTCCTTTATACTCAATTGCCAAGGTAAATATAATGGGCGAAATAGTTTTATCCGCTAAAGTAACACATTTTCCCACCATATTATTGTTACAACATCCTTGAAATTTTTGTTTATAGAAGCAAGCGCGGATACTAATATTGTATTAGATTCCTATTGGTTAGTTAACGCTAACCAACTGACTTAATTCATTTTAAATATATGAAAACTCATACCAACAATAAGCAACCTTCATTAATATTGCTTATTGTTATTGCCATGACCAGCCCTTTGGCATTAAATTTATTCATTCCTGCAATGCCCTCTGCGGTAATAGCTCTGCATACTGACATTGCAACTATGCAATTAACGTATAGTTGCTTTTTATTAACCTTAGCTTTTGGGCAATTGATATCTGGCCCTTTGGCTGATTATTTCGGTCGTTATCCTGTTTTAGTTACTGGCTTGATCATTCATTTTTTTGGTTGTGTTTTTGCGTTATTAGCAGATGATATTAATTTATTAATTGCAGCCAGAGTATTACAAGCATTAGGTGGCAGTGCGTGTATGTCAATGGCACGAACGATGACTTTAGATATTTATGGTCGAGATAAGTCAGCCAGTAAAATGAGTTATTTGGTTATGGCTATAGCGTTGTCTCAAACCCTTGCGCCAACATTAGGTGGCTATGTAAATTTATACTTCAATTGGCAGGCTATTTTTATAATTTCTTCATCCATTGCTTTTGGTGTTTGCTTGTTAGCCATTAAGCAATTAACAGAAACCTGCCCTCAAAAAAGTACTAGTTTAAAAGTAAACCAAGTTTTACATCAATATTCACAGGTATTAAAATCAAATCAGTATATCGGTTATGCTTTATCAAGTACTTTTATTGCTTGTGCCTTCTATCTTTTTATCGGCAGTGCCCCCTATATAGTTGTTAATCATTTAGGTGGAAACTCTGCTGACTTTGGTAATTGGTTCTTAATGGTTGCCCTTGCTTTTATGCTGGGTAGCCTTTGTTCAGGCACATTAACAAAGCGTATGACTATTGACACCATGATCTCTATAGGTCACACCATATCGCTGTTCGGGGCAACGCTTTTATTATTGCTTAACGGTATTGAAGAATTAAATTATTTCAGCTTGTTCGTACCAATGTCACTACTCACGTTTGGGCGCGGTTTAAGTCAACCAAGTGCTCAATCAGCAGCCATTTCTTGTGCATTATCTAGAGCAGGAACCGCCTCTGGCTTGTTAGGGTTTATACAGTTAATCATTGGTGCTTCTATTGCTCAATTAGTCCCTCTATTAATGGGATATAATATAAAGGCATTATTTTTTATTATTTTTTTAGCACCTGTTTTTGCTTTGATATGTCATTACCTCACGGTTAAGAGCAAAGAAAATAAATCATAATTATTTCCTCCTAAATTAATTACTATATTAAGTAGTTGACAAACAGCAACACAAAACGCAATATGATTAACATATTAAGTAGTTGACAAGCAGCTACGCTAAATGTAATGTAGTTAACACGTTAAATATTTAGGCGTTATTCTACTCATTATAGGTTCGCCAACCAAAAAGCATATTTAGTCAACGCAGGGTTGAAAAACTCCCCTAGTATTAGGTAGAGGATTACCTGTAATAATTATTGATGATTGTGATTATGAGCGTGTATTAGATACTGCACTTTTCGGTATTTTCTCAATTAATAATGAACGTAATACAGCTGATTCAATGATATTTGTCCAAAAAAAAATTATGAAAATTTGCAGCAAGAACCTATAAAATATTAGTTGATGACCACATAAGTACTAAGACTAAAGTTGGTGCCTTAATCTAGAAACAACACTGGCAAAAGGTAACTGGTTATATCAAAGTAGGTATTGAATAAACTAGAACAAGTTAATCAATTAGTGTGAACGTCTCGCCAAATGCACATATCCTAAGCTAAGCATTAACCCTAGACTTGCTTCAACGTAATAAAAGGAGCAATGTATGAGCCGTAAAACTTCCGATGAGTGGAAATGTCTTGTAGAGAAACAAATCACTAGCGGTCTATCAGTACCAAAGTTCTGTGACCAGTATCAATTAAGTACTAAGTATTTTTATGCGCGTAAAGCTATTATCGCTAAAGGCAATAACCGTACTGATTTTATACAAGCCAAAATTATTACCAAACAAACCATTATCACTCAGCCCATTGAATATCCCATCAAACTGAATCTACCCGTTGGTGAATTATCATTTCCTCATAATATTTCTCCTGCCTTTATAGCTGAGCTGCTCAATGGGCTAACGCATGAAGATGTTTAGTGATGTTCCCGAGGTTTTTCTTTATCGTGATTTTGTCGATTTTAGAAAATCGATAAATGGTTTAGTGGTGATTGTCGAACAGCAGATGCAAGTTTCACCTCTCACGGGCAGTGTCTTTGTTTTTTGCAATAAGGGCCGAGATAAATTGAAGGTACTTTATTGGGACAAAACT
>NZ_QOLD01000052.1 GCF_003333305.1 Candidatus Colwellia aromaticivorans | reverse complement strand
TAATGAAGTAATGATTGGCTGGAATCTAAAAAATTTTAAGATACTCTATGCCGCAGATTAAGAAGCAGAATTATCTAATTAGATAATTGAGCAACCAATGGGCACAGAGTTATTGATTACTCTATTTAGAGTGGATAACAAAATATAGAGGAGCAGAGCATCATATAATCCGCCCCTTAGCATTATAACTCCATAATTTTTTATCAATCAGCATAAGTATTGTTGCTCAGCTTTCATTGGGTAGGTCATATATTCGCTGCGTCAACTTGTCGTTAGGTAAGCCAAGGCTAACGTCGACTATATTCGTATCTAAGTGAACATAAATATGCCTGATTTTGAGGGTTAATTTAGGTCAGCAGTGTGGCCAGCCTGTGTAAAAACTCATTCTTGTTTGTATAAATTTAAAGATACGTTCTATCACTGAGTTTGTTTATTTTTGATGAGGGTTGAATTTAAAATAAAAAGACAAGGCTAGAGCCTTATATTGTGGCCTTTATCGCATTTATTAAGCCTTGATTACCCATTATGTTTAACATTCGCTTTGCTCATCATCCCTGATGAGCATACGTGAACACTTTCACTCATTTCAGCGTTTGTTCAAGAAGACTGGGTGTTTGTTGATAGGTGATGTGTTTATTTCCGTCATTCTGTAAGTGTCTAATACGGAATCTAGCGTATTAAAGTATGGATCCTCGATTAAGTAACCACGAGGATGACGGGTGTTAATTTCCGTAACTGTGCCAAATACTCTAACTCCCATCTCAGCAATTCAATCATCAACTAGCAAGGGTAGGCCTCGACCCGAGACAGGACGTCGAGGGCTGCCGTTGTTCATGGATGATAAATCGGCAGGTATCGTGGTTTACGCTAGTTGGTGATTGAATGTTTTGCTGAGTGGGCGCCACGGGGATTCCAAAGGGGCTTTTGGCGTGTAACGCCCCTTTGGGTGTAGTCGCCACTGCGACGCTAGACAGAGAATAAAGCGCCAAACTATTGAGTTTATCACTAGCTAATGAAGGAACGTGATGCCAAGCAGAGAAACAAGCTCTAGTTCTTTAAATCAAAATTAAGCCGGGATCAGGTTAACTTATAAAATTATTAATTTTATTAATAATCCCCGCACTATCTAATCCTAACTCTTGGTGTACTTCTGCTTGAGTGCCGTGTTTCACGAAATGGTCGGGAATGCCGATATTTAATATTTTTATCGCTTTTCCTTGTGACAGAATATATTCATTCACACCTGAGCCTGCACCACCGGCAATAGCATTATCTTCAATTGTCACGACTAACTCATGTGAGTTAATTAACTCATCAATGAGTTGAGTATCTAACGGTTTTACAAAGCGCATATCTACTAAGGTTGCATCAAGCTCTGCTGCAGCAATTTTTGCTTCGGTTAACATAGTACCAAAACTCAATAAAGCAATTTTTCTACCGGTTTTGATGGTTAAACCTTTTCCAACGTCAATAGTTTCATCAACACAGGGAAGCGTTTCACCTGTACCGCCTCCTCTTGGGTAACGGACTACGGAGGGGGTTTCAAGTGAGTGACCAGTATTTAGCATTAATTGACACTCGCGCTCATTAGCGGGTGCCATAATGACTAGGTTGGGTATACACCGTAAAAAGCTTAAATCAAATGAACCTTGGTGAGTAGCCCCATCAGCGCCAACAATACCAGCCCTGTCGACTGCAAACATCACCGGAAGATTTTGAATGGCAATATCATGAATTAATTGATCGTATCCACGTTGTAAGAAGCTAGAATAAATCGCGACAACGGGCTTTTGACCGCCTATTGCAAGTCCTGCAGCATAAGTAACAGCATGCTGTTCAGCGATTGCTACGTCATAGTATTGATCAGGAAATCGTTGGCTAAACTCTACCATACCAGAGCCTTCTCTCATGGCAGGCGTGATAGCGACTAACTTTTTATCGACTTCTGCAGTTTTGCATAACCAATCACCGAAAATCTGTGAGTAAGTCGGTAAGGCGGGCTTAGATTTAGGTAAATTCTCATCATTTGGATTAAACTTTGGTACTGCATGATATTTAATAGGGTCTTGTTCTGCAGCGTAATAGCCTTTACCTTTTTTAGTGGCAATATGTAGTAATTGCGGGCCTTTAAGATTACGCATGTTTTTGATGGTCTCAACCAAACCATCCACATCATGACCATCAATTGGGCCAATATAATTAAAGCCTAACTCTTCAAAAAAGGTACTAGGCACAACCATGCCTTTTAGGTGTTCTTCTGCGCGACTAGCTAATTCTTTTATTGGTGGGATATTTTTAAGTAAACGCTTACTACCTTCGCGAAGTCCTGTGTAGAGACTTCCAGATAACATTTTTGCTAAATGATTATTTAAAGCGCCAACATTTTCTGAAATAGACATTTCATTATCGTTTAGAACAACCAGCATATCTTTTTTAATATCACCAGCATGGTTTAAGGCTTCAAATGCCATACCTGCAGTCATGGCACCATCACCAATAACTGCGACTGTTTTCCTGTTTTTCCCTTCTTTTTCAGCTGCTACGGCTAAACCTAACGCAGCTGATATTGACGTACTTGAATGACCAACGCTTAACGTATCGTATTCACTCTCTTCCCGCCAAGGAAAAGGGTGTAAGCCGTCTTTTTGTCTAATAGTATGCAGTTGATCTCTTCGGCCAGTTAAAATTTTATGGGGGTAAGCTTGATGTCCCACATCCCAAATAAGATGGTCAAATGGCGTGTTATATACGTAATGTAGCGCAACGGTTAATTCAATTGTTCCGAGTCCTGAAGCGAAATGACCACTACTTTTACTGACAGAATTTAATAAGTAGTTACGTAGCTCATTGCTGATGCGTGATAATTGATCTTGGGAAATATTTCGCAAATCTTTCGGTGAATTGATTTGAGCAAGTAATGGGTAATCAGCTAGGTTTGTGGTCATGGTTGCTCTGTATATATTTTTAGATTTTAACGGATGCGTTTAATGGTTACGTTTAACAATAAAGGTAGCAAATTCAGCTAAAGATTGGGTATTGTAAGGTAAACTAGCCAAAGCTTGAAGTGCTTGTTGAAATAAGTTTTCAGCTTTTTGTTGCGCGCCTTGTAAACCGAGCAGAGCCGGATAGGTACTCTTATTTGCTGCAAGGTCTGAGCCACTAGGCTTTCCTAGCTGCTCTTGTGTTGACGTTATGTCGATAATATCATCTTGAACTTGATAGGCTAAACCAATTAATCGGGCATAATTTTGTAACGCTTCTTTATTTTTTTCAGTTACTTGTGGCGCACATTCAGCGCTCATTAAGACAGATGCTTCGAGTAACGCACCCGTCTTTAATGAGTGTAATGCTTCTAGTTTCTCTAAATCTATTTGCTGATTGGTTGCTGCTAAATCAAGCGCCTGGCCGCCACACATACCCTGATAGCCTGATGCAGAAACTAACTGTTGAATTAATTTTATTTGTTTTGGCTTAATTGCTTGAGAAAAATTATGATTAGCGAGGATATCAAAGGCTAATGTTTGTAAGCTATCACCGGCAAGAATTGCTGTGGCTTCATCAAAAGCTTTATGGCAGGTTGGTTGGCCGCGTCTTAAATCATCATCATCCATGGCAGGTAGGTCATCATGTAGTAAAGAATACGCATGTATACATTCTAATGCACCAGCAATGCCGTCAATATCATCAAGATCAGCACCTAATGCTTCGCCAGTAATATAGGCTAAATAAGGGCGCATGCGTTTCCCTCCAATTAACAAGCCATAACGCATGGCTTGATGGAGTTTGTCATCATTAATGGATAAGTTGTTGAGTTGCAGTGCTAGAAAATTATTAATGCGATTTTGATAAACATCGTGATTGGCTAATTTGGTCACAAATCCTCACCTAATGCGTTGTCTTCTGCTGACAAGTCAAAATTAGACAGTTGCTGCTTACCATTTTTTTCTAGTAGAATTTTTACTTTTTGTTCAGCCGCTTGCAGTTTGCTTTGACTTATTTGGCTAAGGCTTAAACCCCGTTCAAATAATGTCATTGACTCTTCTAAGCTTAATTCACCTTGCTCTAAATTATGCACTATGGTGTCTAATTCACTTAAAGACTCTTCAAAAGTAAGGTTTTCTAGTTTTTTCTTTGCCATGATTTTCACTCTGAGCAAGCTGCTTATAAACTCTAAGCGCAAACTTACCTTAGCTAAGGCTTTGGGTCAATTAAACCTTTAGTTAAATATTTTCACTTTAACGTTAAGTTATTGACCTTTCGGGCGATAATATAAATATTGATTAAGTATTTTAATGATAACCATTAGGGAATAGTATTCGCTTGATGTACTATTATTTTATTGATACTTGAAAGTTTTTTGTTTTAGGGGTTTTTTGTGGATTTAGCAACGATAATCGGAATATTAGGTGCAGTAGGCCTGCTAGTGATGGCAATGATGCTTTCTGGCGATATTATGATGTTTGCGGATACTCAATCGGTATTGATTGTATTTTGTGGCTCAATTTTTATTGTTTTATCAAATTATAATTTAGGCCAATTTTTTGGTATTGGTAAAATTATCGGCAAGGCTTTTATGTTCAAGCTAGAAAAGCCAGAAGAATTAATCGAAAAAGCAGTTGATATGGCTGATGCGGCACGTAAAGGCGGTTTTCTTGCATTAGAAGAAGCTGAAATTACCAATGCTTTTATGCAGAAAGGCGTTGATATGTTAGTTGATGGTCACGATGCCGACGTAGTGCGTGCTACCTTGCAAAAAGACATTGATCTCACAACAGAGCGCCATGAAACGGGCGCTAAAATGATGATGGCGTTAGCGGATGTTGCGCCAGCTATGGGGATGATTGGTACACTTATTGGCTTGGTTGCCATGTTATCAAATATGGATGATCCTAAATCTATCGGACCTGCGATGGCTGTTGCTTTGTTAACTACCCTTTATGGTGCATTTTTAGCGAATGTTATTGCTATTCCTATCGCATCAAAATTAGAATTACGTTTAGCTGAAGAAAAAATGAATCAAGAATTAGTACTTGATGCGGTGCTAGGTATTCAAGATGGTCAAAACCCACGTGTAATTGAAGGTTTGTTGAAAAATTATCTTGCCGAAGGTAAACGCCAAAGTGGTACTACTGATGAATAGTAGCAAAGAATTTATGCATAGGAGGCTGTATGGCTGAACAGTGTAAATGTCCACCTCCGGGACTACCCGCATGGATGGGAACGTTCGCCGATCTCATGTCTTTATTGATGTGTTTCTTTGTATTGCTATTGTCTTTTTCTGAAATGGATGTGCTGAAATTTAAACAAATAGCCGGTTCGATGAAGTTTGCTTTTGGTGTACAAAACAAGATTGAAGTAAAAGATATCCCTAAGGGTACCAGTATTATTGCGCAAGAGTTTCGCCCGGGTAAACCTGAGCCTACGCCTATTGAAGTTATCCAGCAGCAAACCATGGAAATGACGCAACAAATGTTAGAATTTCAGGCGGGTGATGAAACCTCTGCTGGTGGTCGTCAAGAGCAACGGGGCACAGCGCGTGGTGGTCAATCTCAAAACACGGAAGATGCTTTGTCAGCAGAAGCATTACAGCAAGCACAAGAACAAATGGAAAATGCCGCACAGGAGCAAGTAAATGATCTTGTTAAGAAAATAGCTGAGCAGTTAGAACAGCAAATTCAAGATGGTGCAGTAGAGCTAGAGTCTTTAGGACAACAGATTACTATTAGGATTAGAGAAAATGGCTCTTTTCCTTCTGGATCAGCTTTTTTACAGCCCAAATTTAGACCTATTATTAGACAAATTGGTGAACTATTAAATACCGTGCCCGGAGAAATTATGGTTTCAGGTAATACTGATAATCGTGGTGTTGACTCTGAGTTGTTTACTTCTAACTGGGATCTTTCGAGTAAACGAGCGGTAGCAATTGCCCATGAAATAATTAAAGTACCTGACTTTGATCAAGCACGCTTGGTGGTTGCCGGTCATGCAGATACTCGTCCGTTAGTACCTAATACGAATGCGTTAAATCGTCGTCGTAATCGTCGAGTTGAAATTACGATTAATCAAGGTAAAGCCAAAGAAACCGATCCTATTCAAGTGATAGAATAAATCATTACGAGATAAATGGTTACGAGTTGTATAGCCTGTTTGCAGCAATTGTAAACAGGCTAATCGTTGATTTTTCTTATGCGAACAACCTGTATAGAAATATACCCTTAGATCACTGTTCGCTCAGACACCCTGATGGATGCACCTTTATTGTTAACGGGTATAGGTATTTATATTTAGAACGTTTGCGTATATAATGCGCGGCAATTATTTACTGTTATTATTTAGGTCACTTGTCGATGAAATTTATCGTAAAGCTGCAAGCTGAAATCACCATCAAATCTCGCCCAGTTCGTAAACGTTTTACTAAAATATTAGAGTCAAACGTTAAAAATGTTTTACGTCGTATTGATGAACAAGTTACTACACGTATGAACTGGGATAATATTGAAGTTAACACTAAAGACAACTCGCCTGAAAACCGTGAACGTTTAGTTGAAGCACTAAAGTGTATTCCTGGCGTGCCTATCTTTTTAGAAGTACAACAAACTGAATTTGTTGATGTTCATGATATTTATGAAAAAACCTTAGCGGTTCATGCTAAAACGATTGAAAACAAGACTTTTTGCGTGCGAGCTAAACGTACTGGCAATCATGATTTTAATTCACTAAAAGTAGAGCAATATGTAGGTGGTGGTTTAAATCAAGCAGTAGAAAGTGCCAAGGTTAAACTAAAAAACCCTGATGTTACGATACGTCTTGAAATAAAAAATAAGGACTTATTTATTGTTACGCAGCGTCATCAAGGATTAGGTGGCTTTCCAATAGCAACTCAAGAAGATGTGTTGTCGCTGATGTCGGGTGGTTTTGACTCAGGTGTTTCAAGCTACCAAATGATCAAGAAAGGTGCACGTACGCACTATTGTTTCTTTAACTTAGGTGGCTCTGCTCATGAAGTGGGTGTTAAACAAATTAGTTATTATTTGTGGAACAAGTTTGGTGCTTCTCATAAAGTAAGATTTTTTGCGGTAGACTTCGAACCTGTTGTGGGTGAGATTTTAGAGAATGTTGAAAATAGCCAAATGGGTGTTGTACTAAAACGAATGATGATTCGTGCAGCCACAAAAATAGCAGAACGAGGCAAAATTCAAGCATTGGTTACGGGTGAAAGTTTAGGTCAGGTTTCGAGTCAAACCTTAACTAATTTAAACGTTATCAACCGTGTTACTGATACGCTAATTTTACGCCCGTTAGGTGCTTACGATAAGCAAGATATTATTGATATAGCTCGTAAAATAGGCACAGAAGAATTTTCTAAAACCATTCCTGAGTATTGTGGCGTTATTTCGAAAAAACCAACCGTGAAAGCGGTACTCTCTAAAGTTGAAGAAGAGGAGGGTAATTTTAATTTCGATGTTTTAGACAAGGTTGTGAGCGAGACTCGTGTATATGATATTCGCGATATTGGTAAAGAGACGGAAGAAGAAATTCGTGCGGTAGACCTTATTGAAAACATTCCAGAGAATGCGGTAATTGTTGATATTCGTTCACCTGAAGAAACAGATGATAAGCCGCTTGAACTTGATGATGTTGAAGTTAAAGAAATTCCATTCTACAAATTATCAACACAGTTTGGTGATCTTGATATGAGTAAAGATTACTTGCTTTACTGTGACCATGGCGTAATGAGTAAATTACAAGCCCTATATCTGATAGATAATGGCTATAAAAATGTTAAAGTTTACCGTCCATAATAATTGTTCTTGGTCTCACATGACAGGTTGTATTTATTCCGTTTGTCCTGAGCTTGTCGAAGGAAGCTTGTCGTACTTCGACTACTCGTTCCTCGCGCTCAGCATGAACGGTTGTATTTATCCGTCTACTCGTTCCTCGCGCTCAGCATGAACGGTTGTATTTATCCGTCTACTCGTTCCTCACGCTCAGCATGAACGGCTTTATTTATCCGTCTATCCTTATACTCTCCGTTTGCCCTTATACTCTCCGTTTGTCTTGAGCTTGTCGAAGGAAACTTGTCGTACTTCGACTACTCGTTCCTCGCGCTCAGCATGAACGGTTGTATTTATCCGACTACTCGTTCCTCACGCTCAGCATGAACGGCTTTATTTATCCGTTAGTCCTTATACTCTCCGTTTGCCCTTATACTCTCCGTTTGCCCTTATACTCTCCGTTTGTCCTTTATACTCTCCGTTTGCCTTTATACTCTCCGTTTGTCCTGAGTTTGTCGAAGGAAACTTGTCGAAGGACAGTTTGCCATAGCTGAGTATTTTCAGGTGTGGCAATTTTGTGTTTTATACCAAGTTTATGTATATAGCCATTAATGTAATTAATTTCTGTTTGTTTATGCGCTAATACATCGCAGCGCATTGATGAACAGTTTTTAGCGGTTGCAGCGGCTACTTGTCGCACTGTTTTTATCAGCAAGGCTATATTCAAATAAATACCTTCACTTTTAGCGACTAACACTAGCTCAGTTAAAACTTTTTCTATCTGTCCAGTAAAAATAGTATTATTAACCTGGCCATTATCAATATCATGTAATGCTGTTATTGGGTTTATAACACAATTAACTGCCAATTTTTGCCATTGTTTTTCAATAATGTTTTTATGAAGGTTTACACTGGGTAATGCTTGGTTTAATTGGTAGGTTAATGCTTGTTGTTCCGTTAGTTCTACGCAGCCTGATACTAAACCAATATCGGTAATGCCTATACCTGTATGGGTAATATTTAATGATGACTTGCGAAGGCAGCCATGTGTGGTTAATAAAGCATAAATATTATATTTATTTATAAGTTCTTTAGGCAATTCAGTTAGCGTGCCCATGCCATTATGGGCAAGGATAATGCTGGTATTCGCTTTTGAATGTTGTGCTATTTGTTTTAAGGTCGAGCCTATCTGAAAAGACTTCACACAAAGTAAAATAACATCAGCATTTTTAATTTGCTCATCATAGGCGTAATTAATTTTACCTTGATATGGTATACCGTGGCTGTCAATAAAGTGATAATTATCATCGGCTAAGTTGTGTTGAGTTGAGGCCAACAAGGATAAATTAGTGGCTACGGTTGATATAGCTAGATGGTGATACCAGAGTAATCCCATAGCACCTTGACCTACAACGATGATGTTCATTAATCAGGCCTTGTAAACGTTGATGAGTTCTTTTTATTTACTTGTTTAATGTAAGTTTTCTTATAAGCTAAATACAATAATTTCAATAGTATAAATGAACTAATGCCGGCAATATCAGCAAAAAAATCACTAAATTCACCATTACGAAAGCCTAAATAATACTGGCCTAACTCACTGAGCGCTCCATAAAAGCTGAGAGTAATTAAGGTCTCTACTAATGTTAACTTTATCAGCGAATGTATTAGCCAAGCCAAAATAAAAAAGCCAATAAAGTGTCCGATAGTATCTATTTGCGGAGAACGAAAGACTATTTTTTTAAGCTCAACAGGGAGTAATAATTCACTGGAAAAAAATAGCAAAACTGCAGCGCTAATAATGAGTATGAAAAAAGTTAAATGATGTCGTATTTTCACAAGTAAAAAGAGGTAAAAAATTATACATAGATATTATCATGCTAATGTTGTTTGGGTATAATGATATAATAGTAAAAATATAAATTTGTTAACAAGAGAAATGATCATGCCATCAATGGATATAGTGTCAGAAATTAATTTAGAAGAAGTACTTAATGCCGTAGATAATGCGAATCGTGAATTATCAACTCGCTTTGATTTTCGAGGCGTTGAAGCAAGTTTTGAATGGAATAAGCCTAATGTAACAATGAAAGCTGAAGGTGATTTTCAATTGAAACAATTAGGCGACATGTTACGTAGCCAGTTAACAAAGCGTCAAATTGATGCTAAAGCAATGACGTTAGGCTCACCTTCCGCTAGCGGTAAAAACTGGAGCCAGCAAGTTAGCTTTAAAGAAGGTATTGAGAAAGATGTTGCGAAAAAAGTAGTTAAGCTGATTAAAGCAGAAAAATTAAAAGTGCAAGCGGCGATTCAAGGGGAACAAGTACGCGTTACAGGTAAGAAACGTGATGATTTGCAATCTGTTATGCAGCTTGTGCGAAAAGCAGAATTAGAACAATCCTTTCAGTTTACTAATTTTAAAGATTAAGGCCGAAAGTTTCGGGTTAAGAGTGACGAGTTACGAAGACCAACTATTCAGAGTATGGAACTTTGTAACTCGAAACTTTTCTTGCTCACCACTTAACTTCTAGTGACCACCACAAGACTCGCCTTCAGCGTGAATATGGCCATGAGCAAGCTCTTCTTCTGTTGCTTCACGAACTTCTAAAATTTCCACCTCAAAGCTTAAATCTAAACCTGAAAGAGGGTGGTTACCATCAACGGTTACTTCTTTATCGTTAATATCAATAACGATTACAGTTTGTTCGCCATCATCGGTAGAAGCGCGTAATTGCGTGCCAACGACTAACTCTTCAACGCCTTGTAATAATTCTTTTGGTACGGTTTGTACATATTCATCATGACGTTCACCGTAAGCTTGTTTGCACTCCACTGCTACTTCAAATTTGTCGCCTGCTTGATGATCAAGCAAAGCATTTTCTAAACCGGGAATTAAATAACCTGTGCTTTGAATAATTGCCATAGGTTTATGATCATATGAGCTGTCGATTAATGTGCCTTCACTATCTGATACGGCGTAGTGCATGATGACTACAGAGTTATTGCTAATTTTCATTGAGATTCCTAAATATATTTAAATAAATTTTTATTCTGTTACTAACGAATAAGGTAATGCTTGAACTGTTATTCTTGACTCAGGCTGTGATTTTATTCTTAACGCAGTACTATCATCTAGATCACTATTAAGTACGGCTTGAAGATAGCAGTGACCATTATCCGCTTGGTAGCTTGTTAAAATGTCTCCAGCTTTACGCCAGTTTTCACCTAATTGTTTTTCGATTACGTCATCACTTTCTAATGGTTGCGTTAGCAGTGTTCTTAATGAATATAACGCTCGCTTGTTTTTGCCTAAATACTGCATTCTAGCCACGGTTTCTTGGCCTAAGTAACAGCCTTTAGTAAAACTGATACCATTAATCGCCTGCAAGTTAAGCATTTGTGGAACGTATTCACCGCTGTATACACTTGATAATTGCGGGAAACCTTCATTGATTTCTAGCAAGTTCCATAGGGTGGAATTGTAAATAGGTAGGTTTAACTTGCCTATTATGTTTTCTAGCACAGGGCTTTCATCAATTAATAAATAGCGTGCTTGTTTGCCAGCAACATAAACTAAAGTCGTTGTATTTGATTGCACAACAGGCGTTAAACTATCAGGGATTTGGTTAAAGTGTTCTTGTAAAATAGCCGTTGCTTGTTCACCTATTAAGGCGAAAAAGTTTAATTCATCTGTTGGTGTTATATCAACTTTAGCAAATACACCAAACTTTTTTAGTTCGCTAATCGAACCAGAAATACTGGCTTTAGGTTGAATCAATAAATGTGCTGCATTTCGGTTAATTAAACGAAATGCGCTAAATACTTTACCTTTAGCATTACAGTGAGCACCAATGAGTAGATTGTTATCACTGCTGCTATTTACATCACAAGTAACTTGGCCTTGTAAGTAGCTAGTTTGCTCTTCTCCTGTTAAAGAAATCGCACTGTAGTTATCTAGTGACACTAGAAAAGTGTCGGGTAATTCATCAAGGGATGGTAAGTTGGTTTCGGTTGTTATTGACATAAGATCAAACTAGTCAGTGATTGGTATTAGATAAATATGGTCGAATAACTACAAATTCAAGCGCTCTTTGATATTACCCGATAAATATTACTAAATTAGTTGGCGAGTAAACTAGTGTTATTGCTACAATAGCGCTAACTTTAGTGAATGAGGATAGAAAAATGTCAGCAGCGGTAAACTTACCACCGGTAAATAAGGCTAGACTTAAATGGGCATGTCGCCGTGGAATGTTAGAGCTTGATGTGCTTTTTATGCCTTTTGTCGATGAAGCTTATGATGATTTAACTGCAGAAAAGCAAAGAATTTTTGAGCGGTTATTAACCGAGCAAGATCCAGACTTATTTGCTTGGTTTATGGGACATAATATTTGTGAAGACCCCGAACTCAATGCCATGGTGCAATTTATACTCAACCGCGTCAAAGTATAATCTTTGTATTAAACAGTCACTTTATCACTATTTATTATTGTTCAGTGGTTGCATTTGTTTTAGCTTGCTGTTGATAAGCTATGTCACATATGCCTATCAGTTTTTGCTAGTTACAGTTGTACTAACAATTACTCTACTGAGTATTTTTGTTGCAAAAAAAAGGAATGGGCAACTAACCACACTTCAAGTAATTCTTGATGAGTACGGTGTTTGTTCATTCGAATATATGCTTGAAAATACAGTACAAAGCACTGTTGATAGAAAAGAACAGTTTCAGTTACTAGCCAGTAGTCGGTATAGTTTTTTCGGCTGTTGGCTGCATATGGCGCCTTTATCTAACCTGTATCCACCGAAATTTTTGCTAAATGCGATAAATGAAAGAGGTAAAAATAAACGACTGTTCATTTATCGCGATAGTTTAAGTGCAGAAGACTTTTCTAGACTGTCGCAGGTGATTCGAAAGTTAAAAAATACTTCTTAATCGTTCGGATTTAAAATGGTTGGTTTTGTTTCTGCTAGTTGCTCAGGATAATCCAATGTGTAGTGTAAGCCTCTACTTTCTTTTCGACTCATAGCACAACGAATAATTAATTCCGCCACTTGTACCAAATTTCTTAATTCAAGTAAGTTATTGCTTACTTTGAAGTGTTGATAATACTCTTGAATTTCTCGCTGTAAAAGTTCAACCCGATGTAAAGCTCGTTCAAGCCTTTTAGTGGTTCTAACAATGCCAACATAATCCCACATAAACAGTCGCAATTCGTGCCAGTTATGTTGAATAACAACTTCTTCGTCAGAATCTGTCACTCTACTTTCATCCCAACGAGGTAAGTTTATAAAACGATTGTTTGGCTTTAATGATTCACTAATTTCTATTGCCGCAGCACGTGCAAACACCAAACATTCAAGTAAAGAATTACTCGCTAAACGATTGGCTCCATGTAAACCGGTGTACGACATTTCACCAATGGCGTAAAGTTGGTGAACATCTGTTTTACCCTGCTGATCTATCATAACGCCACCGCAAGTATAATGAGCAGCTGGCACTACTGGTATAGGCTGTTTGGTAATATCAATACCAAAATCTTTAGTACGCTGATAGATGGTAGGAAAGTGCTGTTTGATAAAGTCACGGGGTTTGTGGCTAATATCAAGATACATACAATCAACACCGAGGCGTTTCATTTCAAAATCGATGGCGCGAGCGACTATATCACGCGGTGCCAATTCAGCACGATGATCAAAAGCTGGCATAAAGCGGCTACCATCTGGACGTCTTAGTTTCGCCCCTTCGCCTCGCAAAGCTTCAGTTAAAAGAAAAGTCCCTGCATCGGGGTGAAAAAGGCAAGTAGGATGAAATTGATTAAATTCCATATTGGCAACTCGACAACCTGCACGCCATGCCATCGCGATGCCATCACCACTAGAAACATCAGGATTTGAGGTGTATTGATAAACTTTACTGGCTCCTCCTGTTGCTAAAATAGTTTTTTGTGCATAAATGCTTTCTACTTTTTCAGTATTTCGATTCCAAATATAAGCACCAATACACTGTTTGCTTTTACCTTCTTCTTCGTGTGATTCGCAGATTAGATCAATGGCATTGTAACGTTCAAATATTCTGATGCGAGAGTGTTGTCTAACACGGTCAGCCAATGTGGTTTGTATTACTTTTCCTGTTGCATCGGCAGAATGAAGAATCCGGCGATGGCTATGACCACCTTCACGTGTGAGATGATACCTTTCGCCTTGTTCACTTTCTTCTTTATCAAAGGTAACACCTTGCTCAATTAACCAATTAAGGCAAGCTTTGGCATTTTCGGCGGTATATAGCACTGTTTTTTCATCGCACAAACCAGCACCAGCAATCATAGTGTCGGCTACATGAGAGGCAATACTATCATTTTCATCGAAAACAGCAGCGATTCCTCCCTGTGCATAAAAAGTAGAGCCTTCGTTAAGTGGCCCTTTACTTAAAATAACAACATCAGCATTTTTTGCTAAATGTAAGGCGAGTGTTAACCCCGCCGCGCCGCTGCCAATAATTAGCACATCACAATTGTTTTGTTGATTCATATATAAAGGATTATCAGGTATTATAATGTGATATTACCGTTTATTGACACTTGGTAACAGGGTAACAAGCTCAAATAAGTCTAAATGTAAAAAAAAGTAAAATAAAAAGAACTTTTTTAAAAATGAGTAGTCTTAATTGATGCGTTTGTTACGAGCCAAATGTGAAAAATGAATTTTTACCCTCAAAATAGATAGGGTATCGTTAGGAGAAATGGCTCAAATGAGCGAACAGAGCGTCGACCAAGCATTGGTTGAACGGGTACAGCAAGGTGATAAAAACGCCTTCAACCTATTAGTAACGAAATATCAACATAAGGTGGCTAATTTAGTGTCACGTTATGTAAGCAATCAAAGTGATGTGCCTGATATAGTGCAAGAAGCTTTTATTAAAGCTTACCGAGCTTTACCTAACTTTAGAGGAGATAGTGCATTTTATACTTGGTTGTACCGCATAGCAGTAAATTGTGCTAAAAATCATAGTGTAGCGCTAGGTCGAAAACCGCCTAGTAATGACGTTGAGATTGATGATGCAGAATTTTATGATGGTGGAGATGCGCTAAGAGAAAATGCGTCACCTGAAAAAGTATTACTGACGGAAGAAATAAAAAAAGTTATTTTTGATGCCATAAAGCAATTACCGGATGATTTACGTATTGCTATTAACTTTCGAGAAATTGAAGGTTTAAGTTATGAAGAAATAGCTACTATCATGGAGTGCCCAGTTGGCACGGTGCGTTCACGTATTTTTAGAGCGCGTGATGCAATTGATAAAAAAATTACTCCTTTGCTGCAAGCAAACTAGTTTTAAAATTAATTATTTAAGGTAGAAGTATGAGTGAAAGTAAGTTTGAGACAATCTCATCATTAGTTGATAATTATGCAGTTTCTGATCATGAATCAGAACAAGCTATTGATGATATGCTCAAGGATGAACACTTATCAACAACATGGCGTCACTACCATTTAATTGGTGATGTCATTCGTGATGAAATACCACTGGCATTACAATTAGACTTATCAGCACAAATCGCTGATGCACTGCAAGATGAACCTACGGTTCTTGCTCCTAATCGTGTAGAAGATAAAGCACCTAACACCTTTAAAGCTAAGGTTGTTCAGCTAATTAAACCTCTTGGTCAGTTGGCTATAGCTGCTTCAGCGGCAGGATTGATGATTATTGGTGTGCAACAAAATACCGCGGATAACAATGAAATTATTACGCCGAATCAAATTGTGCAAACTAAGCCTTTAGCTGGTTTTGCCAATCCGGTAAGTTTTAATTATCAACAGCCAGTGAAACCTCAAAAACAAGCAGTACTTAAACAAAGAATTGAGCAGCAACGTCGGTTTCAAGCTTTATTCTCTGATCATCAACAGCAAATTAAGTTAAGTGCAGCAAAAGTAAACGAAAATTCAAACGCGCAATCTGATAATCTATCAGACAAGCAATTAGACAATCCATTAGATAATCAATTAGATAAGAAAATAATTAATTAACTCATTGATACAATCATTGACGGCATCAAAAAAAAGTGAATAATGAGATTATACTCGTTCTACTTGAAAATACAGAATTCAGCTGGAATTAGAAACCCTTTAGGTAAGGCAGATGAATGTCGTTATAGTTATTTTATTTCAAATTTATCTAACGCCGCTTAAAGTGTTTCTAAACTAGCGCTACGGGGAAGTCTAAGCAAATCATACTCCGCGTTACACTTGTTTTTAAGGGAATACCATTAATAAAAAAATGTGCCTTGATTATGACTCGCTTAGACTTCCTGAAACTCGTATTTTCAGGTGGAACGAGTATATAACTTTTTTAATGCCCATAATTCTTGAGAAAGCATGAAGTTCTTACTTTTTAAATCACCTTTTATACAATATTTTCTAATTTGTTCTTTTAGTGTTTTTACTAGTTTTTCAGCGCTATCAGCGACAGTTAAGAGTGACAGCGACAGTAATATAGCTGAGCTATCCTTCGAGCGTCTTTCAAATGCTTTGCGAGAGCTAAACTTTAGTACCTCGTTTGTTGTGGTTAAAAATAATCAAGCAGAGCCCTATCATTGGTTGCATGGTAATACTAAAAACACGGCAAGTGGCAATCAGGTAGAGCTTGAAATATTAGCCTTACTCAACGGACCGCGTCGTGATATTTTACGCATTGATAATATCGTGAGTTATATAGAACCTGAATATGCACCTTATTCTATAACGTCTTCTCATATCAGCGGTCCAATTCCTGCGGTATTTGGTCAAGATATTAGTGTGCTAAAAAATAATTATCACTTTGTTTCTGTTGGCAAGAGCCGTGTATTAGGAAGAATTGCTCAGTTGATTCGTATTGTACCAAAAGACACTCATCGTTTTGGTTATTGGGTATGGTTAGATCAGCAAAGTGGTTTACTATTAAAGTTAGCAATTATTACCCGAAAAGGGCAATTACTTGAGCAAATACAATTTACCCATTTAGAAATTACCGATAATTTATCTGAACATTTAAAGCAACTTCAGGCAACAGACTTACCTAAAATAATTGATACTTCAACTAAACAAGAAGAAACAGAATTGGCTTGGCAAGTTAATTGGTTACCGAGTGGTTTTAAAAAAATCAAATCTAATATACACAGAATTAACACCAGTAAACAGGCTGTGGAGTTTATGTTATTCAATGACGGGTTAGTTGATATATCTGTTTATGTTAATCCTAGCAAGGATAAACAAAGAGCAATAGAATTTGCGAATGACGGTGCAACTTTGGTCTTAAATAAAGTTATTAATAACGTAGAAGTAAGCGTTGTCGGTAAAATTCCAGTGGCAAGTGCGAATCAAATCGTCAATTCTGTTCGTTTTATTCCTAATCATGGAACACCTTAATAAGTGGGTTGTCAAAATGTTGGTTCTTAAAATGCCTGTTATTAAAATGCTTGTTATTAAAATATAATGGAAGAATTAGCTGAAGTTATTGCCATTGAAAATGGGATGATTAGTGTGGTTAGTCAAGTTAAGTCTAGCTGTAATAGTTGTTCGCAAGTCTCGACATGCGCCAGTGGTCAAGTTGCTAAAGCTATTCCTCATAAAAAATTATCATTTATTTTACCTGTGTCTGCATTATTAAATAACCAACGCCTTCAAATTGGCGATTGTGTCGTGTTAACGTTACCTGAGGTGGACGTGCTTCAAAGCGCTTGGCAAGTTTATTTACTTCCGGTTATTGGCCTTTTATCTTTTTCAGCGCTCGGCCAGTGGTTAATAGTGCAAGAAGTGTTGAGTCATGAGTTATTGGCATTAGGTATTGGCCTTTTGGGTGGTTATTTAGGCTATCGTTTAGCAAAGTACTTACAAAATCATCCTGAGCATCAGGAAAAACTACAGCCTAAAATATTACGAGTATTACCTAAGCCACTTAAGTAGAGTTGACAACTAATAGGCTAAATGTAATAGTTTGTTTCAAGGGAAATAACAGTATTAGGCACTGTTATTAGTTAACACGATCAAGGATGATTTATGTGTATTAAGCATATCTTTTTTTCTATTCTTTTCTTTTTTACGCTGGTAAGTAATAGTTTTGCTTACCGCTACGATGTCTCAACGCTAAATAATAAGCTATTTGTAAGAGGGGCTGGCGCTCCTTCAATTGAAACTGTTCAATTTTCCAAACACGAGTATGCCACTAATTATCGAATAGAGCTGCATAATGGTGGCTACAATGGTGAGTACGAGTCCGTTGAATATTCCACTATCTCTAGCGCTAAAGTTTGGCTTAACGGCGAACTTATCTTCTCGCCTCAAGACTTTAATAAGAATATTACCTATTTAGAAAGCAACATTACCCTAGCCGATGCTAATGAACTTGAGGTTGAATTAGCGAGTAAATCTGGCAGTGCCATAATAATCAATATTATTGGCATCGTTGAAAACTCTCCGCCATCAGTCTCATCCACGCCTATATTAGAAATTAATGAACGACAAGTTTATGAATATCAGTTAATTATTCAAGATGTAGACCCTAATGATAGTCATTCCTATACCTTACTTGATTCGCCAACTGGAATGACGGTTGATAATAACGGCTTGATTGTTTGGACTACGTCAGATACTGATGTTGGTACACATACTGTATTGGTGCAAGTGTCGGATGCAGGAGGATTAACTGACAGTCAAGAATATACCTTAACGGTAGCGAATGTTAATCAAGCGCCAGAAATTACCAGTACACCAATAGTTAACACCTTAGCAGGGCAATTATATAGCTACCAAGTTATTGCTAACGACATTGATGGTGATAGTTTACAGTTCAGCTTAGAGGCTGCTCCGCAATCAATGCTAATGAGCCTTGATTCGGGTTTATTAGAATGGAGTCCAACAGAGGATGAAGTGGGTGAGCATCTTGTAAGCATAAAAGTTAGTGATGGTAATGGCGGTTACGATATCCAATCGTTTACGTTATTCGTTACCAGTGCTAATAATCAAAACCTACCACCAAACCCTGAAAATATAGCACCACCAATAAAGCTTACAGAATTTACCACATTTAAAGATAAATACTCATTTTTGTATGATTCGGCAACACCAGTGCAACAAGGTATCAACTCAGGGGTAATTGATGAAGATTTAATGTCAATCATTCGAGGACAAATACTTGATAAAGATAATAACCCGCTTAGTGGCGTTAAAGTAGCAATACATAACCATGGTGAATATGGCTGGACGCTTTCTCGTGCTGATGGCATGTATGACATTGTCGTTAATGGTGGTGGGACTAACACTCTTTCATTTAGTCATGCTGATTATTTTCCTGTACAGCGTAAAGTCAATACTAATTGGCAAGAATTCTCCTATGTAGACGATGTGGTGATGACCAAAGCCGATCCTATTGTCACCACCATCATTGCTAATAGTAATATTATGCAAGCTGCAACGGGTAGTACGATGTCTGATGTTGATGGACAACGAACAGCGGTAATAGTATTCCCTGCTAACACACAAGCAACGATGATATTACCAGATGGTACGCAGCAGGCATTAACCACCTTAAATGTTAGAGCAACTGAATATACCGTGGGTGAAAATGGCCCCAACGCCATGCCTGGCACATTACCATCTACAAGCGGTTATACCTATGCGGTAGAGTTAAGTGTTGATGAAGCAATTCAAGCAGGTGCGAGCAAAGTAGAGTTTAACCAGCCATTACCTTTTTATGTAGACAATTTTTTAAACTTCCCTGTGGGTGAGACTGTACCAACAGGTTGGTACGATAGCGAAATGGCCAAATGGGTTGCTTCAGATAATGGCCTCATTATTCAAGTATTGTCATTGGATGAAAATGGTAATGCGGCTCTCGATATAGCTGGAGAAGGTCAAATAGCCTCTTCAACAGAGCTGCTTGCACTAAATATCTCACAAGAAGAGCTGAGTTTTATAGCACAAACCTATTCAGTGGGTAAAAGTTTTTGGCGTGTACCCATCACTCATTTCACCCCGTGGGATCATAATTGGCCTTATGGTCCGCCAGAAGATGCAGAAACACCACCATTGCCTTTACCAGATGAACAAGAGGTTGAGCCAGATGATGCAGACGAAGAATGTGGCTCTATAATTGATGTACAAAACCAATCCTTAGGTGAAAAAGTTAATATTTCAGGCACTGACTTCACATTAAACTATCGCAGTGATGGAACTAAGGGGTACAAGGGTAAAAGAACTACAGTGATTCAAGTAACTGAAGCGACAATTCCAGTCAGTTTAAAATATATTGATGTAAATATAATCATTGCAGGAAAATATTATAGTAAGAGATTTTTGTCACAAGCTAATTTGACCTATAAATTTGAATGGGATGGTCTTGATTTGTATGAACGTGAAGCAAATGGGTTACAAAAAGCTTTTATTTCAATTAATTATGTTTATGGTGCTGTTTATTACAAAAGTGCTTCGGAGCTAAATCAATCCTTTGCAAGTGTTGGTGATGCAAGTCAAATTATAGGCAATCGTAGTAGTTCAACTGTCATTCTAAAGAGAAACTGGGTAGAATTTTTAGGCTCATACCTAAATAAACCGCAAGGTTTAGGTGCATGGCGACTATCGCCTCACCACGTTTTATACCCAGATAATGGTATGTTATTCAAAGGTAATTGTACTTATCAAAAAGTATCTAAAGTACAGAATGTCATTGATGAATTTGGTGGTCATAATTTAGATTACTGGCCTGCTCTGGAGGGAGAGGATGTTTCTAAAGTTAAAATTTATTGGCCAGATAAAATGCTGTTTGATGCGCAAGGTAATTTGTATTATATGGATAAAGGTAATACCTCTATTTCGGGTACTATTCGTAAAATAGATTCTACAGGCTATGTCACCAGAGTGGCGGGGAATAGAATCTCTGGTGCGTTGGGTGATGGCGGTTTAGCTATTAATGCTAATTTAGGTATGATTAGAGATTTTGCTCTTGGGTTAGATGGTGCTATATATATAACTGACAGTAATTTTAAGATTAGAAAAGTTGATAATACGGGTATTATCAGTACTGTTTTTAGCGAGTTTCCTGCTGACATGATTACTATTAATACTATGGGTGAAATTGTTTTTAGCACAGGTAACAAGATATTTTTACTTCGCCTAAATGGTGATGTTATTCATATTGCGGGTACAGGTAACACAGCGTTTAGCGAAGATGGCATTCAAGCAATTGAAGCAAATATTTCAAGGGCTCGTAATCTTCAATATGATTCTCAAGGGAACTTATATTTTTTCACTAGTGAAGGTCGTATTAGACGAATTGATTCGAGCGGTATAATAACAACCGTATTAGGTAATCCTGATTCTATTTTTAGTCAAATTCAACAGGGCTTATTGATAGAAGATGTACCTTTGATGCCGAACTTGGGCAACTTCGTATTAGATAGTGAAGATAATATTTATATTTTTGATTGGGATAGTTATCAGCTGTTTAAAATAGCTGCCGATGGTGTTGTTAATCATTTTATGGGCGTTGGTTATTGGGTTGCTGAGCCTAGTCGTAATGGTGGCTCAGCAATAAATGCAGGAACCGAAGGTATGCTAAGCTTTGCTGTTTCACCAACAGGGGAGTTATTCACAGGTGAAGCGGATGTAATACGACGTATTTATGCTGATAACGCCTCATTAAGGGATGATATTATTCATATACCATCGACAGACGGTAGCTTAATTTACACTTTTAATAGGAATGGGCAACATCAAACAACGCTTGATGCCCAGTCTTTGTTGCCTATTTATCAATTTAATTATAACGTGAATGGCTTACTTATCAGTATTGTTGATAGTGATAATCAAATCACTGAAATAATACGAGAAGGAATTAATGCTATATCGATTAATTCTCCTAGCGGATTACAAACCCAGCTTAATTACGATACTAACGGTTATCTTGCTGATGTTACGAATCCACTTACAGAAACTTATACCATGACGTATGACTCATCTGGATTGATGGCAACCTTCACAGATTTAAATAGCCATACTTCTACTTTTGAATATGACGAACGTGGATTGTTGGTAAAAGATACCAGTGCCTTTGGTTCATCTACACAATTGAGTAAAACACCTGTATTTGATGAGTTTGGTGAGCCTATTAGCGGCTCATATGCTATTAATGTTGAATCGGCTTCTGGTTTGAAAAAAGTAATGACGGTAGTTTCAAATAACCTTAATGAGCAAGTTTTAACAACGACCAACCATGATAGTACGGTAAAAACGAATGTTACCAAAGCTAACGGTAGTGAAGTGAAAACTTTTCCAACTGGCGTAGTTGTTAGTAAAGATTACAGCCCAGACCCGCGCTTTAAAGCAAAAGCCCCTTATGTAAGCCAAAGAATTACAAAACTTCCTTCTGGCTTAACATCATCAGTCAATGTCAGTAAAAGTGTCGTATTAGTTGATGAAAGTGATGTTTTAAGTGCGACTAAGCATACTGATATTATTAATATCAATGGTAATGAAAGTCGCTCCGTGTATGACTTGCTCACCAATACAGTAACAACAACTAGTGCCGAGGGTCGCAATACCGTTAGCACACTCGATGAAAAAGGCCGGGTAGTGTCGACAACGGTTGATGGCTTAGCCACCACGTATTATACCTATACGCCTACGGGCGAAGTCAGTAGTGTTTCTCAACAAAGTGGTGCAATGGAGCGTACCTCAACTCTTGACTACAATGAGCATGGCTATTTAGCCACAATTACCGATGCTCAAAATAATATCACCAACCTAACCAATGATTTAATCGGCCGAGTAACGCAAAAAGAAGCGGTATTAACCAATGATGACAATCAATTGATTGATTTTACTTATGACGGTAATAACAACATTACAAGCATAAATTTACCTACAGGCAATGAGCACTTATTTGAGTTTAATGCTGTTGATAAAGAAACGCTTTATGTGCCACCGAGTATTGCTTTACCTGACCATAAAACAGAAAGGTTTTATGATTTAGACAAACGTTTAACCCGTATTGCTTATCCATCAGGTGATGATGTTACTTTTAACTATCATGTAACAAAAGGACAGTTAACCTCTATCAATACACCGCAAGGTGATATCGCTATGAGTTATCAGTCAACAACCGGATTACTTTCGCAAATTGAAGCGGCTAATGGTCAGCAATTAATTTATCAATATGATGGTGACTTAGTATTATCAGAATCATGGGCTAATGGCACGGTGGGAAATGTTAACAGACAATACAATAATCATTTTCTTGTTAACAATATAAGTGTTAATAATGATGGTGTTGCTTATAGCTATGACAAAGATAACCTTGTAGTGCAAGCAGGTGATTTAATTCTTGAGAGAGACGCGTTAAATGGCACGTTAACTTCAACAACCTTAGCTAGCATTACCACGAATCAAACCTTAAATGGCTTCTCTGAATTAATGGATTATCAAGCTAGTTATAACAGCTCTACTTTATTTAATACTGATTACACCCGAGATGATTTAGGTCGTATTACGTCGTTAACTGAAACAGTCAATGGTCAAACGACCACTTTTGATTACCGCTATGACCAACTAGGGCAACTTGTTGAAGTTAAAAAAGACAGTACAACCATACAAAGTTACCAATTTGATGCCAACGGCAATCGCACATTACATAATGGTATTGTGGCTACCTTTGATGCGCAAGATAGGTTACTAACTCGTGGTACTGCCGTTTATCTTTATGATGCTAATGGCGCATTAACCACCATTACCGATAATGGCGAAACTAAGCAGTTTAGCTATGATTTAGCCGGTAATTTACTCAATGCTACCGTTAACGGTAAAACAATCGATTATATTATTGACGGTAAAAACCGCCGTGTTGGTAAAAAGGTAAATGGTATTTTACAGCAGCGATTTTTATACCAAGACCAATTAAATCCTATTGCGGAATTAGATAAAGACAACAATGTAGTTAGCCGCTTTATCTATGGCAGTAAAGCTTTTGTGCCTGACTACATGGTTAAAGACGGTAAAACCTACCGTGTTATTTCAGACTATTTAGGCAGCCCAAGATTAATTATTAATACGAGTGACGGTACGATAGCCCAACGTCTTGATTACGACGTGTGGGGCAATATTATCCTAGATACCAACCCCGGTTTTCAAGTATTTGGTTTTGCAGGGGGGCTTTATGACCAACACACCAAGCTCACCCGTTTTGGTGCACGTGATTATGATGCTGAAATAGGCAGATGGACAACAAAAGATCCTATTCGTTTTGATGGTGGCGTTAATTTATATGGTTATGTAGGTAGCGACCCAGTTAATGGTATTGATCCAGAAGGTAAGGAAGTCGTAAGTGGAATGGTTTGTGCCGCTACTGTTAAGGCAATTGATTTAGCTGCTACAGCTATAGATTTCAATAATAGTGTGAGTGAAGCTAAAATGAATTTGAAACACCTTAGAGATTTAGCGACAAGTCGAGCCAATGAGTGTATTGCAAATGGGGATAACGAAAAGGCCAGAGATTATTTAAATATCAAAGCTCAAGTGGATAAGCAATTAGCATCCGAAATAATAGGAACTGCCGCGATGTCTCCTGTGGTTACGGGGGGGATTGCTATTGCTGCTGGTATGGTTTGTATTGCACTAACAGCAATTCCGGTAATATAGAGAGGTAGATTATGGTGATTATTCAAAAAAAAATATCGGCAACTTTTATTGCTTTTATACTTTGTGTTCTGGGGCTATATTTTATGAGTAGTACTCTTGTGGTTTTAAATGAATCAACAGAATTTTTGCAAAGTTATGCTGATGATGACCTTTCTAATGTAAAAATTGAATCCATTAAGGATACTAAGTTACTTATGAAACTTTTAGAGGTAGAGAAAGGTAAAACGAGAGTTATGTTGAAGCTATCTCAAACTTTATATTCTGAGATAGCAGACTTGCTTATGATAGGCTTAATTCTGTTTTTTTTACTATTACTAATAATTACGTATTTTGTTTTTTTATCTAAAAAGCATCAACGAATTTAGTTGTAGCCGATAAAGTTAGCATCGTACTTTTTTGTTCCGTTGTTCCGTTCGCATCATTCGGACAAATATTAGGTAAAATAGCTTAATCAGCAGTTGGAGGAGCATAGGCTGCTGGTATTACTCGTGGAGCAGGTGCTGTTATTGGTTGGGGACCATCTACAACATCAGGTGCTTTGGCTTTTACACCACTTTGATGTCCTTGTGTTTATCTGGCTTCTATATGTCTTTTAAAAGTTTAGACAGAGCTGAAAACTTCAGTATGAGCACTGAGATTTTTCAAGTAGAAGGTATAAGGCTATAAAAAACAATACTAAATATGCCATAACTAAACTAGAGGTTCAAAGTGAACCCATAACAGCATTAATCTCACTAATTAAAACTCAGAATGATATTTTAATTGCAACAGGTAATTTTTGCTTGATTGTTTTTTTTATGTTTTTTAGTTTTGTTAAGTAAGGAAAAAGCAGCTAAGTAACCGTAACCCACAATTCAGCTTAGCATTTAAAATAAAAGGGGGGGGCGACGCTTGAGAGTCATTTTGTAGCTAACAAAATTCGTGTCATACAATGACAATAATTAACGGAGAAGGTCGTAATTCAGTTAGTATATTAAATGAAACAGGTTGAGTAGTAACTATAGTGTTTGATAGCTTAGCCACTACTTATTATACCTATACACCGGCAGGTAAAGTGAGAAGTGTTTCTCAGAAAAGTGGTCGGAATCCTAGTTTTACTATTGTGATTTCGTAGATGTAATAGACGCGTTATGTAAAACATCACAAGGAGTAGATAATGGTTCGTCTAATTTTAGGGGGTATTATATATTTATTTATAACATTAAATTTTTTATCTTTTTCTTCAATGTTTAAAGGTGCTGTGCAAAAAATAATTTTTCAATCCAGTTACTATGAATTGGATCATATTAAAAAATATTTATTAAATGATTTCTTAGTTGTACATAATGATCTGGATAAAAGATTTTTTCCTCATCCGTTTAATACTATTCAGCAATATTTGTGGTGGTTTTATGGTGATTCTAAAATTCTTAATATTGAGTTAATAGGATCGGAGGAGATCGTTTATATCAAAATAACTAAGAAAAACTTTATATATGACACTTGTATTGAACAACTATCTGAGTGTTTGAAGGATGAAAAAGTTACATTTCAAAGTTACCCTAAAGTGAATGTTTTAAATACTACTTATGAGGCGGAGCTGTTTTTTCCTAAAGAAAACTTTTACATGGCTTTACCTCCTAACCATCTAAAGTATTTTGAGCCGTTTAATGAGCCAAACCAACATTAACACCAACCAAACGTTAAATGTCCCGTTCTCATAGTTCGGACTATTACTTGTAATATATTCAACCAGCAAATCAAAGGGGTCAGAGTAATTGATTTTCAAAATCACTGATGCTCAGGATAATATCACCAATTTAACCAATGATTTAATCGGCCGAGTAACGCAAAAAGAAGCGGTATTAACCAATGATGACAATCAATTGATAGACTTTACTTATGACGGTAATAGCAACATTACGGGCATGGTTTTACCTACAGGCAATGAGCACTTATTTGAGTTTAACGCTGTTGATAAAGAAACCGCTTATGTACCGCCGAATATTGCTTTGCCTGACCATAAAACAGAAAGGTTTTATGATTTAGATAAACGATTAACCCGTATTACTTATCCATCAGGTGATGATGTTACTTTTAACTATCATGTAACAAAAGGACAGTTAACTTCTATCAATACCCCACAAGGAGATATAGCTATGAGTTACCAGCCAACAACAGGACTGCTTGCGCAAATTGAGGCGGCTAATGGTCAGCAATTAATTTATCAATATGATGGTGACTTAGTATTGTCAGAATCATGGGCTAATGGCACGGTGGGCAATGTGAACAGGCAATATAATAATCATTTTCTTGTCAATAGCATTAGCGTTAATGGTGATGCCGTTGCTTATGGTTACGACAAAGATAACCTTGTAGTGCAAGCAGGTGATTTAACTCTTGAGAGAGATGCGCAAAACGGCACATTAACTTCAACAACGATAGCTAGCATTAACACCAATCAAACGGTAAATGGTTTTTCAGAATTGACGGATTATCAAGCTAGTTATGACAACTCTACTTTATTTCATACTGATTATACCCGAGATGGTTTAGGTCGTATTACCTCGTTATCCGAAACGGTAAACGGTCAAACGACTACTTTTAATTATAGCTATGACCAATTAGGGCAACTTGTTGAAGTTAAGCAAGATGGTACTATCATTCAAAGTTACCAATTTGATGCCAACGGCAACCGCACCTTACATAATGGCATTGTAGCTACGTTTGATGCACAAGACCGATTATTAACTCGTGGTACTGCCGTTTATCTTTATGATGCTAATGGCGCATTAACCACCATTACCGATAATGGTGAAACTAAACAGTTTAGCTATGACTTAGCCGGTAATTTACTCAATGCTACCGTTAACGGTAAAACAATCGATTATATTATTGACGGTAAAAACCGCCGTGTTGGTAAAAAGGTAAATGGTATTTTACAACAAGGCTTTTTATACCAAGACCAATTAAATCCTATTGCTGAGTTAGATAAAGACAACAATGTGGTTAGTCGTTTTATCTACGGTGATAAAATCAATGTACCCAGTGTTATGGAAAAAGACGGTAAAACCTATCGTATTATCTCTGACCATTTAGGTAGCGTTCGCTTAGTCGTTGATATCAGTGATGGTGCTGTTGTACAGCAACTTAGCTACGATACTAACGGCGTTGTTTTAGAAGATACCAATCCGAGTTTTCAACCCTTTGGCTTTGCGGGTGGCATCTATGATACCGATACAGGGTTAGTTAGGTTTGGGGCTAGAGATTATGATTCTGTAACCGCAAGGTGGACCACTAAAGATCCTATTCGCTTTGATGGTGGAGTTAATCTATATGGTTATGTGAAAAATGATCCTGTTAATTTTGTTGACCCAACAGGTGAGGTTGCCGCTAATTTTATAAGTGCAGGAATTGGTGCTTTTTTAGGTGGTTTTAAAGCATATTCATCAGGTGGTTCTTTTGCTGATGTAGCGAAAGCTGCTTTAATTGGGGGAGCTAGTAACTTCCTCACAGGTAAGGCGTTGTTTGATGCTGTTAACGGTTTTGTTAGTAATTTGGCGGGGCAAACATTAGATCCTTGTTTTAGTGGTTTGAATTTTAAACAAGCAGCAGTGGCAGCCTTACTTGGAGGGACGGGCTTTGGTGGGGACTTAGCTAAAAAAGTTTTACCTAAAAATAGTGGTTATGTTGCTGAAAAGGCTTCAGGTCAGTCGATTAATAATACGATTTTAGATTTGTTTTGAGGTTATTATGAATAAATTTGGGTTGATAATTATCGGTTTGTTTTTTCTTGGTCTTGGTCTTTATCACTTATTTACAGGGGAATCTACAGGGTTTGGAGCGGGATATATAGGAGGAAATAATTTAACAATCGAAGAAAACCCAGTTGAGTTTGCTTTAAGTATAATATTTCAAATTGGAATAGGAGTGTTTTCTATAAAGGCTGCTTTTAAAAATAAATAAAAATCAAAAAGGGTCACCTTGTAGCCGACCAAATTAGCATCGTACTTTTTGCCAAGTGATTGATCGAACGATTTGGCAACATTTACAATCAAAGGGGTCAGAGTAGAATGGCACTTAATTAAGAGTAGAACCCTTGATATTAAAGGGCTACTTCATCTTTTTTAGGTGACCATTTTTCATTATTTCCTGTTTAGCTTCAGCCCTAGGGATCATTAATAACTTATAGGGTTTAGGTCGTCGTTTGATCGCTCTTGGCTCCATTCGTCCTGTTCTATTACCGACGATTCGTTTGGCTATCAAAGCAAACATCGGGTCATCCAACGCTTTTTTTAGCAAAGAATACGTATTCCATATTTGTACCGTGTGTTTAAAACTCAGTTGCCTTGGTAATAAATTGTGAGCAACTGCTGCTTGTGCCATCAAGAGCCGTATCAAGTTATTAGCTAAAAAATATACCCACATCTCTTTTTGACACATTTCAGGTGTTTTACAGCTGAGAACAACTAGGCCTAATGTTGTCTTGAGATTTCTAAAATCTACTTCAATATGCCAACGTTGTTTAAACAAAGCGCTAAGCGCTTTTTTCGGGTAATCCTTTGCTGTTAGCTGTAGCCGACCAAATTAGCATCGTACATTTTGCCAAATTGTTCATCGAACGATTTGGCAACATTCGGGCTATTTTCCCAAATTCTCATCGGTCGATATTGGCGGCTTGCCAAATTTAAATCATAACCTTTACCAAACTTCATCATAAGATTTTCCTAAATCCAGTCATAACTATGGTGCACATGGTTTTTCAGTAAGCATTCCACCGTTTGTCAGTTACGGGTAACGATACACAAAAAACTGCTCGTTCACAAAGGACTTGGTATCTACATAGAGAAAGAAAGACTTGATATCTATCATGTTGTTATTAGTGTTACTAAGTCTGATCCTGATGCAAACAAGCTCTATAAAGAAGTTCTTGTTGATTATAGATAGGCGCTTTTGTTTTGCCTAAAATTCCCCTCTTTGAAATCCAATTAACTTTCTGTTTTTTTGTTACAGTCCTGTCCGATCTTTTTTTTCCTTAGTTAAACTATTTTGTTGTATAATCCCGATCAAATGAGATCGTGTGAGTTTTATTGAGATTCGCACTGATATACCCATTGGTATATCTAACAGCAAGATCGAATATCAGACAAAGGAAAAATCCTAGCAAAATGAAGAATATACGTAACTTTTCAATCATTGCCCACATTGATCATGGTAAATCAACATTATCTGATCGCTTAATCCAGCATTGCGGAGGCTTGCAAGAACGTGAAATGGAAGCGCAGGTGCTTGATTCAATGGATATTGAGCGTGAGCGTGGTATTACTATTAAAGCGCAAAGTGTTACCTTGGACTATAAAGCAAACGATGGTGAAATCTATCAGCTTAACTTTATCGATACTCCTGGACATGTTGATTTTTCATATGAAGTTTCTCGTTCGCTAGCATCTTGTGAAGGCGCTTTACTTGTTGTCGATGCAGGTCAAGGGGTTGAAGCGCAAACAGTTGCAAATTGTTATACCGCGATTGAAATGGAATTAGAAGTTATACCAATCCTTAATAAAATTGATTTACCGCAAGCAGATCCAGATAGAGTTTGTGAAGAAATTGAGCATATTATTGGTATTGATGCCACTGATGCAGTCACTTGTTCGGCAAAAACAGGGGTTGGTATTGAAGATGTTTTGGAAACTATTGTAAAAAACATTCCAGCGCCTGAAGGAAGTTACGATGCGCCACTACAAGCGCTTATTGTTGATTCATGGTTTGATAACTATCAAGGTGTTGTTTCTTTAGTTCGTATTATGAATGGTGAAGTGAAAAAAGGCGATAAAATGTTGGTGATGTCCACAGGGCAAGTTCATCAAATAGATAATGTTGGTATTTTTACGCCAAAACAAACAGAAACTGGAATTTTACGTGCCGGTGAAGTTGGTTATATTATCGCGGGAATTAAAGAAATTCACGGTGCACCGGTTGGTGATACCATAACCATCAGCAAGAAAGAAACAGACAAAGCGTTGGCTGGCTTTCAAAAAGCACAACCACAAGTGTATGCTGGTATTTTTCCTATCAGTTCCGATGATTATGAAAATTTCCGCGATGCGTTAAATAAATTAAGTTTAAATGATGCTTCTTTGTTTTTTGAACCAGAAAACTCATCTGCTTTAGGTTTTGGTTTCCGAATTGGTTTCCTTGGTATGTTGCACATGGAAATCATACAAGAGCGTTTAGCCCGTGAATACGATCTAGATTTAATCACTACAGCGCCAACCGTAAATTATGAAGTTTCTTGTACTAATGGTGAATTGTTATCAATTGACAACCCAGCTGATTTACCTGCGGTTAATAACATCGATGAAATTCGAGAGCCTATAGTACAAGCAAATATTTTGGTACCGCAAGAATACCTGGGTAACGTTATTACCTTATGTATTGAAAAACGTGGCGTACAAAAAGATCTGATCTATCATGGTAACCAAGTTGCCGTTACTTATGAGTTACCTATGGCTGAAGTGGTTATGGATTTTTTTGATAAACTAAAATCTACTAGCCGTGGTTATGCATCACTTGATTATAATTTTATTCGATTTGAGCCTGCTGATATGGTGCGTGTTGATGTAATGATCAACGGTGACAGAGTTGACGCATTAGCGATGATTACTCACAGAGCTAATTCAGCCTCTCGTGGTCGAATGTTAGTGGATAAACTTAAAGAATTAATTCACCGTCAAATGTTTGATATTGCTATTCAAGCAGCCATTGGTAATAACGTTATTGCTCGAACTACGGTTAAACAACTACGTAAAAACGTTACCGCGAAATGTTACGGTGGTGATATCAGTCGTAAGAAAAAACTATTACAAAAGCAGAAAGATGGTAAAAAACGTATGAAGCAAGTAGGTAATGTTGAAGTACCTCAAGAAGCGTTTTTAGCTGTACTTAAATTAGATAAATAAAGATAAAAAAATTGCGAGTAACGAGTGTTGAGTCGCACAAGTATCAGCTCAATTGTTCGTTGATAAATATATAATATTAGGATAGGTATGGCAGTTTATTTTTCAATCATTTTAGTAGCAATTACCGTGTTGACAGGCATTGTTTGGTTTGCTGATAAGTTTTATTTAGCACCGCAACGAAAGCTTAAAGCTATTGCTGCACAAACAGCGGCCAAAGAGCAAAGTGGCGTTGAACTTACTTCAGAGACCCTAACAACTTTGATGGAGCCATCTGCATTAGTTGATACCTCAGTGCAAGTATTTCCTGTTATTGCTTTTGTGCTGATTTTGCGTTCATTCATATATGAACCATTTCAAATACCTTCAGGCTCTATGATGCCCACTTTGCTCGATGGTGATTTTATTTTAGTTAATAAATTTAACTATGGTTTAAAAGATCCAGTAGCTCGCAATAAGTTTTTTGATGTTGGCTTGCCTGAACGAGGTGATGCGGTGGTATTTAAATATCCTGTTGATCCTCGTATTGATTACATTAAGCGAGTAATTGGTTTACCGGGTGATCGTATTATTTACCGTAATAAATCTCTATATATTAAAGAAGCATGTAAACCCTCTGATACAAAGTGTCCTGAATTTGTGCAAGTAGTTAATAATTTTACTAATAAATATCAAGGGCCAGATGCAGAAAAAGGTCTTAATCAGTTTGAAGCGGTTATGTTAAATAAAACGCATAACATTTTAAATGACCAATATAGCATGCCAAGAATGAATATTTATTTTAAACAAGCGGGCACAGCTCCTGATGAATTTTTAGTACCTGCAGGTCATTATTTTGTGATGGGTGATAATAGAGATAATTCTTTAGATGGTCGCTTTTGGGGCTTTGTACCTGAAGAAAATTTGGTCGGTCAAGCTGTGGCTATCTGGATGAGCTTTGACTTTGATCGTGATGAAGATAGCTTTCTACCTAGTTGGATCCCAACAAATATTCGTTTTGAACGTATTGGTGCAATTAATTAATGGCTCACCATTTTAAAGAAACTAAAAATCAAGCGATAACTAAGCTATCTAAAAAAATTGGCTATACTTTTAATGACCCGAATTTACTAATTCAAGCATTAACGCATCGTAGTGCTAAAGGTGAGCATAATGAACGATTAGAATTCTTAGGTGATTCAATTTTAGGCTTTGTTATTGCTGAAGTGCTTTTTGAACAGTTTCCTAAGCATGACGAAGGTGATTTAACACGTATGCGTTCTAGCTTAGTTAAAGGCGTTACCTTAGCCGAACTTGGTCGTGATTTTAACTTGGGCGAGCACCTTATTTTAGGGCCAGGTGAATTAAAAAGTGGTGGTCATAGGCGTGAATCTATTCTAGAAGATGCCATTGAAGCAATTATGGGCGCAGTGTATTTAGATTCAGATATTACATGTTGTAAGGCGTTGATTTTATCTTGGTTTGCTCAACGTTTAAGTGACATTAAGCCAGGTAATGAGCAAAAAGATCCGAAAACGCGTTTACAAGAATACTTACAAGGTAGAAAAATAGCATTGCCTGTTTATGATGTCATTGACACCAGTGGTCAATCACATAACCAGCAGTTTGTTGTACGCTGTTTAACTGAGGTGATAGATAAAGAAGTTATTGCCAAAGGTACTAGCAGGCGAAAGGCAGAACAAGCTGCGGCTCAGCAAGTGTTGGCTCTGTTAGAATCGACAAAAGTAAAACATAGGGCAGCTAAATTAAAGCAAATCCAAACTAAAGAAAATAAAGTTAAAACACGTAAAGTTGAAGTACAGCAAAGTAAAAAGGCCAAATAGCATATGACTAACTCGATCTCTCCACCTACCCATGCAGGCTTAATTGCTATCGTTGGTCGGCCCAATGTTGGAAAATCTACCTTACTTAATGCTTTACTTGGACAAAAAATTAGCATTACTTCGCGTAAGCCTCAAACTACTCGTCATCGTATTTTAGGTATTTTAACGGAAGAACATCAACAAGCTATTTTGGTTGATACGCCTGGTTTACATTCAGAAGAAAAACGTGCGATTAATCGGTTGATGAATCGTGCTGCGAGTAGCTCAATTGCTGAAGTTGAGTTAGTTTTGTTTTTAGTTGAAGGTACGCATTGGACACCGAATGACGAATTGGTGTTGAATAAAATTAAAAATAGTGGTTCTTCTTGTATTTTAGTCGTTAATAAAATAGATAATATTAACGAAAAAGATGATTTGTTACCGCATTTACAAAAATTAGGTGCAATGCATGATTTTAGCGACATCGTACCTATTTCAGCTAGTAAAGGTCAGGGTGTTGATACAATCCGTAAACTTTGTTTAGCGTCTTTACCTGAAGGAGACTTTTGGTTTCCTGAAGATCATATTACTGATCGTTCAAGCCGCTTTATGGCCTCAGAAATTATTCGTGAAAAGTTGATCCGCTTTACCGGGGATGAATTACCTTATTCTACTACCGTAGAAATTGAACAATTTAAAATGGATAACAAAGGTATTATCCACATAAATGCGTTAATTTTAGTTGAACGAGATAGTCAAAAACGTATGGTGATTGGCAATAAAGGTGAACGTTTGAAAACTATCGGTCAAGAAGCTAGACGTGATATGGAAAACTTGTTTGAAAGTCAGGTGTTTTTAGAAACTTGGGTTAAAGTTAAGTCAGGTTGGGCTGATGATGAACGTGCCTTGAGAAGTTTGGGTTATGGCGATGAATACTCAGGCTAAATAATACCAATTTCACTAACTATGTGATCATTTCTACTTGTTAAAACGACCAAGTACTTCGTTATTTATTTAATAGCTAGAACAACTAGTTATTGAAATAAACGCCTTATATTTGACCGTTTTTTCTACGTATAAAATAGATCACCTAATTAATGAAACTGGTATAAGTATAAAATTTGAGTGTGTAATAACTAATTTTCAAGTGAAATTTAATAGTGAAGAGTTAATGATTAGGTAATGAGATGGTTGAACAAAAAGCCTTTGTTTTACATGTTCGTCCGTATCAAGAAAATCAACAATTAGTTGAATTGTTGACCGAACACGATGGTAAAGTTTCTGCACTTGTTTATGTTGGCCAATCTAAACGGTCAATAAAAAAAGCCTTGTTACAGCCTTTTTTACCGTTAAATGTAGCTTTTAAAGAAAATGGGTCACAAAATACTAGCTTAAGAATGCTCACCCGTATTGAAGCCAATTCAAAATCATACGCATTAACTAAAAATAGTCTCTATAGTGCTTTTTATCTTAATGAACTACTAGTTCGTTTATTAACGGATGATATTATTTGCGAGACGCTTTTTTCCCAATATCAATTGACTATTACCGCACTATCGCAGGGTTTAGCAATTGCTCCACAATTAAGAGCATTCGAGTTAAGCTTGTTAGATGAATTAGGGCTGTCACTAGACTTTACTCCGATATTCGAAGAAAATAGTGAACATGTTGCTGGTTTTTACTATGTAGTTGAGCAAGGCTTTATCCCCGCTTATCATTACGCGATAAAAAATATCACGACACCTTGGTTTAATACTGTGCATTTACAAGCAATAGCAGAACAAAATTACGATATAAGAAAATCTGAATTAGCAGGGGTAGAGCAAACATTTAAACTGTTAATGCGACAAATTTTTCACCATCTACTTGAAGGTAAGCCACTTAATAGTCGTAAGTTATTTGTAATGAAAAAATACAAAAAAGAGTAGTTAATAACAACTGAAAGTCATCAAACAGCTAAAAATAAAATTAAGAGAATAAAAATGAAAGAGTTACTTTTAGGTATCAATGTCGATCATATAGCGACACTCCGTCAAGCACGGGGTACTAATTATCCTGATCCAGTTTATGCGGCAAGTGTTGCAGAGCATGCAGGTGCAGATGGTATTACCGTGCATTTACGTGAAGATAGACGTCATATTCAAGACAGAGATATTCATGTATTAAAGCAGACATTACACACACGTATGAATTTTGAAATGGCTGTAACCGATGAAATGGTAAGCATTGCCTGTGATGTTAAGCCGGCTTTTTGTTGTTTGGTGCCAGAAAAACGTGAAGAGTTAACCACTGAAGGTGGTTTAGATGTCATTGGTAAGTTGACTAAAATAACCAGTGCAGTGGAAAAGTTAGCTGCGGCTGGTATTGAAGTAAGTTTATTTATTGATGCGGATAAAGCGCAAATTGATGCGGCACTGGCGAGTAAAGCACCTTATATTGAAATTCACACAGGGCACTATGCTGATGCAGGATCTGAGGTAGCACAAAAAGCTGAATTAGTTCGCTTAATTGAAGGGATTAAATATGCTCATAGTCTTGGTTTAAAAGTTAATGCCGGACATGGTTTAAACTATTTTAATGTTAAACCGATTGCAGCGATTGAAGAAATAATTGAGCTAAATATTGGCCATGCTATTATTGCTCGTGCCGTTATTGATGGTTTAGATAAAGCCGTGCGTGATATGAAGAGGTTGATGTTAGAAGCTAGAGCATAAGATACAGCAATTTAGGTGCCCCTCTTGTATATAGAAAAGTTTCTACACTTTCATAGGGTTAACTATAGCTCGCATTGACTCAAAAGAAAAGGTAACCGAAAGTCATACTCGTAATCTCACATTAGGTGTAACCGAAACAAGTTTAAAAATGGCTTTCAACTTACTTTCTATCTTAATCTTTAATTGAAATGGATCTA
>NZ_QOLD01000030.1 GCF_003333305.1 Candidatus Colwellia aromaticivorans | reverse complement strand
GACAATCTACGTGTGCGTAGTGACGGGCTGCTGTATCGTACTCGATGTGAGAAGTATTGATTGTAATACCACGTTCACGCTCTTCAGGAGCATTATCGATTTGTGCGAAATCTTTAACTTCACCACCGTGTACTTTAGTTAATACCGCAGAGATAGCGGCTGTTAGTGTTGTTTTACCATGATCAACGTGTCCGATTGTACCAACGTTTACATGTGGTTTCGTACGTTCAAATTTTTCTTTAGCCATTTTAAAATACCTCTGGGTATAGAATTAAGTTTATTTTTTACAATAGTTGAAATAATAAGGATAGAATAATCTAAGGAATGGTGCTGATAGGCAGATTCGAACTGCCGACCTCACCCTTACCAAGGGTGCGCTCTACCAACTGAGCCATATCAGCATTCATATACAAAGATTGGAGCGGGTGGCGGGAATCGAACCCGCTTCATCAGCTTGGAAGGCTGAGGTAATAGCCAGTATACGACACCCGCAAACTCTATCAGATTATCTCTGTTAAAAGTTCACGCGTCCCTTCTTAGAAGGAACATGAGATACAAATATGGTGGAGGGAGGTGGATTCGAACCACCGAAGGCTGAGCCGTCAGATTTACAGTCTGATCCCTTTGGCCACTCGGGAACCCCTCCAGTATATTCACCTACTTCGCCTAAGTGAAGTAGTATTAATGGTGCCGACTGCCGGAGTCGAACTGGCGACCTACTGATTACAAGTCAGTTGCTCTACCAACTGAGCTAAGTCGGCACTACATTAAGTGCTGCGAATTCTAGAGTAATGCTTTACTGCTTGCAAGTACAAAAGAGAAAAAAATTGATGTTTTTATCGGTTTTCTGCGTGTTTGATGTTTTTTTATCCAAAGGGTTATTAAATTTATTTTAAACCACATTAAATATATGCTTGCAGGCCAATAAATACTAAATCTTCTATCACTTTACACTGATGTGATAGTAATGAAGCTAACGCCCCCCCATTTCCGCCCGTCAATAAAATTTCATCGATCACTACACCTTGCTGCTCACTTTGTGTAACGGCTAAATTTATTGCCCCAACAGTAGCAGCCCATGTTGCATTATTAACATTCTCAGAACTATTAAGTCCAAAAGACAAACTTGCGGTTTTCACTACCTTTGCTTTTACTTGACTGGTATTCTCTTGAACACAACTAAAAAGAGTCTCTATTCCGGCTAAAATCCAACCACCTTGATGTGCGCCATTGGAGGCGATTAGATCAATTGTAGTTGCTGTACCCGCATCAACTATTAACGTATTTTTACTTGGGTATAATGCCTTTGCAGCAATTAATGTTAACCAGCGATCAACACCCAATTGACTTGGTTGATGATATGCTGAACAAACACCATTTTTACTTTTCTCACTAACAACCTGCTGATAATCTATATTCTGCTCATGACACCATAATTCAATTTTGTCCGTCAACTTATTATGACTAACACTGGCAACGATTAACTTATTAATCCTGTTGAAACATTGAGACAAATATTCATTTGATAACAACTCATTAGCAAAGCTTTGTACAGAACCTCTCTTCCCCTGACTAACAACACAGTATTTTGTCCTACTGTTACCAATATCAATTAAAGCAATCATTCATCACCTCGAAGGCTCACTTCACCACCGTAAATAGGTTTAACTTGACCATCAACTTCAAGTAGTAAAGCGCCTTGGTTATTAATACCTCGACAAATCCCTTTTGTTACCCGTTCTCCGGTAAGTAATTTCACCCGCTTATTTAAATAAACATCATGAGTATGCCATTCATCTAGCATCCCTATCAGTCCTTCACTTTGATGTTGCTGCAATCGAGTATGTAAACAACAAATTAATTGTGCGCTTAACGCATTCCTATCAATTTTAGTTTCACTATGGCTTTGTAAATCGGTCCAACGCTGATCGATTTTTTCAGCGGCTTGTTCGTGCATATCTAAATTTAATCCGATACCTATAACACTGTGACTTGGCTCCAAGGCTTGCCCTTCAAGATCTATTAATATGCCTGCTAACTTAACGCCATCAATATAAATATCATTAGGCCACTTTAACTGTACCTGAACTCCACTAATTGCAAAAACAGCATCACTAACCGCTAACGCACTAAGCAAACTCAAGCCCATCGCTGCGGATAGTCCTTGCTCTAAATACCAATACATCGATAAATAAATTTGAGAACCAAAGGGCGAAACCCATTGGCGTCCACGTCGACCACGACCTGCACTTTGATATTCCGCCAAACAAACCTGCCCTTGAGTTAACTGATTCGGTAACCGGCGCATTAAATAATCATTGGTTGAATCTATCAGGCTATGTACTTCAATTTCAGGTGTTAGTTTATTCTTATTCGTGATTACATCCTGAGACATAAATAATAATATTTTACGCTTATTCAGCAAATGTAAAGGCTGTGCTAATTTATACCCCTTACCTGTAACACTAAATATATCTAGCCCCATATTTACCAACGCTTTTACATGCGTAGAAATAGCCGTTCGACTAATACCTAATTGCTTACCAACTTCTTGCCCTGAAACAAATTCACCACTTGCTAATGCTTTAATGAGATGTTCCCTTACTGCCTTAACCATACTATTTACTCTCCAAATCAACTACTAAATCAACAAAATTCTGTTCACCTTTCGCAGTGATCATTCTAACTTCTGGAGAAATTGAAATATCAAATTTAGCTAATACTTGCTGTTGCACATATTTTGCCAGCGTAACAATATCTTCACCCTGTTCACTAGCATAGTTAACTAAAACTAGCGCTTGATGTTCATGGACACCAACACCTTTTTCACGATACCCCTTCAAACCGGCCTGTTCTATTAACCAACCAGCAGCAAGTTTAACCAAGCCTTTACCTTGCGGATAAAACGGGAGTTTTGGATAACTATTTTTCAATGATATAAGTTTTTGTTCATTAACTATTGGATTTTTAAAGAAACTACCTGCATTGGGTAATTTACAAGGGTCGGGTAGCTTAGCCTGACGTAAACTGATTACTCGATCCATTACTTGCTTAGCTGAAGGGTTATTACCTAAATCACTTAGCCCTGCATAAGATAAGTTAGCTTTCCAAGCTTTTGGAAAACTAAATTCAACATCAATTATAATTCCTTTGTTGTGAAGAGCTTGTTTAAAAATGCTATCGCGATAGGAGAACTGACAATCTTTATTATCTAATACTTTAATTGCTTTGCTAGAGAATTCGAACCATTTTACTTGTGTACAAAAATGAGAGAGTTCAAGCCCATAAGCACCAATATTTTGTACTGGTGCTGCCCCCACGCTACCAGGGATGAGTGCTAAATTTTCTAAGCCATATATACCCTGTTCAATACACAAGCAAACTAAATCATGCCAATTTTCAGCAGCACCAACACTCACAGTATAATTATCCCGTGTCTCTGAAATACTTATACCTTTGAAGTCAGGTTTAATGATAATAGGGGCATGATCATCAACAAATAAAGTATTACTACCGTCACCAAGAATATAGAAAGGGTTGTCGACAAACTTAGGTAACTGCTCTAAATCTGTAACTGTTCTAGGAAAATAGATCGTCGGGGAAACTGCTTTTATATTAAAGCTATTATATTCTTGTAAGGAAAACTGATGACTTAGTTCCATAAGTACTTAACCGGTATTTTTGAGTAATATCATTGTACTTAATATTCAAATCAACACCAACTAAAGGGCGATATTGATGTTGCTAATTGATGATTATTTTTAAACACCAAACAGCAAAAATCCCGACTCTTTCGCTTTTTATGATATGAAGGTGGCTTTTCTTAATAGAAGCTTCTCCATTATCCCCGTTCATCCTGAGCTCGTCGAGGGGTCACATGGGCTTTACTGCCGCATAAGTCACACTACCATTGGCGCTATTTCTCAAACGACAAATAGCAAAAAGCCCGTTACTTTCGTAACGGGCTTTTCTAAATAGAAGCTTAGCAATGTCCTAC
>NZ_QOLD01000064.1 GCF_003333305.1 Candidatus Colwellia aromaticivorans | reverse complement strand
GGCGTTTTTGAAATATTTATGGCAAAGTAATGGCTCAGGCATGGCAGTTGTAACTTATGTGTGTTGTGGTGACTTACATAAGATCATAAATTGCTGTGCCTGTCACGTTTTGGGGATTCGTCAGCCCGTAGGGCTGGTTTAGAAACGTTTTATGCTGCGTTATTAATTTCGACAATAGAACAACTATTACCTTCAATCAATGCCTTACCTAAAGACGTTTCTAATTCCAGCTGAATCCTGCATTTTGAAGTAACACGGGTATATACCATCCATGTAGCATCAAATAAAAAGGTGATAACGCCGTAAAATGTCCAAAAAATGCTGTCCGAAGGATTCGGCTAAAAGCGAGTTACGAAGACAAATCGCTGAGGGTCTGGCTTTTCTTACTCGTAACTATTCTTGCTATTAACTTATGTTGTCCAAGTAACAGTGATACTTGACTCATTTTCATTCGGTGAAAAGGTTTGGCAAACAAAGTGACCAATAGCTGCGACTAAGAGATCATTGTAATAAAGAAAAGGGATCCGCTTACGCTGCCATGGCGGAATATTGAGCTCTTGTAATACTTTTTTTAAACTACGTGAATGATTACGATAATCAGGTAAACAAGTAGGATTATCATGACAAAAGCGGAGAGTTACTTTTTGTTCTTTAGTTGGTAAAGCTATTTGCTGACATGAATTTGATACTTCTACAAACTGATTATTAGAAAAAGTGAGTTTACCTAAACCATCGGGTAATTCAATTTCGTTTGCCATTGCAACAGTCTGTTTATCTGATAAATAAATGGTTTTTTGCCAATCGGTCACACCAATAAAGTCAGCGGTTAAATACAAAGCATCTTTATAGCGGCGCAAGTAATTGTTAGCAACTTTAACTGCAGGGTTTTTATCCTCATTGGCTAATAACTGCTGGTAAACTTGTGCGAGTTGTTCCGTACTTGGCATTAAATAATTATGTTGCGCTAAAAAGTACCGTACTAGATTATTAAAACGCGCTGCTGAGAACTTACTCAGTTCAATCACAGACAAACACTGTTCACTTAACTGACAATTCGCTAAATCTTGTTCAGCCATTTCGTTCAACAATAACTGTCCTTCTAAACAATGGCTGCTGCTGCGGTTAATGGTTTGAACAATACTAGGCCAACGTTCACTGAGTAATGGCATAATTGTTTGACGAATAAAGTTACGATCAAAACGGGTGTCGCTATTTGATTCATCCTCAACCCAATCAAGCTGTTGCTCTTTCGCGTAATGAACAATTTCAGCACGTGAAACTTTAAGCAGTGGCCGCATAAAAATGTCTTTGCCCTGCCTAGCTTCTGCTGCCATAGCCGATAATCCTTTTAAGCCAGCCCCTCTTTTAAGTGCAAGTAAAAAAGTTTCGGCCTGATCATCACGATGATGGCCAGTAATAATTAACGTTTGCTCGTCATAAAGGGATTGTAAAGCTTGATACCTTGCTTCTCGTGCTAAGGCTTCTAATGAGTGTTGAGCTTGTGGTTGAACATTTACCTGACATGCTACAAAGGGTAAATTGAGTTTTTGACATGCTTGTTCTGCGAAATTTTGCCACGTAGTCGCATTTTCACTTAAGCCGTGATTAACATGACAGACGGTCAGGATATTGGGGAATTTTTTTGCATGCTTTAGTTTCGCTAAAGCATGCAATAATACTTGTGAGTCAACACCACCGCTGTAGGCAATAACTAGTGGTGTTTTAGGGTGTTTATTAATGGCACTAACAAGTGCGGACTCAATAATTGTCATTATAAATTAAATGCGTCGGACTAAAGACCGACTTGCATATTAGCAGTAACCAAATGACATTAATTTTTCGTAACGTTTTTCAATTAATTCGTCTTTAGTTAAGCCTTCTAACTCAGCTAAATCAACTTTTAAAGCTTCCTTGAGCATTACTGCCATTTGATCCATATCGCGATGTGCCCCACCTAAAGGCTCATCAACAATACCATCAATTAACGCTAATTCTTTAATACGCGTTGCAGTAATCCCCATAGCCTCTGCTGCGGTCGGTGCTTTTTCAGCCGTTTTCCACAAAATTGAGGCACAGCCTTCTGGTGAAATTACTGAATACGTAGAATATTGCAACATGTTAACTTTATCGCCAACACCAATCGCTAAAGCGCCACCTGAGCCACCTTCACCAATAACAGTACAGATGATAGGAACTGACAAACGTGCCATAACTTTTAAGTTACGGGCAATCGCCTCACTCTGACCACGCTCTTCGGCACCAACACCGGGATAAGCACCAGGGGTATCAATAAAAGTGATGATTGGCATATTGAAACGTTCGGCCATTTCCATTAACCGTAAAGCTTTACGGTAGCCTTCAGGGCGAGGCATACCAAAGTTACGTTTTACTTTTTCTGCTGTAGAACGACCTTTTTGATGACCAATGATCATGACTGGCTTGCCATCTAAACGTGCTGTACCGCCGACAATAGCATTATCGTCAGCATAAGCTCTGTCACCCGCTAATTCATCAAACTCAGTAAAAATACGCTGTAAGTAGTCAAGCGTATAAGGACGTTGAGGATGACGTGCTACGCGTGCTGTTTGCCATGGGTCTAAATCAGCGAATATTTTTTTAGTTTGTTCTTTATTTTTTTCACGTAATTGTGCTATTTGATCTTCTAAATCGAGATCGAGTTCTTGACCGGTATTAACCAATTCAAGCTCTTCAATTTTTGCATTAAGTTCAGCAATAGGTTGTTCAAAATCTAAAAAATTTAATGACATATGTTTCTCTGCACCTAATAAAGTGTACTAAAAGTTGTATATATTTTGCTTTAGTTATTAGCAACAATTCCAATAACTGTTAACTCGTTATAATGATTAGCTAATTCATTTAAGCTACTTAAACTGCAAAGTGACGTTTTCTTCACCTAATAATTCTTTTAAATCATATAATAACACATCAGCCGGCGATACTCGCCATTGTACGCCAAGTTCTAACATGCCGCGAGCTTCTTCTCGCTGATAATACACCCTAACAGGACAAGTGCCTTCTTTGTGGGGTGTTAAAGCATACGTAAATTGCGCAATAAAATCATCACTAATCGTTGCCCTGTTAATTTGAATATCTAAGGAGGTAACGTAGTTCTCTCTTGCATCAGCGATAGTCATGATGTCTCTGGCGGTCATTGTATTACCTCCGGAGTAATCATCAAAGCTGACCTGTCCGCTACAAACTAAAATAGCATCAGTTTCAAGCAGTTCAGCAAAATTATCATAATCATCAGGAAATAAACGTACATCCATTCGAGCACTTTTATCATCAAGCGTGACTAACGCCCAACGGCGACCACGTTTATTCACTAACACACGTACGCCTATGACTAAACCAACAGCTATCGCTTGTCTGTCTCTGCCTGTTGGTTGCATACCCACAAGGCGATTAGTCGCATACTTTTTAATTTCACTTAAATAGCGATTAATAGGGTGACCTGTTAAGTATAAACCTAAGGTTTCTTTTTCTCCATCAAGCCATACTTCTTCTGACCACTTTTTAACATTTTTAAAAATTTGTCGAGAATCAGTTTGTTCATCATTGATCAAGCCAAATAAATCATTTTGACCAATGGCTTCGGCTTTAGCATGTTGATCTGCCGCCTTGATAGCCTCTGGTAGGGTTTCAAATAAAGCAGCACGATGAGGTAAGTCTTTACCGTCAGCTGTTAGTTTGTAAGTTGGCCCTAATGCGTCTAACGCACCAGATTTAATCAGTTTTTCTAATACACGTTTATTTGTTTTCTTTAAATCTAGGCGGGCACATAAATCAAATAAATCAGTAAAAGGCCCCCCTGTTTTACGAGCAGCAATAATCGCTTCTATTGGCCCTTCCCCAACCCCTTTTACCGCACCAATGCCATAAACAATTTGATTATCATCATTGACAGTAAATTTATATTGCCCTGCATTCACATCCGGTGGCAGTAAATCAATGCCCATATTTTCACATTCATCAACCAAAATAACCACTTTTTCAGTGTTATCCATATCCGCTGACATAACTGCCGCCATAAAAGGCGCAGGAAAATGAGTTTTCATCCATAAGGTTTGATAAGAAACTAACGCATAAGCAGCAGAGTGAGATTTGTTAAAACCATAACCAGCGAATTTTTCCACGAGATCGAAGATCTTCATCGCTAGTTCGCCATCAACACCGCGATCTCTTGCACCTTGCTCAAAACCTGCACGCTGTTTGGCCATTTCTTCAGGTTTTTTCTTACCCATAGCTCGACGTAGCATATCCGCGCCACCAAGTGAGTATCCTGCAAGTACTTGAGCAATTTGCATCACTTGTTCTTGATACAAGATAATGCCGTAAGTAGGCTCTAATACGGGTTTTAAATCAATATGCTGCCAAGTTTCATCTGGGTAACTAACTTCTTCACGGCCATGCTTTCGTTCAATAAAGTTATCAACCATCCCTGACTGAAGTGGTCCGGGGCGAAACAATGCCACCAAGGCGATAATATCTTCAAAGCAATCGGGCTTGAGCTTCTCAATCAAAGACTTCATGCCGCTGGATTCTAACTGAAACACCGCCGTAGTTTTGGATGCAAGTAATAACTTAAAGCTCGCTTTATCTTCAAGATCGATAGTAGTGATATCAATGGGATCTTTGCCAGCTTTACGTTGCTGTACATCAGCCATTTCAATGGCCCATTGTAAAATAGTTAAGGTTCTTAACCCTAAAAAATCAAATTTTACTAACCCTGCATCTTCAACATCATTTTTATCAAACTGTGTGACTGGGTTTTTACCCTCATCATCACAGTAAAGTGGTGCAAAATCAGTAATAGTAGTAGGCGAAATAACCACGCCACCAGCATGCTTACCGGCATTACGTGTAGTACCTTCCAAAATACGACACATATCAATAAGGTCTTTAACCTCAGTATCTTGTGCATATATTTCAGGTAGTTTTGGCTCTTCTTCAAAAGCCTTCGCTAAGGTCATACCCGGTGTTGGTGGAATGAGTTTTGAAATCCGGTCAACAAAACCATAAGGATGGCCAAGCACTCGACCAACATCACGAATTACCGCTTTTGCCGCCATGGTTCCAAAAGTAATAATTTGCGAAACTGCATCACGGCCATAAAGCTCAGCAACATGATCTATAACTTCATCACGCCTGTCCATACAAAAGTCGATATCAAAATCTGGCATGGATACACGCTCAGGGTTCAAGAAGCGTTCGAAGAGTAAATCGTACTCAAGCGGATCCAAATCGGTAATATCTAATGCGTAAGCAATTAAAGAACCCGCACCTGAACCACGACCGGGACCAACGGGTATATTGTTATCTTTACTCCACTGAATAAACTCCATTACGATCAAAAAATAACCGGGAAAACCCATGTTATTAACAACTTCTAATTCAATTTTAAGCCGCTCATCATAGGGTTTACGAATTTCAGCAAAGTTATCCGCCTCAGTATCAAATAATTTCTTTAGGCGTCTCTCTAAGCCTTCCTCAGATACCTTGATAAAAAAATCATTGATTTCTAATCCTTCAGTGGGGAAATCAGGCAACACATATTCACCAAGACGAACTGTAACATTACACCGCTTGGCAATTTCTACTGTATTGGCTAATGCTTCAGGAATATCCTTAAATAACTCACACATTTCATCCTGAGATCGTAAGTATTGTTCTTCGCTGTAACGTTTAGGGCGACGTTTATCGTCAAGGGTATAGCCATCATGAATCGCAACACGAATTTCATGGGCATCAAAATTACCTGGCGATAGAAACATTACCTCATTAGTAGCAACAACCGGTAAATTATGGGTAGTAGCAAAATTAACGGCCAGATGTAGATAGTTCTCTTCGTCATTTCGTCCGGTACGGATTAGCTCAACATAAAAGCAATCTTCAAAATGGCGTTGGTAAAAGTCGAGCATTTGCAACGCAAGGTCATTGTTACCCTTTAATAAGGCTTTACCTATGTCACCTTCTCGTGCACCTGAAAGTAAGAGTAAGCCTTCTTTAAATTCAATCAACCATTCTTTGTCTATCACTGCTTTATCTTGCAGGTGGCCACGCATATACGCTTTTGAGATGAGTTCAGTTAAATTTTTATAGCCTATATTATTAGTGGTTAAAATAACTAAGCGAGATAATTCATCCCCTAATTCATCACTTCTAACCCAAAAGTCACAACCTATAATAGGCTTAATACCTGCACCATGAGCCGCATGGTAGTATTTTACCAAGCCACAAAGGTTAGTTTGGTCGGTCAAGGCGAGTGCAGGCATATTTAATTCTGCCGCACGCGCTATAATAGGTTTTACTTTTTTTAACCCATCGCACATTGAATAATCGCTATGTACGCGTAAATGAATAAAGCGCGGCTCGTGACTTTGCTCTGTTGAAATCATTTCAGAGTCAGCAGCTTCATTCATTAATAAGCCCTAACACTCTAGCAACAGGTTTAAAGCTTTGACGGTAACAATCAAGTACCCCTAGTTCTATTATTTTTTCTAAATGCACTTTAGTTGGATAACCTTTATGTTTAGCAAAACCATATTCTGGGTGTAATTTATCAAGAGCAATCATTTCTTCATCGCGCGTAACTTTTGCTACTATTGATGCCGCACTAATTTCAACAACACGATCATCTCCTTTTACTACAGCTTCACTGCTAATTGAACCTTGTTCATTAGCAAAAGAAGGTGTGCGATTACCATCAACTAACACATAATCAGGCGACACTGCTAACCCCTGCACTGCGCGTTGCATAGCTAACATAGTGGCATGAAGAATATTTAAAGTATCAATTTCTTCTGGGCTTGCCCGACCAACGGACCATGCGATTGCTTTTTCTTTAATTTCTTCTGCTAATAACGACCGTTTTTTTTCTGATAATTTTTTTGAATCCATTAAACCTTCAATAGGATTTTCGGGATCTAAAATAACTGCAGCAGTCACTACATCTCCAACTAAAGGGCCACGTCCTACTTCATCTACCCCAGCAATACAGTAAGCAATTGGGTATTCAAAGGGAGAAAAGTTTTTTTTCTTAGGCATTTTTTTGTTAGACATCTTAGTTACGCTTTACTATTAAATACAGGAGGAAGTATCGCAATCACAGCATTTGCAGCTTGTTGACTAGCATCACATTTTAATTGCTGATGAATAACGGTGAAGCTATCGTTTAGTTGACTTTGATCTTGATATAGACGTTCTTTGACTAAAGGAACAATTTTCTCTACACACACTTCATCTTGCAATAACTCAGGTACTAAGGTTTTATTAGCCAACAAATTGGGTAATGAAAACCATTGCAATTTTACTAGCCATTTAGCCAGCCAATAGGTTAGTAAGTTAAACTTATAGCAAATAACCATAGGCCGCTTAATTAAGGCCGCTTCTAAGGTTACTGTACCTGATGCGGTTAATAAACAATCACTCGCTGCCATTACCGTTTGAGTTTTATCAATAATAACGTCAATCTTTAAATTCGGTGCGAGCTCTGCTTTTACATTATTAAACTGTTGAGCACGCTTTTCGCTAACCATAGGTGCAATTAAAATTAAATTTTCATCATCTTGTTGTAATTGTTGAGCACTCGCAAAAAAAGGCGCTAACAAACGAGAAAGTTCACCACCACGACTACCCGGCATTAATGCTAACACCTTAGCGGTTCGCGGTAAGTTAAGTTCAACTCTTGCTTGGACTTTATTACTTTCCATCGGGATATCATCAGCTAACGGATGACCAACAAAGGTACAAGGCACTTGGTGCTTGTCATAAAAGGCTTTTTCAAAAGGTAATAGTGAAAGTACCATGTCGGTAGCTTTAGCGATGTTAAAAATACGTTTTTCTCGCCATGCCCAAACAGAGGGGCTAACATAATGAACTGTTTTTATTGCTTGTGCTTTTAAACGTAATTCTAAGCCAATATTAAAATCGGGGGCATCAATACCAATAAAAACATCAGGTTTGTTAGTAGTAAAATAGTCTACCAATGACTTTCTAACATAAAGTAAACGACGAATACGCCCTAACACTTCAACAATGCCCATTACTGCTAATTCATCCATTGCGAATAGGCTTTCAAAGCCTAGTTTTTGCATTTTATCGCCGCCAATACCGACAAATTTAGCTTGTGGAAATTGTTTTTGCAGTGCAACCATTAAGCCTGCACCCAGGGTATCACCGGAATGTTCACCAACGACAATGGCGAACACTGGTTTAGATAGTGTAGAGGAAGTTTTTATATTCTCAGGTTTATCCGGAAATGTCACTGTGTTAGGTCCTAGGTTTTAACTCCTAGGTTGTAGGTGCTAGGAGCTAGGTTCAGAACCTATTACCTAGTGCCTAGCGCCTAGCGTCTAGTTGTTTATCGAATAATGCCACGCGTTGATTGCTTAATTGAATTAGTAAACAATTCAAGCTCAGGTGAAGGTGTGCTTTGTTCAGTTATTGCAGATAAAGCATCATCAATGGATTGTTTTTTACGGTAAATTTCTTTATAAGCACGTTTAACCGACAGGATCGTATCACTCAAAAACCCTCTGCGTTTCATGCCTTCACTGTTTAAACCAAAAGGTTTAGCAGGGTGCCCTGATGCCATAACATAAGCTGGTACATCTTTTAATACTAAGGCATTTGCGGCAATAAAGCTGTGAGCACCTATATGACAAAATTGATGTACTCCTGACATACCACCAATAATTACGTGATCACCTACGTGAACATGACCTGCAATAGAGGCATTATTGGCCATAATACAATGGCTACCCACCATACAGTCATGGGCAACATGTGTGTAGGCCATAAATAAATTATTACTACCAATTTGTGTCAGGCTATTGTCTTGTATGGTACCGCGATGAATAGTACAGCACTCTCGAAAAGTATTATTATCACCTATAATCAGCTCTGTTTTCTCACCAGCATATTTTAAATCTTGGCAATCTTCCCCTATGCTAGCAAATTGAAAAATACGATTGCCTTTACCCATTTTGGTTGGACCATTAATGATCACATGAGAACTAATTTCACAGTCATCACCAATTACAACGGAACTAGCAATATAACTCCACGGCCCTATGGTGACATTTTTACCAATAACGGCTCCAGGCTCAATAATCGCTTGCGGGTGTATCATAACAAGTACCTTAGATAAGTATTTTTATAGAGAGAGTTGCCACAACTAAAATCATTCAGTTATAAGTTCTATGGTTTAATATAAAGGAATGGCATTAACCAATGAATGCCTTTATTTAACAGCTAAATTAAAATATAAGGCAACAAGGTGGATGTTATAAAGCGCGACGGGCACACATTAAATCAGCCGAGCAAACCACTTTTCCGTCAACCTTTGCCTCACCATAAAACTTCCACATACCGCGTCGTTCTTTTAAAAATTCAACATGTAAATGCATAGTATCACCGGGTAAAACTGGTTTTTTAAAACGTGCTTTATCAATAGAAGCGAACAAGTACATTTCATTTTCTTCACGTACTTCTGTACTTTTAAAGCCAAGAATACCTGTTGCTTGTGCTAAGGCCTCTAAAATTAACACACCTGGAAAAATAGCAGCATCAGGAAAATGACCGGTAAAGATAGGTTCATTAATAGTGACATTTTTTATCGCATGTAAATATTTTTTTGGTTCATGATCAATTACTTTATCAACCAATAACATCGGGTACCGATGAGGTATAAGCGTCTTAATTTCATTAAGCGTTATTGGTTTTATTTGTCTTTCTAGTTTAGTGTTTTCTATATCAATGTTTTCCAAAAGGGTATTCCTTTCTTTGGTATGCAATAATTCATTTACTAACGAATTAAAACAGTTATTTTCGTTACAGTGCTTTGTTATTATTATTTATTTGCAACGGGTTTATTTATGACTAAATATTTTATTACTTATTTTTAATAAGTGTATCTAGCTCTTTTACTCGCTTGGTTAAACTATCTAACCGTTTAATTCTCGCATTAGTTTTATGCCATTCTTTGTTCGTAGTAGCAGGTATACCTGAAGAGTAAACACCGGCGTTAGTGATACCTTTTGTCACCATCGCCATTGCAGTAAAAACACAATTATCTGCAATATTGATATGACCATTAATACCAACAAGACCAGCAAGAGTACAATTTTTTCCAATAACGGTACTACCAGCCACGACACTGCAAGCAGCTATAGCGGTATTTTCACCAATAATAACATTATGAGCAATCTGAATTTGGTTATCGAGGATCACACCATCTTTTATAATGGTATTTTCAAGCGCCCCCCTATCAATGGTTGTACTAGCTCCAATTTCAACATGATCGCCAATAACCACACTTCCAAGCTGAGGGATTTTATGCCACTTATACTGCTCATTTACCGGAGCATAACCAAAACCATCAGAGCCAATAACCGTATTTGCTTGTATCAAACACGCTTTACCGATAACAACGTTATGATAAATGCTAATATTTGACCAAAGCGTTGTGCCCTTTCCAATACTAACATTTTCACCAATGAAGCAACCTGCGCCAATACTAACGTTATCGTCAAGATGGACACCAGACTCAATAACACTATTAGCACCTATAGAGACATTATCACCTAGTGTAGCATCATTAGCTATTACCGCACTTTCATGAATACCATTAGCCACTGCTGGTGTTGTATCAAGCAAGTTTGCTAATAGTGCATAACCCATATAAGGATTATCCATCACTAAAGCATTAACTCGGCACTGAGGTAAAGCCTCAGGAGATATAATTACCGCACTAGCCTTAGTTGCACAAAGTTGCGATACATATTTACTATTAGCAAGAAATGCAACTTGACCTGATTTAGCGTTTGCTAACGTAGCCAAGCTACTTATCGTGCTACTAGCCACCGAACAATCAGATGATGGTGCAACGACTAGCTTTGCATCAATATGTTCTGCAATTTCTGCAAGGGTATAACTCATGGTATCTCTTTCTATTTATTAGTAATCAAAAACTATTTGAGCTTACTTACTTGCTCTACAACCTTACTTGTAATGTTAATTGCTGGCTTTGAAAAAACAACAGCCTGTTTTGAAAGTACTAAGTCATAATCTTCTTTAGCAGCAATATTATCCACTGCTTGTGAAACTAGAGCAAAAAGCTTATTAGTTTCTGCATTTTTACGTTGAGCTACTTTTTGTTGAAATTCTTTAACTTTAGCCTGATATTGCTGATATAAATTAGCCATTTTAGTTTGTTTTTCTTTTTTCCATTTTTCTGTATTTACAGGACCTTCACGTTTTAAAGTTTCATCTTCATAAGCCAGATCTTTTTGTAATTGTTCAATGACTGCTTTTTCATCTTTAAACTCTGCTTCTAATGTTTGCATTAATGCAGCAGATTGAGGAATTTGATTAATGGCTTCTTGCACATTTACCACGGCAATTTTTTGTTCAAAAGCCATCGCACTGCTGGCTAATAATAATGTTGATGCCGTAGCTGTAACAGCCATAGATTTAATAAATTTGTTCAATGTATTTTCCTCTTTCTCTATTTTATTTTATTTTATGTAATAATTTTTTGCTTAACCAAACTTAACAGTTAAACACGTTTATTGGGTAGATAAATTTAAAAAGTTTTACCGATATTAAAGCTAAAGAATGCAGTATCATCATCTTCTTCTTCTTTTATTGTCTTAGCAAAACTAAAAATCATAGGTCCCATTGGTGACAGCCACTGGATAGATATACCACCCGAGGATCGAAAACGTCCAATATCAGAATAGTCAGCAACCTTAGCTAATTCAACTGGCGCTAGATCATTATAATCATCCATATCAAATTCAGTATCCCAAACACTACCCACATCAACAAAGAAACTTGTGCGAACACTATTTGAATAGCTTTCATCTAAAAATGGTGTTGGTACTATTAATTCAATACCACCTATAGCAATAGCGTTACCACCAACTGAACGAGGTGATACTTGAATGTAATCGTGATCAGGTCCTAAACAACAAGCATTACCACCTGTTGGATTTGGTGTACCGCTAACTGTTGTAGGGTAACGGTAAACAGCACGTGGGCCTACCGTATTGTTTTCAAAACCACGTAAAGTATCAGAGCCACCCGCTCTAAAGTTTTCCCAAAACGGTAGTAATTGGTCATTGCCATTCACTTTGCCATAACCATTACCATAACCTAACTGCATACGAGCAAGTACTGTCCAACGCTGATTTCGTGATAATGGAAAATAAAACTTAGTATCAAGATTAACTTTAAAATACTGAACATCCGAGGTATTAGGCGTAGTCACCTTAACGGATAAACTTTGCTGCGAACCTGCAGAAGGAAAAGTACCCCGGTTTAACGTTGAGCGTGAAAGACTTGCGCTCACATCGTAGTTTTTAAACGCTAATGGTGCACCAGGATCATTTGGATCAGCATGCAAATCATAAAAGGTTTGAATTTGTTCATACGTTTCTAATGAAGTAATTTCATTACTTTTAAAACCTACACCAAAACTAACTCTTATATATTCATTTATGGGGAAACCCCAGTTAAGCCCAACACCATACGTTTTATTATTATAATCAACTAGGTTGGCGCTACCTGCATCAAAAGCTTGATAAAATATTTGTCCACCAAGTGAAACCGCATCAACCGTAAAGTAAGGATCAGTATAAGAAATGCTAGCACTGTTTGAATAAGTATTTGTATTAACATTAAAACCTAAACGATTACCCGTTCCTAAAAAGTTATTCTGTTGAATACCGGCGTTTAAACTTAACCCGGTTGAGTCACCGAAGCCAACACCCGCAGTAAATGAGCCTGAAGCTTGTTCTTTTACATTAAAATCAACGTTGACTAAGTCATCTTCACCTGGAATTTGATTCGTTTCAAACTCAACAGTTTCCATGTAGGGCAAACGAGATAAGCGCGATTTAGAATGTTCAACTAAACTATTCGACAACCAAGCGCCTTCCATTTGACGCATTTCACGGCGTAATACTCTGTCAGCAGTAACATGGTTACCACTAAAATTAACTTTATTAACGTAGATACGCTTGCCGGGGTCAATTGATATCGATAATTTAACCGTTTTATCTTCGTCATTAATCTCTGGAATAGTCGTTACTTTGGGATAGGCATAACCAAACCGACCCAAAAACTTACTGATAACCTCTTCGGTATAAGTCACTTCTGCACCGTTATAAAGGTTATCAACTTGTAATGGATTTATACCACGAATTATTTGTTCAAAACCAGCCATATCACCGATAAAATCAACTTCGCTAATGGTATAGGTTTCACCTTCCGTTACATTTAAAGCAATATACACTGACTTCTTATCTGGTGTCATAGAAACCTGTGTTGAATCAACGTCAAAGCGAAGATAACCACGATCTAAATAATAACTTCTGATGGTTTCCATATCACCTTGTAACGTCTGTTTTTGATACATATCTTGCGCCATAAAATCCCACCATGGCGAAGCAAAGGTTAACTCTATTCTCTCAAGTAATTGAACATCAGTGAAAACTTCATTACCAATGATATTTATTTGTTTAATTGCCGCAGCATCACCTTCAGTAAAAGTAAATTCAAGGTTAACTCGGTTTCTAGGTAAATGAGTTATGGTTGCTGATACATCCGCATTGTACTTACCTACACTATGATAAAAATCTTCCAAGCCAGTCTCAATGCCTGAAATAACAGTACGATCAAGTGTCTCACCAACACGAATATTACTACCATCTAAACTTTCAGTTAACTGCTCATCTTTTAAATCACTATTGCCTTCAAAAGTAATTTCACTGATTGTTTCACGCTCTCGAACACGATAAATGATACGACTTCCGTCACGATACGCGCGGATATCATTAAAATGTCCTGATTTATATAAAGCTTTTATCGATTGGGAAATTCTAAACTGATTTAAAGTATCGCCAACATTAAACGGAATATGCGTTAAGGCAGCACCTAAAGCAACACGCTGTAAGCCCTTTACTTCAATATCTTCAATTTTAAATTCTTGCGCAGCTTGTGCTGTTATACCTAAAGCGCCTAATAAAACGGCAGAGGCTAATTTTTTAATTATCATATATTTTAACTTTATTACTTCTTCTTATCACTGCGTAAATTTCACGCTGTAAGCTACAAGGTGCAAGTAGTACACCTTGTAGCTTACAGCGTATATATACTATATATCTAACCCAACATCCGGCTGAAATCATTAAATAAAGCGATGCTCATTAGTGCTAAAACGCTAAGGCACCAAACTTGAATCCTGCCTCTTGAACATTTTCTGGAACAGGCTTTCCAGTCAAAAGCGCTATAAGCTTTAATTAAGACAGAAAAGTAAGTATCCGCCATCAAGTACTGGCTTACTTGTGTAAAGCGTAAAAGGTTAATTACTTTCTACCTAATAGCAGCTAATACCTAGCCAAGTACTCTACTAAAGTCATTAAACAAAGCGATACTCATTAAGGCTAATAATGCTAAGGCACCAAACTTGAATCCTGCTTCTTGCACATTTTCTGGAACCGGCTTTCCTGTCAAAAGCTCTATAAGATAATAGAGTAAGTGTCCGCCATCAAGTACTGGCAACGGTAAAAGGTTAATTATTCCTAAATTAATGCTAATTAATGCCAAAAAGCCTAAAAAATAAACAAAACCATAGCCTGCACTATCACCTGCACCTTGAGCAATCGCTATTGGGCCACTTAAATTTTTAACCGAAACATCACCTGTTATTAACTTTCCGATCATATCAAAACTTAAAGTGATCAAATTCCATGTACGATTAACACTTTCAGTTAGCGCAGAAAACACACCGTAACTAATATCTATTTTATAATCAGCCGGCCAGTCATCTGCCTTAGGAGAAACCCCCAAATAACCAATTAACTCACCATTACGGTCAATACCTTTAGGCGTGACTTGTAAAACTTGATTGTTACCATCACGCTCCACTGTAATATTAATAAGCTGATCTGGGTAACGTTTAATTTTCGTAGAAAAATCAGTCCAACCTTGTGATAAATCTTCATCATTCAGTGCAATAAGTTTATCACCAATTTTTAATCCCCCTTTTTCTGCGGGGCTATCCTTACCAATACGGGCAAGTTCATTATGTACTTGTGGGCGATAAGGTATTATTCCTAAGCTTGTCAAAGCAGAGACTTTCTCTGGTGAAAACTGCCAGTTTTTAGTACTTAATTGATGAGAGCTAATATACTGGCTATCCGCATTCTTAGTTTTAATCACAATAGACGCTGAGCCTATTTCGCCAATCAATGCTAAATTAACATCTTGCCAGTCACGTATTGATTTCCCAGCAACTTCCACTATTTCTGCTTTATTTGGTAATTTTGCCTGAGCAGCAATTGACTCAGGAATAATATCGCCAACAATCGGTTTAATACTAGGAACACCAATTAAAAACATTAAATAAAAGGCAACTATAGCAAAAGCAAAATTAGCAAAAGGTCCCGCCGCAATAATAGCGATACGTTGATACACTGACTTACTATTAAACGTTTTATCTTTATCTTGCTCTGATACTTGGTCAACACGCTCATCAAGCATTTTGACATAACCACCAAGCGGTATCATCGCAACAACATATTCAGTGCCATCTTGTCCCATTTTTCGCCAAATAGCTTTACCAAAACCGACTGAAAAACGTTCTACTTTGACACCATTTTTTCGTGCTACCCAAAAGTGACCGTATTCATGCACTGTAACTAAAATACCTAACGCGATGACAAAAGAGGCTAGATTCCAAATAAAATCAAACATGTCTAGTTCTGTTCCTTAAGCTTACTCGTTGAAAATTTATCTACAATTGATAAAGCAAATTCTCTAGCCCGTGCATCTAAGGAAATGACCTCTTTTATATTACATACCTGTTCTGAGACAAATTTCATCACAGAAGTTTCATTTATTTTGTAAATATCAGTAAATTTAATCTGTTCGTCTAAAAAAGCAGCAACAGCTACTTCATTTGCAGCATTAAGTGCAGTACAAGCGCCTTGCCCACTTTCACAAGCCTCTATCGCCAACTTCAAATTAGGGTACTTTTCATAATCAACTGATTGAAACTCAAATGATGGGGCATTAAAAAAGTCTAAAGGAGCAACTCCTGATTCAATCCGTTCAGGATATGCTAAAGCATGGGCAATAGGTGTACGCATATCAGGGTTACCCATTTGGGCAATCACAGAGCCATCTTTATATTGCACCATTGAGTGGATGGTACTTTGTGGGTGCAATATCACTTGAATATCACTTGCTTCTACATTGAATAACCACTTGGCTTCAATAAACTCCAAACCTTTATTCATCATGGTTGCAGAATCAACAGATATTTTACGTCCCATATCCCAATTTGGATGCGCACAAGCTTGACTAGGAGTTACATGCTCAAGTTCAGATACTTGTTTCGTTCGAAATGGACCACCAGAGCCAGTGAGTAAAATTTTACTGATGCCGTTTTGTGTTAATTGACAATGACCTACTCTAGCTTGCTCTTGCCAAGGTAAACTTTGAAATATAGCATTATGCTCACTGTCTATAGGTAAAAGTTGAGCACCCGACTGTTTCACCGCCTCAATAAAAATAGCACCTGATGTGACTAACGCTTCTTTATTCGCTAATAAAACCCGCTTACCAGCCTGCACTGCAGCCAGTGTCGGCATCAAGCCTGCAGCGCCCACAATGGCTGCCATTACTGTGTCAGTCTGATTTGAACTGGCAAGTTCAACAAGTGCATCTACACCTGACTTAACTTCGATAGACTCAAGATTTTCACCTGCTAAACGTAATATTAATTGTTCTGCATGGCTTTGAGATACCATTACTACAGTTTTAGGCTGAAATTCAAGACATTGTGCTAAGACTTTATCAACGCTGGCATGCGCAGATAAACTGACCACATTAAATTTATCACTATGAAGGCGTATAACATCGAGTGTACTAACACCAATAGACCCTGTAGAGCCAAGGATGCATATTTGACGTTTATTTTTATCGTTTTTCAACATATTATATTTTTCAACTGAATTTCTAGAGACGAGTACTATCTAAGTAAAACATAACAAAGCGCAAAAACGGGTGCTGTAGCAGTAAGACTATCAATTCTATCTAAAATGCCACCATGGCCAGGTAAAATAGAGCCACTATCTTTAACTCCTGCTTGACGCTTAAACATACTTTCATTGAGATCACCCAGCACTGATACTGTAGTAATTAGCACAGTAACCAACAAAACTGTGATTATTTGATCATTTGTCCAACCAAGAGTATAAGCAGTAATAGCAACTAACAGGCAAGCAAATACAACACCACCTAAAAAGCCTTCAAATGTTTTCCCTGGACTCACATTAGGCATCAATTTATTTTTACCTATGGCTTTTCCAACAAAATAAGCGCCTATATCAGCGCTCCATACCATCAAGAATAAAAACATTAATAATTGAGCGCCATGATAAGAGTCAGCTTGATAATCATGGGCTCGAATAACCATAAACGCAACCCAAGTAGGAATGAGTGTTAACCAACCAAACATGCCACGAACAGAGTGGTACTGAGACCAAAAACCACTTAAGTTAGGATATGAAAACATCAAAAAGGCAGACAAAATCCACCAAGCAACAGCTATCCATAATAAACTCATAGCATAGATATGTAACTCATTGTTGTTAATCCATAAATCTATAGGAGATAGGAAGGCCCAGATGACACCAATGAGAATAAGGGTAATAGCAGCAAAACCTAACCGTTTAGTATTACCTTTAAAGCCCATTAAAGGACCCCATTCCCATGCCCCAATACCGATAACAACCATTAATAAGGCTGCAAAATACGCTAATGGTAAATAAAATATAGCTAAGATTGCCGCTGGGGCTAAGATCAATGCGGTAATAATTCGTTGTTTAAGCAAGTTATATCCTTTTTATCGTAGTTCTAAGTTTCAATTTTCGAAGTAAAAACATTCTAATCAAAACCTATTTTTGCTACTTTTTTATTATTAATATTTATTTCTATACGTTTTATTTATTCACAGAATAATGCCCACAAACAGTGTGGATGTCGTTAGTTATTGTTCTCATTATTCATTGAAGAGACTTGTTCACCTGTTTTACCAAAACGTCGTTCCCGTTGTTCAAAAACATCTATAGCTTGTGCAAGCTCATCTTCATTAAAGTCCGGCCATAACACATCAGTAAAATAAAATTCAGCATACGCCGACTGCCATAATAAGAAATTACTAATACGGTAATCTCCACCCGTACGAATCAATAAATCCAGCGGTGGCAGCTGCGCTAAACAGGTATGCTCATGTAATGAATTTTCATTTATATCGTCAAGCGAGATTTCATTATTTTGCACTTGACTAGCAAGGTGCTTCGCAGCATTGGCAATATCCCAACGGCCACCATAATTTGCCGCCACAGATAAAACTAAGCCGGTATTATTTGCAGTTAACTGTTCGGATTTAGTAATACTTTTTTGTAATTTATCAGAAAATCGGTTTAACTCACCAATCACTTGAAAGCGAATATTATTTTTATGTAAACGTTTAACTTCTTTAGTTAACACAAACATAAATAAATCCATCAGTACACTGACTTCTTTTTCCGGTCGTTGCCAATTTTCACTACTAAAAGCAAACAAAGTTAACGCTTTCACTTCTGCTTTACGCGCAGCTTTAACAACAGCACGAACAGAGTCCACACCCGCTTTATGCCCTGTAACACGCCCTTTTCCTTGAGCCTGTGCCCAACGACCATTACCATCCATAATGATGGCAATATGTTGCGGTACCTTTTTAAGGTCGCTTTCTAATGTTAAATCAGTTGCCACTAATAATCCTTTTAACCACGAATACATGCAAACAAAAACGCCAGTCAGCTTTATATACCCGTTCCACTTAAAAATACTCGTTTCAGGAAGTCTGAGCGATTCATAATCAAGGCACATTTTTTTATTAAGGGTATTCCCTTAAAAAGAAATGCAACGCAGAGTATGATTTGCTCAGCCTTCCCCAAAGGGCTGGTTTAGAAACGCTTTATGCTGCGTTATTGATTTTGAGAATGGCGCTACATGGATGTAGCTTATTAGATAATGCAGGAGCACATTATCCTGAATAACCATTCTCTTCAATCAATGCCTTGCCTAAAGTCGTTTCTAATTCCAGCTGAACCATGCATCTTCAAGTGGAGCGGGTATATACTATCTGGCGTCATTTCAAACAAGCACTTTTAGATTTCCATTAACTCAGCTTCTTTTTTTGCTAATAAATCATCCACTTGCTTAACAAAAACATCAGTGATTTTTTGAATGCCATCTTCTGCTTGGTGATGCTCATCTTCACTTATATCTTTATCTTTAAGTAAGCTTTTAAAATCAGAATTTGCATCACGGCGAATATTACGAATAGCAACTTTACCGCCTTCAGCTTCACCGCGAACCACTTTCACTAAATCTTTACGACGCTCTTCGGTTAGCGGTGGTAATGGAATACGAATAAGAGTGCCGTTAGATTGTGGATTCAAACCTAAATCAGATTTCATAATAGCTTTTTCAACAGCACTAATCATACCTTTATCAAAAATAGTAATTGATAAATTCCGCGCATCGGGTACTGAAATATTACCCACTTGATTTAACGGAGTTTCCATACCGTAGTAATCCACACTGATATTATCAAGTAATGATGCATGAGCACGGCCGGTTCTAATTTTATTAAGGCTGCTCTTTAATGATTCTATACTTTTTGCCATACGCTCTTGCGCATCTTCTTTAATTTCATCTATCACGTTGTTTCTTCCTAAACAATTCAAATAATTTTTTAACGGTTCAATTAAGTCTTCGCTATTGTGTTAGTAATAACAGTACCTTCATCACTTCCCATAACCACTGCTTTAAGTGCACCGGGTTTATTCATATTAAATACACGAATTGGCATTTTATGATCACGCGCTAAGGTAAATGCGGCTAAATCCATAACCTTCAACTCTTTTTCTAATACTTGGTCAAAGGTTAGGCTACTATATAATTCAGCAGCAGGGTTTTTAACCGGATCTTCCGAATAAATACCATCAACTTTCGTTGCTTTTAATACTACATCGGCTTCAATTTCAACACCACGTAAACATGCGGCAGAATCAGTCGTAAAAAACGGATTACCAGTACCTGCAGAAAAAATAACTACACGGCCAGATTTTAATAAACTAATGGCATTTGCCCAGTTGTAACGTTCACACACACCAGCTAAATCAATAGCAGACATCAAGCGAGTATTAACAAACGCACGGTGCAAGGCATCACGCATTGCTAAACCATTCATCACGGTAGCTAACATCCCCATTTGGTCGCCTACCACGCGGTTCATACCTGCCTCAGCAAGGCCAGCACCCCTAAATAAATTTCCACCGCCAATAACAAGACCGACTTGAATATCCATCTCAACTAATTCTTTGATTTCTTGAGCCATACGATCAAGTACTTTAGGATCAATTCCAAAGCCCTCATCCCCCATTAGCGCTTCACCACTAAGCTTGAGAAGAATACGACGATAAGTTGGTCTTGGGTTAACGCTCATAAGAGATAAGTTCCTATTAGATGATTAAGTACTTTGGCTAAAATTAACCGCGGTTATTTTAATACGTTTCACGCAGTCACGAAAGGATTAACTGAAAAAACTCTATTCTTCCATTACTTCGCTTAAAATACAGGCAATAAAAAACGCCTAACTTGCAAAGCAAGCTAGGCGTTTTAAACTAATTCTAACTAGTTGGGCGAATAACAAGGCGCTTGAGTTTTTTATCTTAGGCGCATATAACTATATGTAACTAAGTAAAAAACGAATGCAACGAAGTTAGTCATTCAAATAGGACGAATTAAGCTTTAGCAGCAGCAATTTGTGCTTCTACTTCAGCAGCAAAATCTTCTTCTTTTTTAGCAATACCTTCACCAACTTCTAAACGAACGAAGCTAGCTACTGTAATACCTTTTTCTTTCAATACTACACCAACAGTCTTTTTAGGTTCCATGATGAATGCTTGACCCGTTAAAGATACTTCGCCTGTGAATTTCTTCATACGGCCGATGATAATCTTTTCAAGTAGTTCAACAGGTTTTTTCTTGTTTTCAGCAAGAGCATCGTTTTCAGCTTTCAATATATCAAGTTGAATACGTTTTTCATTATCTACAACTGCTGCAGGTACATCTTCAGGGTTAACATAATCTGGCTTGCTTGCAGCAACGTGCATTGCAATGTGCTTTAATGATTCAGCATCACCTTCACCAGAAACAACAACACCAATAGTAGCGCCATGGCTATATGAAGCTAACGTAGCACCTTCGATATATTCAACACGACGAACATTGATGTTTTCACCAATTTTTGTCACTAATGTGATTCGTTGTTCTTCGAATTGTGCCTGTAATTCTGCAATTGTTGCTTTTGAAGCAATAGCTGCATCAGCAACTGCATTAGCAAAACCTAAGAAGTTATCATCTTTAGCAACAAAATCTGTTTGACAGTTTACTTCAACAAGTGCCGAAACACCGTCAACAGTTTTAATTAAAATAGTACCTTCAGCAGCGATATTACCTGCTTTTTTAGCCGCTTTCGCTTGACCGTTCTTACGCATATTTTCAATCGCAAGTTCCATGTCACCATCAGCTTCTTGTAACGCTTTTTTACAATCCATCATGCCCGCAGCGGTGCGTGCACGAAGTTCTTTAACCATTGCAGCTGTAACTGTCATAGGTAATTCCTCTGTTTTCAGTTATCCCCGTAAACTATCAATTTAATGTGATAACACAACAAAGCGACGGGAATAAATAGTAAATTAGGGTGTCATAAAAGCATTGTTCTAACTATAATTGCTTGAACTATATAATGTGCTAACAATGCTTTTATGAGTAAACGAAATGTTTAACTTAACTATATTACTTTATTTAGTAAGTATAATTATTCAGTTTCAACAAAACCGTCTTTTTCAGCTTGTACTACGATGTTTTGCTCACGACCAGAAATCACGGCATTAGCAACAGCGTCACAGTATAAAGTTACTGCACGGATTGCATCATCGTTACCTGGAACAATATAATCAATGTTGTCAGGGTTTGAGTTAGTATCAACAACAGAAATTACTGGGATACCTAGGTTATTTGCTTCTTTAATAGCAATGTGCTCGTGATCAGCATCGATGATAAAGATAGCATCAGGTAAACCACCCATGTTCTTAATACCACCTAAGCTTTTATCAAGCTTTTCCATTTCACGAGTACGCATTAACGCTTCTTTTTTAGTTAAAGCTTCAAAAGTACCGTCAGTGCTTTGAGATTCAAGATCTTTTAAACGTTTGATTGATTGACGAACTGTTTTCCAGTTAGTCAACATACCACCTAACCAACGGTGATTAACGAAAAACTGATCAGATTTGATCGCAGCGTCTTTAATTGCATCACTTGCAGCACGTTTAGTACCAACAAATAAAACTTTACCTTTTTTAGAAGAAACGTTGTTAATGAAAGCAAGTGCTTCATTAAACATTGGAACTGTTTGTTCAAGGTTGATGATATGAACTTTATCACGTGAACCGAAAATGAATGGCTTCATTTTAGGATTCCAGTAACGAGTTTTGTGACCGAAATGAACACCTGCTTTAAGCATATCGCGCATTGAAACGTTTGACATTTAAATTTCCTTTATGGGGTTAAGCGTTCATACACCCAATATACACGACTCTTTTTGCTGCCATCTTGCGTTAATTAATAAAATAATTAACTAGACATTAATCAGCAGAGCACCCCGGTATACCTTTAATAGATGTATGTGAGTTTATAATAAAATCAACCACCCTTAAATTTGTATAAAAGAGTACGTTGACCGATTTAATTGACGCTAAAATGAGAATTATTGCTTTTAAAATCTAAGTCTATAAATAAGTCTAGAAAGCAATCACAAATAACTAAAATTTCAGCGCCGCACTTTATACCATAAAACAGATAATTTAACCAGAAAAATAATTGTCTGGGCTATTGAACAATATCGCGGTAAAATCCCGATTATATGAAGTAAATTATAGAGGCTGTTGGTCTTTCGTGATTTGATTTTGTTCGAGATAAAAGCGTTTTAATCGCGGCGAGTAGTATGTAGCTTAGTCACTCTAAGCAAATACTACTCAACAATGAGTAAAACGCTTTTAGCCGAATCCTTCGGACAGCATTTGTTAATCATTTTTACGGCGTTGTCGCCTTTTTATGTGGAACAACCACATTACAAAGGCTCTGCCTTGTATAAATACCCAACAAATAGCTGCAAAACAATATCGAAAGTTCAACAGACCCTAAACAAACCCCAACTATTTTAGGTAAACAATGACAACACCCACACTATCCGCTCAGTTATTTTTTCTTTATGACACCCATTGTCCTTGGAGTTATGTAGTAACGCCACTTATCAATGAAATCACCAAAGCCTTTCCTAATATTGAATTACATTTGTGGCATGCGGCTTATTTTGATGGTAGAAATGATAGCAATACCAACAGTAAAAATACAGAACTAGACCAAGTAGAAAAACTTGCCAACATCACTTTTTCAGGTGATTACCGGAACATACTCGATCAAAGCACTAACTCAACGTTGTCTGCTAACTTAATGACTTGGGCACAAAATAAAACCCCTAGCTTAGCGCTAACGTTACTCAATGCGCTGCAACAGGCACACTTTGAACAAGGGAATAAGTTGGCTAAACAATCTGACTTTGATGACATCATAGCAACGTTGAAAATATCGCCACCAGCAAAAATTTTTAAAGATAAACTTAACAAGGATGTTTTAATACAACTTGAAGAAATTTATTCTCTTCAAGAAATAATACAAACTGAGGCTATTCCCGCATTATTATTAGCGATTGATGACAAATTAGTATTACTCAGTCACAATTTCTATTTAACAGAGCCAAAAGCTATTATTGATGCTGTTCAATTAGAATTAAATAAACACACCTAAATTCCATAAAAAAGTAAAGAGAATATCATGGCCATACAAATTAAAAGCCAAGAAGAAATTGCCAAAATGCGAATCGCAGGTCAGTTAGCTTGCGATGTATTAGAGATGATTGTCCCGCATGTTAAAGCAGGCATCACTACAGATGAATTAAACACCTTGTGCGCGGATTATACCGAAAAGGTACAAGATGCTATTTCAGCTCCCCTTAATTACCATGGCTTTCCAAAATCTATTTGTACCTCTGTTAACTATGTTGTGTGTCACGGTATACCAGACAATACTAAACTGATAAACGGTGATATTATTAATATTGATATCACGGTCATTAAAGACGGGTACCATGGCGATACCAGTAAAATGTTTTTAATTGGTGATGTTTCCCCTGAAGACAGTCGTTTGTGTCGTTTAGCGCAAGAATCTTTGTATATTGGATTAAAAAAAGTAAAGCCTGGCGCTACCTTTGGCGACATTGGCTCTGCGATTCAAAAATTCATCAAAAGCAAAGGCCGTTACAGTATTGTAAAAGATTATTGTGGTCATGGTATTGGCCAGGAATTTCACGAAGAACCTCAAATCGTTCATTATAAAAACAATGACAACACCAAAATACTTGAAGGTATGTGTTTTACCATAGAGCCTATGATTAATTTAGGTAAGGCAAAAACTATTTTGGATAAAGAAGACAATTGGACCGTATACACCAGTGATAATAAAAATTCAGCTCAATGGGAGCACACTATTGTAGTAACTAAAACGGGTTGTGAAATTTTAACGCTTCGTGAAGAAGAGAGTATTAGTCGTATGCTTCATAACTAATCAGTCCAAACATAAAAAAGCCATAAGCTATAAACTAATTCAGCGCTAACTCTCACTAAAGTAAAAAGGTATACACTTGACTAATCATCCATTGAAAAATCATATAATTCCACTCCATTTTATTGAAAGCCTAGCAATTACTACAGAGAACTTATCTAGCAAAGACATTTGCCAATTAACGACAGATTTCAATCATTGGGTAAAAGAGGCCTTTACTGACAATGATGTTAATGATTTATTAGTTGCCAGAGCTGCTTTTGTTGATGCAACGCTAAATAAGCTATGGTGTCAGCATCGTTTAGACGAGTTTCAAATTAGCTTGGTTGCTGTTGGCGGTTATGGCCGTGGTGAGCTTCATCCCTATTCAGATGTTGATATTTTACTACTAACGCAAGATAATATTTCGACTGAACTTGAAGAAAAAATATCAAGCTTTGTTACCCAACTTTGGGATATCAAACTTGACATTGGCCATAGTGTTCGCTCAATCAAAGAGTGTTTAAAACAAGCCGCTAATGATATTACTGTTGCCACTAACTTAATGGAAATGCGACAAATTTCCGGCAGTGACACGCTAATTGAGCAACTACTTCCATTACTCAATGAAGATGTAATTTGGACTTCTGAAAAGTTCTTTCTTGCTAAACGAAAAGAACAAGAAAAACGTCACCTACAATACCATGGCGCTGCTTATACCCTAGAGCCAAACATAAAAGCTAGTCCAGGTGGTTTACGTGATCTTCAAACTATCGCTTGGGTAGCAAAGCGACATTTTTTAGCTGATTCTTTAGAGGAATTAGTAGAGCATCACTATTTATTTCCCAATGAGTTAGCTGAACTACTTGAAACACAAGACTATTTATGGCGTATGCGCTTTGCACTTCATTTTGTTGCTAAGCGTAATGAAAATCGCTTGTTGTTTGATTATCAAACTGATGTAGCCAAGATGATGGGATTTGGTGACGAAGGTAAAGCGCCCGTTGAACGTATGATGAAACGATATTTCATCATAATAGCCCGTGTTGGCGAACTAAATACCATTTTATTACAACGTTTTAAGCAAGAGATAATACAAGAATCTGAACAAACGGCTAGTATTACCATTAATAAAGACTTTGAACTAACTGACAAATTGATTAATACCACCAACGACAAAATTTTCTTGCAATCCGTTAAAATTATCGAAATGTTTTTGATCATAGCCCAAGAACCACGTATAAAAGGCATCCACTCTCATACCTTAAGGCTTATGCGTAATGCACGCCGTCGCTTAATTTCAGGCTTATTAGACTACGCTAAATGTCGACAAATATTTATGGCGATTATTAGACACCCCCGTGGTTTAGGCTTAGCATTCAACTTAATGCATAAACACGGTATTCTCGGCTCATATTTACCTTCATGGCGCAATATTGTCGGACAAATGCAATTCGACTTATTCCATGCTTATTCGGTAGATGAACATAGCTATCGAGTGGTAAAAAACCTATATCAGTTTAGTCAAAAAGAACATAATCATAAATTTCCGCTGTGCAGTAAAATAATGCAGAGAGTTCGCAAACCTGAAGTATTATATTTAGCGGGAATTTTTCATGATATTGCCAAAGGTCGTGGTGGCGATCATGCTCAACTAGGCGCGGTAGATGCGTTAATATTTTGTCAATCGCATCAAATGAGTAAGCATGATAGTAATATGGTTTCATGGCTTGTTGAAACCCATCTATTGATGTCTGTTACTGCTCAACGTCGTGATATCAGTGATGAAAATGTTATTCGCACTTTTGGTGAAATAGTACGCGATGAAACTCACCTTGATTACCTTTACTGTCTGACTGTTGCTGATATGCGCGCTACCAACGAAAGCTTGTGGAATAGTTGGAAAGCAAATTTACTGCAAGATTTATATTTCAATACGCTTCGGGCATTGCGCAGAGGCTTATCAAAACCGGTAGAAACGCGTTCAAAAATCCGTGAGAACCAACAACAAGCACTCGATATTTTAGCAGATACCGATGTTTGCGAAAGTGATTTAAAAGCATTATGGCGTGAATTTAGAGTTGACTATTTTTTACGGTATACGCCTGAAAAAATTGCTAGACATTGCCAACGTATTATCGGACATGACAGAAGTCAACCTTTGGTCATTATTAGTGCTACATCCTATCAGGGTGGAACCGAAGTATTTGTTTTTGCTAAAGAAAAACTAAACACCTTCTCCAGCACGGTCGATCTATTAGGTTCGAAAAAACTATCTATACATGATGCAAAAATCACCTCCACCAAAACAGGCTATACCGTAAATACTTTTATAATTTTGGATGCCCGTGGTAAAGAACTCAAAGAAAGCTATCAAACACAAGCCATAGCAGACGCATTGAGTGTTAAATTAAAACAAGATAATTTTTGTAATATTTCGCTCCAGCCTGTTCGTAGAGAAGTGAAGCAATTTCAGTTTCCACTTAAAGTAAGTTTTATTAATATAAAAGCAAAAAGTAAAACGATGATAGAAATAATCACCCTAGATAGACCGAAAGTACTTGCCAATATAGCGCAAGTATTTCAGCAACTTAAAATTAATATTCATTCTGCCAAAATTACCACCTTTGGTGAGAAAGTTGATGATGTTTTTACCATTTCAACCAGTGAAAACACAGCATTAAATGATGAAGAAAAACAAATATTAGCCGATAAATTAACACAAGAAATAGATTAACAATAACACCTAATAGGAATTTTTGAATGACTGACTTAACAGCATTAGCAAGTACAATTGAACAAGCATTTGACGATAGAGCTAACATTACGCCAACAACCGTTTCCAGTGAAATTAAAACTGCCGTTTTAGATTCACTTGCTGCCCTAAACAACGGCTCGGCTCGCGTAGCGGAAAAAATTGATGGCCAATGGCATGTACATCAATGGTTAAAAAAAGCGGTATTATTATCATTTCGTATTTGGGATAACCAAGTAATTGACGGCGCTGAAAGCACCTTTTTCGATAAAGTACCGATGAAATATGATGGTTATACGCAAGCAATGTTTGAAGCCGACGGAGTGCGCGTAGTACCAGGTGCCTCAGTACGAACCGGTAGCTATATTGGCAAAAATGTAGTGGTAATGCCAAGCTTTGTTAATATTGGCGCTTATGTCGATGAAGGCTGTATGGTTGATGCTTGGGCAACAGTTGGATCCTGTGCACAAATTGGTAAAAACGTACATTTATCAGGTGGCGTTGGTATTGGTGGTGTATTAGAGCCTTTACAAGCCGGACCAACAATTATTGAAGATAATTGTTTTATTGGCGCACGCTCTGAAATAGTTGAAGGCGTAATAGTTGAAGAAGGTGCTGTTATTTCAATGGGTGTTTATATTGGTCAAAGCACACGTATTTTTGATCGTGAAACAGGCGAAGTTCATTACGGCCGTGTACCAGCAGGATCTGTTGTTGTTCCGGGTAACTTACCATCAAAATGTGGTAAGTACAGCTTGTATGCAGCGGTTATAGTGAAAAAAGTTGATGCTAAAACACGTGCTAAAACAGGTATTAATGAGTTATTACGTTTAGCGGAATAGAAAAATAATTAATAAATAGTTATAAAAAGGCCCTGTAACAGATTTTGTTACAGGGCCTTTTTTTACTCGATATACTCGCTATCTTTTTTCTTTTAGTTTCTCATCCAATTCTTCAATTTTCGCTTTCCAAATAGCAGGGCCTGTTACATGAGCAGATTCGCCTGAGCTATCAACAGCAACCGTTACTGGCATGTCTTCAACTTCAAATTCATAAATAGCTTCCATACCTAAATCTTCAAAAGCAACAACACGGGCTTTCTTAACGGCTTTAGAGACTAAATACGCCGCGCCACCCACTGCCATTAAGTACACTGACTTATGCTTTTTAATGTTTTCTACTGTGGCAGCACCACGTTCAGATTTACCAATAGATCCTAAAAGACCCGTTTGAGATAGCATTAATTCAGAAAACTTATCCATACGTGTAGCAGTAGTTGGGCCTGCAGGGCCAACCGCTTCATCACCAACAGCATCCACTGGACCAACGTAGTAAATAAACTTATCCGTAAAATCAACAGGTAACTCTTCACCAGCCGCTAACATATCAGCAATGCGTTTGTGGGCAGCATCTCTGCCAGTAAGAATAGTGCCACTAAGTAATACCGTCTCACCAGTTTTCCACTCAGCGATATCAGCTTTCGTTAACCCATCAACATTCACGCGGCGAACATCTTCACCAACTTCCCAGGTAATATCTGGCCATTCTTCTAATTTAGGTGGAGTTAAATCAGCTGGACCAGTTCCATCAAGGTGAAAATGCACATGACGAGTTGCGGCACAATTTGGGATCATCACAACAGGTTTAGATGCCGCATGGGTTGGCACCGCATTAATTTTGACATCAACTACTGTCGTTAAGCCGCCAAGGCCTTGTGCGCCTATCCCTAACTTATTTACACGTTCAAAAATTTCTAAACGTAATTCTTCTTCAGCGTTTTGAGGGCCTCTATCGATTAAGTCTTGAATATTCACAGGATCCATTAAACTTTCTTTAGCAAGCACACCTGCTTTTTCTGCCGTACCGCCAATACCTATGCCTAACATTCCTGGTGGACACCAACCTGCCCCCATAGATGGTAAAGTTTTCACAACCCAATCAGCAATAGAGTCTGACGGATTTAACATTGCCATTTTAGTTTTATTTTCACTACCGCCGCCTTTCGCCGCAATCATCACTTCAATTTCATCACCTTCTACCAGATCAATATGAACCACTGAAGGTGTATTATCTTTAGTGTTTTTACGCGCCCCTGCAGGGTCAGCAACAATAGAAGCACGCAACGGATTGTCAGGGTTCAGATATGCACGACGAGTACCTTCATCAACCATTTGTTGTACTGTCATGTCAGTTTTATCCCAATTAACTGCCATACCAACTTTTACAAAACAGGTCACAATACCGGTATCTTGGCAAATAGGACGTTTACCTGTGGCCGACATCCGTGAATTAATGAGGATTTGCGCAATCGCATCTTTTGCCGCGCTACTTTGCTCTTTATGATAGGCTTTTTCTAACGCTTGAATAAAATCCAAAGGATGATAATAAGAAATATATTGCAGCGCATCTTCAATACTATCGATTAAGTCTTGTTGTTTGATTATTTTATCGGACATCTTGCTCTCAGCTTTCGTTAAAAGTGTGTATAATTGGGTATAATTGCGTATAACATGTTTCCTTTATAATACCTTTCTATTGAAACTGCTGCTAGTAGCCAATAGTAGAATATAATCACTTATCGCTTAAATAATCGCATAAATTATCAGAGTAGCTATCACCTTGCCTTCTAAAGTCCTATTTCCTGACAATCCATTAACCTTATCCGTTAAAAAGTTAACATTGACCAAAGATGTCACGCCCTTAGATTTATTCACTCCATTAGCAAACGAACCGTGGGCAATGTGGTTAGATTCAGGGCAAAGTGAACATATTGATGCTTGTTTTGACATTTTGGTTTGGCAGCCTGAAGTTACTTTATGTACCTATGGTGATAAAACCCAAGTTCATCATACAAAAAATAATAAAGTTGTTATGTGTGAGGAAGATCCCTTATCTTTACTAGAGAATGTTCAACAACAAATACTGACAAAGTTAGCTTCTTCAAAACAAGTTCTCCCCTTCTTAGGCGGTGCTTTGGGGTATTTTTCTTACGATTTAGGTCGACGCTTTGAAAAGTTGCCAGTCCAAGCTGAACAGGATATTAATTTACCCGAAATGGCAGTGGGTATATACGCTCAAGCAATAATATTTGATCATAAGCGCAAACAAATTTTTTTAATTTGCCAAGAAGACAAACGCGTAGAACTAGAGGTTTTTCTGCAAACGATTATCAATAAAAAGCAGAGCCGGAAAACAGAACAACAGAATTTCGTATTAACATCAAGTTGGCAAAGTAATATGGACAAAGCCAGTTACATCGATAAATTTAAACAGATTCAACAGTTTTTATCTTCAGGTGATTGTTACCAAATCAACTTATCTCAGCGCTTTAGTGCCAATTATCAAGGTAATGAATTCCAAGCCTACATTGCCCTTCGAAGTGAAAATAAAGCGCCATTCTCTGCCTTTATTCGGTTGGAAAACACAGCGATATTAAGTCTTTCTCCTGAACGATTTTTACAGCTATCTCAAGGTAAAGTACAGAGTAAGCCTATTAAAGGCACTATGCCTAGAAGTACAAATAAACAGCAAGATGCAAAGAATGCCCAACAACTCGCTAATTCAACTAAAGATCGTGCTGAAAACGTGATGATTGTTGATTTACTGCGTAATGATATATCAAAAGTCTGCAAAGCGAATTCTGTCGTTGTACCTAAGTTATTTGACATTGAAAGTTTTCCTGCTGTACACCACCTTGTTAGTACCGTTGAAGGTCAGCTTGCTGAGCAATACAATGCTTGTGATTTACTACGCGGCGCATTCCCCGGAGGCTCAATTACCGGTGCACCAAAAATTCGTGCCATGGAAATAATAGAACAACTTGAACCTCATCGGCGCAGTGTTTATTGTGGATCAATAGGCTATATATCAAGTTGTGGCACAATGGATACAAGCATTACAATACGTACGCTTATTTGTCAGAAAAGTGAAATAAAAAATAACCAAGGAAAACTCTATTGCTCGGCTGGTGGTGGATTGGTTGCAGATTCAATTGCAACGAGTGAGTATCAAGAAACGTTCGATAAAGTAAACCGTATTTTGCCCGTTTTGGAAAAGTTTTCTGCGACAAAGATAAATGAGCTAAACATTAAAAACAAAGGGAGTTAGCCATGAATAAAGAAGAGTTTTTATATCGTTTCAATCTTCTGCAACATGGTGACTCTTGTCATAACTATCAGCACCATTCAACATTGAAATCAGCTGCTGTACTTATTGCTTTAGTAAATCATAGTAATACTGGTGAAATAAATGCTAACGGCTTACACGTATTATTAACCAGGCGTGCTAGCCATTTAAAGCATCACCCTTCTCAAATAAGTTTTCCTGGGGGTAAAGTAGAGCCAACAGATAAAAATGTAATTCATACTGCCTTAAGAGAAGCACAAGAAGAAATTGGCTTATCACCTGACTCCGTGTCAATCGTTGGTCAATTACCTAATTATGAAATTATCAGTGGTTACCAAGTAACCCCTATCGTCGCTATTATTGAATCACCGCAATATTATCAAAAAGATGCCAATGAAGTGGATGAGATATTCCAAGTACCCTTGCAACATTTTTTACAACCTCAAAATCACCGTACCATAAATTCCTATCATAATGGTCGCTACCACAATGTGCATTTTTTCCCATATAAACACTATAATATATGGGGTGCAACAGCTGCTATGCTAAAAGATTTGGTCGAGCATATTAAGTAACAAAATTAATGCACTTATTGTTTGCCTCTAGATCAACGCTATACTTGTTGCCATAAGCTGTGCCTTTGATTTAGGATTGACAGCATTTAAAACGGACTAAATCCGTAAATAAATAAAATTTTATTCGGAAATACTTATGATTAGTGTATTTGATATATTTTCAATTGGTATAGGCCCTTCTAGCTCTCATACGGTTGGCCCGATGAAAGCAGCAAAAAAATTTATTGATGAACTTAACAAACAATCATTCTTAAGCAAGATTGATAGAGTTAAATGTGATTTATTTGGTTCACTTGGTCAAACAGGTATAGGCCATGGTACAGGCAAGGCTGTAATTCTGGGATTATCCGGTGAAAAGCCTGAAAACATTGCGGTTGAATCAATTGACACTATTTTAGCGCAGGTAGTAAGTACTCAAAAAGTTCAACTTGATGGCCACCATAGTGTGAATTTTCCAAAAGATAATGCCATTATTTATCATCGTAAGAAAACCTTACCTGCTCATTCTAATGCCATGACATTATATGCCTATCAAGGTGATAACATTCTTTTAGAGCAAACATTTTACTCCATCGGTGGGGGTTTTATTGTACAAGATTGTGATTTTGAAAAAGAAAAAGACAAAGCGCTTTCACTGCACAATAACATAAACTTACCTCATGTATTTAACAATGCTACTCAATTACTTGAGCAAGCACAAATGACGGGATTAAGTATTAGTACTCTCATGATGGATAATGAAAAGTGCTTAAATAATGAAATAACAATACGTACTAAGTTAATTGAAATATGGCAGGCAATGCGTAGCAGTGTTGATCGAGGTATTGCCACTGAAGGTATTTTACCCGGCGGCTTAAAAGTAACCCGTCGTGCACCAGCCTTATATCGATCTTTAATGGTAGAAAAATCTACGGATCCGCTTATCGCAATGGATTGGGTGAATCTATTTGCTTTAGCCGTAAATGAAGAGAATGCAGCAGGAAGTCGAGTAGTTACTGCACCAACAAATGGTGCTGCGGGCATTATTCCGGCCGTGTTATGTTATTACGATAAATTTGTTAGACCTGTATCTGATGACGACTGTATTCGTTATTTACTCACCGCAGCGGCTATTGGTATTTTGTACAAAACTAACGCTTCTATTTCCGGCGCAGAAGTGGGTTGTCAGGGTGAAGTTGGCGTAGCTTGCTCAATGGCTGCAGGCGCATTAACTGAAATTATGGGCGGTACACCAATTCAAGTAGAAAATGCAGCAGAAATAGGTATGGAACACAATTTAGGGCTAACCTGTGATCCTGTGGGCGGTTTAGTGCAAGTACCCTGTATTGAACGTAATGCCATGGGCTCAGTAAAAGCGATTAATGCTTCTCGTTTAGCACTTCGTGGTACTGGCACATCGAAAGTATCTTTAGACAAAGTAATCAAAACCATGTGGGAAACCGGTAATGATATGAAAACTAAATACAAAGAGACTTCACGTGGTGGTTTAGCTGTGAATATTATTGAATGTTAGCTTATAGTTGCGAGTTGATAATTGATAATTGATAATTACGAGTTAATAGTTACGAAGAGCACCGGTTATTAGTGTGTCTTCGTAACTCGTAGCTTTTCTTATTTGTCACTTTTCTTGCTGGTAGTTTTACTTTGTCGGTAAATCTACATCGACAAATAGTTCATCTACCTCGACATTATTTTTTAACAGCATAGCTTGAGTGACTACATTTTTAGTTAAATGCGGTGCAAAACGTTCTATAAAGTCAAACATATAACCACGTAAGAAAGTACCACGTCTAAAGCCAATTTTAGTCGTACTCGCTTTAAATAAATGGCTCGCATCAATAGTGACTAGATCACTATCAATTTTCGGATCGATTGCCATTGACGCAATAACACCAATACCAACACCTAAACGAACATACGTTTTAATAACATCAGCATCGGTTGCGGTAAAAGCAATTTTAGGCTCAACGCCAGCTTTTTCAAAAGCGTCATCTAATTCTGAACGACCGGTAAAACCAAAGACATAAGTCACTAAAGAATACTTAGCAATATCTTCAATTGTTACCCCTTGCTTTCTAGATAAAGGATGGTCTTTACGAACAATGATACTACGATTCCAGTGGTAACAAGGCAGCATAACGAGATCGTTATAAAGATGGAGTGATTCTGTAGCAATAGCAAAATCGGCATCGCCTTTCGCAGCTGCATCACTAATTTGTGTCGGCGTACCTTGCGACATATGCAATGATACTTTGGAATATTTTTTAATAAACCCTTGTATTACATCAGGTAAAGCATAACGTGCTTGTGTATGCGTTGTTGCAATACGCAATTTACCTTCATCTGGCTGAGTATGTTCACGCGCAACAGCTTTAATACCTTCTACTTTAGATAGAATTTGTTGAGCAATGGTAATTACTTCTTGTCCAGCAGGCGTTACATGAGTTAAATGCTTACCACTTCGACCAAATATTTGAATACCAAGTTCATCTTCAAGCATACGAACTTGCTTAGAAATACCCGGCTGAGAAGTAAAAAGAGCCTCCGCAGTTGCAGAAACATTTAGGTTATTATTTAGCACTTCAACTATGTAGCGCAATTGTTGCAATTTCATATATAAACTTCAGGAATTTACTTAGACCAAAATAATATACTTAATTGACCATTTATTCCATCTTAAATGGTATTTTTTATACATTAAATTCAACATATATCTTAAATTTGTTCAAGAATATTTTAAGTAAATTTATAATGTAATTATAAATAGTAGTTTTGACAAAGTTTTTACCTTTTTGACCATATTAATTGTAAATTACCCTTTGCTAATCATGACAATTTTTGTAGACTGCTTAGGGTTGTTCACATTATCAAAAAATAAGAGTTTTAACATGATAGCTATCATCATAGGTTTAATCGTTGCTTTAATTATTTTTGTTGTTGTTATCAGTGCAATACAACAACATAAAGAAAAACAAGTAGCTGAAAAAAGAACAAAGGTGGCTAAGCAAAAAGCTATTATAGATGAAAGTGAAGAACTTATTGTCAATTTAAGTAATTTACCTTCCAGTCCAATCTTAGTTAAAATATTAAATAGAAGAAGTCTAAATGCAGCTAAAGTGATGCAAGCGTTAATGCCTGAAATAAAAGGGATAAAAAGTAGAATACAAGAATTAAACGCTCGTATAGGAGCCGCTAAAGATTTAGCGGCAAATAAAAGTAGTGAAGAAGCTTTTATGGTACCTGATAACGATCAACAAATATTAACCATTTTACAATGCATAAAAAAAATTCGTGCCACTTTAAAATCAGAGCAAAGTAAAGGAAATATTGATGCCCAAACTTTTACTCAAGAAGATCATCGCTTAGATGCAATGCAGCTAAAAATTAATATAGAAAGTTTAGTTAAACGAGGTAGTCAGGCTCAAAGTAAAGAAATGTTAGGCTCTGCTCGCCAATATTTTGAAAAAGCATTACAAACGCTGGCCACCCACCCAATAAAAACTGAGTATATTGCAACACAACAATCAGAAATAACTAACCAGCTAGAAAATATCACCGACTCACTAAAAAGTACTAATGCTCAAGATGCCGCGATAAAAGCTAAAAATGAAGAAGATGAATTAGATGTATTATTTCAACCAAAAAAGAAATGGTAATCTAAGCGTTATTGATCAAGATATATACTCATGTTACCTCGAAATACTCGTTTCAGCGAGAATTAAAAGGCTTAGAGGCAAGGCATTGATTGAAGAGAATGGTTGTTCAGGACAATATGCTCCTGCATTGTCCATATAAGCTACATCCATGTAGCGCCATTGTCGAACATCAATGCCGCAGCATATAAGCCTTTAAAACTCGCCCTGCGGGGACGCATGAGCAAATAATGCTCGTCGTTGCTCCTTTTTTTCTAAGGGAACAACCATTAATAAAAACAAGCGCCTTGATCATGAATTGCTCAGGAGTCCTGAAACAGACATTTTGAAGTATCATGAGTATAATACAACAAGCTGGCTTTTCTTTTTTCTAGACTAATGAAGATTCAACGTGGAAAAAACAAATACAGTTACCTTACCCTCTTTCTTACGTAGAACAATGAAAGCTTACGCGTTAAAAGCACATATTAGGCAACAAGGGTGTGAACTCCATCGTATTGGTCGCTCTAGAAACTGGCAACTCAAGGCTAACTTTGAACAGATACAAGCTATTATCGCTTTTGTTGATTTATCAAATGAACCTAGTTGGCTTTGGTTAGCAAAACTATTGAGGAATGAGTATAAGCATTTAACTCATGATGAATTACTAAAAATCGCATCAAAATTAGAAGATATAACAATAAATGCGTTAATTGCCCGAAGCGATTGTACCATTGCCCAAGCAAGAACCATTATTGATGAGCTAGAAGGTTTGGATTAATTTGTTTTTCTCACTTATCCCCAAATATCAATTGATTTTCTCCAATAAAGACAGTTCATTATATTATCTTAGAAAAACAGCGTTATTTTTGCTATAATTTCGCGCCTACTTTTTGAGTAGTTATTTACAAGTTATTAAATCTATGGCTTTAGTAAATATGTCCTTTCTAATAGTGAGTAAAATAGTGACTAAAACTCTGAGCCAAACACCAAAACACACCTTATTCGACTACCCTAAATATTGGGCTGAGTGTTATGGCACAGCCCCATTTTTCCCTATGTCTCGCGCAGAAATGGATACGTTAGGTTGGGACAGTTGCGATATCATTATTGTTACGGGTGATGCTTATGTCGATCATCCGAGCTTTGGTATGGCTATTATTGGCCGTATGTTAGAGTCTCAAGGGTTTCGAGTTGGTATTATTGCTCAACCTGATTGGAAATCAAAAGACGCTTTTATGGAGTTAGGTCAGCCTAATTTATTTTTTGGCGTAACTGCCGGTAATATGGACTCGATGATCAATCGCTATACTGCTGAACGTCGTATGCGTCATGATGATGCTTACACACCAAACGATGAAGGTGGTAAGCGTCCAGACAGAGCGGTAACGGCTTATACTCAACGTTGTAAAGAAGCTTATAAAGCCGTACCTGTCGTTATTGGCGGTATTGAAGCAAGTTTGCGCCGAATAGCCCATTATGATTATTGGTCTGATAAAGTACGTCAATCTGTATTGTTTGACTCCAAAGCAGATCTTCTAGTTTATGGTAATGCCGAACGACCTCTCATTGAAATTGCTCATCGTATTGCCCGTGGAGAAGACGTTAAAAAAATTACCAACGTGCGCGGTAGTGCCTTTTTAGCTAAACAAGCATTACCCGGTTGGAAAGGTATTGACTCGCGTGATATTGATCGTCCAGGCAAAATTGATGCTATTCCAAGCCCATATCAAGATATGACGGCTCAGTCATGTGACGACAACGCAGAAAAATCAAAAACAGACAGTATTGAAACAGATATCACTAAAACAGCGCAAATTATTGAAATTACTTCTGCCACATCAACATACAATAAAAACAAATCGTGGAAAGAAAAAACAAAACCATGGGAAACAACGTATATTAACTTACCCACATTTGAGCAAGTTAAAAATAATAAAACCTTGTACGCCCATGCCTCACGCATTTTTCATCAAGAAGTAAACCCTACTTCTGCTAAGCCATTAGTACAAAGTCATGGCAATCGTATTATCTGGTTAAATCCACCAGCAAAGCCATTATCTACAGAAGAAATGGATAATGTGTTTGGTTTGCCATACCAACGTGTACCACACCCGAGTTATGGCAAAGCAAAAATACCTGCTTATGACATGATAAAAACCTCTATTAATATTATGAGAGGTTGTTTTGGCGGTTGTACTTTTTGCAGTATAACTGAGCATGAAGGTCGTATTATTCAATCACGTTCTCATGAGTCGATAATTGCAGAAATTGAAGACATTAAAGTAAAAGTTCCCGGCTTTACGGGTGTAATTTCAGATTTAGGCGGACCAACCGCCAATATGTATCAGCTAAATTGTAAAAGCGAAAAAGCCGAAGCTACTTGCCGTAAACCGTCATGTGTGTGGCCAACAATTTGTGGTCATTTAGATACTGATCATACGCCAACCATTGAGCTTTACCGAAAAGCGAGAAAAGTTAAAGGTATTAAAAAAATACTTATTGCTTCTGGCGTACGTTACGACTTAGCGATAAAAGATCCTGAGTATGTTAAAGAATTAGCCACGCACCATGTTGGTGGTTATTTAAAAATAGCGCCAGAACACACAGAAGAAGGCCCACTAAATAATATGATGAAGCCCGGTATGGGCAGTTATGATAAATTCAAAGAAATGTTTGATCATTACTCTAAACTAGCAGGTAAAAAACAATATTTAATTCCCTATTTCATTTCTGCGCATCCAGGTACAACAGATAAGGACATGGTTAACTTGGCATTGTGGCTTAAAGAAAATAACTTTAAATTGGATCAGGTACAAAACTTTTATCCTTCGCCATTAGCTAATGCGACAACGCTATACCATACAGAAATTAATTCATTACGTAATGTAACGACTAAAAATATAGCCAAAAAAGATGGCTCAGTCGCCGTACCTAAAGGTGCTATTCAACGACGTTTGCATAAAGCTATATTACGTTATCATGATCCGCTTAACTGGGGAATTATCCGTGAAGCACTAACAAAAATGGGCTTAACTAAATTGATAGGCTCAGCGCCAAATTGTTTAGTACCGAGAGAAACGCGTAGTGAACAAAGAAATCACAGTAATAACAATAAGCCCGGCAAGAATAACGCACAAGGTTTCAAAACAAGCCCAGGGCAAAAGCAACGTGGCGCTAAGGGTAAAACCCAAAAAGGTTTAACCCGCTTTAGTAGTGATCAATTTAAAAGAAAAACTAAGTAACGATACTATCAAGTAACAACGACTATAATACTGAAGAAACTTAAAACTGAATAAAGTTGTATAAATATCTTAAATTAGCATCGAGTAGGGTGAGGCTCATGCCTCATCCCTCTCACAGAACCGTACGTACGGACCTCGTATACGGCTCATGCAATTTACTATTTCTCATCACTTTGATCAGTAATAAGAAGCGAGAACGCCTGTTT
>NZ_QOLD01000018.1 GCF_003333305.1 Candidatus Colwellia aromaticivorans | reverse complement strand
AGCTTTTGCGTTCACTTAGACTCATATTGCAGCTCCCGAAAGTTCGGTTACATTAATTATGAGTCAACGATAGTTTTTAGGACTGACCTTGAAACAGCTAGGGTTACATTTAATGTGAGTCAATTCGACGCAAATAAAAAACTCACTTTCTACTTTTTATTTAATAAATGTCTACTATGCTTATTTTGTAGACAATTTTTTTGCTGAAAAATTAATAGTTATAATGCAACAGTTTGGCAGTTCGCTAGTTGTCTTAAAAATAAACCAATAAAAATAATATTTATCCTAGTTGTTTATAAATAATAACAATAAACATAGGAATTGGGGGCGTAGTGGAATTAACTAGTCAAGTTAATGAAATTTGGCCAATAGCGGCGTATTTTATCATTCTCGTCGCGATGCTAATTTTCATGATGGTTTTGTCTTATTTCTTAGGACCGAAAACTGCCTCCCGTGCTAAAAATACGCCTTATGAATCAGGCATAGTTTCTATTGATAACAATAAAACTCGCTTTGGTAATCACTTCTTTTTGTACGCTATTTTCTTTGTCATTTTCGATCTAGAAACAATCTTTCTTTTTGCTTGGGTTATTGCCTTCGATGAAGTGGGTTGGTTAGGATTTATTGAGGCGAGCATTTTTATTTTAGTGTTATTGGCCGCTTTAGTTTACCTCATTAGAATAGGTGCATTAGAACTTAATAAACGCCATCAACCACTTCGTGTTCAACAGCTCAATATCAGTAATAAGGAGCGATTTTAATGGAATGGTCGTTAACAAAAGCTAAGCTTGATGAACAAATGAGCCAAGCTAGTTCGGTAACCGAGGAGGAGCTACAACGTAGTGTCTTCATGGCTAGGCTTGATGACATGATTAATTGGGGGCGAAAAAACTCTATTTGGCCGTTTAACTTTGGACTAAGTTGTTGTTATGTGGAAATGGCAACTAGTTTTACCTCTCGCCATGACATTGCCCGTTTTGGAGCAGAGGTAATTCGTGCTACGCCAAGACAAGCTGATTTAATGGTGATTTCAGGCACTTGTTTTCGTAAAATGGCACCGGTTATTCAACATTTATACGAGCAATTATTAGAGCCACGTTGGATAATTTCTATGGGTTCTTGTGCTAACTCTGGCGGCATGTACGATATTTATTCGGTAGTGCAGGGGGTTGATAAATTTATTCCTGTTGATGTTTATGTTCCAGGTTGTCCTCCTCGTCCAGAAGCCTTACTAGAAGGTTTACTTTTATTACAAAATCAAATTCAGCATCAACCTAGGCCGCTAAGTTGGGTAGTGGGTGAGCAGTCAGTATCACAAATTGCCAAACCCTCACTTCGAGATATTAAGCATGAAAGTCGAATACAGGTCACTAATCTAGATTCACCGGACTTATCTTAATGGAAAGCTTAATGAATAGATTAATGGAAAGGTTAATAGATAAATTAATGAAGGGCTTAATAGGGGTATTAATTGCGGCTGTTAGCATTGGGGGATGTAATGATAGCTAATGCAGTTGATTCCATTGACTTAACTGCCAGTAAGGATTGGCAGCAAGCCAATGTTATTAGCATATTTGATGAAATTACCACGCTTGTGCCAGAAGTAAAATTAACCCCAGTTACCGCAGTTGAAAATATTGTTGATGACATTCCTAGCTTTTGGCTTGATAAATCGAATATTTACAAGTTGATGGACACGTTAAAAAATAATTTATCTAAACCTTTCGATATGTGTTTTGATTTAAGTGCCATTGATGAAACTGAGCGTCAGCACAAAGCTGATTATGTTGGCGATTTTACGGTTAGCTATCACTTACGTTCTCATCAACGAAATCAAGATATTCGCTTAAAAGTAGCACTGGCGCGCCATGATAAAAATATTGATAGTATTAGTCGTATTTGGCTCAATGCGAATTGGTATGAACGTGAAGTTTGGGATATGTTTGGCATCAATTTTATAGGTCATCCCTACCTTTGCCGTATTTTAATGCCAAACACTTGGCAAGGACACCCGTTATTAAAAACCCATCCGGCGCGCGCTACAGAAATGGCACCCTTTACGTTACCGCCAGATGTACAAGATAAAGAGCAACAAGCATTAAAATTCGACCCGCAAGCATGGGGCATGAAACGTCAAAGTGGTGTTAATGGCGAAGATAACGACTTTATGTTTTTAAACCTTGGGCCCAATCACCCCAGTGTTCACGGTGCATTTCGAATTGTGTTGCAAATGGACGGTGAAGAAATTGTCGATTGTGTGCCTGATATTGGTTATCACCATCGCGGCGCAGAAAAAATGGGCGAGCGTCAATCTTGGCATAGCTATATTCCTTATACCGATAGAATTGATTATCTCGGTGGCGTAATGAATAACTTCCCTTATGTGATGGCAGTTGAGAAATTGGCAGGCATAACAGTACCAGACAGAGCCAAAGTCATTCGAATTATGACCGCAGAAATGTTTCGTATTTTATCCCATTTACTGTTTTACGGTACTTTTGCACAAGATATTGGCGCGCTGTCACCTATTTTTTATATGTTTATTGACCGTGAAAAACTCTTTGGCATTATTGAAGCCTTTACTGGCGCTCGTATGCACCCTAGCTGGTTTCGAATTGGTGGTGTTGCGCAAGACTTACCTCAAGGTTGGGATAAGTTGGTACGTGATTATGTTGACTACTTGCCAAAGCGTCTTGATGAATATGAAAAAATGGTGATGCAAAATGCTTTATTGAAAAGACGTACCGTTGATATTGGGGCTTACTCCAGTAAAGAAGCGTTGGAATGGGGGGTTACTGGGCCCGGTTTGCGCGCCACAGGTTATGCGTGGGATTTACGTAAACAACGACCGTATGGCGGTTATGATCAATTCGATTTTGAAGTGCCACTGGGTCATAAAGGTGATTGTTATGACCGATGTAAAGTGCGCGTGGAAGAAATGCGCCAAAGCATTCGTATTATTGAACAATGTTTAAATAATATGCCTGCTGGGCCATACAAAGCAGAACATCCACAAACTACGCCACCAGATAAAGCACGCACTATGCAAGATATTGACACTTTAATTCCTCATTTTGTCAATGTTACTTGGGGGCCGGTTATTCCTGTGGGTGAGGTATCAATGTTTGTTGAAGCCACTAAAGGCATTATGGGTTATCACCTGATTAGTGATGGTAGCACCATGAGTTATCGCACTAGAATTCGTACGCCAAGTTTTGCTCATTTACAAATGCTACCGTTAATTTCAAAAGGGCAAATGGTGGCAGATTTAATCGCTACGCTTGGCAGTATTGATTACGTTATGGCAGATGTAGATAGATAAAAAGTCAGTTGCGAAAAGCAAGTTAAACATAAATTAAGCATAAATTAAGGTTAGGCATTTATGAATAACAATAACACTGAAATTATACCTAGCATGATGATCACTGATGAAGAAATCGATTTTCGTCAGTATCTTAGCTCGGAAGAATTATCTGTTATTGAACATGAAGTGTCTATTATGGAAACACGCGAAGCCGCAGGAATTGAAGCGCTTAAAGTAGTGCAAAAACATCGAGGCTGGATCAGCGATAATAGCTTAATTGCCATTGCTCAATGTTTGCAAATATCGAGTGCACAGTTAGAAGGCGTAGCGACTTTTTATAACCTTATTTACCGACAAAAAGTCGGACATTACGTCATTCATCTTTGCGACAGTATTAGCTGCCATTTAACCGGTTATGATGAAATTCTAAAAGTTATTCAAACCTATCTCGGCATTGGTTATGGCCAAACTACTCCTGACGGTGAATTTACCCTGCTGTCCAATGTTTGTTTAGGCAGCTGTGATAAATCACCGGCAATGATGATTAATGGCCAGCACTATCATTCGCTTACTAATGAGTCTGTTGTCAGTATTTTAAATGGGCTTAGCCAAAATGCGGGAGAGAATGTATGACGAGTGAAAGCTGGCTAGAACAAGCATTATCTCAAGCACTAACTAGACCATTAACGCACTTGGTTAACTTAGAGCAGCCGCTTGATCTTCAAAGTTATGTTCAAGCTGGCGGTTATATTGGGGCAACAAAAGCATTAACTCAATTAACTCCTAAAGAAGTGCTCGATATTGTCAGTGATTCAGGGTTGAAGGGACGTGGCGGTGCGGGCTTTCCCACAGGAATGAAATGGGGTTGTATACCTGCATTGCAAGATGAAAGTAGGCAGGCACCACCGAGCTATTTAATTTGCAATGGCGATGAAATGGAGCCAGGAACCTTTAAAGACCGATACTTACTTGAAGGCGTTCCTCACCAACTTATTGAAGCGATGATTATTGCTAGTTATACCATCAATGCTGATAAAGCGTTTTTATTTTTACGAGGTGAATATCACTTAGCGGCAACTCGCTTACAACAAGCGATTGACCAAGCTTATGAAAATAACTGGCTAGGTGAAAACATTCAAGGCACTAATTACCAATTAGATTTATACCTGCATACTAGTGCAGGTCGTTATATTTGCGGTGAAGAAACTGCACTGATTAATGCCTTAGAAGGCAAACGAGCTATTCCTAGAGCTAAGCCGCCATTTCCACAAGTAAGTGGTTTATTTGGCAAGCCAACGGTAGTTAATAATGTCGAAACCTTAAGTAATTTACCTCATATTCTCAAGCATGGAAGTCAGTGGTTTAAAGACTTATCGCCTAATAGTGATCCCGGCACAAAACTGTATGCTGCCTGTGGGCAGGTAAAAAATCCCGGCGTGTGGGAGTTGCCTATGGGGGTAACCATTCGGGAGTTATTGTATGACTATGCTGGCGGCATGAAAGATGATGTAAAGCTAAAAGGTTTATTACCGGGTGGCGCCTCTACTGATTTTCTCGTTGAACAACATCTTGATACCCCGATGGATTTTGATTCTATTGGTAAAGCGGGTAGTCGTTTAGGTACAGGTGGTTTAATTGTGTTAGGTGACAAACATTGTCCTGTAGCGATGGTGCTTAATTTATTACGTTTTTTTGCACAAGAGTCTTGTGGTTGGTGTACACCTTGTCGAGATGGAACTCCGTGGGCGGTAGAAATATTAACGCGTATTGAGCAAGGGAAAGGGTCGCTTTCCGATATGACGCAGCTAGAAGATTTATGTGATTTTATGTGGTTAGGCAAAACCCATTGTGCTTTAGCACCTGGGGCAGTAGAGCCGCTAAAAAGTGCCATGCGTTATTTTAAAGATGATTTTGAACAACATATCGAACAAGGTTGCTGCCCTTATCAATCTAATAGCAATGAACAGGCGCAGAAAGAAGAACAAATAGAGTCAGAACATTTAGTAAGAGAGGGTACAAATCAAGAGGGCTTAAACCTAGAGGGCATAAACCAAGAGAGGGACAGCGATGAGTGATGATGTTAACGGCAAAACACAAAATATAAAAATCACCATTTATGTTGATGATGTGCCTTATCAAGTATCGCCTGATAATAACTTGCTTGCTGGCGTGTTATCCAACAAGTTAAAACTCCCTTATTTTTGTTGGCATCCTTCTATGGGCTCAGTAGGAGCTTGCCGTCAATGTGCAGTGACTCAGTACATGGATGAAAATGATACGCGTGGTCGACTGGTGATGTCATGTATGACACCTGTTGTTGATGGCATGCGGATTGGTTTAACGGACAAGGCTTCAGCTAAGTTTCGTGAGCAAGTTATTGCCGCCATGATGACAAATCATCCCCATGACTGTCCTGTTTGCGCAGAAGGCGGTGAATGTCACTTGCAAGATATGACGGTGATGACTGGACATAGTGCTCGTCAATATCGTGGTGAAAAGCGAACCTTTACTAACCAATATTTAGGCGAGTTAGTTGGGCATGAAATGAATCGCTGCATTACTTGTTATCGTTGTGTGCGATTTTATAAAGATTATGCGGGAGGTAAAGATTTTGATGTTTTTGGTTCACGAAATCAGGTGTATTTTGGCAGACAAAAAGACGGCGTTTTAGAAAGTGCCTTTAGCGGTAATTTAGTGGAAGTTTGTCCCACGGGGGTTTTTACTAATAAGCTTTTTTCTGCTCATTATACCCGCAAGTGGGATTTACAATCAGCCCCTTCGGTGTGTGCTCATTGTTCAATAGGGTGTAATACTAGTATAGGTGAACGCTACGGCTCAGTTAGACGAGTGATGAATCGCTACAATCATGAGCTTAATGGTTATTTTTTATGTGATCGTGGTCGCTTTGGTATTGGTTTTGTCAACTCAATGGCGCGCATTCGTACTATTAAAGGAGTAAATAGTACGGTAGACGAGTTAAGTGTTGGCTTATTTAATGAAAAAAAATTTGCTAAAGAAATCAACAAGCACAGCAGCGAAAGCTTTATTGGTATTGGCTCTTCGAGAGCTTCCTTTGAAGCCAACCGTTTAGTAAAGTATTTAGTTGGTAGAGAAAATTTCTCCTTAGGTTATACCAATCAAGAAATGCAATTAGCATTGCGACACAAGCAATTATTAGTGCAATATCCACAACAGAGTTTAACCGGAATGGAGCATAGAGTTCATCAGGGAAGTGAAGCTAAAGAACATGATTTGGTTGTACTTATTGGTGAAAACATTGAACAAACTGCACCACGTTTGGCGTTAACAATTAAACAAGTATTAAGAAATTCGGCGCGTGAAAAAGCCGATAGTATCGGGGTGAAACACTGGCAAGATTCAGCAGTACGTACTTATGCCGGAAACACTACAACGCCATTATTTTCGCTACAAGCACAGCAAAGTGAATTTGTTCAACAAGCAAATGGTGCCTTGGTTTTATCGGTACAACAAATTATTACCTGTGTTGAGCATTTAACGCAAATGCTAAAAGCGGAGTTTATCAGTCATATCGTAGTGCCACTGAAAACGCAGCAAAGTAACCCTGAAAGTAACGCTACTGAAAGAGCCAACCAAGGATGCTCTAGCCAAGAAAGTGTCGGTAAAGATCTGTCTGATCAAGAAAGTGAGTTTCTCTTATTACTTGCTAATGCTTTGTCACAAGCAAAAATGCCACTTATTGTTACTGGGCTGAGTTTAAAGTCGCCCAAGTTATTAAGCGCAATAGATAATTTGATGGCTTGTTTATCGCAAAAGTCTCATGTTTTTTCTCCTGAACTTACCGTGGTAGCACCAGAATGTAATAGTGTTGGCAATCTACACTTTTTAGACGAGCATAATTTATCGATAGAGCAAATAATTAAACGCTGCTCAGCTAGCTCTGCTGAAAATAAAGCTGCGTCTACAAGCTTGTTGATTCTTGAGCAAGATTTAGCACAGTTAAGTCATCAACAATTACAGCAGTTGCGCCAGCACTGTAAAACCATGATAGTGCTGGATCACACCAAAAATAAATTGACAAAAATGGCTGATATTGTTTTACCTGTCGCTGCGGTAAGTGAAAGTAATGGTCATTTTGTTAATTACCAAGGTAGGTTACAACGTTTTAGTTCAGCACATATAGCCGTTAAACCGATTATGGAAAATTGGTATTGGCTTGGTTTATTAGCTAAACATTTATTTGTCCATCAAGAAGTGAATTTTTCGAGTTTAACGCAGCTTCAATCATTTTTTGCTGAAGACGGAGAGCCATGGGCGCTGCAAGTACTGACTTGTCAGCAATATAATCGCCACGTAGCTCGACAAACTCATCGAGCCAGTGGCCGTACAGCGATGACGGCAAATCAATCGGTACATGAATGTAAAACCTTTTTAGAAAACGGTAATAACCAGGAGGATTTCCGTTATTCAATGGAAGGTGATAATGCCAATAGCAGTCCTAATATGCCTTATGCTTGGGCTCCTGCATGGAATTCAAATCAATCAATTTTTCAATATCAACAAGAAGTAAATGGTGAACTGAATCATCAAGGTAATGAGAATTTACTCAATTTGAGTTTGTCTGTCTTTTTTGATGACACAAAAGAAGAAAATGTCGATGAGAAACTGGAAAAATTGTGGCCATGTAAAGTGTTCAAACGAGATGGCGATTTAACACTTATTCAAAATATCCCTTGGTTTTTAGCTGAACAACAAACCCGTAATCTACCTGAGTTTATACTGATGTTTGTTGGCAACAGCATTGAAATGTCGACAGAACTAGCCACACAAAATGGTCACTGTAGTGGTGATGTTCTAAAGTTAGTTATTGATGGTCAGCAACTATTTGGCAAAGTGAAGGTGAATGAAAAACAGCCTCGAACTGTGGTGTTAGTGAGTTTATTTGACCTACCAATGTCGATAAACAATGTGGTTATTACCGCTAAAAACATGAGTAAAGCAACGACTGAAGAAGTGACTGAATTTCAACAAATAGAACACAATCGTAAGCAAACTGCGCAACAAGAAAAGGCTGATATTTTAACGAGACTTAAAAAACAAGATCAAATCGTTCCCATTTCTTTCATTATCGATGAAAGTAAAGCTGATGCAAGTGAAGCAGAGGGGAAACCCAATGCTTGAACTTTTATTTAAACTGCTTGAAATAACGGTGATTATCGCATTATTAATTCCTATTGCGGCTATGTTGGTATGGGTCGAACGACGGATGATAGGCATTTGGCAAGACCGTTTAGGCCCAAATAGAGTTGGCCCTTTTGGCATTTTACAATCATTAGCGGACTTGTTAAAAATTTTGGGTAAAGAAGATTGGATCCCCCCATTTAGTGATCGCTTAGTGTTTACTATTGCTCCGGTAATAGGTGCGGTTTGTGTGCTCATGAGTTTTGCCGTTATTCCTTTTTCACCAAGTATCGGCGTATCAGACTTAAATATTGGCTTATTGTTTTTTCTTGCGATGGCATCACTCTCTGTTTATAGCGTGGTGTTAGCTGGCTGGGCTTCTAATTCTAAGTATGCATTGTTAGGCAGTATGCGAGCAGCCGCTCAAACGGTTAGTTATGAAGTGTTTATGGGACTATCTGTGATGGGAGTGGTTTTGCTCACAGGAAGTTTTAATTTACGAGAAATAGTACTGGCTCAAGAGAGCGGTTGGCTTATTCAAACACAGTTTTTAGGTTTTATTATTTTTCTTATTGCAGGTATTGCTGAAAGTCACCGTTTACCTTTTGATTTACCCGAAGCAGAAACGGAGCTTACTGCAGGGTTTCATACTGAATATTCTGGTTTGAAGTTTGCGTTATTCTTTTTGGGTGAATATTTAAGTGTCACCCTGATTTCAGCGATGTCAGTGGTGTTATTTTTCGGTGGTTGGTTGATGCCAGAGCCATTCGCATCATGGTTGCCCCCCTTGGTGTGGTTTATTTTAAAAATACTCATCTTTGTGATGTTCTTTATTTTACTGAGGACTTCCTTGCCACGTCCTCGTTTTGACCAGTTACTGAGCTTTGGCTGGAAATATATGCTGCCATTGGCGTTGATCAATTTACTGGTAACTGCCGCCTTTAAATTGGGAGGCTTTTATGGATAAAGATAAAAAACAAAACACAGTTAGTGCTGCATTCGATATGATCTTTAGCCAACTAAGAACGATGGGCTTGGTGTTAAAACATACTTTTACCAAAGCTGATACGGTTGAATACCCTGAGCAAAAACCTTATTTAGCACCGCGTTATCGTGGGCGTATTGTCTTAACGCGTGATCCCGATGGTGAAGAGCGTTGTGTTGGTTGTAATTTATGTGCAGCAGCATGCCCTGTAGATTGTATCGCCCTACAACAAACGATAGATGACGATGGTCGAAAACGAGCAGATTTTTTCCGTATCAACTTTTCACGCTGTATTCTTTGTGGTTTTTGTGAGGAAGCTTGTCCTACTTATGCTATTCAATTAACGCCCGATGTTGAACTGGCTGAATACGACAGGCAAAACCTAGTGTATGAAAAAGAACACTTGTTGATTAATGGCGTAGGCAAGTATCACGACTATAGTTTTTATCGTCATAGCGGTATAGCAGTAGACATTAATGGTGAACGTAAAGCGAAGGGCGATGCGCAACAAGAAAAACCACCTGTTGATATTAAGGGGTTGATGCCGTGATTAGCACTTTTATACAACTAAACCCTTTACAATTAACCTTTTACTCTGCCGCACTTTTAGCCATTGTCGCTAGTTTAAAAGTGATTACGGGTAAAAACACCGTACATGCGCTGCTGTATTTAGTGGTGTCATTGTTAGCGGTGGCGGTGTGTTTTTATTTAATGGGTGCGCCATTTGCTGCTGGTTTAGAAGTGATTGTTTATGCAGGTGCTATTTTAATCTTGTTTGTTTTTGCCATTATGATGTTTGGTCTTGGACAAGATGAAACGCTACATGCGCCTAACATTGATGGTAGTAAGGTAAATAAATTTAACCTTTGGTTTGGGCCTTTTTTGTTGGCGCTACTCTTGTTGATCGAATTAGTTTATGCCATTAACAGTGGCGAAGTTCAAGCGAAGCTTACCTCCAATACTATTGATGCTAAGCAAGTAGGGATGTTGCTTTATGGACCTTATTTACTTGCGGTTGAAATAGCGTCTTTTTTACTATTAGCAGGGTTAATCGGGGGTTATCATTTTGCTAAACCTGAAGGCGTTGGCTTAGATCGAAAAAAAGACCTAGGAGAGCACGGATGATTGCTATCCCTCTGAGTCATATACTTATATTGGCAAGTATTCTCTTTGTTATCGGTTTTATCGGTGTTATTACCCGCAAAAATACCTTATTTATTCTGATGAGTTTAGAGGTGATGCTTAACGCGGTTGGTGTTGCCTTTATTGGTGCGGGTAGTGCTTGGCAGCAAGCTGATGGTCAAGTGATGTTTATACTTATTTTGACGTTAGCTGCAGCAGAAGTTGCCTTGGGCTTGGCCTTGTTAATTCAAATGCAGCGTCGTTTTAAGTCGCTTGATATTGACAACCTTAGCAAATTAAAGGGGTGATGAATGAATGACGCTATGCTCCCTTTAATAACAGAAACCGTTTTAGCCTGTTTGCCCTTTTATCCATTAATCAGTTTTGTACTGTTAATTAGTTTTGGCAAACACTTATCTTGGCGTGTTGCAGCAGGCCTTAGTGTTGGTGCTATGGTGTTCAGTGCCTTATCTAGCCTCTTTGTTATTCAACAACTTTCTATAGATGTTCCGGTAATTACGAGTCACTTATGGACTTGGTTTACGTTGGCTGAGGAAGTGAATCAAACGACCACGAGTATTAATATCAAATTTTATCTTGATGGTTTATCTGCGGTGATGATTTCAGTCGTTACTGGTATCGGTTTATTGATTCATATTTTTGCCGCAGCTTATATGAAAGAAGATGAAAACTTTAGCCGTTTTATGGCTTATATGAATTTATTTATTGTTGCGATGCTAATTTTAGTGTTAGCAGACAATTTAGTCTTGCTGTATTTAGGTTGGGAAGGAGTTGGCTTATGTAGCTTTTTGCTCATTGGTTTTTGGTATCATGAAAAAGCCAATGTAATGGCAGCAAGAAAAGCATTTATTGTTACCCGTGTTGGTGATACTGCCATGGCGATTGGTTTATTTATGCTGTTTAAAGAGTTAGGGCAGTTAACAATTGTTGATATAACCCAAAGTGCGCAAACCTTATGGACAACAGGTGATGATAAGGCCTATTGGATCGCTTTATTACTATTAGGTGGTGCGGTTGGAAAATCAGCTCAGTTACCATTGCAAACATGGTTACCTGATGCCATGGCAGGACCTACGCCGGTTAGTGCGCTTATTCATGCTGCTACTATGGTGACTGCTGGTGTGTACTTAATTGCCCGTATGAACAGTGTGTTTTTACTTGCACCACAGGTGATGACGTATGTTGCTTGGCTTGGCGCTGCAACATTAATACTTGCTGGTATTGCTGCCTTAGCACAAAGCGATATTAAACGAGTTTTGGCCTATTCAACCATGAGTCAAATTGGTTATATGATGTTGTCCTTAGGGGCAGGGGCATTTTCTGCGGGTGTATTTCATTTAATGACCCATGCTTTTTTTAAAGCGTTACTGTTTTTAACGGCAGGGGCAATTATTCTTGCTCTACACCATCAGCAAAATCTGTTTAAAATGGGGGGCTTATTAAAACGGTTACCTTTTGAAACGGCTTTGTTTGCTGTTGGCTTAGTGTGTTTGATAGCATTACCGGGAAGCTCTGGCTTTTTCTCTAAAGAAGCGATTATAGCGCAACTTTGGTCATCAAATACTGCTGGCCCTCTACTTTGGACTTGTGCGATATTCGGTGCATTACTTACCAGTATTTATAGTTGTCGATTGTTCTTTCTTGCCTTTATGGGAGAAAGTCGTTTTGAGCAAAGTTTACAACCCTCTTCAAGTAAATTAGTAAAATATTCCTTAATAGCGCTGGCGGTATTATCTCTTGTTGGCGGCATGTTCGGCAATATTATTGAAACGAGTTTGGCTCAAGTATTTCCCCTTGTTACTCGCTCGGCTTTAAATGAACCTAATTGGCTACATAGTGTTGCTATTGCTACGCCCTTTGTTGGTATTATCTTTTCTTGGTTCTATTTTGCTTCATACCGCAGTAAAGACAGTGCGGGTTTGAATAAAAATATCTTTATTGAAAGCACTAGCGGGCTAGCTAATTTTTGCCGCCAAGGTTTGGGCTTTGATTGCCTTTATCATTGGTTATTAGTGAAGCCTTATTGTTCGTTGGCTAAATTAAATCGTCGCGACATTTTTGATCAATTGATCATGTTGAATGCTTGGTATGTTGCTTTACTTCATGACGTACTTAAAAGTAGTCAAACCGGAAAGTTACGTTGGTATGCCGCTGCCATTGGCTTGGCAACTTTTTTATTGTTGTTAGTCTTGAGTGTTGATGTTATTTCAACGGAGGCAAGCTAATGAGTATTACATTGCTTATGTGTGGTTTACTTTTTGGTGGCGCTTTAGCGTGGTTTTTAGAAGGCGTAAAAGCGCAAAGTGCAAGGTGGGTGTCATTGCTAACGGTGTTAGTAATAGGTGGATATTTTGCTATTGCACTGAATGCCACAGCGTATGATTTTAGCACACTTCAGCTTTTAGTACGTGTTGCATGGATTTCTAGTTTTCATATTGAGTATGCGCTAGCACTTGATTACTTAAGCATAGTGCTAATATTGTTAACGTTATTCTTAGCGTTAATTTGCGTATTGGTTTCTTGGCAAGAGATTAATGACAAGGTGGGTTTTTATTATTTTAACTTATTGACTTCAATAGCGGGAATTATCGGTGTTTTTACCGCGGTTGATATGTTTTTGTTTTTCTTTTTTTGGGAAGTGATGCTTTTACCTATAACAGCATTAATCGCCATTTGGGGACATGAAAATAGACACTTTGCCGCGATTAAATTTTTCATTTTCACCCAACTGAGTAGTTTACTAATGTTAGTGGCAATTATTTCGATGTCATTTATTCATTATCAACAAGTTGGGCAGTTGAGTTTTTTCTATCAAGACTGGCTAACCCTCGATTTACCCTTATCGATAAGTCAGTATTTAATGTTGGGATTCTTTATTGCTTTTGCCGTTAAGCTGCCGTCAGTACCCGTTCATTCTTGGTTGCCTGATGCGCACACCCAAGCACCCACTGCCGGTAGTGTTTTACTTGCCGGTGTACTGCTGAAAACCGGTGCCTATGGGCTTATTCGTTTTGTGTTGCAACTGTTCCCACAAGCTAGCGTAAACTTCGCTCCTGTTGCAGCAACGTTAGGTGTGGTGAGTATTTTATATGGCGCAAAAATGGCTTTTGCTCAACAAGATCTTAAACGTTTAGTGGCGTATAGTAGTATTAGTCATATGGGATTTGTTATGTTGGCATTATTTTCCTTTAATGCTATTGCTTATCAAGGCGCAGTATTAACACTGGTGGCGCATGGGTTAAGTAGCGCGGCTTTATTTGCGCTGGCGGGTATGATTTATAGCCGTATTCACTCACGAGATTTAAATCATATGGGTGGATTTTGGCTTAATACACCGCGGATGGGGGGCTTTGCTTTAGCCTTTAGTGCGGCAGCATTTGGCTTACCAGGACTTGCTAATTTTGTTGCTGAATTTTTATCACTTGTTGGTGCTTATCAACGCTACCCTATATTAACTATTCTTGCTGCTTTTGGGCTCATTGGTTCGGCAATTTATGGCATGGTGTTATTTCAAGGTGTATTTCATGGCAAGTGTCAAGTTAAGCAACAAGCTGTGAATGACTTATCATCTAGAGAGTTGTTGGTTTTCAGCTCTTTGCTGGCGCTACTTATTTTTATTGGATTTTATCCTAATAGTATCTTGGGGTTTTTTCAGAGTGATAGCATTATTATCGCGATAAATAATACGGTAGGGGTAAGCAAATGACCCAACTTATGTTGCATAGTTTATTGCCAGTGTTGATTGTCGCTTTTGGTATTGTTTTATCATTATTATTAATTGCGTGGCGTCGTTCTCAAAAACTAATATTAATTTTCACAATAACTATTTTTAGTGTTGCTTTACTTGCTAGCTTTTCTTTATTTGTTGACTTAGCCGATGCAGTACAGGTGACCACATTGGTTAAGGTTGACAGTTACGGGCTTTTTGCCTTTATGCTTGTGCTTGTTGCTAGTATTGCGGTTAGTGTGCTTAGCTCAATGTGGTTAACCCATACCACTGAAGTGCACGACGAGTTTTTTGTTTTATTGCAATTGGTGGTATTAGGCGCAGGCATTTTAGTGATAAGCGATCATTATGCTTCACTATTTTTAGGTTTTGAATTACTCAGTATTGCGCTGGTGGGCTTAGTTGGCTACAGCCGTGATAGTGAATTTAGTGTTGAAACTTCATTTAAATATCTGGTGTTAAGTGCTTGTGCCTCCAGTTTTATGTTATTGGGAATCGCTTTTATTTATAGTTACAGTGGATCGTTAAGCTTTTCTACTGAGCAGTTGATGTTTGATAACATGAGTGATCTCAGTATTTTAGTCCGTAATTATGGTCATGGTGATGTGCTTTTCTATCGTGTTGGTTTTTTACTCTTCATGGTTGGTATCGCTTTTAAGTTATCACTCGCGCCTTTTCATTTATGGACGCCTGATGTTTATCAGGGAGCGCCAACACCTGTTACTTTGTTACTTGCTACCGTATCAAAAATTGCCATATTTATTGTGCTGATGAAATGTTGGTTTAGCCAAGCCATTTTTGTAGATACAAAAAGTAGTGATGAGAATATGCTTTTTTTAATGAGTATATTTGCCATAGCATCCATGCTGATTGGTAATGCTTTAGCGTTAAAGCAACAAAATATTAAACGACTATTGGCTTACTCTTCTATTGCTCATATGGGCTACTTACTTATTGTTTTGATTGTTATTTCTCCGCAAAGTGTTGCTCTAGCGTGGCAAAGTGCATTATTTTATTTAACGGCTTATGTATTAGCAAGCATATCCATTTTCATGACAGTACAGCTTACCCAATATCATCATAATAAGTCCGAGCTAAATGTCGATGATTGGCAGGGAATGTTTTGGCAAAACCCTTCATTAGCCGTGTTAATTATTGTTGCTATATTGAGCTTAGCCGGTATTCCGCTGACAATGGGCTTTATTGGTAAGTTTTATTTACTTAACGTTGCGGTGCAAGCACAACAATGGTGGTTAATTAGCGCATTAATTATTGGTAGCGGTATAGGCTTATTTTATTATTTACGTATTATTTTTGTATTGTTTACTATCGTTAATGAAAAAAACATCGCCAAAGAGTTAATACCTGTTTCTTTAACACTATCGCCAGCGGTGAACTTCTCAGTAATGATTGTTATTATTTTAAGTGTTTTACTAGGTATTTTTCCTGATTTACTTGGAAATTTACTCGTAACAGTGAACTAAGTGAAATGACTCCTTAAACTTTAGCAAAATCGTACAAATATTGCCTTTCCTTGGCTTGTTATTGAATATTCAGAAGAGCAAAGCGCTTTATGGAAAAATAGTGGGGATTTAGTACTAAAAGGTAATACTAAATACCAAATAAATGTGTAGCCATATTTACTCTTATGATGGTTCGTGTATATTCGTAACACATAAAAAGATTCATATAATAAAAGTAGTAAATTATAATGAGTATATTACAACGCAAAGTAACAATTATATATTATTGTGATGATGGCTTAGAGCTTCATCACGAAGTTAAAACCTTAGAACAGAATGATGTCGGGCGAGTGGTTATTCCACAAGCTTTTAAAGAGGGTAAGTCTATCATCGCGGTTTGTGATGGCGAGATTGAAATTCTTAATAAGATAGGTGACCGTATATTATCGGTTAACTATACTACTTAATAAAATACAAAAGAAACTCACATGATAATTGATGGTAAACAGGCAGCAGCACAATTAAGAGTGGCTATTGCACAAGGGGTGACTGCCCTTAAAGAGTCAAAAGGAATTACACCTAGTTTAACGGTTGTACTGGTTGGTGAAGATCCAGCTAGCCAAGTTTATGTGCGTAATAAAGCTAAACAAACAACTGAAGTTGGTATGATTTCAAATGAAATTCGCTTACCAGTAAGTTGCAGTCAGGCTGAACTGCTATCGCAATTATCTAGCTTAAATAACGATCCTAGTGTTCATGGTATTTTGGTGCAATTACCTTTACCTAAACACATTGATGAAAGTGTTGTTATTAGTGCAATAAGGCCAGAAAAAGACGTTGATGGTTTTCATGCAATGAACTCAGGACGATTACTTAATGGTGAATCAGGTGCTTTGGTTCCTTGTACACCACAAGGTTGTATTATCCTTGCTAAGCAGCATCTAGGTGATGATTTATCTGGTAAGCATGCTGTGGTAATAGGTCGCTCAAATATTGTTGGTAAACCTGTAGCCTTATTATTATTACAAGAAAATTGTACCGTAACTATTGCTCACTCTCGTACTAAAAATCTTGCTCAGGTATGTCAACAAGCAGATATTTTAATTGCTGCGGTTGGTCGTGCCGAGTTTGTACAAGCAGATTGGGTGAAAAAAGGTGCAACGGTTATTGATGTGGGTATTAACCGAATTGAAGATGCCGTTACCGGTAAAATGAAATTGGTTGGCGATGTAGACTATGCAGCTGTTAGCGATGTTTGTGGTGCAATAACACCGGTTCCTGGTGGTGTAGGTCCTATGACCATTGCTTGTTTGCTTAAAAACACGCTTGAAGCGGCCAAGTTATACGGCTAGTTTTTAGATATTGAAGCTAGAAAATAAAAAACCGAAAATAATTAATTTATTTGCGGTTTTTTAGATTTTAATCTTTTGTAATGTTAATGAGTATAAATATTAATAATTATTCTTTAGTTGTTTATCGCTATAGTCTAATTTTTTATAATCTTTACCTGCTGCATCAGCAAGCTCGGCTGGCATGTAATTTTCGTCATGCTTCGCTAACACTTCACTTGCTTCTACATAGAGTTCGCCGGATGAACTACGGGTTAACGTACCATTGGCAACAATACCTTGTGCTTCTCTAAACAAATCAGGCAATATACCCTCGTAATGAACACTGACCATAATGTCACTCTCATCAAAAACGATTGGCATCTTCATATCAGATAAACTAAATGATACTTTCAGGTTATTTGGATCTCGTTTTACGGTATTAGGGACTACTAGCCCACCGATACGAATTCGCTGACCAATTTGTGGTTTAATGCCAGAGTCTTTTTTTCCTTGTGTGATTTCTGCGGGTGTAAAAAATAAATCAATATTTTGGCTTAATGCATATAACACTAAACCCGCGACAACCGCTATACCAACTAATACTGAACCGACAATGGTTAAGCGTTTTTTACGGCGTGGATTCATTCTGTTACCTCTTCAGATAGTTTTGATTTTAACTGTTTGTCTTGTTTCTGTCGCTGATTGCGCACTTGGCGAAGTTTGTCTTCTCTTTGTTTGCGTTGAGCAATATTTTTGATTACTTTTTTATGGCCAGTAATTGAACTCAATATTAAGATCAATAATAATGCAGTGGCTACACCATAGGATAACCAAACATAAAAGCCGTATCCGCCCATATCAATAAAAGCACTAAGGCTATCAAACTGCATTGGTTTTCTCCTGAGTTAAGTGCGCTGAAACTAAGGTTCTAACCCAAGGTCGAATACTGTTTCTCGCTAAAATCTCACTGCGAAAACGAATGCAGATAATGACGCTAACAAGTAAAATAAAACCAAGAAAGCAAAAGAGGAATGGCCATAACATGTCAACAGACATTGAAGGTTTACCTAACTTACTTACCGTTGAGCCTTGGTGTAAAGTATTCCACCACTCTACTGAATATTTGATAATGGGTAAATTAATCACGCCAACTAAGGTTAATATACCGGCGGCTTTACCGGCTAAATTCTTATCTTCAAAAGCACTTTGTAATGCAATTACACCTAAATATAAAAATAATAAAATTAGCTCTGAGGTTAACCGCGCGTCCCAAATCCACCAAGTTCCCCACATAGGTTTTCCCCATGCAGCACCAGTAATAAGTGCTATGGCGGTAAATGTTGCGCCAACAGGTGCCATGGCTGCAGCAGAAGCATCGGCTAATTTAAATTGCCATACAAGGCTGGTAAAAGCAGTAATTGCCATACCAAAATAAATCCCCATAGAAAGCGAAGCTGCGGGCACATGAATATAAAAAATACGAAAACTATCGCCTTGTTGATAATCGGCAGGAGCAAATGCCAAAGCCCAAACAAGACCAATAGATAAAAACAGTACCGCTAAGGCACTTAACCAAGGAAGCAATTTACCAGCAAAGTGATAAGACACTTCCGGGTTTGCGTAGGGATGTAACCATTTCCACATAGTTTATGTTCTCATTTTCTTTAAAGTTAGTGGCTAATTGGTACTGACTTTTAACGCGGCACCAACAGCAAAAGGTGCTAACGTTAATGAGCCAAAAAATAGCGCGGCTATTATAGCAAGTTGACCGCTATAAGGTAAGCCAAGTGCAGCAGTATCTATAGCGCTAGTGGCAAAAATCAATACCGGAATATATAAAGGTAATACTAATAAGCTAAGTAATACGCCACCTTTTTTAATGCCAACTGTTAATGCTACACCAATTGCGCCAAGCAAACTTAATACCGGGGTACCAAGCAATAGCGTTAATATTAGTGCTTCATAGCTTTGTTCGTTTAGGTGTAAAAGTACAGCGAGTAAAGGGGCAATTAAAATAAGTGGTAAGCCAGTAATAAGCCAATGAGCTACAATTTTTGCTAGCACTAATATAAAAACAGGTTGTGGGCTTAGTAACATTTGCTCTAATGAACCGTCAATGTGATCAGACTTAAATAACCTATCTAAAGATAAAAGTGTCGATAACAGTGCTGCCACCCAGATTATCCCTGGTGCTATGCGACTTAATGTTTGTGCTTCAGGGCCTATTCCTAAAGGAAATAAAGTGACAACGATAACAAAAAACAACAACGGATTTATAATGTCATCTTTATGACGCATGGCAATGGTTAAGTCGCGTTTTAGTACTAAAGAAAAAACCGCGCGATAGGATAAATTAGCTACAGACATTCTATAGTCGACTCTTTTCTTGATTGGATCTTTGAAACTTGTTATTCATTATTTGTTATTCACTTTTCTAATCAATAAGGTAGTCTAAAGTAATTTTCTTTATTTGCGAGGGTGAAAATGTAAGCAAATCTTGATGAGTGGTCAAAATAACACACCCGCCTTGTTTTATATGCGCTTTAAATAATTGCTCTAACGAATGAACGCCTTGTTTATCTATGGCGGTAAAAGGCTCATCTAAAATCCATATGTTAGCAGTTGATTTATATAATCGTGCTAACGATATTCGTCTATGTTGTCCTGCACTTAAATGAGAAGCCAAGCTATCTTCAAAACCTGTTAAGTTCACAAGAGCGAGTGTCTCTTCAATTTCACTTGAGTTAATATGTAAGCCATGTAATGTCAGGTTAAAATTTAAATTCTCTTGTGCTGTCATTTCTCCCTTTACTCCGGGTAAATGCCCCAGATAAAGTAAGTTTTGGTGAAATTCTTCACGAGATTGAGTAATTAATTGGTTCTTATAGAAGACTTCGCCTTCATAAGGTTGAGATAACCCAGCTAAAATACGTAACAGGCTCGTTTTTCCTGAACCGTTAGGGCCTTCTACTTGCACAATGTCGCCCGCATTTATTTCAATCGTTAACTGATCAAACAGTAAACGCTCTTCGCGAATACAAGTGAGGTTAGAGGCACTGATTAAAGCAGGTTCATCCTTGGATGCTAAACTGGCGGCTAAATTGGCTGACAAGGGAAATATACACTCTTTAACATGTTGAAAATATCTGACAAAGTCTAACCTATGTTTATCAGCTTTATTTTGATGCAGATCGTTTTTTGATTTGGATCGTGTTATTACATAGCGCAATATCATACCATAGCTCTATTAAAATCGAATAATAAATACTAAGAGCAAAATTGTAACATTAAGAAACAATTGACTGGGCATTTAACCTGTACTTATTTTAAAATGTGATAGAATTGCGCCACTATTTTTAGCTTGTTGTATTTATATTCACTTTGTTTACTTTAAAGCTCATTTTAAATAAACACAAAGCTGAAAACGTATTAAAGAGTAACCGGAGAAATAAATGATTCCTGACGTGGTACCCCAAATAATACCTCATCTTTTACCTGAACTTGGCCATCTTGCTTTGGTGATAGCTTTTGCTTTTGCACTATGTTTGAGCATTGTACCTTTGGTTGGCGTACACAGTTCTCAAACTAAATTAATGAGCTATGCTAAGCCTCTTACCTTCGGAATGTTTACATTTACTGCGATGAGTATTTGTATTTTAGCTTATAGCTTTGTGCTTGATGATTTTTCAATTAAGTATATTGCTAGTCATTCTAATAGTCATTTACCTTACTATTTTAAAATAAGTGCAGTTTGGGGAGGGCATGAAGGTTCGTTACTGTTATGGGTTTTCTCTTTAACTGCATGGACAATGGCTGTCGCCTCATTTTCAAAAAACGTTGAAGAAGAGTTTATTGCTCGTGTGTTGGCCGTAATGGGAATGATAGCGGTTGCTTTTATCGCTTTTACCTTGCTTACTTCTAATCCTTTTGAACGTCTATGGCCTAATGTGCCTATGGAAGGCCGTGATTTAAACCCGCTCTTACAAGATATTGGTTTAATAATTCATCCGCCATTATTGTATTTAGGTTATGTTGGCTTTGCTGTTGCTTTTGCTTTTGCTGTTGCTGCTTTAATGTCAGGTAAAATGGACGCTGCTTGGGCGCGTTGGTCTCGTCCTTGGACAGTTGGCGCTTGGATGTTTTTAACCTTAGGTATTGCTTTAGGTAGTTGGTGGGCATATTACGAACTTGGTTGGGGCGGTTGGTGGTTCTGGGATCCTGTTGAAAACGCATCCTTTATGCCTTGGCTTGTTGGTACCGCTTTAATTCACTCGTTGGCAGTAACTGAAAAACGAGGTACTTTTAGAAACTGGACCGTATTGCTGGCTATATTTGCTTTTAGTTTAAGTTTGTTAGGTACATTTTTAGTACGCTCTGGGGTTATAACCTCGGTACATTCTTTCGCTTCAGATCCCTCTCGAGGTATCTTTATTCTAGTTATTTTAGCGATAGCTGTTGGTGGTTCACTTACTCTATATGCGTTTAGAGCGAGTAATGTCGCTAGCTTTAGCCGATTTGCGCTTTATTCTCGTGAAACAGCCTTACTTTTATGTAATATCATTTTAGTTGTTGCCGCGACTACCGTGTTGTTAGGTACGTTATACCCGCTATTAGTTGATGCTTTAGGGTATGGAAAAATATCTGTCGGCCCTCCCTATTTTAACGCCGTCTTTGTTCCAATCATGAGTTTGTTATTTGTGATCATGGGAATAGGACCAATGATTCGTTGGAAAAAAGCCAAAAAAGGGGAACTTCGTAAACAATTAGTTCAACCGTCGGTACTTAGTATTGTTTTTGGTTTATTATTTCCTGTTTTTTATGGCGGCGAATTCAATGCGCTTGTTGCGATGGGAATAACCTTAGCCTCATGGGTTTTCTTAGTCGTTATCAAAGATTTAATAAATCAATTTAAAATTAGGTCATCATTAGGTTTAGGCCAATGGGGTATGACCGTAGCGCATGCAGGTATTGCTGTCACTATTGTTGGCGTTACATTGGTTTCGAGTTATGAAAGCGAAACTAATGTGAAAATGGCGCTAAATGAAAGTGTAGAAATATCAGGCTATCAAATAGAATTTAAGGGTGTTATTCCAGTAGAAGGACCTAATTATAGTGCCGAACAAGGGCAAATTAACATCTATGAAATTAACGTTGATGGCGAAAATGACTTTGTTACTTTATTAAAACCAGAGCGTCGTTCTTATCGAGTACAATCTATGGGAATGACCGAAGCCGGTATTGATGGCGGCTTATTTAGAGATATATATGTTGCCCTTGGTGACCCACTTGACGGTGGAGCGTGGGCAATTCGTGTTCATTATAAACCCTTTGTTCGTTGGATCTGGCTTGGCGCTATTTTTATGGCTATTGGTGGCATCTTAGCCATGATGGATAAACGTTATCGTGTTGCTAAGAAAGACAAGGGTGCAGAAAGAGCAACAGCCATCGAAAATCAAAAGAACATAGATAGTGCTAACAGTAATACCACACCTATTTCGGAGTTGTCATAGTGAATAAAATCATTCGTTTTTTACCACTTATTTTAGTGATAGCGTTAGGTGTAGTGCTTTATAGAGGCTTATCGTTAAATCCACAAGATATGCCGTCAGCACTTGTAGGTAAAACCATGCCTGAATTTTCGTTGGTCACGTTAAAGGATGATAATAAAACCGTAACCAAAGCTGATTTGGTGGGTGATATTGTCCTATTGAATGTGTGGGCAACGTGGTGTCCAACGTGTAAATATGAACATCCTTATTTGTTAGAACTTGCTAATGATCCGCAATTAAAACCTTATGTTAAGTTGTACGGAATAAACTATAAAGATGAGCGTTTAGCCGCGCAGCAATGGTTAACTCACTATGAAGATCCTTATCATTTTTCAATTTTTGATGAAGAAGGTACGCTTGGTTTAGACTTAGGTGTGTTTGGCGCTCCCGAAACATTTGTTATTGATCATCATGGTGTTATTCGTAAACGTTTTGCAGGGGCTATTGATACCCGAGTTTGGCGTAAAGAATTTGCACCGCTTATTAAGCAGTTGATTTCTGAAAAAACAGCAGGGTAAATAGCGATGTTAAATAAAATTTTATTGATTGTAGTGTTAACTGTTACCGCACTTATGCTGACGAGTACAGCTAATGCAAGTCCAGTTGAAACGTTTGAATTTAGAGATGAAGTGACAAAGGTTCGTTTTCAAGCGTTAAGCAAAGAGTTGCGTTGCCCTAAGTGTCAAAACCAAAACTTAGCTGATTCTAATTCCCCTATTGCCGAAGATTTACGTCGTGAGCTTTATGAATTATTACAGCAAGGTAAAGCCGATAGTGAAATAGTTAACTTTATGGTTTCTCGCTATGGCGAATTTGTTTTATATCGTCCCCGTGTATCAAGTATCACTTATATACTTTGGTTTGGCCCCGCCTTGTTAATTTTAATAGGTGTTATTGTAGTCATTGTTATCTTACGAAAAAAACCTGCAGTAAAAGCGGATTTAGCATTAAGTTCGCAGCAGCAAGATAAATTACAACAGTTACTAGAAACCAATAAAGAACACGCTAGTCAAAACTTAAACACCGACAGAAAAGATAAAGAGTAGTTAACCATTATGGAAATAGCATTAATCGTCCTTGTTTTTATTGCCTTACTTTTGTATATCGTTTGGTTACCTTTCTTTAAAGGCACAAGCACAGGTGTGAACAATAATTCAGCTCAAGAAAACCCTAAAAATAATATACGTGATGAAACCAACGTTCAACTTTATAAAGAGCATAAAGCTGAAATAGAAAAAGATTTTAGTGATGGTGGTATCGACGAAGAAAACTACCAATATTTATTGGCTGAACTTGATAGTAGCTTGTTGCAAGATATAGAGGCAGCAAAGAAAGAGTCAAATGTTATTGTTAGTAATAAACATTTTAGTGTGTTGTGGCCCTTGTCTTTATCATTATTTATTATCGCCTTTTCTATCGTACTATATTTAAAACAAGGTACGTTGACGGCTTTAATGACTACACCTAATGCGAAACAATCAAGCCAACAAGAACAGATGTCAGGCGATCAACAAGCACAAGCCCAACAAGAGCAACAAGAGCAACAAGAACAAATATTGGCATACATTACTCAATTACAGCAACACTTAGAAAAAAATGTTGATGATGGTGAAGCTTGGTATAAGTTAGGACAAACCTTAGTTAGCGTGGGTGAATTTGACATGGCAATAACTGCCTTTAATGAAGTGATTCGTATTGAAGGCGAACAAGCTGATTTATTAGGTGCAATCGCACAAGCCCACTATTATAGAAACAATCAACAAATTGATGAACAAGTACAAAGCTTTATTGATCGAGCATTAGCATTAGATATCAACGATCCTTCTACTAATATTTTGATGGGAATGCATAACTTCATTGCTAAAGAATACGAACAAGCAATTGGGTATTGGCAACGAGTGATTGATACTAAAAAACAAGGGGTAAATATAAACGCATTACAAGAAGCTGTTAACGAAGCAAAAAGCCGCCTTGGTATGCCTAGTATGAATAGTAATCAACCAGAAAAAGCTCAAGCAACAGGCCCAACATTAAACGTTAGTATTAGCTTAGCGGATGATGTTGCTCAGCAATTGGCGCAAGGTGAAGATAAGGTTGTTTTTGTTTATGCTATTCCAACAGATGGTCAGCGTATGCCGTTAGCGGCAATGAAATTTATGGCCAGTGATTTACCTAAAGTTATTACCTTAAGTAATGACAATGCGATGTCACCGGCTAATAATTTAAGCAGTGTTAGTGAAGTACACATTTATGCGGTTGTTTCTAATCAAGGTGGAGTAGGTATAAAATCAGGTGATTTTAAAGCTGAAATTCAGAATATCTCTGTAGATAATACTGACACTCTCAGCCTAGTTATTGATAGCCTAGTTGAATAATAGCTTTGTTGAGTGATTATTTTAGCGTGAATAGTTTTGAATAGTAAAAATTCACGTAATTATTCACCTATCGTCACTCCCGAGGTCTTTAAATCGGGAGTCTAGAATTTTAAACACTGAGATTCCAGCTTAAGACACAACTGGAATGACGGGAATACTAGGTATGGTGAATAGTTACAAATTCACAAAGGTAAATTAATAAATGAAGTCACGTTTTAGTGCAAAAAAGAATAGTTCAAAAAAGAATAGTTCAAAACAAAGTAGTGATTATAGTCATTCAGCGCCTAAAGTTGGGGTGCTATTAACTAATTTAGGCTCACCTGCTGTGCCTACTACCACTGCTGTACGCAACTATTTACGTGAGTTTTTATCTGATCCACGAGTGGTTGAAATTCCCCGTGTGATTTGGATGCTGATATTACATGGTATCGTGCTACGTTTTCGCCCTAAAAAATCGGCCAAATTGTACCAAAGTGTTTGGACAGAGCAGGGCGCGCCATTATTGGTTATTAGTCAGGCTCAGCAACAAAAAGTTGCGGCACAAATAAAACAGCAATTTGGCGAAGATGTCATTGTTGATGTAGCTATGCGCTATGGTGACCCCTCCATAAGCAGTGTATTACAAGAATTTCAACAACAAGGCGTAGACCAACTTGTAGTGTTACCTTTATATCCACAATATGCAGGCCCAACGACAGCATCTACTTTTGATGCAGTGAGTAAAGAGCTACAGCAATGGCGATATGTACCAAGCCTTCATTTTATCAACAGCTACCATAACAACCCTTTATATATAAAAGCGTTAGCAAACTCTGTCAGTGAGCATTTATCTGAACATGGCATACCCGATAAGTTAGTACTTTCCTATCACGGTATGCCAGAGTTATTTTATCAATGGGGTGATCCCTACTTTGATTTTTGCCAAATCACCACGGATTTACTTAAAAAAGAGTTACTAGCAAGATCATTAGGCTTAACTGATGAGACTTTCGTGATGACTTTTCAATCACGCTTTGGTAAAGCAAAATGGTTACAGCCTTATACTGACGAAACCCTTGCAACTTTAGCTAAAGAAGGAAATAAACATCTTGCTATTATAAGCCCTGCTTTTAGCGCCGACTGTTTAGAAACCCTTGAAGAGTTAGAATGTGAAAACCGTGAGGTGTTCATACAAGCAGGTGGAGAACAATATTATTACATTGCCGCATTAAATGATCGTGATGATCATATTTCGGCATTAGTTAATATATTAACACCGCTGATGAATAAAAAATAATTTTGTGGTTGTTTTTCTCGGTGAGGACATAGTTCCTCGGTGTTCTCTGTGGTGAATTTTACTTTATCACTGAAGTAACATGTTTAACCACCGAGAACACAGAGACGCTGCGCGCTGCACAGAGAAGTGATTAAGGAAATTATATTTAATATGGCAGTGAACAGTTTGGTTAAAGCATAAAGCTTTTTAGTACATTGACATACTGTATAAAAACTCAGTAAACTGTTGTAATGAAAAACGTATCATCAAAAAAGACAATTGTAAAAAAAATAATTCACGTTGACATGGATTGTTTTTTTTAACCAATGCTATCTTGAAGACTAAATTGCATACCTAATCTAGTCAAAGATCAAAAATTTATATTGATATAGTTTGCGCTATAGTTCAATCTAAAATGAACACTTTTTGATAATAGCTAAAATGGAAAAATTTATACATAACAGTAACTACATGAAATCAATTCAAGTAGATAGGTTTGTTAGCTTCATTGATTCTGAAGGTTTACCAGTTCTTTTACCAACACTGTTCTCAATTTCAATGAACAGGATGGGATATGTGCCAGAGCGAAAAGAAAGAGTTAATAAAACAACAGGAGAAGTTGAAGTCATTCTCGATAAAATAGAGGTATCTCAACATACGATTAATCAATATGAGGGGGTTATTCTACATTTCCTCCAATATGTTGAACAACAATCTCAAGTAAACTCTAAACTTCCCAATGTTCATATGCATACTCATGCGACTTCTGAATTTATAAATACATACTTGAACGATTATTTGATTTCAGATCTAAAAAAAGGTATCAACACAGCTACTCAAGTAAGATCTGTCCTTACAGCATATTACAATTACCTTTCACTTTTTGAAATAACTAATACCAAGAATTTATATATATATCCAAAACTTAGGAAAGAAGCTCAAAAAAATGTAATACGTAAAAGAGCTTATAAGTACATTCTAAAAAGTACTAGAACAATGATGTTACTTGAATGTAAGACAGTAAGAGATGAACTACTATTAAGGTTTGGCTTTGAATGTGGACTTAGATCAATGGAAAATACAAGTTTATTCCTCGAAAACTTTACGTATGCAAAAAAGCCAGTTAAAGGTTTTTTAACTTTATTTGATGAGCTAAAGCAAAAAGATAAACAAGTTTTTGAGTATTTATTGATAATTACTAAAGCAAGACGAAACGAAGGTTCTCCAGCGAGAATAATATATATTCCTCGTTCTTTATTAGAAAAATGTCATCAATATTATCTAACCGAACGTCCAGATTCTAATTCTAATTCATTATTTGTTAGCTATGAAACTAATCACTCAGGAAATGCAATTACTGTTAAATGTGCAACTCGCATATTTACTGAAGTTAAAAATAAGTTACTCAGTAGTAGTAGCGTAGATGATATTGTTTTGAATGAAGAAAACTCATATCACCACCTTCGTCATAGTTTCGCAACTGAAAAATTCCATGTGCTTTGTCGTGGTACTCCTCATCATTCAATAACCCCTGGTCATGCTGTAATTAGTGAGATGGCGCGGTTAATGGGCCATAAAATCAATAAAAAAGAATTCGCTCAGGAAGTAACTATGCGATATATACGCTCTGTTGATTTCATGCTTATAGCTGAAAAGGTCTAGGGTAATCTAAATGGATGAAATTAAAAAAACGACAAACTATGAAATTGAGACTGAAGTGCACCAAATCCGCTCAGCATTCAATAAGTCATTAAATGCTGATATTGAACAGAAGACCAATGTTAAAACAATACCTGTGCTACCAAAGCGCATTACTATCGGTATGCCAACACGAGTAAAGGAAATTACTTTTGAATGCATTAGTAACGATGAAACAGCTCAATTGGTTTTTGGATCTGTAGCTTTGTATTATACTTATGTCAATGCTCATCAGAATGAGTATGGAGAGTCCAAATTAAAAGAAATATCAGAGCAATTTCCAAGGTTAACTGAGTTTTTAAATCAATATGAACTTAACAAAAGTAAATTCAAAATAATTAAAGATTTTGAAACTTACCTTGTTGATAAAGGCTTTAGTGGGAAGGGAGCAACTCGCGTAATATCCTTTATTAATTACGCTAAGAGAATACCATCATTAAATGCAAAACAAACCAATATACTATTAGCAATTGAAAGTGCAACAAAGCTAAATCCAATAGAGTCCGAACAAAAATCCCTTGTAGATTGGTTTTTGAGCATTAATTGGCTAGGATCAAAAATGGCACAAGATGGAAAATCTGATGTATTTCAACGACTAAGTTCAGCTAGATTTCTAATGCAATCCTTCAATCAGACAGTTGCAGAGTTAATGTTAATTTTGCAAGAAGTGAGTCGTGATCTAACTGACACACTAAAACGGAACGACTTTAACGTGGCGATTGTAAAATCAACTATCACTGATAAAGATAAAACATTTAGAAAATATAAATTTCAAAAAGAAATTTTATATTCAGTGACAAGAATGACACATAGTGTTGAAAAGCAAACTTTGGAAGTGTTGGTACATGATTTTTGTCTCGAAGAAAATAAAAATTATGTTGTTACTACACTGGGCAGTAATAGAAATTTAATTTTAAAAAAATTGATTGATAAAAAAACAGTATTTACTTTTTGCAAGGCAATAATATTTGATGATAGTTTTATTAATCAACTTGATGGTTTTTTGAAGGGTGAGCAAACATCGTATCCCGTCAGTAAAGCAGAAGAAATATGTTTTTATTGGCTGAACTGTTCTCAAACTGTTCAAGCTAGTGATGCAAGAAAATTAAGATACGAAGACTATATTTTTTATGGTAGTGCTAAAAAAATAACGCATCTTAGTTGTGATTATTGGAAATCAAGAGCACACGATTTTAAGACGACAGACACATTAGATACCAAACTACCAGCCGGTAAAGCTTTATTAACCTTTCTACAAAACAGAAAGTCAGTCGATGAATTAATGTCAATAACATCAACAGATGCAAATAAAGCGCCATTTTGCTCTACTGGTTCAATTGGAAAAATGCTTACACTTATGTCAGGGGGGACTTGTCTTCAGCGTGTTAAAAAAGGATTACAACAGCAACAAGTATCCACCTTGTTTTTAAGTTTAATTCAATGTCTATTTAATAATTATGAAATGACACTTAAACGTTGGATGAATATTAGAATAAAGCAAGGCCATGATGATACAAGTATATATACCTACAGAAAATTAGTAGCAAATTGGATTCACCCAACTTGGTTCACGGGGTCAATGATTAAAACGGCTGCCGTTCATGCAAAAAGTAAATATTTTAGAGTTGGTGCACTGGTTAATAACAACTCGCACATGGGTAGTACTGAGCATGACGTTTACTTTTCTGAACAAAATTTAGAGCATAAAAACACAGCAGCGAGGTTATTGAGATTCGTAATGGAAGATATTGAAAACGTCGCTTTTAAGCCTAATATTGAAGAAATTCAAAAAAAAATAACAGAGAGACAGATAAGAACTCAACTTATATCAGAGACAAGTGGAAATGTGCAGCCCTTCGATAGTATAGATAAAAATAAAGAGCCGACAGATACTGATATAGAAGGTGATGCGATTAGAGTCATAGATAGTGTTGAGACAGTCGTTAATTTCTTGCATTACATAAAGGAAGCTGAAAAGCACTATAAAGTACTAGCAACTCACAATCCAATTTATCTGGAAAAACATGTACTTGTAGAAGCTGAATGGAAAGAATATGTTCTGAATAATTTAATATCAAAACAGATTAAAACCAAGGGTTTTGTAGCGTATGAACAGTACAAACCTATGTTACCAAATTTATTTTTATCACAAATTAGAGTATAAATATTTATGACTATAACTTATGTTGAAAAAACAAAAAAAATAGAAGAAACAAGTATTTATATTAAATTAAAAACTCAAGTTGCAGGATTGACACCAGAGAAAGGGGAAGTGTTTGATGATGTTTTAGTGCTAAAAGATATTACAAGCTACAGTTTCAATTTCGGTTGGTTTGATCTGTCAGCATACAGGGCAGAAACACACTATTTTATTATTGTAGATGGACAACAGTTTTCAATAAAAACATCCATGCTCGCATGGATTATTTGGTGTGATGTGGTAGGTGATATCAAAAGTAATAAAGTTAAAAAAGTTGTTTTTCAAGGCTTGCTTTTGCTATTTGGCTTTTTAACACAAGAAAAAATAGATACGGTAAATGCACAATCATTGACCACTCTCTTAGAAGTCATGTTGACATGTTCAGCTAACGAGAAAGGAATATCAAAGAGAATAGGGGTCAATGGTGCACGTCTTTTTTGGGCATTTAATCCACCTAAAATTGAAATGATATGTAAATTATTGGGTATGAAAAATGTCTTAATTCATGCTATGAGCAAAAAAAGACTAACAAGCGCACTTAACAAGGTGCTTATGTCTGTTGCAGATATATCTTATACAGATTATGCAGAGGGTGGGTCATTCAATTTTTTAACGCTCGATATAGGTAAGCACTACATAAATCATTTGAATATATTATTTAGTCAACACTTTTTTGCAGCTTATGCCGTTGCTCAAGTGAAAAATCAAAGTTCAGAACTTATTAGTGGTTATGAAGATACAAGAATCAATCATTCATTAGTATGGATATCAATCTTGGAAACTCATTCTACAGAACAAACAAGAATGATAAATAAACAAAAGAAAGCTTTTACTACGTTTAAAAAACGAGCGATGGTTGCTTATGAAAAGCACTACAAAGATGCAGTAAAACAATTTGCAATATTTAGCGATACAGCATTAGATATATTGCTCGAACGTCTTGGACTTACCAGTAATGAAGATAACAAATTATTTATCAAATCATTGTTATCTATTGACGTATCCTTATCAAATATTTCAGAACAACAAATAATAGATGATTTTTCTGATACCTTGGAATATCTAGTGAACGGGGCAAATCTTACTCTTAATAATTTCAAAATAGAAAAAAACAAACTGATTGACGAACTTGTTAAGCAGACTGTAATCGTTAAGCCTGATACAAATATATCTTCAATTTTTATGTTTGATACAACAATTGGACGATATGGTTTTACTAATATCATGGCTTTGCTAGGTTGGCGTGAGTCAGAATATACATTTCCAGAAACTGCAATTAATATCTCTCGTAATCATGATGTAGTAGATCAAATTCGTTACCCTGTTCGTTTTCAAGTGAAATGGAAAGTGCCAAAAATGGGGGGTGAAACTAAAATATATAGAGAGATATCGTTAAATTCATATATCTTGTTAAAGCAACTTCAAACACTTCACTGTTCAGATGAAACACAGCCTATATTGTTCAAAAGTGATGAAGATAGTCAGTCGGTTGATATTCGCAATAGGGCTAATGTTGCATGTGTTACGGGATGGCGACACTTTAATGATAATTATGTGCCTTTTGTTGAATTAGATATGCTAGAAAAATTGCAAGAAAAACGAGCTAAAGGGGTGTTAGATATTTCAGAAAGAACCACTCTGTTAGTGTTATCAGAACGATATTCATCTTCTAGTAATACCCAACAAGTATGTAATGTAAGACGTAAAGTACGAGATGATTTATCAAAATTGATAGCTGTCGGTGTTATCACTGAAAGTAAAAGGTGTACAGGTGCATTTTTGATCGAAAGCTATTGTAACAATACCATGAGTATTGAAAATCGTTTGGTGTGGGATGAACAACTATTACTTGAACATAAAGAATATTTAGCTTCACTTGAGCCAGGTGAAAAAATTGATCGAGGAAGTCTTAACGATATTTTGAATACGATCAAATCAAACTGTGCGTACCCCACACCCCATGCTTTTCGTCATATCTGGGCTGAATGTGTATATCGACGTTATTCCGGTGATGTTGGTTGGTTAATACGCACAAACTTCAAGCATTTCGGAGAGCAATTCTATCGTAGATATCTGCGTGAAAAGCATATGCAAACATCGGAAGAAATAGCTAAGAGAAGAGTGATAAGTTCCATTTTAACTGCACATTTAAATGCGATGAAATTCGATGAAAGACGTGATTTTGGAGGGAAAATGGATGTTTTCTTAAGAAGGGTATTTAAACAAACTAAAGTGGTTAGTCCAGAGCAATATGGTCAAGCCTTGATGGAATTTGCAAATCTTGAGATAGCAGACATAAAAGCTAACCCTTGGGGCTTTTGCATGTTAAAAATGAGGAACAGACATAGAGCTAACTGTGCTGAAGATGGTGTCCCTCAACGAGATAAAGCTGGTGTTGAATTTTGTATCGGCTGCACTAATCATCTAGTAGAGCAAGAGAATATTGTTTTCATTGTTTTAAATGTTGCAAATCATGTCACAGCATTAAAACAACCAATGCCACTGGTTTTCAAGATTGAGAGTCAACGTATTGTTACAGAAACTATCAAAATGATGAAACAATTAGATAAAAACAACAAAACAAATAGAAATGTGAGCTATATCGAAGAGATGCAGTCAGCGATTGATATATCAAAAAAATGGAATTATTAGCATGACTTTGTTAGATATTTTAAATAAAGAAGTAAACTCTAATATAAAAGAAGGTGTCCCTGATTGGGTTAGTGAAAAGAATGCATCACTGAAAGCATATAACATAATCAATGAGTTAAAACTTGAAAAACTTACCTTTATTAAGAAACACAGTAAGGTTACAGACTACAGAAAGAAGGGAAATTATCAGATTAAAATACAAGATATTGTTCGCCAAATGAAGGAAGGAAGAACAGGTGTTTTTCAAAGTAACTCATACTCTACTGACCTTAAAAAATATTTTAAGGAAATTAACGATGAGTTAGAAAAGAAGATGAATGCTCGTATCAAGAAGAAAGGTGGATTACTTGCTAAAAACAAAATTACAATAGTGAAGAAAGCTCAAAGCTTGCAGCAAGAATACGACGAATTGAAAGATAAAAAACTGAGTGAATTTTATGACGATTTAATAGGAAAAATGCCGATTAAAGATAAACTAAAGCTAGGGATTATTTAAAAGCAGGATATTTATAGCTATCAACTTGTGCTAAGTATATATAATCAGTTTTCCTAGAACCATCTGGAAAATCTCTACCATCAGTGCCACCTAATTGCATTTACCTTTGCCAGCCAATTACATTTAACTGTGCCAATAATATTTCGACTTTATTAGATCTGTCATCTTTGGATATATTGAACACTGCTAATGCACACTTCTGCCACTAAAAAGACGATCTCCTAATGACAAAAAATGCCACATTACTGACCTAAATTAGTCCTCAAAATTAGGCCAGTTTATGTTCACTTAGATACGATAGCGGACGTTCCCCACAGATGAGTATATGGGACTTTTGATGATGGCTTTTTGCCAGTAAGTCGCTCAGCCTGAGTGTGAACAATGCCACCAAAGCGGCCATTCGAAAGTTCAGTATATAATCAGTTGTGCCTCAAAAAAATCATACTTTTCGAAAAAATTGCTTATTGATCTGTATTCCTCAGAATGCTGCATGCATTGAAAGTGTTTATTCATAATTAATTCGAGTGTTAGTATGGGGTATGAATGAAAAGTGAAAACTTATCAATAATTTCAGTTTATTATGTGCCAATAAAGAAATGTCTAATGTCTAACGTTAATCAAACAGTAAAAAAGTTATCGGAATTTAAAGATGCAGCTAAATTTGAAAGGTTAGCTACTGCTTATTTAAGATCGTTTAATCCAAATAAGTATCAGAGTACAAGTCATTTAGGTGTCAACCCGAAAGGAAGTACGGTTAAAGCACCATTAGACGGGTTTTCAGTCTATGTAGAAAATGGTGAATTAGGAGTAGCTGGTTTAGAACATACAACGACAGATATCAGTCGCCTACATGACAAGCTTCTTAAAGATCTATCGACTGTAAAGCCCAAAGACCTCGCAAAAGGCCCCACTGGTAACGAGGGGGATTTAAGAAAAGCTATTAATGAAATTAACGGTTATCGTTCTAAATATCAAGATATAAAAAAAGCAACAATCGCTTTAGTATCGACATTTGATCCTAAACCAGAAACGATCTTAGATGCTAAGACTTTAGCCAAAGAAAATGATATAGACTTAGAAATTCATGGAGGTACTACAATAGCCAATTACCTCGACACGACAGCTAAAGGTCAATATTTAAGAAAACTATATTTGGCTGAAAAACCAGAGAAGTTATCACTTGAATTGTTGAGGGAAATTACAGAAAAGCAAATCGATGATTATTCCAAGCTTATTGATGTTCAGTTAATGGTTCAAAGAGTAACCTATCAGCCTGTAGTAAGTAATCATCAATTTTTAGTCGGGGAGTCAGGCGTTGGTAAATCAATTATTGCTTTTAATTTCTTTAAAGCTAATTTTGATAATGGCAGCGCAGGTATCATTTTATCTGAAAGAATCATTGATAAATCAAATTCTCTAGAACAAGCTATAACTGAGCAATTATCCGCATTTGAAAACAATTTAAACGATGATGCTGGAGCAACAGCCCTTGATCTTTGTCAACACCAATTGCCTTTCGTTATAGTTATTGAAGACATAAATAACTCGGATAGCCCAACAAAAACATTACAGAAAATATTAAAATGGATACAAAAAAATACATCTGATAAATGGCTAATTGTATGTCCTGTATATCCTAATTATGTCGATAGCTTAAAATATGATGAAAAAGTAAAAATTAGTGAATTTACTTCATATGTAAGCAATTTTTCAAAAATAGAGGCAAACGAAGCTGTCAAAGTAAAAGCAGAAAAGATCGGAGTCGAACTATCAGAAGTAGAAATAGCATCAATATGCTCATCACTTGGTAATGACCCTTTATTAATAGCTTTAAGTGACTTAAGTTCAGAAACCTCCGCTGCCGATATCATTGAAAATTATATAAGCAACGACATTTGTAAAATTTCGGCTAATTTTGATGATATTTATGAAGATGAAGTTGAAGAACTATATGAAGAGTTAGTTTGCTGTTTATTGAACAATAGAAATTTCAATCCAACCATAAAAGAAATAACTGGATGGTTCAAATACTCACCTAGCAAATTAGGCAGTTTGAAGAAGCTATTGAAAAAAGGCTCTGCAATTTATTTTTCAAACAAAAATGGTAGTAACTCTCTTTCCTTCCGTCACGATAGAATTAGCTTAGCAATGACTGCAAAAATTATTGCTAAAGACTTAAATTCACAGCAAAAAATTGAATATATATGCGACCCATTTTATTCGGAAGCAATAGCCGTAGCACTTGTAAAAAATTTACTTAAACAAAAATCAATAGACTACCTTTTAAGAAAAAACCCCTTAAGTTTATTCCATACATTCAAACTGACTACAACAAGTAGCCTTATAGATACGACTTATCTGATTAAAAAAATTGAAGCGTGGATTGTTGAAACTAACAAAGATAAATTGGCGAATGAATATATAAGATTTGAAGCAATTAGCATACTTTCAAGGATTGATTCTGAATGCGTTATACCAATGACTACGTTATTTACAAACAGCTCGTCAAATGAATTCTGGCTGGAGGCTAGGTTTAGAAATGGTGATTTGAATGCGGGTCTAAACCTAGTTTCAAGGCATGAGCTTGGTATAAAAGTAAGTGGAAGAAAAGAGTTGTTAGCTCATGTTTTTTCAAAACATGGGCAGGCTTACAGTAAGCAGCTAAGTGATTTATTAGGCTCAAACCCTAAATGCGATAATACACTGAATGCTGGTTTATTATTGGCAGGTTATCTAGGTGATTCCTCACTTGAACCATCAATAGGTAAATGTTGGAGAAAGTCAAAAGACAAAAAAGAAAACCTTTTGAGCTATATGTGGGCGGCTGCTCGCTGCCATGAAAATGATGAATCATTATTGGGTGAAGTTTGCGATCAATGGGCTATTTTACCTGCTGAAGAAGATGATTACGGAAGTAGTGGTTTAAACTCTTTTGCTAGTGATGGTTTGTCTTGGGCATTTGAATCCTATGTACCTATTAATGCGCTAACTTACTTTGCTAAAAGGGCGAGTGAGGATGAAAGACTTGAGTGGCCTATTACTTATATGTTTAGAGTATTAGGAGTACCTGTTGCTGTACAACACATAGTTGAATCTTTGGCTAAAAGGTATGAAAAATCAAAATATGGCTTCTTTGTTAGCTCAACATTTACTGATCACTATAGACGCAAAAATAAGATGTCTGATGAGTCTAAAAAGCTTTTAGAAAAAATTATTAAAGATAAACAATCTTCCCTCTCCATGGTCAAAGCTGCTACAAAAATTTATGGTTCAGTTGAAAAAAATACAGACCTCTCATTTCTAAATTCAATTTACAAAGAAGATGACGCTTTTGAATGGGCTATTTTTCAAAGAGCCAAGAGAGGTGATTTATCTGTTATCAATTCGGTAATAGAGTTGATCCCTTCGAATAAAAGATATTGGTGGCAAACAGGTAGATATGTTTGGAATAAAGAACTTACCGATTATTTTTCTAAAACAATAAGCGAAATAAGCACAGAAAAAGAGGGGGACGTAGATTATATTCTTTCTGAATTATTGATGGAGATGGAACTAGATACATCAAATCGGATCTTGCTAGATAATTGGGAAAAAGTTAAAAGTCGGAGACGATTTATTCAAGCAGCATTATATATTTCTCTTCCTAAATTATTAGAGCTTGTTCACAAAGAGGTTGAGAGTTCAACAGAACCTCAAGATATTTTCAAACATGTTTTAATGGCGTTTGGTGACAGGACTAATGGAAGAAAAGGAATAACAAGGCTAAAGCAGGTAGAAGCCTTATGGCGTTATAAAGAGCATTTAAGTGAAAGTGATATTCACTCTCTTTGGAACGTATGTAATCGAAATAAGTGGTTTCAATATAGACGAACAAATATTGATGAATCTGTTTCAAAAAATAAATATAGATCAATCACATCAATTAACACTGACACCTTAGAAAAAGAGTATGCAGATGAGCAAGCGTTATCATGGCGGCTCACCACGCAGTGGTTTGAAGACTGTATTGAAAGCGGATTCGAACATTCTGACTTAGTAAATTTAGTAATCAAGTGGTTCGAAACAAAAAAAGATGTAAATAGTTTCAATATAGTAAATCAGATAGCAATGAAAATGTTCACTAGGAAGGATATGGCTAAACTTAATAATGCTGTAAATGGGTTGAAAGACTTAGATAGATCGTTTAAAAATTTAGATTTTTATATAAAAAATAGGTCTCTATCTTAGTTCTTACCACCACATGATGTTCACAAAAGTAGTAAGCCTTTTTTGCCTTTTAGGAACGATGGAATCCTAAAAATCAGCTTCCGCTTTGAGCTTAAACCAGCCCCACAACCAAGTAGTAAATTTTAGTTAAACTTACCCTGAATATGAACATGGTTTATCAAAACTTAATGTCAGCTTATGGCTAACTGAAGAATGCTCTAATTCTCACTGGTTCGATGTTAACAAAGATACGAAAGCAGACGTTCCCCAAGCGGACATTCACTTAAAAAGGAATAATACACGTATCTACCATTGCACCTTCTCTTCCTTTTTCACTTGGATGCACAAAGTTTAATATTTCCTGAATTTCATCATCAGATGGTAACGGTATTTTTGAAGTTATGTCTTCAAATTCCAATAGATAGTTTTTATCTGATGTAAATTGAACTTTTAATAATCTGGCTTCATGGCCAAATCGCTTTAATAGCCCTAGTCTAATTTCTTGCCAGTGAGATAATTTACTACTATTTCCCTTTACCTCTACTGCGTAATATTTATCGCCTTTATAAGCGGCTAAATCATATCGTCCAGGGTGTTGAGAAAATTTATATTTTTTTCTTGTTTCTTTGAAGTTAGTCTCATAAAAATTTTTATAAACAATATATCGTTGTATAAAACGGTGAACTTTAATATTGTCTTTTAAGAATTTATTTTTTAAAAAACTAGAGTCTTTCATTACCGCAGATACCAATCCTAACCTTGTTTGGCATTTAGAAATACTTAAACAACCAGGTTTATGGCCCGTAGTTAATTCTGGATTTAAAGTTGCCAACTTATCTGGATTAAACATATCTTCTCCCAAATTACATGGAGCGTTTGTAGGATCAACCTTGTGTAATAAACAAGGAAATTTGGTTTGACAAATGTTCGCTAATTTAATTAATTCTGTTTTTAGATAATCGAATTCTTTGGGGAAATTAGAAGTTTTTAAAACACTAGGAGAAATTTCAGGTAATATCTCTCTAGTCTTTTCAAGTTCTTTACATATATTAATAATTGATGAACCAACGTTAATTTCAGGCAAACGTTCTATATCTAATGATGAACTTTGTTGATTATAACTTCTCCCGAATTGCAAAATCGTAAACCCATTATCTTTTAGCCAGTTCCTAGCAATACTTTCAGCTTCCTCTCCCATTTGTGTAATTTTTTTAGCTTTTAATGTGTCTTTTTTATTTGATTCTTTGGTTTTGTTTGCTAGTTTCTTCCAGTTTCCTCGCCAACCTAATTCTAAAGCTAAATTACAAACATTTTTCAATTCAACAATACGATCTTGTTCGATTAAAAATTTTGCATATATTTCTAATCCCGTATGTCTTGGTAAAGTAGGTAGAAAGGCTTTAGTTGTTTCAGAAAGTTTATCTAAGACTTCCTTCCCCACTTCATTCAAGAAAGGTAAAGCCTCGCTATGCTTTTTGGAACATTCGAAAAGATTTTTAATAATAGATGAATTTAAAAAGTGGGTAGCTGATGATGAGTTATTAAAATTATGTCGAGACTTTAGTAAATTCAAATAAATATCAATATGACCATTTTTGTATATTAAGTCTATGACTTGTGCGTATTCTCTTGCTGTAAATTCAATAGTATCTAAAAGATATGGGCATTCTTTTTGTATAAGTGAGTTTACGAGTTCAATACTTTCTTTATTTAAATCCAATATATTATTTAAAATATTCATAAAAAAATTCCTGTAATAACCACAATACTAAATAATTATTTTATTTTGCCTAAAACTAGTTATCTTCTTCAAACCAGCATATTTTAAATTAACATACAAAGTCAAATAACCAACACCAATATAGCAATCATTAAACCAGAACTATAACGGCTGTTCATACTTCTGAAATTAAGAGTAAATTTTTAATTTGTATTGGCATTGCATCAATTAGGTTATTTTGATTCTGTTATAGTAATTATGCATCTCAATTTATTAAAAGGGATTTGAAACAGATGTTAAGTAAAAATGATAAAGTCATATCAGTAAAAGCTACATTAAATCGTATTGTTCCGAAACTTAAAGGCAGAACTTGGATTGTAGATTATTCTTATCGGCATAAAATAGGGAATAAGTTACCAAGAGGAAAAAGATACAAAAATTATAAACAAGTTGAAAAAAAAGAAAAGTGGATATCTCATATCACAAATGATCACTCGCTCATAAATTTTTATTTTAAAAAACAGATATCTCCCTTATTACTTTCACAGTTAGCTTTGTTAAGAAAAGCTACAATATATAAAGAGTGTCAATTAAATACTCAACAAGTCTTTGAAGTTATAAAGTGGCTTGAAGGTGAAGAAAATGTACCTCCATCGACAAAACTATCAAAGAACCCAAAATCTTTCAGTGGAGGCTGCTTGTTGAAAAACTATGAACATATCCATGCACCAATGCTTCCCAATGCTTATATGGAAATGATGGAAAAACCCAAAAACATAGAACGAATTGTAAATAATCTAAGTGATGAGACGGGCAAAATTGATCTGAAAAAAGTTGAAAGTGAAATATTAAAATCTGGAAAAAATAAAGCAGGAAGACAAACGGGACACTGGTTAATAACTAGAATGAAAAATGGAATTCGATATTATCTTGGAGTATTTCCGCATGATTATAGCTTTAAGTTAATTCATGAACAATTATTAGAATCCCAACGACTTCTAAATTTAAAAAATTAAAGGAAACGATAACTACTCTTTCTTTTTCAGTTAAAAATAAACTATATTGAGCTTAAACCAGCCCCACAAATGAGCAGAAAATCTGTGAAGGTCTGGGTAAAACACTTAGCTAAGTTTTACATTCCAGGGCAATAATGTTTCGATATCAAGTGCAGAGTTGGTCAATTGCTCTAGGCAATGCATGAGATAGTCGAATGGTATTAATCCATTC
>NZ_QOLD01000006.1 GCF_003333305.1 Candidatus Colwellia aromaticivorans | reverse complement strand
TTAAAGTATCTATAACAAAGCATCCTGCTTCATGTTGTTGCCAACATAATTAAGCGTAGAGCAAAAAATTAGCATTGCAAATATTTAAATTAAATAATCAATGCGTGTGCCATTGCCGGAACAACACGGTGCAGGATATAGCTAGCTTAAATTTTAATGGCACTTTGATAGCGACGATATAAAATATCAACACGTTCAACATATACTTTAGTTTCGGCAAAAGGCGGTATGCCTGAATATTTCTTTACGGCACCTTCCCCTGCGTTATAAGCGGCCGAGGCTAATCGATTATTCCCCTGATACACCTTAAGTAAATGTGCTAAATGCTTTACACCACCGTAAATATTTTGTTTAGCAATAAAGGGTTTTTTTACCCCAAGAGCTTGAGCTGTTGTCGGCATTAATTGCATTAAACCTTGCGCACCCTGTTTAGAAACTGCCTTCGCATTAAAATGAGACTCGGCATGAATAATAGCGCGGATAAATGCAGGGTTTACTTTATAAAGCATCGCGGCAGCTTCAATGGTGCGTTGATATTGCGTTAAATAGAGTTTTGCATTATGCCAATCAATGAGAGAGTCGACTTGGCAGGCAAAGCAACCAATCCTTACTTGTTCATAAAAGGTATCTAGTGGCTGAATATCTGAAAAAGACAGTACACCATTAGCAGACTTGTATTTATAAATCAGCGTTTTTTCTTGGCTATAACCTTGGTTACAGCAAAAAATAAAACTTAAAACTAAGCATAAAGATATGTGTTTAAAAGTGATAATTGTTAACTCAGGAAAGTTAGTGTTATGAGTAACATAGCGGTTAAGTTATTTTTTGTCTAAGTTTTTTTATTACCGTAGTATTCTTATATTCTTTTTTGATATAAAAAATCATTATCTATTCTTTTTGGTTTTACTCATTCTCGTTTATGATTCACTTATAAATTGTTATAGGTGAATATTCTCATGCCACAAGAGCAGCTATTTTTACAGCAAAACTTAAACTCAGTATCAAGCGCACTTGATGCGACTCAGCTTTCGTTGCTTCAACAAGCCACATCAAGCTACTCATCATTACAACTTGCCTGGGCAAGTGGTTATCTTGCCGCGAAAAGTGAATCGGGGCAAAGTGCTACGTTATCGCCTGCGCTAGCACCAGTAGCAGCTAAAACACTAACTATTTTATATGCATCACAAACAGGCAATGCTAAAGGTGTTGCTAGCAAACTTGCTGAAAGCGCAAAAGCGGCAGGTATTAGTGTTGTGTTGAAAAACACTGCGGACTATAAAGCAAAATCAATAAAAAATGAAACGCATTTATTAATTGTAGCGAGCACTAATGGTGAAGGTGAAGCACCTGATGATGCAATTGAATTTCATGAATTTTTATTAGGTAAAAAAGCACCTAAATTACCTAACTTAAGTTATAGCGTACTTGCGCTAGGCGATAGTAGTTATGAGTTCTTCTGTCAAACAGGTAAAGACTTTGACGAACGCTTAAAAGCACTAGGTGCTAAGCAAGTAGCGCCTCGTATTGATTGTGATGTTGATTATGACAGTGACAGTGATAGCTGGACGTTAAGTATTGTTGAAAGCTTAAAAGAAGAATTAACTCAATCAGATGCGCCTTTAGCTGCTGTTGTTGATTTACCAACCGCAGGCGCAACAAGCCAATACTCTAAGCAAAACCCTTATGCGGCAGAATTCTCTTTAAGCCAAAAAATCACCGGTCGTGATTCAGCTAAAGATGTTCGTCACATTGAAATTGATTTAGGCGAATCTGGTCTAACTTATCAAGTAGGTGATGCATTAGGTATTTGGTTTGAAAATGACGTTAACTTAGTCGCTGAATTAGTTGCTACGTTAAAGCTCACTGGCGAAGAAAATGTTAAGCTAAAAGTCGATGGTGCAAATCAGGTATTCACACTAACTGATGCCTTAACTACACAATTAGAAATCACACAAACAGCACCTGCATTTGTTGAGTTTTGGGCAAAAATCTCTGGAAATAAAGAACTTACTGCGATTGCTGCCGATAAAAACACCGCCAGAGAATATGCAGGTGAACACCAAATTATCGATGTGGTAAAAGCGGCTGAAACTGAAATTGATCCACAATTTTTTGTTGAGGCATTACGTAAAATCACTCCACGTTTATACTCAATTGCATCGAGTCAATCAGAAGTAGAAGAAGAGGTTCACTTAACTGTTGGTTTAGTCAGTTTTGATGCCAACGGTGAGCCTCGTACAGGTGGCGCTTCCAGTTTCTTAGCAAACCGTTTAGAAGAAGGTCAAAAAGTACGTGTTTTTGTTGAGCACAATGATAACTTCCGCTTACCACAATCAGACGACACGCCTGTTATCATGATTGGTCCTGGTACAGGTGTTGCGCCATTTAGAGCATTCATGCAAGAGCGTGAAGCACGTGATGCTGCTGGTGATAACTGGATGTTCTTTGGTGACCAGACTTTTACTCAAGACTTCTTATATCAAGTTGAATGGCAGAATTACTTAAAATCGGGTTTATTAACGCGTATGGACGTTGCTTTTTCTCGCGACCAAGCGACAAAAGTTTACGTACAAGACCGATTAAAAGAACAAGCCAGTGAAGTTTTCGCATGGTTAGAGCGTGGCGCACATTTATATATTTGTGGCGATGCTAACCGTATGGCAAAAGATGTGCATCAAACCTTGGTTGACATCATTGCAGAGCACGGAAAATTAAGTGCAGAGCAAGCAGAAGACTATTTAAAATCACTTAGATCTAACAAGCGTTACCAGAAGGATGTTTACTAATGAGCAACGATTTAACAAAAATTGAAAACCCTGTATTGATTGTTGAAGGTAAACAAGCCGACAACGAACGCTTAAAAGCGGAAAGTGATTTTTTACGCGGTACTATCGTTGAAGATCTTCAAGACAGAATGACGGGTGGCTTTACTGCCGACAACTTCCAGTTGATCCGTACTCATGGTATGTACCAACAAGATGATCGCGATATTCGTGCAGAGCGTCAAAAACAAAAGCTTGAGCCATTACACAATGTAATGCTTAGAGCTCGGTTACCTGGCGGGATCATTAGTACAGATCAATGGTTAGCTATTGATAAGTTTGCGGATGATTACACATCATATGGCAGCATTCGTTTAACAACTCGTCAAACCTTTCAGTTTCACGGCGTTTTAAAACCAAATATTAAATTGATGCACCAAACACTTAACAGTGTAGGTTTAGATTCAATTGCAACTGCCGGTGATGTTAACCGTAACGTACTTTGTACTTCTAACCCTGTTGAATCTGAATTACATCAAGAAGCTTACGAGTGGGCAACGAAGATAAGTGAACACTTACTTCCTAAAACTCGTGCCTATGCTGAAATTTGGTTAGACGAAGAACGCGTTGAAACAACTGAAGATGAAGAAGTTGAACCGATTTTAGGTAGCAACTACTTACCACGTAAATTTAAAACAACGGTTGTTATTCCGCCGAACAATGATATTGACCTTCATGCTAACGATTTAAACTTTGTTGCCATTAGCGAAGGCGGTAAACTAATTGGTTTTAACGTGCTTGTTGGTGGTGGTTTAGCCATGACTCACGGTGATAATGCTACTTACCCACGTTGTGCTGATGACTTTGGTTTTATTTCTAAGGAACACACCTTAGCTGTTGCTGCAGCCGTTGTTACTACACAGCGTGATTGGGGTAACCGTGTTAACCGTAAAAATGCGAAAACTAAATACACACTTGATCGTGTTGGTGCTGATGCATTCAGAGCCGAAGTAGAAGCAAGAGCAGGTGTTGAATTTTCAGATTCACGTCCATATGAATTTACACACCGTGGCGATAGCTTTGGTTGGGTTGCAGGAATCGATGGCAAAGAACACTTAACGTTATTCATTGAAAACGGTCGCATACTTGATTTCGAAAAAGCTGATTTTGACGGTGCTAATTCTGGTAGTAAAGCATTAAAAACAGGTATGCTAGAAATTGCTAAAATACACCAAGGTGATTTCCGCTTAACCGCAAATCAAAACCTTATTGTTGCTGGTGTTGAACCAAAAGACAAAGACGCTATTGAAAAGCTTGCCCGTGATCATGGTTTAATTAATGACGGTGTATCTAACCAACGTAAGAGTTCAATGGCTTGTGTAGCATTTCCTACCTGTCCATTAGCGATGGCTGAAGCTGAACGTTACTTACCAGGTTTAGTTGATGATGTTGAAACTATTCTTGCTAAAAATGGTTTAAAAGACGAAAGCATTATCTTGCGCGTAACAGGTTGTCCAAACGGTTGTGGCCGTGCCATGCTTGCTGAAATTGGTTTAGTAGGTAAAGGTCCAGGTAAATACAATATGTATTTAGGTAGTGACTTAGCCGGCTCGCGAGTGCCAAAGCTTTATAAAGAAAATGTTGATGAAGCTGGCGTATTAACTGAAATTGATCAATTAAGTGCTCGCTGGGCTGCAGAGCGTAATAACGCTGAAGCATTTGGTGACTTTGTTATCCGTGCCGGTATTGTTGATGAAGTAAAAATAAGTGTCAGGGATTTTCATGATGACTAATTCATTAGTACCAACCAAAGCTATCGCCATAGTAAATAATGGCGCTATAGCTGAAAAATCTATACAAAATCGTTTCCCAGCCTCTTTACCGAAACCTTGGTTAGCGCAGTGGAATGAAGATTTAGAGAAGAAGACTCCGCTTGCCCGTATTGAATGGACAATGGAAAACCTCCCAAGTCAGTTTGTGTTGTCTTCTAGCTTTGGTATTCAGTCAGCTGTTATGTTGCATATGATGACGCAAGTCGATCCTAATATTCCAGTACTAATCACTGATACGGGACATTTGTTTCCAGAGACTTATCGTTTTATTGAAGAGCTTACTGAACGTTTAAATTTGAATTTACATGTTTATAGTGCCGTTGAAAGTGCCGCTTGGCAAATAGCCAAATATGGCGAGCAATGGGCACAAGATGATGAAGCGCTAAAGCAATACAACAGAAAAAACAAAGTTGAACCGCTAGAACGTGGCTTGTCTGAATTAAATTCTGGCACTTGGTTTTCTGGCGTTCGTCGTCAGCAATCTGATCATAGACAAGGTTTGTCAGTTGTCAGTATATTACGTGGCCGTTTCAAGGTGCATCCAATTATTGATTGGCATAATAGAGATGTTCATCAGTATTTAACTAAGAATAACTTGCCTTATCACCCTTTATGGGATGAAGGCTATGTTTCTGTTGGTGATGTTCATAGTACTAAACCTCTTACTTTAGGCATGGATGAAAGTGAAACTCGCTTTGGTCCAGGGCAACGAGAATGTGGCTTACATACCGATGGTGATGGAATTTAAGCGACGAGTTACTCGTTGCACTTCGGCAGCTCGTACCTCACGCTCAGTATGGGCGGTAATCACTGGATAACCGTTTGTCCTGAGCTCGTCGAAGGAAGCTTATACTTCGACTGCTCGTTCCTCGCGCTCAGTATGAGCGGGATAAACGAAAAAAACCGTTACTTAGACAACTCGTACCTGCGCTCAGTATGAGCGGTAATCACGGGATAACCATTTATCCTGAGCTTATCTCAAAATGATGACTGAGTTGCTGTTTTAATATAGTAAAAAAGTCATCATTAGGCTTATCGCTGATCAATCGAGCTAACTCGGTGCCGATTGGGGTAAACTTATAAAACTGTAAGGCAATATTTGGCTTTTTAGCCGTCAATTTTAGTGGCACACCATTGTAGTTAAAATTGATAATCTCGCCATTTATCATCATATTCGATTCACTTTCCTGTTGATAAAGTAAATGATTATCAGCTAATGATAATATGTCGGCATAATTCAAACCAAAGTGACTTAAATTAATATATCTTTGTCTGTCTTTATTCAAAAAGTTGAATAAGCCAGGTTTCTGGTAGGTACCTGAAATAATGCGTATATTTTTTTTACTTTGATCTTTTACTGCTAAAGAACATGCCTTAGCAAGTAATTTTGCATCAACAATACTCATATCACGAAATACTTTTAATGCTTTGAGTGAATACGAGCCGGGTCGAGATAACTCACCTGCTAATATTTTCGCCCATAAATCTTGCATAGTTTTATTACTAACATTCTCAGCCAAGGTAATATAGCGATTAAACCAATCTAAGTCTGTCCTTTTATCAATAGATTTACTCGCACAAAAATCAAAGGTTCTTTCGACAATGGTTTCAATATTTTTTTGTTTACGTAAGCTTGCTAATCGTTCACGCTTTATACTGCGATCTTCTATGGGCATTTGTTTTTCAATTGGAAGTATCGCCGCTTCAAGACCAAATGGTTGAGTTATTTTGAAAAATTGATCATGGGCTGGTGAATCAGTTGATTTTTTTTTAGGATTACTACTTTCGATAGGAAGGTTGCCATTGTTTTCATTTTGCTCATCAATCACAATAATTGAAGCTTTATCTGTTTTCATTTTTACTTCCCTATACCTGAGAACTTAACTTAATTTTCAATTAACACAAAATAAATAATTTATTGTGTTATTAGCATATAACCATAGCAAATAGTAACAATAATATACAAGATCAGAGTTAGCTTTTTAGTTGGTAGTGATGCGCTCTAACTATGATCTTATTCTGCGAGTTTACTTAAATTCATAGGTATAATTGACAGTAATTTTACTGGTGCTACCGTAATTATCATCTGCATAAAAGCCAAAAATGTTAAATGAATGATTATCATTAATTTTATAACTCGCTCCAGTTCCTGCCCATATATTACTGTAATCATCTGAGCCTAATCCTCCACCCGCGAACCCCAAAACAGTCCAATGCTCGGTTAACGGACGAAGCGCCATAGTGCCCAGATAACCACCATTACTAGTATTCTGCTGCATAACAAGTTCATCAAGTGATGCTGGTTCTTCTTCTACAAAACTATCTACTTCATTATGATTTATACCTGCCATTGGAAATATCATCCACTCGCCTGTATCAACACCTAATACGCTTAATGGAAGAAAGGTTCCAATAGAGTAATTGTCTTTTTGACCACCATCATCGTATTCAGAACGACCCATTGAGAAATTGATAATACCAAAATCAGTTAACCATGAGCCACCGAGTCTCCACTCACTTCCATCTTTATTAATGTTACCATTGATTTTTCTTACTTGATCAAGTGCGACTGAGCCTGACAAGGTAAAATTATCAGAGTAGCCCACCCCATTTTTGTGATAACTTTTGTTGGATCTTTATGATGTTTTTCATCACTTTTTTGCTCTGATGAAAAGACAGAAAAAGAAGTTAAAAGAAGACAGCTGATAAGTATATGTCGCAAGGTAATATCATATTTTTATTGTGTTTTTTATAAATTTATATTGTAGAAACATACTAATTTTCAAGAAAAAATCAATTGTTATAGTCATTTAATAATTGTAAGTATGTACCTTTTAATTATAACTTTCCAAAACGGCATCAGCACATTTAATTTGGTCAAATTCTTTGGTGCCACTATAGCTATTCTATGGCTCTTTATAGTTGAGCAATCCCTGCAGCCTATAAATCAAACAAAGCATAATCCCACCCTGACTAAGTTATGGCGAACGGCTAAATATAAAAACAGTTGTTGATACGCTTGATTAAAACGCTTGTTTTAATAGTGTTGCAATTAACCTTTATTCAAGGCACACTCAGTCGTCTATTATTTAACAGCAATAGACTAATAACACGATAATATTCAATTGCTCAGATAGGAAACTTACCTATGTGGCTATCATATACTCGTTATCATTCAAAGTGCACTCTGAAACATTTATCTTGATTGGTAATGAGTATAAAATAAATCATCAATACATCAACACCACATTTTAGGTGAAGGAGACAACGTATGATATTCCAAGGCAAAAGCCTTAGCGCGCAATTACTTGACGACGGCATTGTTGAACTTAAGTTCGATGCTCAAGGGTCAGTAAACAAATTCGATCAAGCAACATTTGTAGAATATAGAGCAGTTGTCGCTGCTATTAATAATTGTAGTGAAGCCAAAGGGGTGATGGTTACCTCAGGTAAGTCCACCTTCATTGTTGGTGCAGATATCACTGAATTTTTAGAAACTTTCCAGCAGCCAGAGGAAGAATTAATTCCTTGGATCAAAAATGCGACTGATATATTTGACTCATTTGAAGATATTCAACTACCTACTATTGCTGCCATAAACAGTGTGGCATTGGGCGGTGGTTGTGAAATGACCCTAGTATGTGATTATCGTATTGCTGATACTAGCGTCAGTATAGGTTTACCAGAGTCAAAGCTTGGTTTAATGCCAGGTTTTGGTGGAACAGTACGTTTACCACGCATAATTGGTGCTGATAATGCCATTGAGTGGATGAGTACCGGTAAAGCTTTTCGCGCTGACGCTGCGCTAGCGGTAGGTTTATTAGATGCCGTAGTAGCACCTGACAAATTACAACAAGCAGCTATTAGCATGCTTAAGTTAGCTATTGCGGGCAAGCTTGATTGGCGCGAAAAACGTCAAGAAAAATTAGAGTCATTAAAGTTAAGTAAAATTGAAAACGTTATGACCTTCACTACATGTAAAGGCATGATTGCAGCAAAAGCAGGTAAGCATTATCCAGCACCTATGGTGATGGTAAACACGATAGAAGCTGCTGCTACTCTTGATAGAGCAGGCGCAATGGCATTAGAAAATACCAATTTCGCAAAACTAGCAAAAACTGATGCTGCTACTGCGCAAATTGGTTTGTTTATGTCTGATCAAGTGATCAAAGGCAAAGCGAAAAAAGCGGCAAAGCAAGCAACTAAGGCTGTGAACAAAGCTGCGGTATTAGGTGCAGGAATTATGGGTGGTGGTATTGCTTATCAATCTGCTTATAAAGGCACACCAATCATAATGAAAGACATTAACGATCAAGCCCTTGATTTAGGACTAAGTACCGCCGCAGGTATTTTAATCAAACAAGTTGGACGTGGTCACATGAATGCTAAAAAAATGGCGGGTGTATTAAACAACATCACCCCATCACTTAGTTATGACAGCGTTAAAGATGTTGATATTGTTGTTGAAGCGGTAGTTGAAAACCCGAAAGTTAAAGGGTTTGTATTAGCAGAAGTTGAAGGTGTGTTGGCTGATGACGCAATTTTAACCTCAAACACCTCAACCATTTCTATTGATTTACTCGCGCAAAGCGTTAAACGTCCTGAAAACTTCTGTGGTATGCACTTTTTTAACCCTGTTAATAGAATGCCATTAGTTGAAGTTATTCGTGGTAAAGACACCTCAGACGAAACAGTTGCAGCAGTAGTAGCCTATGCCGCTAAAATGGGCAAATCGCCTATCGTTGTTAATGACTGTGCTGGCTTTTATGTAAACCGCGTATTATTCCCTTACCTTGCTGGCTTTAGTCAACTAGTACTGGAAGGTGCTGATTTTGTTGCTGTTGATAAAGTCATGGAGAAAGAATTTGGCTGGCCAATGGGACCTGCCTATTTAATTGACGTAGTTGGTATTGATACTGCTGATCATTGTACTGGTGTTATGTCTTCAGGTTTTCCTATCCGCATGAAAAAAGTGGATAATGATCCGGTTAGCACGCTCTATAGCAATGGACGCCTTGGTCAGAAAAATGGTAAAGGCTTTTACGATCATGTTAAAGATAAACGTGGCCGTCCTAAGAAAGTTGCTGCTCAAACCGCTTATGATTTATTAAGCGCTCATTGTGCAGACAAAAAAGACTTTTCAAACGAAGAAGTCATTGCCCGTTTAATGATTCCTATGGTTAACGAAGTAGTGCGTTGTTTAGAAGAGGGCGTGATTGCTAGTGCAGCTGAAGCTGACATGGGGCTAATCTACGGCCTTGGTTTCCCTCCGTTTAGAGGCGGCGCAATTCGTTACTTAGAAACGCTTGGTTTAGGTAACTACATTGCTATGGCTGATAAATATGCGCATTTAGGCGAGTATTATCAAGTCACTGATGGTATGAGAGAAATGGCTAAATCAGGTAAGTCTTATTTCAACACTAATGTTTCACAAGCCTAAGGAGAACTGTTATGAAAGAAGTTGTTATTATTGATTGTATTCGAACTCCTATGGGACGTTCAAAAGCGGGTGTTTTTAGAAATGTTCGCGCTGAAACTCTATCAGCTCATTTGATGGAACAAATTTTAAAGCGTAACCCAGCGTTAGATCCAAACGATATTGAAGATGTTATTTGGGGTTGCGTTAAGCAAACTAAAGAGCAAGGTTTCAACATTGCTCGTAACGCATCACTACTTGCAGGCTTACCAAAATCCATTGGTGGTTTAACGGTAAACCGTTTATGTGGTTCGTCAATGCAAGCAATGCATGATGCAGCCACCAGTATTATTGCTGGCCAAGGAGATGTTTTCCTTGTTGGCGGTGTTGAGCATATGGGTCACGTACCTATGATGTATGATGTTGATTTTGCACCTGAACTAAGTAAACACATGGCGCGTGCTTCAGGCAACATGGGTTTAACCGCAGAGTTGTTGGGTAAGCAGCACGGTATTACGCGTGAAATGCAAGATGCTTTTGGTGCTCGTTCACACCAACGCGCCCACCAAGCAATGCTGGATGGTCGTTGGGATAACGAAATTGTACCAACCTTAGGTCATGATGCCGATGGTGCATTAACGCTAGTTGAACACGATGAAGTGATTCGTCCTGATACCACTGCAGAAAGTCTCGCAACGCTAAGACCTGTTTTTGACCCAGTTAACGGCACAGTGACAGCAGGTACTTCATCAGCAATGTCTGATGGCGCATCAGCCATGTTAATTATGTCAGCAGATAAAGCGAAAGAATTAGGTTTAACACCACGTGTTAAAATCCGTGGTATGGCCTTTGCTGGTTGTGATCCTGCTACTATGGGCTATGGTCCTGTTCCTGCGACGAACAAAGCATTAAAGCGCGCAGGCTTATCTATTGAAGATATTGAATTATTTGAATTTAACGAAGCTTTTGGTGCACAGGCATTATCCTGTGTAAGAGCATTAAAAGTTGAAGATAAATTGGATGATGCAATTAACTTAAATGGCGGCGCTATTGCCTTGGGTCATCCGCTAGGTTGTTCAGGTACGCGTATTTCAGGTACTTTAATAAACTTAATGGAAGGGCAAGATGCCAACCTAGGACTAGCGACTATGTGTATAGGATTAGGCCAAGGTATTGCCACTGTATTCGAACGCGTTTAATTAATTGCTTTTCTCTTTGTTAATAAGCGTTTATGCAGCGTTGAAAGTACTCACAAATTCTTCGGGAAATAATTTGAACACCCGAAGGGTGGCCTGAAAGGCGAAGTACAGGATGTACGGAGTAATGACTAACGTCAACTCCGTGCTTTCACCTTATCTAAAAACCTATTATCTTCGATAATAACGATGAATGCTTTCAAAGAATAGACAATAAAAAACCAGCAATTGCTGGTTTTTTTGTATTCAAGATGAAATCGCTTTATTGATTAAGCAAAAACGCCTTGTAAAGGTGGTACAACTTGCTTCTTACGACTAAGTACACCATCAAGCCATACTTTACCGTCTGTGGTAGCTTTACCAAAAGCGGCTTGTGCTAAGTTGTCATTATCACTTACTACGAGAATTTCAGAGCCTTCTTTCATGATATCGGTTAATAATAGCAATACACTGTGGCGTTCACCTTCAGCTTTTAACTTAGCGATATCGGCTGCTAAATCAGCTTTCATTTCATCAAAAATAGCTAAATCGATGACTTCTAATTGACCGATACCGACAAGGTTGCCATTCATATTGAAATCTTTAAAATCACGCAATACTAAATCACGTACCGGTGTACCTTCAACGGCTGATTTTACTTTGAACATATCCATGCCCAACTCAGCAGGATTTTCAATGCCAGCAATTTCTGCTAACGCTTCAACACATTTGATATCGGCTGTAGTACAGGTCGGAGATTTAAAAATAACGGTATCGCTTAAAATAGCGCACATCATGGCACCAGCGATGTTTTTAGGAATTTCAACGTTATGAAAGTCATACATCATTTTAATAATAGTATTAGTACAGCCTACCGGGCGCACCCATATTTCTAAGGGGGTAGACGTAGTGATATCGCCTAATTTATGATGATCAATAATGCCTAAAATAGTAGCATCGTCAATATCATCGGGGCCTTGCGTACGCTCAGAGTGATCAACAATATAAAGGCTTTCACCCGCGTAGCTAGTTTTCAATTCAGGTTGCTCAAAGCCAAACTTGTCTAAAATAAATAAAGTTTCAGGGGTCAACTCACCTAAACGCGCAGGAACGGTTTCCTCGCCTAACGTAGTTTTTAAATATGATAATGCAATAGCTGAACAGATAGAGTCTGAATCTGGAATTTTGTGACCAACAACATAATTTGGCATAAGTAGTACTCTCCTTAAATTTATTACTATTCTACCAAACTCTTTATTACTTGGGTATATAGCAAAAAGTCTACTTAAGATGGTTTTTTAGTTGGAATAAGTTTAATGGAAGTTAACTATTTGTTATCTATTGTAAAAATATTGATATTTCAATTAAATGGTAATAAAACTTTGTCTTTCAATTATGAGAAAATCACTTTTTTGCACTAGGCTTAAATAGGTGTAAGTGATTTCCGGTTTCAATTTAATCCTGAGGTATAGAATAGGAGACAATTATGTTGAAGAAACTACTTCTTTATTCGGTTTCAATCATATTTATCGTCATCGTGGGAAAATTAAGTATACATTTTTTCATACCAGCAGAATCTTATGCTTTTCGACAAGTAAAAAAAATAGCGCCAAAGGTTGATAACCAGTTATTGCTTATCAACAAACATATTAGCCTAATCGTTAGACCTACAGAATACTTCAACTTTCCAATCAAAATCGGCCAACATGGCCCTGTTAAAAGCCTATATTCCGGAGACATCCAATATCCATTTTACTGCATGACAGTTGATTCAGGTTTAGGACAACCTTTAGTCGATAATCAGTCGGCTTATGGCGTACCTGTTTATAGTGATTTTTTACAGCAAAAAAAAATTATCGGTTATTCGAAAGATTGCAGCCTCGCAACCAAGGTTCAATATTATTCTTTATATCATAGTGGCAAAATAATCAAATTAACCCCGTCTGATCTAACTGCTTATGTTAATAATACCGACAGAACATTACTAAGAGTAGAGCAAGGAACAATTAACCGATTTATTTATACGGTAGTGATGCCAATTAGTGCGGATGAAATTGGTCGGCGTTTAGCGCAGTCAAAGTGGAATAAACGCTTAGTCTTTCAATTTAATGGTGGCTCAGGCATTGGTTTCCGTCAAGGAAAGCAAAAAGCTAAACGGGTTATTGCTCGGCAAAAGCAGCAGCTACTTGATGGTTATGCAGTTATTAGCTCTAGTGGTAATAAAACCAGTTATACCTACAATATGTTGTTAGCCGAAGATACCGCAAGAAGGGTAAAAAAACACTTTGTTAGTTTGTATGGAAAACCCTTATATACCGTTGGCATAGGTGGCTCAGGTGGTGGTTTAGCTCAGTATTTAATAGCTCAAAATAGTACAGGTATACTTGATGGTTTGATTCCACTTTATTCATATCCAGATATGATTACCCAAACGACTTACGCACTAGATTGTGATTTGCTGAATAACTATTTTACTTTTCGAACACAAAATAATACTCAGTGGCTTGATTGGCATAAAAGGCAAACGGTGGAAGGCATGAACGCCCTAAATAACTTCCCTCAACGGGCGGGCTATTTACAGCCAGTTAATCAAATTATGTCCGGATTTGTGCCCTCATTACCCGATGGAAATAGTGAATGTATTAATGGCTACTTTGGCTTATCAAGCTTTATTAATAATCCAAAACAAGGTTTTTTAAGGGACTTGTTTCATCCTGATGTTGTTAAACAAGTGAAATGGAGTTTTTGGCAAGATTTAGTCAACGTATTAGGACAGGATAAACAAGGTTTTGGATTATCTACCTGGGACAATGTGGGGGTTCAGTACGGCCTATTGGCTTTACAGGAAAACTCGATAACAATTGATGAATTTGTTGATCTCAATAGTAAAATTGGCAGTTGGAAGCCACAAATTGAAATGGAAGCAGAGCATATTTGGTTACCTTTAGGAAGGAAAATACCTCTATGGTTATCACTGTGGGGTAGTCAAAATATCACGCCAATTATTGAAGGAATTGCCAATAGGCATGAGGGTTCAATTAATGCTATGCAGGCTGCATACCGAGCAGGACAGGTTTTTATTGGCAAAATCACTTTACCTGTCATCGATGTACGTCATTATTTAGAGGAAGATTTAGATATGCATCATGTATCGGCTTCGTTCTTTTCTCGATTAAGGATAATAGAACAACACGGACACAGTGATAATCATGTTATTTGGATTTCGAATAAAAATTATAACCCGGCCGTTTTGGCTTTTAAGATGATGGATGAATGGTTATTAGCATTAAGGAGCAACCCTAGCTTTTCAACGGTAGAAGCTAAGCCAAAGAGTTTGTTTGATCAATGCTTCTCAGCCAAGGGGGAAGTGCTTTTTAAAGGGAAAGGCATTTGGGACGGTCAATGGAATAATAAAAGTGAAGGGGAGTGTCAAAAAGTATACCCAATGTTTAGTACTAGTCGTATTCAGGCTGGCAGCACTTGGTCTGGCGACATGTTTAAATGCCAATTAATGTCGGTTAATCAAGCAATGAAACAAGGCTTGTATGGCTCTGTTAATATGGGTCTTTATCAACAAAAACTGGAAAAAATATTTCCAAATGGTGTATGTGATTACAACCAAATAGATCAAGGACGCCCAAGTGATTTATAGTAAAAATAGATGCAATGATAAAATACCAAGCCTTATCCAAAGTAAGGCTACTTGAGCAGAAATAAGAAATTCAAACTAGGTTTACGATTTCATAATAGAAAGATATTTATATTATGAAACAAATGCTGCACAAATAATGACGATGAATAATAAAGCTTTTATTTGAGTATTGGTTCTTTCATTTCTCTTCTATTTTCCTATATTCAATTTGTATAAGTTATATTGGTGAACTATTCTCAAATAGTTCTTTTATTTTTATTTGGTATTCTCAAACGTATTGTTTAGGACTGTGAAGAAAGAAATATCCAGTTGATTGAATAAATAAAGTTTTTCTCAATATAAACATCAAAGGCAAATGGAATGGCATATGTATCAGGGTTCGATCAGGACATCTTTATCAGTTATGCTCAAGTTGATAATGAGCCGTTAGACTACTGTGGTCGCGAAGTTCGTTGGGTAAACTACCTAAAAAAACAATTACAAAAGCGCGTTGACCAAAAGCTAGGACGTATATCAGACTGTAAGATCTGGATGGATCTAGACGATTTGGCAGGGAATGATGCTGTCACACCTACCATCAAGACAGCCATAGACAATACTGCAGCTCTGGTAATAGTGCTGTCAGATGGCTATCTCAAATCTGAATGGTGTAGAAAGGAAATTCGAGGCTTTGTGGAAGCTGCAAGCGCCGATGGTCGGCTATTTGTAATTCATCTGGCTGAAATCCCAATCGAGAATCGACCAGAAGACATTCGTGATCTTATTGGTTATAGCTTTTACGACAGAGAACTTAAAGCTGAACTCGACCCATCAAGTAGCGAATACTCTAAGGAACTCTTAAAACTAAGAGATAAATTGGCTGGAAAGTTAGCCGAAATGCAGAATATACGTGAATCAGGTGAAGACGCTGAAAGTGAAGATATGATCTCACCTGCTGTTTTTCTCGCGGAGACAACACCGGACATGGAGGATTCCCGCAGTACTCTAGCAATGTTCATCGAGAAACTTGGCTACCGTGTTTTACCCTCTAAGCTATATCTTCGAGGTGCACAGGAATTTGAACAAATGCTTGATCATGATTTAGCTCATTCTAAGTTATTTGTTCAACTACTGGGGGCATATGGTACGCCACGAACCGACGAATTTCCTGAAGGCTACGAAGGCCTGCAACTCAATAGAGCGTTAGCTGCAAAAGTACCACTTCTTCGCGCCTATGAGCGTGAAACTTTTAATTTAGATAAGTTAAAAAGTGAACAACGCCAGTTCCTCGAAGCCAGCGATGTTATGGCACAAGATCTTGAAGAATTAAAAGTGGCTATCAAAGATAAACTCAAAGACCTTGCTTTGCGGGAATCAAAACCGGCAACAGCAGATTCAGGGGATAAACCTGTATTTATCTATACGCTAAAAAGCGATACTAGCGCTGCATTTCATATACGGGATCGACTGGTTGAACAGAATTTAGACTATGAAATAATAGTAGATGAAGACGAATCTCTTGAAGAATTGGCTAGTATCCGAGATTACACTGGTTTGGTTCTAGTATACGGGAAGTGTTCATCAGGTGTGTGGATAAAACAGAAGATGCGTACATTTAGAGAGTTGAGGTTAGCTAAGCAACCTATCCAACCCGCATGCGTATTGTATTTTGAACCGCCCGAAAAACGTAACGAATTATTGGCTACGCCACCACCATTTTTTCACACTATTGATAGTACAAGTAATGAAATTGAGTTTGAGCAGTTTATTTCCGAACTCCAACAAATGGATGCCACGTCATGAATGTGTCATCGAAACTAACAAAGTTAACTCAGCCTTATCCCGGTCTTCGAACATATTTACAACATGAATCAGAACTGTTTTTTGGACGCAGTGAACAAATTAATAAAATGCTGGGTCGATTAGAGGAAAATCACTTTCTTGCAGTTGTTGGTGGCAGTGGTTCGGGAAAGTCTTCACTGGTTCGTGCAGGCCTTCTTCCCGTCCTCAAACAAGGGTATCTTTTAGGCGCCGGTGTCGATTGGATATTCATTGTTATGAAGCCAGGTGGTGACCCTTTTACCAATCTGGCGACAGAGCTTTATCACACACTTGCAGACGACCAATGTAGCTTTGATGCCAGTGACATTGCTTTCACCCAAGCAGAATTGCAAACCAGCCATTTAGGGTTACTAGAAGTTATTGAACAAATAGGTATCGAAAAGGGCAGACCATTGCTTTTGTTGGTCGACCAGTTCGAAGAGATATTCCGCTTCCAGCGTGGTCAGGGTTCTTTACACTCTAAGGATCGCGATCATACTACTCATAAAGTACGAAATGAGGCCACTGCTTTTGTTAACCTGTTGTTAACTACGGTAGAGCAGGCAGCAAAAATGGATCTTCCCATTTATGTGTTGCTCACTATGCGTTCAGACTTTATCGGCGCATGTGACTTTTTTCCTGGTCTTTCACAGGCAATTAGCGATAGCCAATTTTTAGTACCAAGACTGACTCGCAAACAAATGAAGGTTGTTATCGAAAAAACCTATCCAGCTATTTGGTGGCCATATCGCACCTGATCTAGTAAATCAGATTCTCAATGATACCGGTACCGACCCAGACCATCTACCTTTAATGCAACATGCTCTGATGCGAACTTGGTTTGCGACTCAGGAAAAAGTGGGTAGCGAGAATGATGATATAGAATTAAAGCGAGTCGACTATGAAAATGTTGGCCGCTTTAACGAAGCTTTGTCCAGACACCTTGATGAAGCTTGGGAACAGCTAGATAATAATCAACAAAAAATCGCCAAACAGTTGTTTCTTTGCTTGTGTGAGCACGCTGGCGAAGGAACGTTCATCCGACGCATGGTAAAACTAGGCGAAGTAGCAGAAATGGCGAACGTTAAGCCTGATGAGGTAATCGATGTCGTTCGTGTTTTTCAAGATAACGAGCGCAACTTTATAATGGCTTCACCTTTGGGCGAGTTGAATAAAAAATCAGTACTAGATATAAGCCATGAAGCACTGCTTCGTCAATGGAACCGGTTGACTACCTGGATTGAAAACGAAGCTAGTTCGGCACAAATTTATAAACGTCTGGTAGACACAGCTATATTGCATAAAGAAAAAAAAGCTCAGCTTTTAGTAGACCCTGAACTTCAAATAGCGCTTAACTGGAAGGCATCAGTGGTTCCTAATAAAGTTTGGGCAGGTCAATATAATGAACACTTTGATTTGGCTTTAAACTTCCTTGATGAAAGTAATAATGCTCGTGATCACGAAAGGGCAGAGGTGGAAATTCAACATCGATGGCGTATCCCCCGATTCTTTATTTTTATTTTTGTTTTTGTTTTATTTTTCGGCTCTAAATCAGATTCTGGCTTAATTACATTAGCTATTTTGGATCAAATTGCTGATATAGCTTATGATTTAGGGCTTTCAGATGAGTTCAGCTATGCTTTATCTGAAGTCTTTCTCGTATCAGCACACGTGGTGTTGTATTTAGGATTGGAGTATTTTTTAAAAGGGCTTTTTCGAAGATTTAGTATTGAACCTATCAGACGAAAAGTATCGAGTGATTCATTGATTGACCCCGATACAAATGCTGATGAAATAGCGTATTCGGGCTTTTGGAGACGTCTAATTGCTGGAGTGATTGACGTGTTTGTTTTATACACAACCCTCATCGCGGTGATGGCAGCTTTTTTTATGTTTGAAGACTCAATAAGTGATAGCTTATTCGATTTAATAGAAACATTTATTGTAGCTACCTTGTTATTAACCATGTGGTTATACGAAGCAATTATGACAAGTAGATGGCGACAAGCTACTTTTGGAAAAATGGTAGTAGGTATATATGTTACTGATATAAAAGGTGAAAGGTTGACATTTCTTCGGGCTTCGGCAAGGTTTATAGGAAAATTTCTTTTGTACGGGGTTGGATTGTTGCTCCAACCATTTACTGAAAAAAAGCAAGCGCTATACGATAAAATAGCGAGTACTTTGGTTGTTCGTAAATAGCAGTATATATGTGAATTATATAATCCAAAATGAGTCTTCAGGTATAAAGTAACAGTTAATAATTTAGCGAAATATCAATGCAACGGTTCATTTATTGGCAGAAGGATATTTAGGATGATATGGAATGAATGGTTTAAAAAGTGGCAGCTGGAATCACTGAAAATAACAACACCCTTTGCAGAAGCAGTGTGGCAACCAATGGAAGCAGATAGTGACGCGGCCTGGGAGTTATATATTGAGTTACTCACCCGGATAACAACACAGCGACTAGCACCAGAAGACGGAGACGAAAAAACGGCGCTTGATAGTATCTATTCACTATTTTCACTTACTCGCTCTATCATCAAACATTATGGTCGAGATTGTTTCGAATTCACTAAACTAGCCATTATAGTCCTCAATCAGGTGATTCGGCCTTTTACTGCGAAGTGGCATAGCATTGCAAAAGAAGGTGGTTTTGAAGACGAAGATACTTGTCGCCAGTTTCGCGAAGACTTGGCGAGGCTACAGATTTTTCTACACGGCTATACACAGGCACTTGCCGATATGGCGGGTGTTGAAGATTTGACCAATATGGAAGACCAGTAATTAGCAATGCCATCATGATTATTAGCTAAACGGTTTGTTGTATGGGTAAGTAACGTCGTCGAATACTTGCTCTATTGGGATAAATAAAGCCTATTCGATCCATTTGGTATAGGTAGATTTTATTGAAAAACCCTCATAGTCTTGTTAGGTTTCACTACCGCCATTATATAATGAAGTTCACAGCCATTATATCTACAATAACCGTTTCTGATATTTCGTTAAGAGCGTATTCTGAAGATGAATGAATATCACCATTTTTGTTACCCAGCGCTATGCTAATAACGTTAGGCTTATCATCATGGATAAGAAAAACTATCTTCTTGTCTAGCGCAATACAGTCAATTGTGATTGCATCAGCTTTTATACCTTGATTGCGCAAGTTCTTATCCATTATGCCTATTACAGTATCGATATTATCAAACTTGCTATAGAACATGTCATTTGCCTTAGCGACAATCTCTGACAAGTTTTTTAGTGTATTTTTCATTTTTGCACCTTACAGATTATGAAGACTAAATACGGAAATTTAATTGTGCTATGAAATTAATGGATAGGCGAGTGTTATTCATTTAATAGTTCCGCCTTTAAAAATAAGGCCTATTAATACAATTAGGCCTTACTGATAACGCTAAATAATGGTCATTAAAATAAAAAGTTAAGACCAACATTAAAACCATTGTCTATTTTTAAATCACTACCAGATTCTTGATTTGCTTTTATATTACGGTAGTTAATGTAAATAGCGCCATTTTTTAATACTTTATAACTCGCTGTTATGGTTAGGTCTGTTAAATAATCTAAATCATCTGTTAACATAGGACTAGGTGCATAATAAACTGAACCATGTAATTCAAATTTTTCATTCATTGGTATTTTATAATTAAGTTCACCACCGAGCGCTAAGCCTTGAATGTCCTGGTCAAAAAAACTGATATAGTAAGCTTTTCCACCCAAAGCTACTTCAAGGTTTTTATTTTGTTCTAAAACCCCTGTAACCAAACCTTTGAATGAATATAAATGAAGGTCATCGGCATGCAACATTGCTACTGAAAATTCATTATCTTGTGTAAAGTTTTTTGAACCCACTTCAACGCTAAATACATCGTTACCAATATCAATTGCTAAATTTTTTGCATGGCTGTGTAAAGTTGTAATGGTTAGTAAGCTTACGATAAATAATGCTATTTTTTTCATAATAATTCCTTTCTGAAAAATCCTTTATAATAAAGATTGACGTCAATTTAGTTTTTATAATGGAAAACGATCTAAATGACCTACCGAGTCTTTTACTGTCTAAACAATGGCTCGGATGTTAAACGCTTTTCTTCAATAATCAAATGAAAATATTTGATTATTTGCATGGTAGCTCTTTTTTAAAGCAATATAGCTTCCTAGATGAAAATAAACTAATGAATGCGCACTTTGTTGTATTTACAATGTTAATAGTTAGCATTGTAAATACATAACTCCAAGAGTCTCGTATTGCTCAACTTCGTAATATTGCTATTCCCCTTTGGCAGGCCAAGCCTTTTATTTCAGGCAATAAAAAAGCCTTAACAAAGTAAGGCTTTATTCTGAGAAAGGGGTCATTTACTTATAATAACTTAGACACGTTTCTACTTCGTTTTTAGAGCCCATAATAACTTCAACTCTTTGGTGAATGCTACTTGGCTCTATGTCCATAATACGACCTTTACTAGTCATAGCTAAAGCACCGGCTTGTTCTAGAAGAAATGCCATAGGGTTGGCTTCATACATTAAACGCAATTTATAAGGTTGTTCTGCGTTTTTGCTGTCGGTAGGGTAGGTGAATATACCACCACGACATAAAACACGGTGAATATCGCCAACCATTGCTGCAATCCAACGCATATTAAAGTTTTTATTACGTGGTCCCGTGTCACCAGCAATTAAGTCGCTGATGTAATTCTTCATTGGTGTTTGCCAGAAACGTTGGTTTGACATGTTAACAGCAAACTCTTGCGTATCAACGGGCACTTGTACGTTACGTTCAGCTAATAAATATCCACCGTGTGTTCTATCTAGTACGTAAAAATGTGTGCCGCTGCCAGTAGTCATAACCAACATGGTTGCAGGGCCATATAATACATAACCAGCACAAACTTGTTTATGTCCAGCTTGTTTGAACATATCAGAGTCATCAGCAGCCATATCTTTTGGTGCTTCATGGATAGAAAAAATAGTACCAATAAGTGAGTTAATGTCGATGTTTGAGCTGCCGTCTAACGGGTCAAATGAAACAATGTACTTACCATCATCATTGCCCGCTACTGAGGTGTCTTCTTCTTCAGATGAAATGGCTTTAACAAAACCTGACTCAAGTAAAATATCTTTAAATAATTCGTTAGCAACCACGTCTAATTTTTTTTGTACTTCACCTTGGATATTTTCATCTAAGGTTGACCCCATTAAATCACCTAAATGTGCTTGGCTAACGCGAAAAGAAATTTCTTTGGTAGCTGCTAAAATGGTTTTGATTAATGAAATAAGATCTAGTGCTACATTGTCTTGACGTAAAGCGGGAGCTAATCGTTGCATTGGGTTACCTAATTGCTTTAAAGTTATTTATACACTTTATAATATAAGTTAATAGTAGCTATTAATGGAGTGCGTACTTGTTAATAGCGCTTTATTACTTGAACCTGAAAGTATTTAATCATTATTTATGTCGTGATTTCTCTATTTTCATCTTAATTATAACAAGTTTATGTCATCTTTCAGAAGCTTTAATCCGATAAATTTAGTTAAATTGATGGGAAAAAGGTGTTTTTGGTCTGCTGTTCGCTATTCGACCGGTTTAGTTTTACTCAACAGACCCTAAGATACCTAAATCACTTATTGCTAGTTGATTATTTATTGCTAAAGAATCGTGGTAGTAAGCTAAACTTTGTTAGTAATACTAAATTTCCCAGTAAGATAAAACTTAAACCAACAACTGTGTATTCACTCCAATGAAAGCCTTCAACGAGTGTAGAGATTAATACGGCAATAGCAGGAAAGAGAATATTAGCATAAGAGGTTTTGTGCGCGCCTATACGAGTCATTAAAGTTAAATAACAACCAAACGCGATTACTGAACCAAACAGTGATAAATACACTAATGAACTTACATAGGCTATTTCAAAAGAAAAGCTAAATTGTTTACCTTGAAAAATCACTGCTAAACCGGTGAACATTGCGCCGTATAACATTCCCCACGCATTTGCTGGCATGATAGGCACATTATTTTTTTGATTTTTAATCGATAGCATATTACCTATTGAGGCTGAAAAAGAGCCAAGTAAACATAAGCCTAACCCCAAAAATGTAGCTGCACCGATTGTTATATCGGTTAATTGAGGCCAAAAAAGTGTGACTATCCCGAATAAACCAAAAGCACCGCCAACATATACTTGCGTGGTGATTTTAGTTTTATAAAAAATCCTAGTGTTGACTATATTCATTATCATCAAGGTCGAAAAGGCAATACAGGTTAATGCTGAATTGATGTGTTGTTGAGCTGAATAAAGTAATAAGTAATTTAGTCCAAACAAACAAATGCCAAAAGCGGCGAATAAACCATGTTGTTTCAGAGAAAATAGCATCGGTAACTGCTTTATTTTAGCAAACAAGAACAAAATAAAAGCGGCAAGAGCAAAGCGATAGGTGATAGAAGCTTCTAGAGCAACATCGCCTAGTTGATAATTAATGGCAATCCAGGTTGATCCCCAAATCAAAACGGTGATCAAATATAAAAAATGATTGTTCATTAACGCTGTTGCTCCTTTTTATTGAATATCAAAAGATGAGATGACAGTGTAACTATAACTTGGTTTAATAACATGTACAGAACAATGAAAATGTAATAAAACATTGGGAAATTAGTGTTTGAATATTTAGTGAAACACTTATGCTACGAGCGCAATAACAAATTAGAAGAGCAATTATAAAATGACTCCTAACATGAATAACCCCAATAGCATTTCATTTAAATTATTATTGCCCTTGTTAGCGTCAATTATGGCTTTGTCACCGTTAGCCATTGATATGTATTTACCGGCAATGCCTATTTTGGCTGAGTATCTAGCCACAGATATGCCTATGGTACAAAACAGTCTAAGTATTTACTTATTTGGTTATGCTTTAGGATTAGTGTTATTTGGCCCAATGGCTGATAAATATTCACGTCGAAAAATGGTGGTATTTGGCATCAGTGGTTTTTTATTAGCAAGTTTTTTACTCCCCTTTGTTAGTAACATTGAGCAATTTTTATCACTGCGTTTTGGTCAAGCATTTATTAGTAGTGCCGCAACGGTTGTTGTTCCAAGTGCTATTCGAGAATATTATAAAAAAGACACTGCCAAGGGGCTATCGTATGTCTCTATGATTATGATGTTAGCGCCGATGATTGCCCCAAGTATTGGGAGTATATTATTAATAGCGCACAGTTGGCAGATGATTTTTTATGTGTTGTCATTGTATAGTGTGGCGATATTGTTATTGGTAGTAAAATATTTGCCTGAAGTGGCTAGAAATAACACTGTACCAGATAAACAAATTAGCTTTTTAACTCGCTATAAAATTGTTTTTTCAAATAATGAAGCACGATTAGATATGATCAGTTCTATGATGGCATCTCTGGCTTTTTTTGCTTATCTCACGGCAGTTCCTTTTGTGTACTTAACTGTATTTAAAGTGTCAGAATTTAACTTTAGTATACTGTTTGGTATTAATGTGCTGGCATTAATTACATCGCAGTTTATTAATACGCGTTTAGTTGCGCGTAAGGGCTCAAGAAAAATGCTAGCTTACGGTTTAACCTGCGCACTGATTATGGGGTTAACATTATTAGTGGTCAATTACCTTTCATTACCGCTTGTTTATACTGTTATATCTATCTTGCCTTTAATGGGGGGGATTTCCATGGTGTCGGTTAACTTAGATGCCTTAGTTATCACTAAATTTCCAGAGCACTCAGGTACGGCAACCGCTGTGTTAGGTACGTTACGCTTTGGTATTGGCGCTCTGGCCGGGCCAATATTAGCTTACTTTTATGATGGTAGTGCTTTTCCTTTTGCAGTATTAATGTTCTCTGCTGTATTGGTGGTGCTAATATGTCAGATTATAATTAGCATGAATGAAAATGTTAAGATCAATGAGAACAAATTATCCTAAAGGGGTTAGCATGAAAAAAGTAGCAGTAATTTTAAGTGGCTGTGGTGTTTATGATGGCAGTGAAATTCATGAGGCAGTATTAACGTTGTTAGCCATAGAACAAAATGGTGCAAGTTATCGTTGTTTTGCTCCGAATATTGCTCAACACCATGTTATTAATCATTTAACGGGTGAAGTCAGCGAAAATGAAACGCGTAATGTATTGGTTGAGTCGGCTCGCATTGCCCGTGGTGATGTTGAAGATTTATGCGAGTTACGCGAACAAGATTTTGATGCCTTGATTGTCCCTGGTGGCTTTGGAGCAGCGAAAAATTTATGTAACTTTGCGCTTGATGCCGAAAACTATAAAGTGAATGAGCAAGTCTTAACGACTTGTCAGGCTTTTGCTAAAGCAGATAAACCCGCAGGTTATATGTGCATTGCGCCGACGATGTTGCCATTAATTTATCCTAAAGGTGTGCAGGGAACAATTGGCACCGATTCAGATACGGCGGCATTAATAGAAGCGAAAGGATTAGTGCATAATAATTGCAGTGTTGAAGGTGTGGTTATCGATCAAGCCCATAAATTAGTGTCTACGCCTGCTTATATGTTGGCAACATCATTAACTGAAGCGTCATCTGGTATTAATAAATTGGTTAAAAATGTTCTGGCATTAGTTGAATGATATTTAGCCTGATAAAAAGTAGCAAAATTTTTTCTGTTACTTTTTATTTTATCACTATTTGTTTTTTAACCTTGAGTGCTTGTTACGCATTGCCTAGTAAAGAGATGCCTAATAAAAATGTGTCCAATAATATGTCGAATAAGAATAAAGCAAATAATTTTATGACTAAAGCGTTTAAATCTACAACACAACTTTCTGATTTTGAAAGGTTAGTTGCGACAAAAATGGCGTTAGATATTCGTTATTTTTGCTCCAGTAACTCGTCTAATAAACCAGAGGCAACTGAGCAATGCTTAAAGCCCGTGACCAAATTACCACAAGCATTAGCTGACATGGTTACTGTATCGGGTATCGGTAGTGTTGTGCTTTTTACTGAAAATTTGGCAACAACCAAACAAATAATTCAGCTAACCCATGATTTACAAAAGGCTGCAGTGCAATCTCCGTCAGGACAGCCATTAATTATTTCTATCGATCAAGAAGGCGGTAGGGTTGTGCGTTTACCTCATGCTACTTCGTTTGCTGGCAATATGGCAATCGGTGCTACTTATGTAGATCATAGCGTTACGTTTGCTTCACAAACAAGCACCGTTATTGCAAAAGAATTGAGCGCGTTAGGCATTAATAATAACTATGCACCTGTGGTTGATGTGAATACCAATGCAGCTAACCCAGTAATAAATACTCGCTCTTTTGGTGAAAATCCGCAGCGAGTGGCCGAGTTAGGCGTCGCTGCAGTTAATGGTTTTCAACAAAATGGCGTTATGGCAACCTTAAAACATTTTCCCGGACACGGTGATACCCATGTTGATAGCCATTTAGGTTTACCGCTCGTCGCCCATGATCTTGCTACCATAGAAAAGCAAGATTTAGCCCCTTTTCAGTGGGCAATTAAGCACAGCTCACCGGCTATGATTATGACTGCCCATATTCAATATCCGGCCTTAGATGATTCAACGGTAGTGAATAACGCAGGCGAATATATTGTTAGACCAGCCACCATGTCACGTAAAATATTAACTGACTTATTAAGAGAAAAAATGGGTTTTGAAGGTATTATTGCTACAGACGCCCTTGATATGGCGGGTATTACCCATTATTTTGATAAAGTTACCGCCGTGGTTGAAACCTTTGTTGCAGGCGCTGATTTAGCTGTGATGCCTTTTAAAATAAGAAAGGTTGAAGATATTGATAAATTTTATCAATTTATCAAAGACGTTGCGCAAAGGTTAAAACAAAAAAGCCACAATAATAAATTGTTATCAGCAGAATTAACGCAATCAATCGCGAGAATAAATCATTACAAAGCGCAATATTGTCAACTACCTAAAACCTCGGTTGCTAAGCAGATCACGTTAGCTGAGCAACTAATAGCTCAACCGGAACATTTATCCCTTGAGCAGAGCTTAGCTAATAATGCTGTGGTTCAGTTAACGGCTAAACAAAGTATATTACCCGTTAATGTTGCCGAGATTAATCGTATTCATTTGTTTGTGTTAAATTGGCAAGAGTTTGGTGCGTTAAAACACGCCATTATTAATCAATGGCAAAGTGTTGGTAAAGTGGTTCCAGAAGTTAGCGCAACGGTTGTGGCACAAGGTGATACGCAAGCACAATTACAAAGCGGCGAAAAGTTAGCGAAGGCAGATTTAGTGATTGCAACGGTTGACACTAAGGTAGCGAGTGCCATAACTAGTGTAGTAGACACCGGAGGTGTAGAGGATCTGTTAACTCAAATTACGTCTATGGAAAATAAACAATATAAAGTCGGTTACGGGCTGTTACTCAGTTCTCAGTTACAACAAGCACAAAAGCAAAAAGTACCTAGTGTGTTAATTGCAAAAGGCTCTCCGTATTTACTGCACCCTTATATTGATTTAGCAGGCACGATTTTGGTAACTTTTGATGATCATATTTATCAACATAGAGACGAACAATCCAATAAAGAACAAGCGCATAGTTCAGGTTATACCACCAGTATGGCGATTATTTCTGGTAAGCAAAAAGCACTAGGGATATTGCCAGTTAGCCTCAAGTAACTACATAGACATGTAAAAAAATGTGCCTTGATTATGAATCGCTCAGACTTCCTGAAACAAGCATCTTCAAGTGGAGCGGGTATAAATTCTCGGTGAAGTTATAAAAGTGTAAGCAGTATGAATAAAATCAAGAGAAAAATGTGTAAATGAAATAGTCGAATGGAGGTTTTTTTGGATAAAGAAAACCCCGTAAACAGACGTTTACGGGGTTAAAATACTAAAATATTTAGGAGATTAGTTTAATAAAAAGTATCTTCTCTATTATGTACTTGGGGATCTTCGATAATTTCCTCAAACTCGACTTCAAAATTATTATTGTTGCAGGTATCTGCTAAATAGATTGTACGGGTTGAACCATCGATCCAAGTTACAGTGCCGCTACCTTTTTTACTGCCACACCTCATACCAATATGAATATCATTAAATTCCATAGTTCCTCCTTTCATTATCAATACTAGACGTAATTACTTAGAGTGCTCATTGTTGCATTAGTTCATTTTTTATACAAAGATTGATTGGTGCAACAGAAAAAACACCAAGTTTTTTATTCTTTGAGTAACTTGAGTCGTGTGGGTATAGAATGTTTACTAGTACCATTTACGGAAAATATGCTGTGCCAAGGGTGCAACTTTTTCTAGCCCCTGTAACTGCAGGCATACTGCTTAATAACTTTTTGTCATAAGCAAATGCTAGCCAAGCAAAAGCGACTGCTTCTAATTGATCGCCATCAATACCTTTTTGACTAGTAAGTAAGAGTTCGTACTTATTACTTTTTGATTGTGACTCTGATTCTAATTGTTGATTTATTAAATTTTTCAATGTGTTGTTGTGGGCGCCGCCGCCACAAAGGTAAACCTTAGTGATATTAGAATTATCAGTGCTATGCTGTTTAATCGCATTGACTATGGTTATTGCAGTAAAAGCGGTAAGTGTTGCTTGAACATCTTGATTTCTAATTGGCTTAATGTTGCTTAGTTGTTTTTTTAACCATGATAAATGGAAGTATTCTCGACCTGTACTTTTAGGTGGCGCTAGCTGAAAATAATCATCAGACAGTAATTGCCTTAATAAATCATCGTTTATTTTCCCCTTTGCCGCCCAATCACCATTTTTATCATAGTGAGTATGGCTATTGGAGTTGTGCAACCGAAACCAATCATCCATTAAAGCATTACCTGTACCGGTATCATAGCCGATGACATTTAATTTATTCATTGCAGGAAGAAAAGTGAGATTAGCAATACCGCCAATGTTAACCACAAAAACATCACTGGCATTTTTTATTAAGCTTTGATCAATAGCACTTTCAGTAACAAAACTATTACTAACAACACTTTCACTAAAGATGGTTTGATGAAAGGCCGGCACTAAGGGAGCACCCTGGCCACCAAATGCCATATCTTTACGCCTAAACTGACCAATAACGCGAATATTAGTTAAGGTTGCTAACGTTTGACAGCAACCAATTTGTAAGGTGAAAGGATGTTTTACTCGTGGTCGGTGACGAATAGTTTGTCCGTGGCTACCGATGGCAACAATATCATCACAGCTTAGTTGCTCTTGGACTAAAAAGGCACTAATGGCCTTGGCAAAAAGGTGTGCCAATTCTACATCTAACTCAAAAGCACGATCTATTTCATTATTATTAGGGTTATTATTTTCAGCGCAGTACAAGGCGATAATTTTAGCGGCAGTTTGATCACTATAGGCTTGATAATAACTAGCATGGTGTTCAAGTTTATTATCTTCATCAAAAGTAACTAAGGCTAGATCTATGCCATCGGCACTGGTACCAGACATTAAGCCAAGGTAAGAGCTTTTCTTCTTTGCCGAATTTATCTGCATATCAATCATCACTTTGTTGTGTGCTTTCTTCTTTAGTTATTCTAGAAAATATGGCATTTTTAGAGCCAACTAACGTGTCTATGCGTTTTTTAGCAAGTGCTGAAAATTCTGTTTTATATTTTTTGGCTATCGGTTTGGCATCAGGAAGTTTGACTGTTCTGGGGTTGCGATGTACACCATTAAGGAGGAATTCATAATGTAAGTGAGGACCAGCGGCTAAGCCGGTTGCTCCAACTTTGCCAATGAGTTGTCCCTGTTTCACTCGTTGACCTTTTTTAACTGCGCGTTTTGAAAAATGTAAATATTTAGTCACAATGCCATTGCCATGCTGAATAAATACATAATTTCCATTGTATTTGTTATAGGTTGAGTGGGTGACTTTACCATTACCTGCAGCGACTACAGGTGTACCTGTTTTAGCCGCGTAATCAACGCCTCTATGAGCCTTCCAGCGCTTTTGTACTGGATGAAAGCGTTTACGTTTAAAGTTTGAACTAATATATTTAAAACTAACGGGTGCACGTAAAAAAGCTTTACGCATGCTTTTACCATCGGGCGTGTAGTATTCGTCATCAGTAAAGCGCACTGCTTGAAAAGGCTCGTCTTGATTAATAAACTCCGCGGCGAGAATATTACCTGACCCTATATATTCTCCTTCGATATATTTTTTTTCATAAATCATGTGAAAGCTATCACCAGCGCGAAGATCTAAAGCAAAATCAATGTCCCAACCAAAAATATTAGCAAAAGTGATAATTTGCGCGTCAGTTAAACCGGCAGTAGTACCCGCATTCCAAAAACTTGAACTGATAGTGCCATGAGCGAATGCTTGACGAATTTCAACGGTTTTAGATTCTTTATGTGATTGAAATTTATCACCAACAAGGTTGATATATAAGGTATCTATTTTGGATAATGGGTATTCCAACGCGGTTACTTGATTTTCGTCATTACTTGCTATGCGCAAAGTATCGCCAACATTAATTTTCATTAGTAATTTACTATCTTTGCCTTGAGCAGTACTTACCGCGTAAGTTTCTTGCGCACTAAAACCTAAACGTTTAAATATTCTTGCTAATGAATCGCCACTACGTACTTTTGCCGTTTGCCAAGACATATTATTTTGCTGCTGTGAGTTAACCGTATTCACTATAGCGCTAGGAGATGGCTCATCAGGCATAGTGGTGTCTTTAATAGGAATAGACGGTATTTTTATTGGGCTATCAGTGATTGAACCACTGGCTTGTTGAGGCATCGCAACCTGGTAGCGCTTACCTAATTCGAAGCCCTCACTACTAGCATCTTTTGAGGTTAGTTCTTGCTCGGTTGGTAATATCATCAAGAGTAATAAAAATACACTGATGGACATAATGATCAAGCGATGTTTTTTGGGAAGGCGCATAAACATATCGCGCAAACTCAGCAGTATTCCTTGCAGGCTTTTTAATTGACGTTGTATTATTTGTTGTTTATTCACGGAGATATTTATTTATTAGATGGTAACTGAAATACGATAACTGTCGTTAATTGCTCTGCACTATATCAAAGTTTTTATAAAAGATTTATAAAAATAAGGCCACAATTGCTTTTATTCTTTTATGTAGCGGATAAAGTGAGTAGAATTCGGCTATTGAAATGAATATAGACCTATACTCATGATACTTCAAAATGCCTATTTCAGGGCTATTGAGGATTTTGAAGTAACATGAATATCACAAGTGGAGCTAGAAATGACCGATGTTAGTCAAGCGTTTGCAGAGTTGAAACGCGGTGCGGAAGAAATATTAGTAGAAGATGAGCTTTTAGCAAAGTTAAAAACAGGTAAACCATTAAAAATTAAGGCTGGTTTTGATCCTACTGCGCCAGACTTACATCTTGGTCATACAGTATTAATTAATAAATTACGTCAGTTTCAGTTACAAGGTCATGAAGTTATCTTCTTAATTGGTGACTTTACTGGCATGATTGGTGATCCAACGGGTAAAAACGTTACTCGCAAGGCACTCACTAAAGAAGATGTTTTAGCCAATGCGGAAACGTATAAAGAGCAAGTATTTAAAATTCTAGATCCGGCAAAAACAACGGTTGCCTTTAACTCCACTTGGATGGAAAAATTAGGCGCTGCGGGCATGTTACAGCTTGCTTCTCGTCAAACTGTTGCTCGTATGATGGAACGTGATGATTTTAAAAAACGTTACGCTAATGGCCAGGCCATCGCAATTCATGAATTTATGTATCCGTTAGTACAAGGTTGGGATTCTGTCGCGCTTGAAGCCGATGTAGAGTTAGGTGGCACCGATCAAAAATTTAATTTATTAATGGGTCGTGAATTACAAAAAAGCGAAGGCCAGCGCCCGCAAACTGTACTAATGATGCCATTACTTGAAGGTTTAGACGGTGTGCAGAAAATGTCGAAATCTTTAGGTAATTATATTGGTATTACGGATAGCCCTTCAGATATGTTCGGTAAAATCATGTCGATTTCTGATGTATTAATGTGGCGTTATTACGAATTACTTAGCTTTAAGCCTTTGGCAGAAATTAAAGGCTATAAAACCGAGATTGAAAACGGCAAAAACCCACGTGATGTGAAAATAGATTTAGCGAAAGAGCTTATTGCCCGTTTTCATGATGAAGCAGCTGCAACAGCGGCTCATCAAGAATTTATTAATCGCTTTCAAAAAGGTGCGATGCCTGATGAAATGCCAGAGTTTGAACTTAACCCTGAAAGTGGTGAAATAGCCATTGCTAACTTATTAAAAGAAGCGGGCTTAGTCGGTAGTACTTCAGATGCATACCGAATGATCAAACAAGGCGCAGCCAAAATTGATGGTGAAAAAATTACCGACAAAGGCTTAACAATCATTAGTGGGAGTAAAGCAGTATACCAAGTGGGTAAACGCAAATTTGCTCGAGTTAGTGTTAACTAAAAACTAGTCAATTAATCAATGCAAATTTCTTTAAGGTATTGAACGAATCATTGATAGTTTTCTAATAGGTTACAGCAGTTGTTGTAGCCTATTTTTTTGTCTGCCTGAAAGTAAAAGAAAATCTCATCAGCTAAAAGAGGCCTTGTAACACTAATAAATATCGCGAAAGTAACGAAATATTTTACTGGGTATTATTGCTAGAGATAAACCTGTCTATTAAATCCATATAAAAAATAGGGTTATATCGTTATGTTCTTATTAATCTTTTTTCGTTATTATTTTTTGATCTATATCATATCGGCTAAATATCATCAGCGTACACTGTGACATATTGTCGCAGTGTGTAATTTTGATTGCCCACTAGTTCTCTATTAAGAAGTGGATGCTTGATGTTTTTCTTTCCCGTTAAAAGTCTATTGAAAAAGGTGCTTAGCTTATTAGGCCCTATATGTATGCTTTCTCTGGCAATTACCTTTCCCGCTCAAGCGCTATTTGTTAGTCCGCCTAAAGATCCAATGCCACTGATAAAAGAGATCTTTACAGAGCAAACTCATATTTCCGAAAAAGTGGTTGCCAAAGAAGGTGCGCCGTTAATTTGGACCATTTATGGAGAAAAAGAAGGTAAGGAAGTCGTTTTAGGTTATGCCTTTGAAACAAATGACTTAGCAAGAATTCCTGCTTATTCAGGTGAGCCAGTAAACATGCTAGTGGCTATTGACACCAAAGGTATTTACTTAGGCGCTAAGGTGCTTGAGCATCATGAACCTATTATTTTAGCAGGTATTCCCGAGAGTAAATTACACGCCTTTACGGAGCAATATAACGGCTTAAGTGCAGATGATCGATTAAAAGTTGGTGGAAATAAAACCGAGGGTGTTATACACATTGATGGTCTTTCGGGTGCAACGGTTACCGTAATGGTAATGAACGTCGCTATTGTAAAAGCGGCAAAATTAGTCGCGCGTTCACTTGGTATTATTAGTACAACTCAACAAGCTATTCAGCCTATGGGTACTATTTATCCTGATGTGTATGAAAAAGCAGATTGGACAACGCTTACGGGTAATGGCGCCATTCGAAAATTATATCTCAATAGAAAAACAGTTGATGACGCTTTTGTTGATACAGATGCCGAGCATGTTGATGAAGCTGCAGCAGAACAAAAGCAGGATATGTTTGCTGAAGTTTACTTTGCGCAAGTTAATATTCCCTCTGTAGGACGTAACTTATTAGGCGACAGTGAATATGAATACTTATTATCTACATTAAAGCCGGGCGAGCACGCGATGATTTTAATGGGCAAAGGTTATTCATTTAAAGGCTCTGGTTATGTGCGTGGCGCCATTTTTGATCGCATTCAAATATTGCAAAACGAGAATGCTTTTGCTTTTAGAGATTTAGATCATAGTCGTGTGCCTGATATTTATATTGATGGCGCGCCAACGTTTAAAGAACGGTCTATCTTTATTGTCCGTGAACATCATGAATTTAATCCCGCTTCAGACTGGCAGTTAGAATTATTAGTTCGCCGTCAAACAGGTCCTTTAGAGAGTATATTCACCAGTTTTAAAGCTGATTATCACACCTTAGATAACTACGTAGACCGTCCACCACTCATTATGCCTGAGCCTGAATTATCTTTAGCGCAGCAAGTGTGGAAAGAGAAAGAGGTAGAAGTAATTATTCTGATTATTTTGCTTGTTCTGGTTGTGATGAGTTTATTCTTTCAAGATGTTTTAGTTCGTCACCCAACCTTTATGCACAATTTCCGTCATTTGTTCTTAATTGTCACCGTAGTCTTTATCGGTTGGTCATGGGGTGGTCAGTTGTCAGTGGTCAATGTATTTACCTTCTTGCAAGCCTTTATGTCTGATTTTTCTTGGGATTTGTTTTTACTGGACCCTGTTATCTTTATTTTATGGGGAGCTGCAGCAGTAACAATGATCTTATGGGGCCGTGCCGTTTATTGTGGTTGGTTGTGCCCATTTGGTGCGCTGCAAGAGCTGATGAATATTTTCGCTCGTTATATCAAAATTCCACAATTTGAATTACCTTGGGCTGTACATGAACGTTTGTGGGCAATTAAATATCTAATTTTATTAGCCTTATTTGGTTTATCAATGGAATCTCTAGCCCTTGCAGAGCAGTTTGCTGAAGTTGAACCATTTAAAACAACGTTCCTGTTGAAGTTTGACCGTGAATGGCCATTTGTTTTATATGCATCAGTATTACTGATTATCAATATTTTTAATCGTAAGTTTTTCTGTCGCTACTTATGTCCATTAGGCGCAGCGTTATCAACCAGTAATAGTGTTCGATTATTTAGCTGGTTACGTCGTCGTCCAGAATGTGGTCAGCCTTGTAAAACGTGTGCGAAAGAATGTGAAATTCAGGCAATAGATCCAGATGGTGTTATTAACATGCGTGAATGCCATTACTGTCTTGATTGTCAGGTAACTTATTTTAATGAAGAGAAGTGCCCGCCACTTAAAAAGTTGGCACGTAAGAAAGCCAAGTACAAAGAAACAGAAATAAAGGTAAAAGAAGTCGCGTAACTTGTATATAGAAAAATATGTATTTTAAGAAAATAAACTAATTTAAAAAAGCAAAGTGGAGAAAAGCAATGAGTAATGAAGATCAAGAAAATAATGAAGTCGCATTAGATAATGTAGACCGCAGAAAGTTTTTCGGGAAAACGGCACTCATTGGTGCTGGAGTAGTAGCTGCCCCGATGACTGCTGCTATGTTTGCTTCTACAGCGCAAGCACAGAGAAAAGAAATGGCAATGAGTCCAGTGGTTCATCCGGGTGAATTAGATGAATACTATGGCTTCTGGTCAGGTGGTCATTCTGGTGAAGTTCGTATTATGGGTATTCCATCAATGCGTGAGTTAATGCGTATTCCGGTATTTAATACCGATTCAGCAACGGGCTGGGGCTTAACTGAAGAGTCTAAGCGAATTAAAGGCGATAGTGCTGATATCATGATGGGTGACTCGCATCATCCTCATATGAGCATGACCGACGGTAGTTACAACGGTAAATACGTTTTCATTAATGATAAAGCTAACTCTCGTGTTGCTCGTATTCGCTGTGACATCATGAAGTGTGACAAAATGCTTACGGTACCAAACGTACAAGCAGTGCATGGTTTACGGGTACAGAAAGCGCCATACACTAAATATGTTGTTTGTAATGGTGAATTTGAAATTCCGATGAATAACGATGGTAAAGACGGCATGAGAGATGTCAATACTTACCGTTCGTTATACAATGTTATTGATGCCGAGACCATGGAAATGGCTTTTCAGGTAATGGTTGACGGTAACTTAGATAATACTGATGCAGATTTTGATGGCAAATACTTCGCTTCTACTTGTTACAACTCAGAAATGGGTATGAACTTAGGCGATATGATCTCCGCAGAACGCGATCACGTTGTTATCTTTAGTTTAGCCGCTTGTGAAGCAGCAGTAAAAGCAGGTAAATTTAAAACGTATAATGGTAGTGATGTACCTGTTTTAGACGGTCGTAAAGGCTCTGAATTAACCCGTTATATTCCTGTACCTAAATCACCTCATGGTTTGAATACGTCGCCAGAAGGTAAATACTTCATGGCAAATGGTAAATTATCACCAACAGTAACCGTTATTTCTATTGCTAAATTAGATGATTTATTTGCTAACAAAATTAAACCTCGTGACACTGTGGTAGCAGAGCCAGAGCTAGGTTTAGGTCCTCTTCATACGGCTTTTGATGGCCGCGGTAATGCTTACACTACATTATTCCTAGATAGCCAAGTTGCTAAATGGAATGTTGAAGATGCCATTAAAGCTTACAATGGTGAAAAAGTTAATTATATACGTCAAAAACTAGATGTGCATTATCAACCAGGCCATAACCATACCACACAAGGTGAATCACGTGATGCTGATGGTAAATGGTTAGTTGTTCTATGTAAGTTCTCTAAAGATAGATTCTTACCTACTGGACCACTTAAACCAGAAAATGATCAATTAATTGATATTTCTGGTGATGAAATGAAGCTTGTTCATGATGGCCCAACATTTGCTGAACCGCATGACTGTATTATGGTACACCGTAGTAAACTTAAGCCTAAGAAAGTTTATACTCGTGATGATGCTACGTTTGCTGAAACGTTAGCAATAGCTAAGCGCGATGGTGTTGATACCATGAGTGATAACAAGGTCATTCGTGACGGCAATAAAGTTCGTGTTTATATGACATCTGTTGCACCTACTTATGGTATGGAATCGTTTGACGTTAAGTTAGGTAACGAAGTAACGGTTATCATAACTAACCTTGACCAAGTAGAAGATGTAACTCATGGTTTCTGTATGACTAACCATGGTGTTCAAATGGAAATTGGTCCTCAACAGACTGCTTCTATTACCTTTACGGCCAACAAGCCAGGCGTACAGTGGTATTACTGTAACTGGTTCTGTCATGCTTTGCATATGGAAATGCGCGGTCGTATGTTTGTTACAGCATAAATTCGTCATGAACATAATTTATGCTGCATTGTCATCAATATTTGCCCAATCACTTAGCTATTTATTTATAGCTAAAGGCTTTAATAAGCTCAGGGGCTCATATTTTGACGGCTTTGTCTAAATCCTGTTCATTTAGAATAGGTTTTAGTTAAAAACGGTTAGTATGAATTTTAAAAGCTCAATATCGCAAGATATTGAGCTTTTTTGTAAATGATTTTCGTTGACTTTTTTATTTAAGATCAACAGACAAATAGTTTACAATGTTATCCTATTATCATATTAAAACTCAGTGATGAATTTTCCTTGTTATTCATGAATAAAAAACAACCTTTGCTGCTAATACTACTCATTTTTATGTGTAGCTGTAGCCAACATATATTTGCAAAAGAGTTTGCTGTAGTTGCTACTGATGATCTACAAAAAATTATTGACGCGAGCCAAGATGGCGATACCCTTACGTTGAGTGCAGGTGAATACTTTGGCAACTTCGTTATTACCAAACAAATTACTTTACGTGGTAGTAGTGAGGGTGGCGAAAAAGGTAGCATAATTGATGCGCAGGGCAACGGACATGCACTTGTGCTAAAAAACTCTCATATTACTATAGATAACCTAAATATTATCAATTGGGGGCATGATCTTACTGAGCAAAGTTCAGGTATTTATTCTAATGAGAAAGTTGGCTCAAATTCAGATAAGAAAAGAGCAGTTGGTTTAGTTATTTCAAATAATACCTTATCAGGAGATGGTTTTGGTATTTGGTTAAACCATGTCACCAAGGCAAAAATTTTCAATAATAAAGTTGAAGGAAACTTAACATTACGCTCTGCTGATAGAGGTAATGGTATTCAAGTCGCGAATGTAACTCATAGCCATGTTTTTAATAATGAAACTCATAAAACGCGTGATGGTATTTATGTGATTTCTAGTCAAAATAATCTGATAGAAGAAAATACCATGCATCATTTGCGCTATGGTATTCACTATATGTATTCTTATGATAATACCGTGAAAAACAATACCGCCTACAGCACACGGGCGGGTTATGCATTAATGAGTTCTCGTCGTTTAACTATCACCGGTAATAAAACTACCGACAGTGAAGATTATGGTTTTTTATTGAATTTTATTACCCAATCAACCTTTACCAATAATCATGTTAAGAACGTATGGACTAAACCGGAAAATAAGGTGCTAGGTCGCGATGGCAAAGGTTTATTTGTTTATAACTCTGGTTATAACACGTTAGAAAATAACATTGTTGATACCGCTGAAATAGGTATTCATTTAACTGCTGGTTCTGAAAATATTAAAATTCACGGCAATAGTTTTATTAATAACCCTACGCAAGTGAAATATGTTTCAAATAAAAAGCAAGAATGGAGTAAGGATGGCCGCGGTAATTACTGGAGTAATTATTTAGGTTGGGATATGAATAATGACGGTATTGGCGATGCTATTTTTGAACCCAATGATGGTATTGATAAATTAGTGTGGCAGTACCCTGAAATGAAAATGATCATGGATAGCCCGGCTATTTTAATTTTACGTTGGGTGCAAAAACAGTTTCCGGTATTAAAGCCGCCAGGTGTTAAAGATAGCTATCCGTTAATGACCCCCCACTTTTCTCAAGATAACGCTAGTAAAAAACAAGTATCGTTAGCTAGCAACCCAAAGATAGAGTCCTTGCAGGAAGATAAATTATGAATACCCCATTAGTCTCATTAGTTGAGGCAGGTAAAACTTATGGTCAATTAGACGTATTAAGCGCTATGACTATGTCGTTAAATGAAGGCGAAGTGCTCGGTTTGTTTGGTCATAATGGTGCAGGGAAAACCACCATGATGAAGCTAATCCTAGGTGTTATTTCACCAGATAAAGGCAAAGTTGAAGTCATGGGGATGGCTCCTGACTCAAAAGAAGCGTGGCATGCTCGTAGCAAAGTAGGGTATTTACCTGAAAATGTGAGTTTTTATGAACAGTTAACTGGCTTAGAAGTACTGACTTATTTTGCCAAACTAAAAGGTTTTAGTAAAAAGCAGGCAATAGATTTATTAGAGCAAGTAGGTATAACCTATGCGATGAAGCGGCAAGTGAAAACGTATTCAAAAGGTATGCGTCAACGCCTTGGTTTAGCGCAAGCCTTTATTGGCGAGCCGAAATTATTATTACTTGATGAACCAACCGTTGGTCTTGATCCTATTGCAACAAGAGACTTTTATAAAACGGTTGATGAACTTAAATCCAATGGCTCAAGTGTTATTTTGTGCTCCCATGTTTTACCGGGAGTAGAGCAACATATTGACCGTGCGATGATTTTATCTTCTGGAAAGTTATTAGCGATGGGAACGTTAAGTGAATTGCGTCAACAAGCCGCGTTGCCAGTTATTATTAAACCTTCTGGCTTAAATGGCGCAGTGGCACAAGATAGTAAATTAAACGCTTTTTTAACTAAAAATTGTCAACAGACCTTAATGGTGCCAGAGCAAGATAAATTGGCGGTATTAAAACAACTTCTTAACCTAGACGGGCTTGACGATATTCATGTTGAGTCGGCAAATTTAGAACAAGTATATCAACATTTTCTTGAGCAGCATGAGCTTGATTTACAGCAAAAAACTCAAGGAGAGCAGAACTAATGAAACAAATTTTAACGGTTGCCAATAAAGAATTTCATGATGGCTTAAGAAATCGCTGGTTAGTATCAATTACCCTCATTTTTGCCTTGTTATCTGTTGGTTTAACTTATTTTGGCGCAGCGGCATCCGGTGCGGTTGGTGTTACTTCACTTTCAACCACCGTGGCCAGTTTAGCTAGTTTAGCGGTATTCCTCATTCCGCTAATTGCTTTGTTACTCAGTTACGACAGTTTTGTTGGTGAACAAGAAAGTGGAACTTTGTTGTTACTGCTCACTTACCCCTTAAGTAAAAGCCAATTGTTATTAGGTAAATTTATTGGGCAAGGTGGTATTATTGCCCTTGCAACCTTACTTGGTTTTGGCGCCTCTGCGGTGTTGTTATATTTCCAGTTAGGGGATACTGAAATTTTTAGTGCCTTTGGCTTGTTTATTATCAGCGCGATATTATTGGGGTTAAGCTTTACAGCTATTTCCTATTTGATTAGCCTCTCGGTGAGTGAAAAATCTAAAGCAGCCGGTTTTGCGTTGATCACTTGGTTTTTGTTTGCGCTTGCATTTGATTTAGCATTGCTCGCTTTATTAGTTGGTGTTGAAGATGGTGTTACTCAACAGGGCTTAACGCAGTTGATGATGCTAAATCCGACCGATATTTTTAGATTAGTTAACCTTTCAGGGCTAGATAGCAGTGATGTAAATGGCGCATTAGCGGTTGCCATCAATGCCAGTTTATCGCAAGTTCAGTTAATATCTGCCCTGGTTGCTTGGGTAATTTTACCGTTAACTTTAGCCATTTTTATATTCAAGAAAAAGACCCTTTAACCTATATCGATTACTTCACTTGGTATTATTTACGAGAAAATTTACAATGAAACCCTATAAACTACTAGCCATCATTACTGTACTTACAATCGCCGTTACTTCGTTAATGTCGTGCTCTGATAACGCGGAACAAGAGCAAATGCTACATAAAGCAGTCGCAATGGAGTCTGCGGATGAATGTCATTTATGTGGCATGTTAATTACCCGTTTTGATGGTCCTAAAGGCGAAGTGTTTCGTAAAGAAACAGCAGACAAGGTTTTTAAATTTTGCTCAACGCGTGATATGTTTAGCTACTATTTAGATCCAGAAAATAAACGCAATGTTGCGCAAATGCTCGTACACGATATGAGTAAAATGCCTTGGGGCAGTGACAGTATTGATGACAAGTATTTTATTGATGCTAAAACAGCGTGGTATGTTGCCGGCTCAGAAAAAACGGGTGCTATGGGCGAAACCTTAGCCAGCTTTAGCCAGCAACATGATGCGCAAGCATTTGCTAAAGAGTTTGGTGGCAAAGTATTAAGCTTTGCTGACATTAACTATGATGCCTTAATGTAGATCTACTTTGCTTTATCCCCAAGACGTTTCTAATTCCAGCCAAATCCTGCATTTTGAAGTAACTTGAGTATATTGTTAATAAAGAACTTGCTAGTCTAGGGTGAGTTCTTTTATTTTATAACCTTAATATTCCATGCTTAAAATCCATTCTATAACCCTGTTATGTGTCCTGCTGAATGCCTGTTCAAGTAATCATAAAGTTGGGGTTGTTTATCATGACCGTTTTGATTTTTCACAGGTGAAAAGTTACAGTTTATATAATCGTAATTCTCCTTTTACAGACAGTCAAAGTCTCATTGATACACGTAGAAATGCAATTGAACTTGCGATAGAACGTAATATGAGTATTAATAAATTTAACTATGCTGAGCTAGAACAAGCTGATGTAATTGTGACTTATTATTTACTTAATGGAAATTCCACTGAATACGCTAAATACAATGACGTTGTACGGTTTTGTGTTCAATGTCTGCGTGCTAATGCTTGGCAAACTACTAACCAATATTCAAATATTGCCAAAGGAAGCTTGATTTTAGACTTAGTTGATCCGAAAAATAAGCGTTCAGTTTGGCGTAGTGCATATCCGTTAGATATTGACGTTAAAGACAATAGCGCAAAGCTAAATGAAAAAATCCAACAAGCAGTAAGTTTAATGTTGGCGCTTTACCCTAAAAGTACAATACTAATGAATTAGTTGTTATGTGTGCATTGTTGTAGCAGCTCTACCATTGGTATAAGGCCATTTTAATAGATCACCTATGTTTATTTGATTGGACTAAATTAATCAAAAAACTTTTCAAGGTGTTCTCCACTGTTTATAATGCACATATTAAGCAAGCAATTTAAATCAAGCCGAGAAAAAGCGTATATGAACTTTCCTTCTGATGAAACTGGCCAAGTGTTAACAGAAATGCAGCAAGCAGGTATTGATCTTAGCATCTCTCATGATGTGGTTTTTTTTCATTTGTTTGAGCAGCAAACTCAAGCGCAAGCAATGGCAGATTTTGTTACGCAAAATATAGCCAATGTTAAAGTGAGTGTGCATGCCGATGAAACGCCCAATGTTTGGGATGTTGACTGCACTGTACAAATGGTACCAAGCCATGAAGCGGTCGTGAAACAAGAGGCTGATTTTGAGCAACTGGCAACCAAATTTTCTGGTTATAATGATGGTTGGGGTATAGAAGCTTAAACGATTGTTTTTGCGATACTTGATCAAAATTTATGTTGTCTTTTACCCTCAAAAAATACAAAGTATATTTAACTATTGCTGCTGAATCTATTGTGCTTTCTCTGTGTCCACGCCATGGTAGTTTATTTAATAAATTACGTCGTTTTTTTAGTATTGCTATTGTTAGAAATGCCGGGGCTACTGTTAATTTAACAGGGGTTATTGATGATGATACTGATATTTTAATTGTTAACCACCAAACCATGACTGATATTTTTGTATTAGAGGAAGTTATCGGTAACGATGTGCGCTTTGTTGGTAGAACTGGAATAATGGATAAATGGCCTATTTCTCGCATCGTTAGTAGAGTGGGGCATATTACGGTAGATCAACAAGACAGAAGGGCAATCATTAAGTTGCTAAAAGATGTTCGTGCTTGTAAAGGTAAAAAGGTGATCATATTTCCTGAAGGCACTCGTTCACAATCAGGTAAAATTGAGAATTTTGAACCAGGCACTAAAGTGTTAGTCGAAAAATTAAACCTCAAAGCGCAACCTGTGGTCATTAAAAATATTTTATCTATTTATAATGAATCAAAACGTACAGCAAAAAGTGGTGTTATTGAAATCGAAGCCTTACCTGTGGTGTGTGTAAAAGAAGGATGGTATGAAAAAGCTCATGAAGATATGAAAAGGGTTTTTGAACAGTAGTTTTAAAAATATCAGGTAATTGCTTTTCAAACAATAATTTCAGTGCATGACTGGCGGTTACTTGTTGTTTCCTACAGCTTGAAATATAACTTCTTAGTAAACAAAACATTTGAGCGCCGTTCATCTTTCTAAAACACCCTGATATCTGTTGATGTATTTTCGTCATACGAATATCATTTTCACCTTGATTGTTGGTACTCTGTCACCACTTTACTGATGTCTATATTAACAACCTGTCGCTTAATGACCCCTACATCACGATATTTACCTTGAGGTAGACCCTTTCGGTCAACAAAAATAACGTTAACGGCATCGGGCGTGTCTGTTTGGATAAGGGTATAGACCTTCTTGTCCACCTGGTTTCTTATCTGATTTTTCTTTGTTTTGTTTTTTACGATTTGATCTGGTTTAATGGCATTTGACACTTTGATAAAGGATAATATCCTAGTTAATCGAGGTGTTTATGAATCAAAAACGACAATACAAAACTTACACGAAAGCATTTAAAGAAGAAGCTGTAGCTTTAATTATCGATCAAGGTTACACAGTTCCTGATG
>NZ_QOLD01000024.1 GCF_003333305.1 Candidatus Colwellia aromaticivorans | reverse complement strand
CTAACTAAAGATAAGTAACTGTATTTATTTGCATGAACATCATTCATTAAGCGTTTTATTTTGTTCTCACTTCGAAAAGTGAAGAACTATGTAAAAACAAGTTAATGTGAGTATTCACACAAATTGCATGATAACTAATTGTTAAAGAAATAAGCAGTAATCTCATTCGTTACTCGCTTTGCGCTTCTTGGTTAACGTTGCCGTTTGCCCGAAGCAGGATGCGCATTGTACGCTTCCAAGTTTTGATGTCAACGTTTTTTCGATTCTTTTTTAAAAGTTTTTGCAAACTTTTAAAACCTTCACTTTAAAACGTTAAGTTAGCTTATTCACTTCAAAAGCGATGAGATAACTATTCAAAACATCCAGTTGATTAAGCTTTTTGGCTGAACCCCTTGGAACTGGAGCGCATTGTATAGATCTAACCACAGGGATCAAGCCTTATTTTCAAATTTATTTCTGAACGATTAAAAATCCCTCATTAAAGACAATAATGCTTCGTTTCTAGTTATTATTAATGTTTTTACTATGTCGATATGGTTTTTGAAACCACTAACTAAAGTGTTCAAAAGTGTTCAAAATTTGATAGGCTGTACTATAATAGTCAGATAACACATTTTAGAAATGAGAGTAATTCGTTTATTCGATTTCCCTATTTAATATTTAGGTAGGTAATAACTAAAATTGATTGAATATATCGGTGATTTAATCTAAGTTGAATTTTCTATCAAAATATTTATACTTATCTATTATAATTAGCAAGTTATTTATTTAACCGCAAAGGGATTAATATGTGTATTCGCAGTTCAGCTTTCGTAGCAATATGCTCCGCTGTTATGTTTAGTACAAGCGCTATAGCAAAAGATATTGCTATATATCGTTGGGTTGATGAAAACAATGTTGTTCACTTTAGTCAACAGCAACCTCAAGATAATAGTTTTTCACAGCTGACCACGTTTGCATCATATAAAGAAAGACAACAACCTCAAAAAAAACAATTGCCTTCCGTAGACGAGCAATTATCTCAGCATGAAATCAACCAAGCTGAAATATTAGCAAAAAATAAAGTCATAGCAGAAAAAAACTGTAAAGCGGCTCAACTCAACATAAAAATGTTAAATTCCTTCAATAAAATTACAATTCTAGATCCTGATGGAAAAAACCGGGTACTAACAGATAAAGAGAAGAAAGCCCAAGTGACACTAAGTAACAAGCACATAGATTTATACTGTAATAATAGTAATAAACAAAGTTAACTCACCACTTATACACAAAAGTAAATTAGCGGTTAACTTCGTACCAATTAAATAACATTTAGTTAAATACTAGCTTGCCGTGTTCAGCGACAATACTAATAGTGCTCCCTGAAGAAAATTCATTTGCGAGCAATTTTTGTGCTAGTGGATTTTCTAGCCCTTGTTGAATAGCTCGTTTTAAAGGTCTTGCCCCAAAAATAGGATCAAACCCTGCTTGTGCAATTAATGCTAATGCTTCTGAACTAATCGCCAATTTTAGATTTTGTTCAGCTAAGCGTTTTGATAATTCTTGTATTTGAATACCGGCAATTTGCTGGATTTGATCGGCTAATAAAGGGTGAAATACCACAGATTCATCAATACGATTGATAAACTCAGGTTTAAAGTGATGACTTACCTCATTCATTACTTGAGTTTTCATTTGTTGATATTGACTATCATCACTAAATTGTTGAATTATATCCGAGCCAATATTTGCGGTCATAATAATGACAGTATTTTTAAAGTCAACCGTTCGACCTTGGCCGTCTGTTAAGCGGCCATCATCAAGTACTTGTAATAATATATTAAAAACATCGGGGTGTGCTTTTTCGACTTCATCTAATAAGATTACTGAATAAGGTTTGCGACGCACAGCTTCGGTTAAATAGCCCCCTTCTTCGTAGCCTACATAGCCAGGAGGTGCGCCAACTAAACGAGAAACTGAATGTTTTTCCATAAATTCAGACATATCTATACGAATAAGAGAATCTTCACTGTCAAATAGAAAATAGGCCAACGCTTTAGTTAACTCAGTCTTACCTACCCCTGTAGGTCCTAAAAATAAAAATGATCCTATGGGTTGGTTTGGATCCGCAAGTCCTGCTCTTGAGCGCCTAATTGCATTAGATACCGAGGTAACCGCTTCTCCTTGACCAATAACTTTTTGATGTAGTGCTTCTTCCATATTAAGTAATTTGTCACGTTCCTGCTCTAACATCTTCGCCACAGGTATTCCGGTAGCTTTGCTAAGAACGTCAGCTATTTCAACCTCTGTTACTTTGTTTGCCAGTAAACTCATCTCTTGCATTTCTGCCTGACTGGCTAAATCCAGTTGTTTTTCAAGCTCAGGTAATTTGCCATACTGTAATTCAGACATACGATTTAGATCACCGCTTCTTCTAGCGGATTCTAATTCAATACGTGCTTGTTCTAATTCTTCCTTAATTGTTTGTGTACCATATAATGCGGCTTTTTCTGTTGTCCACACTTCATCCAATTCATCATATTGTTGTTGTTTGTCATTTATTTTATCTGAAATGAGTGCCAAACGTTTTTTTGAAGCGTCATCAGCATCTTTTTCTAACGCTTTTTGCTCTAATTTAAGTTGGATTAACCTGCGTTCAAGTCGATCTAAATCTTCTGGTTTTGAGTCCATTTGCAAACGAATACTAGAAGCAGCTTCATCAATTAGATCAATGGCTTTATCTGGTAATTGTCTATCACTAATATATCGATGTGATAACGTTGCCGCTGCAACAATCGCAGGATCAGTAATATTAACATTATGATGTAATTCGTATCGCTCTTTTAAACCACGTAATATAGCAATAGTGTCGTCTACACTTGGCTCTTCCACTAAAACTTTTTGAAAGCGGCGCTCTAAAGCAGCATCTTTTTCAATGTATTTTCGATATTCATCTAAAGTAGTTGCACCAACACAATGTAAATCACCGCGGGCTAGCGCTGGTTTTAGCATGTTGCCTGCATCCATCGCGCCGTCAGATTTCCCAGCCCCTACCATGGTATGTAATTCATCAATAAATAAAATGACTTGACCCTCTTCTTGAGACAACTCATTTAATACTGCCTTTAAACGCTCTTCAAATTCTCCGCGGTATTTTGCTCCGGCAATCAAAGCCCCCATATCTAAAGACAATACACGTTTGTTTTTTAAACCTTCAGGTACTTCATGATCAACAATACGCTGCGCTAAACCCTCAACAATAGCAGTTTTACCCACCCCTGGCTGACCTATTAATACTGGGTTATTTTTAGTGCGACGTTGCAACACTTGTAACGTGCGACGAATTTCCTCATCTCGCCCAATGACTGGATCTAATTTTCCTTGTTCTGCACGCTCGGTTAAATCAACAGTAAATTTTTGCAATGCTTGGCGAACATCTTCAGCATTTTGATCATCTACTTTTTTCCCACCACGTATATGTTCAATGGCCGCTTTAAGCCGTTGTTCATTTGCACCTAATGCTTGAAGAGTTTTTCCCAAAGCGCCCTTGTCTTGAAGTGCCGCCAACAGAAACATTTCTGAGGATATATAGGTATCAGACATTTTTTGGGCATGTTTATCACATAAATTAAACAATTTACCCGACGCTGAAGATAGTTGAACATCGCCTGCAGAATCTTCGACTTGTGCTAAAGATTTCAATGCCTGTTCAATCTCTATACGTAAGGAACGTACATCAACACCGGCACTTTTTAATAAGGGAATAATGGAGTTACCATTTTGATTTAACAGTGCCATCATCAAATGAATTGGTTCGATAAATTGATGATCTCGTCCTAGTGCTATTGACTGAGCATCGGCAATGGATTCTTGGAATGATTGAGTAAATCGGTCTAAACGCATAAATGTTCTCCTGCCATGTTACTGGGCTTATTTGTATTGAACATACTTTGAAATAGTTATCTATAACATTAGGACATCAGTCTACTTTTTCAATGGTTGATGAAATACAACTTTGATGTATAACAAGAAAACTTAATTTACATTGATGAATTATAATAAGCTGATAACTGTTGCCATGCGGCCGGTAATTGAATTTTTTCGATAGGAATAATATTTTTCCGGTTGTGAATAAGTACACTCTGACAAAGAGCTTATTTGCTTAATACCTACTTTATTCAACTGCAGAGTCGCTATTTCATGCAAGTTTGCTAAATATTTACCATTTTCTTGCTTGATAAAAGCCTGAGAGAATGCGTTTCCTTGTTCAACAAAGGCCCTTTGTACTTCGCTTCCAACCTCAAACGCTTCTTTACCAATACAAGGGCCTAACCAAGCATAAATATCATCGGCTGCTGTGTGCATTTTATTTAACGTATTAGTAATAATATTGGCCGCTAAAGGGCGCCAACCGCCGTGTATTGCCGCTATTTCATCGCCTTGACTTGATATCAATAAAATTGGCAAGCAATCAGCTGTCATGATAGCCAAAGCAATGTTTTTTTCACGAGTAACCATGGCATCAGCAATAATATTTTCTTTAGTTACTTTTGATATTTTGGCCACCGTATTGCCATGTACTTGTTCAAGCCATTGAATACGAGTTTTTGATGGGAATAATTTTTGTAAACATTGCCGGTTATGCTCAACGTTATTGGCACAATCGCCTACATGTAAACCTAAGTTGAAATTTTTATAGGGATACTTTTTATAAGGAAAATCATTATCACCCGAAATATTAATAGGCGATGCACAGGTCGTTTGTATCGCTAGCACTTTGTCATCAATGCCTGTACTTTCTAATTGAGAATGTACAGGCCATTGAACAAATTCAATCGCTGAGTTTGCTCGAGTATCCAAAGTTGCTAGCGGTTTTTCTTTAATACTTAATACTCATCTTGAGCATTAAGTTTGTTATCAGCTTGCAGAAGCTCAACTAATTCAACAAAATCATCTGGTAAATCAGCATGCCAAGTCATTAATTCTCCTGTGACAGGATGATACAAGGACAACATAGCAGCATGTAATGCTTGACGTTTAAAACTACGTAATTTAGCTAACAATTCTGGCGTAGAGTTTTTAGGTGGACGCGGTCTGCCTCCATATCCTTGATCACCAACAAGTGGGTGAGTAATGTGTGACATATGCACGCGAATTTGATGAGTACGTCCAGTTTCAAGACGTAAACGTAAACGCGTATGCAGACGATATTTTTCCAATACTCGATAATGTGTTACCGAAGGTCTACCTGATAAAACAACGCCCATAAGTGTACGTTTAGTTGGATGGCGTCCTATGGGTTCATCCACAAGACCTCCTGCGGTCATCAAACCATTGGCTACGGCTTCATACTCTCGAGTTATTTCTCTTAATTGCAACGCTTCTACTAAGTTGGTTTGTGCTGCAATAGTTTTAGCTACTACCATTAACCCAGTAGTGTCTTTATCTAAGCGATGCACAATACCAGCACGAGGTACAACTTCGATTGCAGGGTAATGATGCAATAACGCATTTAATACTGTGCCATCAGGGTTACCCGCTCCAGGATGAACAACTAAACCCGCGGGTTTGTTAATAACTAAAATATCATCATCTTCATAGACAATATTTAATTTTATATTTTGCGCTTCAAAGCGTTGCTCTGCTTCAATTTCGGCATTAATAGCTATACTTTCGCCACCGTACATTTTTTCCCTTGGACGTGGTAATACTTCGCCATTAACCGTAACACTGCCAGCTAAGATCCAATCTTTTAACCTTGAACGTGAATAGTCAGGGAACATTATCGCCAAAGTTTGGTCTAAGCGTTTACCTAAACACGAATCAGGGACAATATCTTTATGTTGAATTATTTCAGCCATTAAACTCTCTTTAAATTTTTAACGTTGTGCAACTCGTCATTGTACTAGCGAAAATGCTAGGTTAGAATGCTTGTACTAAAGTCTGCACTAAGTAGATTAATCACATTTTACCCTTTTTATTAAGGGCTTTCATACTTATTTTAACCAGAATAAAAGGCGTAATAACAATTTCTATGGAAAAATTGACCACAAAAATAATTTTTATCACATTGGCGCTTGTTTTAGCTGGTTGTTCTTCATCAGTAAAGGAGATTGAAATAGTCCCTGATAAATCTGCACAAGCATTATTTGTAGATGCAAGAACAGCACTAGATAACGGTTTATATCAAAAGGCTATTTCAACGCTAAGTGCTATTGATTCACGCTTTCCTTTTGGCCCCATATCTCACCAAGTGCAACTAGATTTAATCTATGCATATTATAAAGTAGGTGATTCAGCACAAGGCATCGCCTTAACGGATAGGTTTTTACGATTAAATCCCAATAATCCCAATGTTGATTATGTTTACTACATGCGAGCATTAATCAATTTGTCCACTGAAGATAATTTATTTCAAGATATTGTTGGTATAGACCGTTCGGATAGAGATCCTAGCGCAGCCCGTGAGGCCTTTAATGACTTAAAACGCGTAGTGACTAACTATCCAGAAAGTAAATATGCCGCTGACTCTCGTAAACGCATGATTGAAATAAAATCTCGTTTAGCCAAGTATGAATTATCAGTTGCTGCTTTTTATTTAAAACGTGGTGCCTATGCATCAGCGGCAAACAGAGGTAGGTATATTATTGAATACTTTACTCCTAGCCCTGAGGTAGAGCCGGCATTAGAAATAATGATTGAGTGTTATGATAAGCTTGGCTTAGTTGATTTAAAGAAGAATACGTTGCAAGTATTAGCCGCAAACTATCCAAACAATTCATTAATTAAGTAAAGTAAGTTGCGAGCCCTTCGACTGCTCGTGCCTCACGCTCAGGATGCACGGTAATAAGCCCGTTCATCCTGAGCTTGTCGAAGGAAACTGATAACTCGCAACTTTTCTATATCGCTTCTTGGTTTTCTTCACCTGTTCTAATACGGACAATACGCTCAACATCGGTAATAAAGACTTTACCATCACCAATTTTACCCGTTTGTGCTGTTTCTAAAATAGCATTTACACAACGTTCAACATCTTCTTTGGCGATAACTATTTCCAGTTTTACTTTAGGTAAAAAATCAACCATATATTCTGCACCACGATACAGCTCAGTATGTCCTTTTTGTCTACCAAAGCCTTTAACCTCTGATACGGTCATACCTGTAACACCAATTTCGCCCAATGCCTCTCTTACATCATCCAATTTGAAAGGCTTAATGATAGCTTCAATTTTTTTCATAGTAATTCTCAGTTAAAAGTCCATTATTAGTTACATTACAACGCGTTTATCATTATATTTCAATAAGCAGTTGTTATTATTTAGCTAATACCAATCTCACTAACTATGTAATCATTTCTACTTGTTAAAACGATCAACTACTTCGTTATTTATTTAATAGCTAAAACAACTAGTTATTGAAATAAACGCCTTGTATTTGACCGTTTTTCCTACGTATAAAATAGATCACTTAATTAATGAAACTGGTATAACACAATTATTTTGTTACTATGGCTGCCATTCAATATTCCCATAGTAAAGTAGGAACCCCATGGATCAGCAAGCAATTATTGATGAGATGAATGTGTTACCTGAAATTGATATTCAATTTGAGATTCGCCGTCGCATTGACTTTATTAAATCAACATTAGCAAATTCAGGTTTAAAAACATTAGTACTTGGTATTAGTGGCGGGGTTGATTCTTCAACTTGTGGTCGTTTGGCACAGCTTGCCGTCACAGAATTAAATACCGAACTAAATACAACGCTTTGTACTGACAGTGAGAATACGTTCCAATTTATTGCTGTTCGGTTACCTTACGGTGTTCAAGCCGATGAAGATGATGCCCAGCAAGCACTAAACTTTATTCAACCTGACCATTGTTTAACAACTAATGTACTCGATGGGGTAAATGGTATTCATCAGCAAGTAGTTGACGCGCTTTCGGGTGCAAATTTACTCTCCGCATCAAAAAGCCAAGTAGACTTCTCAAAAGGCAATGTAAAAGCACGCGCACGTATGGTATCTCAATACCACATTGCGGGAATTATGGGCGGTTTAGTATTAGGTACTGATCATAGCGCAGAAAATATTACCGGATTTTTTACTAAATGGGGTGACGGTGCCTGTGATTTAGCGCCATTGTTTGGCCTATCTAAACGACAAGTTAGAATGTTAGCTAAACATTTAGGCGCCCCTTCTATTTTAGTTGATAAAGCACCAACAGCTGATTTAGAAGATCTAGAACCTGGTAAAACCGATGAAGATGCCTTAGGTATTAGTTATGACCAACTTGATGATTTTCTGGAAGGTAAAGAAGTAACAACGCAAGTACGTGATCATATTATTAATATTTATCAAAAAACGCAGCATAAACGCCAGCCGATTCCTACTGTTTACGGTTAGCTGATTAAAGGGTTGAATTTGTATTCAACCCTTTTATTCTTATAAATTTTAATTAATATCACTGCTCAAGCATAATAACATCTCGGCTAAACCCAACACCGACTGTATCTATTGTAATAGGAACAACTAAATCAATTTGGGCGCTAGCCACAGCTGCAGCTATTTCTTCAGCGGTAGGACTGTCTGAAGCTGGAGGAAAATAAAACTTATACCCAGCTTCAGATAAAGTAATCGAACCGCTAGTCCAAGCATCACTTACGCCGTTACAAATAACATCTTCACCATTATAAGAGGGGGTAGTTGTTTCACCATCCAAATTCGTACATGCTAACCCTGCACTAGAGATTAAATTTATATTACTGCCATCTTGTCCTGTACAGCGTGTACCGTTGTCATTTATACAATTAATATTTATCGATATACTATTACTACATCCCACAGTCTGGCAGTCAACACTAATACCTTCAATATTAACATCAACATTAATCGTATCTGACAAAATTGAAGAGGGACTGACAATAGCACCACTACCGGTTAAACCTGTATTATCAGTGCGGGCTTCTCCTACAATATTAACCGCACCTGTTTCCAAAGCCGTTAACCAGCCTCTAGAAAAATTGCCGTAATAATTAGTGGCAGGATCAACTATGGTATCTATCGCTTCATTTGTTATTGTTGCAACTGCGGAGGAATTAGGATCAGTAGACCAATCAGCGAATAAAGATAAGTTGATTTCATAAAAAGGCACATACGCTAACCAATTAGGCTTGTAATCTGAGCCACCAACGAGACCATAAGACTGAATAGTTGTTAAATCAGTACTGCTTAATGATGCAAGATCAACATAAATGCCACGGGCAATAAGTTGATATCCGCCGGCAAGTAAATCAGTCATGCTACGCGTATCTATGTCAAGTTTAGTCGGCATGGTTGTACCCATTAGTTTTGCTTGTACCACGGCTTTAACATAACTGACGTAGGCAGTCACATTATCGGTATCGACAAAGTAGCTCTTAGGCATAATAATAATATCGGCTAATTGCCAATCAGGCACCATTTCATAAAAACCATCTACTCGGCGAAAACGACATGCTTCAACATAATCATCAGAAGGAGGAAAAGCTTCATTTAAATCGGTATCATAATGAGGGTGGTCAGCAGAACTCCCTGATACATATTTAGCGGCTGACGAAGATGAGTCATGGTGATCTTCGCAACAAGCAGTACATAATTCAGGCTGTCCTGTGCTAGAGGTAACACCTTTTACTTTACTAATTAACTCACCTGAATTTTCATCATTAATCAATGACTCTCCATCATTTGATATAGTTAAAATAGTTGGCGCTTTAGCCTCACCGTTAGCGCTAAAGCTACAAGAACAGTTTACCGTTGAAAAATCTTCTAAGGTTTGTTGATCTGATGAATTATCATAAGTAATCGTTTCAAACTGAATTAAGTTCTGACCATTTCTTGCAACAACGGTTGGTATAGGTCTTGAGGTTTCTTGGGTGTTGTAAGTAGCGTTTGCAATAACATCATCAACTAAGCTAATTGGAGGGTTTTCAATACTTGATATTTCATTAAAAGGAATTTCAGGTGTGATTCGGTCACCTGATGTGGTACTTAGCCCTGACGTATCATGTATTGATGCACTTGATATTATTTGATCACCATTGACTGTTTGCACATTATTATTAATATCAGTCCAACTCACTGACACAGTAACATGTTTAGCATCCGTACTTTCACCTGTACCAACAACTCCCCATGTAGCAGCATCTTCATCAAAGTGATGTGCTGTCATTGTCCAGCTACGCGTGAAGCTATAGTTGTTCTTAACCATATTATTCTCAACGTCAGGCAGATCTCTACCAACATCATCAAAAGCATCAATATTATTAATGAAATCTAGTTTGTCACGTACTAGTTGAATAGCAATTGTACGGGCATTAACTTCATTACCCGATCTAATCACATGCTTTTGAATTTCTAAAACACCCACAATTCCTACGGCAGCAATAAAAATGCCGATCAATACTTCAATTAAGGTAAAGCCTTGATTGCTTTTCGTTAATTTTTTGATTCCTGTGACTTTATTTCCTACAACATAACTCATATGCTTCTCCTAAAAATCTTTCCAGCTACCTGGTATAATTTCAACGGTAGACAGTTTGGGGCCGCCACCTTGGCTAATGTTTCCCAAAACTTCTGCATCATACCTTGTATTAAAAGTACCTCCACTTCCCCCTATATCATGATCGGAAATAAAAGCACCTCTTACCGTAGAATTACCCTGCATTTGTACATCTCCACCACTACCTGGAGTAGTTTCAAAAGCAAAGAATAAACCATAAATAATAGCGCCACCATTAAGCCTGGTTAAACTGTTTTCCACCACAATAATTACTGGCTCATCTACTGAACCTACTATATGACCTGCATTAAGAGTGCAAGCACCTTCAATCCAATAAAACCCCGTGGTAATATCAGTAAGAGAAGGGTTAGGTAATGTTGAGCAATCCGCTAATACTTCAGCCCGATTTTTTAACTCTTGATAGTTCGCTGTCGCTACACCAAAAGTATAATCTAATAAATCAGAAGGAAAGCCTGTTGTATCATTGTCAAGAATATCCGCTGCTTCAAGGGTGCTATCTGAATAAGGAGAACCTGGACAATAGCCGCCATCAAACTCTTCTAAGCCACAGGTAGCACCAGTTCCCCCTAGAGTAACATTATCATCACTCCAAACTGATAACGGTACACCTACACCACCACCATTAGGGTTTGCCCCAACCGTAAAGGCACCACCAATACCAATAGTGCCCGAAACCGTAATAGCTGAATCAGGTGTTCCACAAGTAAAAGGGAGTAAGGCAATCTTTTGAGCGTGTGTTCGTGTGCCCGTACTATCTTTGCTTTGACCAACAGAGTTAAGTCCGATAAAACGTACAATTTTCGGGCAATCCCCGTCAGTTTCAAAGGTGTCAATCAAGCTATAACTCACCACAAAATTTGTGTCACCTGGACTATCGTCAATTGAATCAATATCAATAGGGTTAATGAGATCAACGTTTTCGACTTCGAACTGAATCATGGCTCTTTTTAAACCCGATTCTGCCGATAAAATCGCTTCATTCTTTCTTATTTCTGCATTAGCAATACGAACATCTAACATTTTAGTTTTTGCTGTATATAAGGCGCTAGCTAAAGCTAACCCCAACATCACCAAGGCCATTATCACAGTAATTGCACCCGTGGCTTTGTTAATGTTAATGAAAGATGATTTTTTTCTATTGTATTTGTGCAGCTTTAACTTACTTATATTAGTCATAACTTGCATTCCTCACTAATACTTTTTCTGAGGCAGTTAATGAAATGTCCGTGTCATCAACCAAGGTGGCGGTAAACGATATTTCCACGGTAACAGTACCATTATAAATACCAGCATAAGGTAAGTTACCGGCGGCACAATTAATTTCTATATTTGTTGTGGTAGTAACACTCGTAACTGGGTCAGTCACAGTATCGGGGTTTTCATAATCAGTAGTATCACCATCATCACTGACTTTACATTTAAACATATCTCCATATACAGCGGGTACAGCAGGTACAGCAGGTGGACCAACTTCAGCAGGTACAGCAGGAGAAATTTCTATTGCTGAAATATTGACAAAATCAGGATCGGTTAAAGACTCCCAGCCAGTTTCAGTACAACTCTTACCATCTTTCCTCGTTTCAAGTTTACCGTCATGTAGTCGATAACCAAAGTCTTCAGTTGAGCTATCATATTCATTATTTTCATTAAAATCGTAAGAAAATAAAATGCAGGAATTGCTGGTTTCACCGGTAAATTCACTAACGAGTAACGTTCTAAATTCGGCCGGAGCAGGAGTCTCAGAGCTTATTGTAACTTCAGCATTAGCATCATAACCTGCCCGTTTAATATCCTCACTAAGTAATGCCATAATGCTAGTTACTTCATCATTTAAGCGAGCATATTTAATGGTTTTACTATCAATTTGAAAACTAGTGACATAAATGGAGGTAACTACTAATATAGCCGCCAAACTGAGCGCCATACTGATCATAAACTCAATCAGTGTAAAACCTTGTTGATTTATTTTTGTTGTTTTATCTTGATTTATGTACATTTAGGATACCTCAAGCTAGTGCCATTAATTGAGCACACTCTATCACGCCCCATAACACTACGCTTTAAGCTTAAGTCTTTGATGACACCATCGGCAGTAATACTAAAAGTAGCAGTCCCCCCAAGTGAACGGCCTTTATAAGGGGATATAGTTATTTTATTGCCAGTAAAATTATGACTATCAAAAGAGACCCCTTGATAATCAGCACTGGAAACAACACGTTCTATATCATCAACTACGCAACTATTAGCCGTTGAACAATCGCAGTCTACTGTGTCTTCACTTAAACCAATACACCACGAAGTTGCGTTAGTTCTGTTGAAAACTATATAAGTTTTACTGCTTTTTTTAGCTGCCTCAGCCTTGGCAAGTTTAGTGAAGAATAATAGCTCACCACCTAAACCTCGAAGCTTTTGCTTGGCAAAAAAACCTGAAAAGGAAGGAACAGCTACTACTAAAGCAATAGAAATTAATGCGATAACAATCATCAATTCAACCAAGGTCATTCCTTGCTTGAGTTTGATTTTTCTACCAAACATCATACGACTCCTAATAAAATAATTTAAACTATCTCAAATCCAGTATATAGTATGGTTAGGTTTTTGTATTTTGTTTTTTTTAAGGTTTTTATGGATTCTACAAAAAAGAGTAATGGCTTTACTTTAATGGAACTAATGATAGTTGTAGCAATTATAGGAATAATTGCTTCTATAGCATTACCTTCTTATCAAGACAGTGTACGTAAAAGCCGTAGGGCAGAAGCGCATGCAGGTTTGGTTAAAATGCAGCTGCAACAAGAAGGATTTAGAATGGTGAATATTGCTTATGCCACCGCTATTGCTGCAGGCGCCAATAATGTAAACGATCCCGGCAGTGACTATTATACTTTTTCTATAGTAACGGTTGCTGCTACAGTTTCCTCTGCTTACACTTTGAAAGCTGCAGCAACTTCAGGTTCAAGTCAAGCTGCTGATACTGGCTGCACCTCTATAACTATAGACCAAGCTGGTACTAAAAGCCCTGCTGGCTGTTGGTAGTTTTATTACCTGAAATGAGTACATTAAAAAAAACACTAACATCTTACGATGATAGCGTTTTTTAATGATAATTTATAACGAGTGACTTTTAATCATCCATTTTAATAAGTGAAACTTGAGTTACTAGTATTGATATTAATTCTATTTAGCGTAATTCTGCGGGTACGGCAAATACAATGTTTTCTTCCCTACCAGGATATTCATTAACTTCTTGACCACCAAGCTCTTTTAACGCCTCAATTACTTGTTTTACCAAAATTGCCGGGGCCGAGGCACCAGCAGTAACACCAATTTTGTTAACATTTTCTAACCATGATGTTTTAATATTATCAGCAGTATCAATAAGGTAAGAAGTAGTTCCCATTTTTTCAGCGACTTCTCTTAGACGATTAGAATTAGAGCTATTTTTTGCACCAACCACTAATAATAAGTCGACTTGGCTAGCGATAGCGCGTACGGCATCTTGCCTATTTTGGGTGGCATAACAAATATCATCTTTACGAGGCCCTTCAATTAAAGGAAATTTAGCTTGTAACGCACTGATAACATCGGCAGTATCATCTACTGACAACGTAGTTTGACTGCAAAAATATAATTTTTCAGGTTTTTTCACTACAAGCTTTGACACGTCATCTGCTGATTCAACTAAGTAAATGCCCGCTGATTCACTATCATACTGCCCCATGGTACCTTCAACTTCAGGATGCCCTGCATGGCCAATGAGTATGCACTCAATGTTCTTACGACTAACGCGAGCAACTTCCATATGTACTTTAGTAACCAATGGACATGTCGCATCAAATACTTTTAAGTCACGTTTTTTAGCTTCATTACGCACCGCTTTAGAGACGCCATGAGCACTAAATATAACCGTGCTGTCATCAGGTACTTCATTAAGCTCTTCAACAAAAATGGCGCCACGACTTTTAAGGCCGTCAACCACAAATTTGTTATGTACTACTTCATGACGTACATAAATAGGCGCACCAAATAAGTCTAAAGCTCTGTCAACAATGCTAATAGCTCGGTCAACACCGGCACAAAAACCACGAGGGTTAGCTAAAATAATTTCCATAAGGTTCTCAATAAAAGTTGCGATAAAATAAAGTTTCGAGTAGCGAAAACACTACAACTTGCGAATGAGAAAAACATATGTTCAGCCGCTTTTCTTCGAAACTCGCCACTCATCACTTAATTTTACAATATTTCGACTAAATCAATCACAAAAGTAACTGGCTGTCCCGCTAAAGGGTGATTAAAATCAATAGTCACTGAACTACCATTAACTTCTTTAATCATGCCCGGTAATTCACCACCTGGTTGTGAGAATGTGATGATGTTACCAACTTTTGCAGGTACTTCCGCTGAAAATTTATCAATATCCATAAAATGAAGATTATCAGGGTTAGACTCGCCAAACGCATCAACAGCTTCAAGCGAAAACTCTCTGCTATCACCCGTAGTCATACCTAATATTTGTGCTTCAAAAGCCGCTGAAATACTTTGATCACCCATGATGATCTTAGCAGGTTTATTGTTTACCTTGGTACTATCAGCAGCTGAGCCATCACTCAACTTCATAGTAATATGTACTAAAATTGTTGAATCAGCTTTAATTTGTGTTTCATTTGTCATTTTTTTATCTTCTTATCCATTGTCGCACTTAACGTACAACTTATATTTTATCGTTAGGTTCAGCAGTAAAGGACTCTAAGATCATCAAGGCTGCACCAATAAAAATCATTGAATCAGCGACATTAAAAGCAGGAAAATGATTACCAGACCAATGAAAATCTAAAAAGTCGATAACATAACCAAACAAGGCGCGGTCAATCAAATTTCCCATTGCTCCACTTAACATCAACGCTACAGCAATACTTAATAAGGTTTGCGACTTAGGTATTTTTGCTAACCAAATAATAAAAACAATGCAGGCTATAGCCGCTATCGCGGTAAAAAACCAACGCTGCCAACCACCTTGATCAGCCAAAAAACTAAACGCAGCACCAAGATTGTGTACATAGGTGATACTAAAAATAGGCAATACGCTGATAGATTCATATAAGCGAAATGATCCTGCAACCCAATGCTTAGTTACCTGATCAAGCGTTAAAAAAATTAGCGTTAGCCAAAGCCAACGCAAGCCTGAATTACTAAATATTACAAAAATTTTACTCAACTTAGAATATTCTCTTTTTTTAAATAATAAGTAACTACTCACCTATCGTCACTCCCGAGATGTTTTAATCGGGAGTCTAATCTTTAAAACAGGCAGATTCCGGCTTCAGCTTTGGTGTCCAGACCAAAGCTAGACCCTAGGTCCTGTAGGCAAAGACACAACCGGAATGACGTGCACGCTGGGTATGGTGAATAATTACAATAATAATAAATAAACAAATAGCAGTTATTCAAAGTCATTTACTGATAAAACAAGAAGAAAGAACGGAGCCTATGACTATAGGTGAGTACTTTCGACGCAGTTATTGCAGGAAAATGGCAAAGAATAACGATTATTTATGCATATTTTCTGGATTCGCCATCACCATCAACATTGGTAATACAACGGCCACATAAACTTGGGTGAGCGTCATGTGTACCAACATCAGTCGTTACATGCCAACATCTATCACACTTAATGCCTTCTGCTGCAGCAACTGACAACCATAAACCTTCAATGTCGGTTTCTGTTGAGCTATCAGGAACTTGACTTTCATCGTTAACAACATTGAGCGTCACTTTAGACGTAATAAGTACAAAGCGTAATTCATCGCCTAATTGTGCTAACTTCTGAGCTAGCTCTGCCGTTGCATATAGAGTTACCTGAGCTTCAAGCGCTTTACCTACCGTTTTTTCTTTACGAGCAAGCTCTAATGCACGGTTAACTTCAGCGCGTACTAATAACAATTCGCTCCAATATTCATTACCTAGCTCAGTGTCTTCTGGCATGGTGACTAAACCATCAAACCAAACACCGGTGAATACAAATTCATCACGCTCGCCTGTAGCTGGCGCAGGTAATGCTTGCCAAATTTCTTGTGCGGTAAATGATAAAATAGGCGCCATCCAGGCCGTCATTGCTTCAGCAATTAAGTACATAGCCGTTTGACAAGAGCGACGTGCATTGGAATCAGATTTAGCTGTGTATTGTCTATCTTTAATGATATCTAAATAGAAGCCACCTAGCTCAGTAGTACAGAAGTTCATTAGCTTATGAGCGACAACATGAAATTCATACTCGTTATAGGCATTAATAATCTCATCTTGTAAACGTGCTGCTTTATCGACAACCCAACGATCAAGTGCGACCATATCTTCAACAGCAACAGAATGCTGCGCTGGTTCAAAGCCATTTAAGTTTGATAATAAAAAGCGAGAGGTATTTCGAATACGACGATAAGCATCCGCTTGACGTTTAAATATTTCATCGCCTGCTGTGATCTCTTGCGTGTAATTTACCGATGCTGTCCATAAACGTAAAATATCAGCACCTAAAGAGTTGGTGATTTCTTTCGGAGTGATCACATTCCCTAAAGATTTAGACATTTTATGGCCTTTAGAATCAACCACAAAGCCGTGCGTGAGCACTTGCTTATAAGGTGCTTTACCATTCATCGCTACCGATGAGATCATAGATGACATAAACCAACCACGATGTTGGTCTGAGCCTTCAAGATATAAGTCTGCAATATCATCGAATTCTTCACGCGCATTGACTACAGAGTAATGGGTAGTACCGGAATCGAACCATACATCTAAGGTATCAGGTACTTTAACGTATTCTTTAGCATCATCACCGATAAGTTCGCTTGCGTCTAAATCAAACCACGCTTGAATGCCTTCTTCTTCAACACGCTTAGCAACCGTTTCAATTAACTCAATACTACGTGGATGCAAAGCACCTGTGTCTTGATGTATGAACAATGCCATTGGCACGCCCCACGTACGTTGACGCGAAATACACCAATCTGGTCTACCTTCAACCATAGATTCAATACGACGTTGTCCCCAATCAGGGATCCATTGTGTTTTTTCAATTTCTTTTAATGAATCTTGACGTAAACCTTTCTTGTCCATGCTGATAAACCATTGTGGTGTTGCACGGAAAATTAATGGCGTTTTGTGACGCCAGCAATGTGGATAAGAATGTTCTAACGCATGATGGTGCACAAGTGTGCCATGCTCTTTCAACGTTTCAACCACACTCGCATTCGCTTTAAAAACATGCTGACCTGCGAATAAAGGGGTGTCTTCAAGATAAACACCATTGGCACCAACAGGGTTTGCGACTTCAAGGTTATATGTTTTACCCACCACAAAATCTTCAACACCATGGCCAGGAGCCGTATGAACACAACCTGTACCAGAGTCGGTAGTAACATGTTCACCTAAAATAACGGGCACAGTAAAATCATAAAAAGGGTGTTTAAGTTGCACTAAATCTAAATCGCTACCTTTACAAAAACCTAATGCATGGTATTTATCAATACCAAAACGGTCCATACAACTTGTGACTAAGTCTGAAGCTAAGATTAAACGCTCTTTACCTTCTTCACCATTGGGTAACGTTTCACATTGCACTAAGGTATATTCAACATCAGCATGAACTGCAACTGCACGGTTAGCAGGTAATGTCCAAGGTGTTGTCGTCCAGATAACAAGGGAAATATCACCTTCGCCTTGATGCTTACCTTGTGAAGAAACAGGATGATCAAATTTATCAGCAACACTTTCATCAACCGCAGTAAACTTCACATCAATCGCTGGAGATTGCTTATCTTTGTATTCTACTTCAGCTTCAGCTAAAGAAGACCCACAATCTGTACACCAATGGACAGGTTTGAAACCTTGGTGTAAATGACCATTTTCAGCAATTTTACCTAATGAACGGATGATATTAGCTTCGGTATCAAAATCCATTGTTAAGTAAGGTTTGTCCCAATCAGCAAAAATACCCAAACGTTTGAAATCTTCACGTTGGCCATTGACTTGCTTAGCTGCATATTCACGACATTTTTCGCGAAAAACACTGGCTGAAACCTTATGACCTGGCTTACCAATTTTTTTCTCAACCATTAATTCGATAGGTAAACCATGACAATCCCAACCAGGTACGTAAGGCGAGTTGAAATCAGACAATGTTTTTGATTTAACGATAATATCTTTTAATATTTTATTTACCGCATGACCAATGTGAATACTACCATTCGCATAGGGAGGGCCATCATGCAAAATGAATGATTTTTTACCTTTTTTTGCTGTACGAATTTTTCCGTACAAATCTTTAGCAGCCCATTCTTTGAGCATATTAGGTTCACGGTTTGCCATGTTGCCTTTCATGGCAAACGAAGTGGCTGGCAAATTCAGGGTCTGTTTATAATCACTCATTTAAATCATTATCCGGTTGTTTAAATTTTTCAAATTATTAGGCTGATTGGTATCCACCTAATCTATATTGTTTAATTCTTGTTTAGCCTGAGCACTATCTTGCTTAATTTGTGCGGTTAATGCTTCGAGGCTATCAAACTTCATCACTTGACGAAGTTTTTTCTTAATTATCACTTCAATGCATTGACCATAAAGATCAGTATTAAAGTTAAAAATATGTACTTCTAATTGTTGTCTTATGCCATTTACTGTTGGTCTAGAGCCAATATTAGCAACGCCATTAAAGGTGCCATTATTGGTATTAACTATTACAGCAAAAACACCATCTAAAGGAGATTTCCGTCTTTTTAATAGTACATTTGCCGTTGGAAAGCCTAGTTGTCGTCCACGTTTATCACCATGAAAAACTTTACCTATTATTGAGTAAGGCCTACCTAGCATACTCTCAACATCGTTTAAGTTATCTTGCTCTAGCGCTAGTCGTATCGAAGTACTGCTCACTCGGCAATTAGCCATTTTACAACTGGCAGTATCCGTTACATCAAAGCCGAATTTTTTCCCTGCCTCAGATAACATAGTAAAATCACCAAGACGATTTTTACCGAAATGAAAATCATCGCCAACAATTAAATGCTGTATACCTAATTTTTCCACTAATAAATGTTCAATAAACTGCTGTGCACTTTGGCTGGCAAACTTTCGAGTAAAATTAACGCAAATTAATCGTTCAACGCCTAATTCTGCTAGCAGTGAATACTTGTCCCGTAAACGACAAAGTCGCGCTGGCGCTTTGTCTCCTGCAAATAATTCTTGTGGTTGTGGTTCAAACACTAACACCGCAGCAGCACAATTGAGTGCCTTTGCTTTAGTAACTAAGGCCGCAATAACACGTTGATGTCCTTTATGAACACCATCAAAATTACCTATGGTTAATACACAGCCGTGATCTTCTGGTTGAATATTATGTATACCGCGAACTAACTGCATGGTTTGTGTTTTAAGCCTAAAGCAAATATGTTGATGAAATAAATCGCCGAATTATATATTAACGAGCAATAATAATCAGTATTTCCTAAATATTATTTTTAATTTTTCACCTTAAAGTCACCAAGACGAACACCTAATATGGCGATCATAACAAAATAGCTTAAGACACCGCCGCCAATACACATGATTAGCTGTAGAACTTGCTCAGCAAAACTCATCGCTAACCACACATCAAAGTCATTAGATAATTGATAAACCACCCATGCCATCACCAGTGCTGATAAGACTAATTTACTGATAAAAATTTTTGTGTTTTTTGACAAATGGTAAACACCTGCCTGCTTTAGGCCACGATAAAGAAGCCACGCATTTAATGTTGCCGACATTGTCGTTGCTATCGCCAAGCCGACATAACCAAAAAATGGCGCAAGCATTAAATTAAAGGCCATATTAGAAACCATGGCTATGATACCAATTTTTACCGGCGTTTTCGTATCTTGTCTAGCGTAATAACCCGGCGCTAGCACTTTGATAAACATAAAACTTAACAAGCCAGAAAGATAAGCAAACAATGCCATTGATACTTGTAACACATCATTTTGGCTAAATTCTCCTCGCATAAACAACACCATTATAATGGGTTGTGCAAGTACCATGAGCCCAGCTAAAGCAGGCCAACCAAACAGAGAAATCACCTTAATACCCCAGTCTAAAGTAGCGGTGAATTCTGTCGGACTGTTTTTACTGTGCAGTTTTGCCAAACTTGGTAAAATAACCGTCGCAATACCAATACCAAATAGACCTAACGGAAATTCTAATAATCTATCGGCGTAATAGAGCCAACTAATAGATCCGGTAATTAAAAAGCTGGCAATTAACGTATCAAGGAGTAAATTAATTTGAGTAACAGACACGCCAAACAATGCAGGAATAATTAACTTACGAATTTTAGTAACACCTTTGCTATGCCAAGACCAGCAAGGTTTAACTAAAACACCGGCTTTATATAAAAAAGGAATTTGAAAAAGAAACTGAATCAAGCCGCCAAAAAATACTCCCCATGCCAGAGCATAAGCAGGGCTTTGAGTATATTCAGCGCCATATACCGCCATTAAAATAATCGCTATATTTAGCAGTACAGGCGTAAAAGCCGCAACAGCAAATCGCCCCAAGGTATTAAGTACAGCACCCGCAAGTGCAGTAAAACTAATAAACCACAAATAAGGAAAGGTGATTTTTAATAAACTAGCAGCCAACTCAAACTTTTCACCGCCAACGCTTTCAGGGCCATTATAAAACCAATCAACAAACCAACCACCACCAAATAAAATAACAAATAACGGCGAGGCCAACATGCCAAATAAAGTGACTAAAGTAATGATTACACCTAACGTACCAGAAACTTGCGCAATTAAACGCCTTGTTTCATCAAGAGATACATCAAGCTTTTCATCATTGTCACTGTCACCTTTTTTCTCTGCTTTTTTTTCATCTTTAGTATGATATTCACTTAGCACCGGAACAAATGCCTGAGCAAAAGCGCCTTCAGCAAAGAGGCGACGAAAAAAGTTGGGGATTTTATTTGCAAAGAGAAAAACATCTGCCATAACCCCTGCGCCCATCACATTAGCAATGACTACATCGCGCACTAAGCCCAACACACGAGAAACCAAGGTCATCACACTGACAATAACCCCTGATTTTATTAACTTTTTACTCAAAAAAGTGTCCTCAAAAACAATATGAAAAAAGAAAGGAAGTAATTAACTAAAAGAAGCTACTATTATGTGATGATTTTATCTATATAAACAATGTATACTTACGTCCGTTCACAACAAGAACAAGCAAAATTCAATTTAATTGCTTTTTTATTACTTTTTATTAGATATAGCAATTAAATCATTTGACAATCAGCTAAAAAAAAGGCATATTTCGTCGCCTTAAATTTAAGCTTATCTAACATTTTTTAGGAGTCACCTTGGCTAATTCAAAGCAAGCTAAGAAGCGCGCAGTACAATCTGAAAAGCGCCGTCAACACAATGGAAGCCGTCGCTCAATGATGCGTACTTTAGTTAAAAAAGTACTTGCAGCTATTGAAGCCGGTGATAAAGAAGTAGCAACTAAAGAATTAGCTGCTGCTACGCCAATTTTAGACCGTTATGCAAGTAAAGGTCTTATTCATAAAAACAAAGCAGCTCGTAGTAAGAGCCGTTTGAATGCTGCTATTAAAGCCCTATAGGCTAGATAGCACTTTACGTTTTTCTGATTACTTAGTGTAATATTTAAAAAACCGACTTTAGTCGGTTTTTTTATATCTGCAATTTGATCTAAATATTACTTTTCTAATAGTGCTAGTGCTGTTGGCTATATGCTTGCAATTAATATTCCCTGAGTCTATTTAAGCGTATTATCAACAATAGTAGGTAATGTCATACAACAAAAAACACTTATACTAGGTCATCTATACACAATTCAAATTAACATAACTCTCTATGAAAAAAATCACTTATCTTTCTAGCTTATTTATCCTTCTATTTTGGACTACCTCTAACGCTATTGATGAAGATTTTCCAACGGCGCCAGCATGGCAATTAACCACACAGACTGGGAAACCTATTTCATTGAGTGATTATCACGGTAAGCCTGTTATATTACATTTTTGGGCTACTTGGTGCCCTTATTGTAAAAAACTACAACCTAAGCTAGTTGAGCTTGAAAAGAAATATAAAAGCTCTGGTATAAAAATTGTTTCGATTAGTTTCAATGAAGACGACGGTGCCACACCACAAGATGAAATAATAAAACGCGGCTATGACTTCATTACGGCAGTAAACGGGGAATTGGTTGCAAATCAATATGGAGTAAGAGGTACGCCCTCGACCTTTTTTATTAATAGCCAAGGTAAAGAAATATACAAATCAACGAGTTAAGATGTGAACAACCCTAAATTAGCATTAGCTGTGCAAGAAATAATTAAGCACTGATTACTTTTCTGGTACTTACTTTTTTGGTAATTACTTTACTAGGTTTCTAGGTATAAAAAAGGGAAGCATATCGCTTCCCTTTTTCTATTAAGTCTCTTGAGCTATTTCATTAATGAATTTAACTAAAATGAAAAATCATCCACATCAAGTGCCATCATAGAGTCACAGCCATTTTCAACACAAGAAGCATGACCATTGGCTCTTGGCAAGATACGTTGAAAATAGAAACGTGCTGTTTTAATTTTCGCTTGATAAAAAGCGCTATCATCGCCACCTGCGGCTAATTTCTCTTGAGCTACCTTGGCCATTTTCGCCCAAAAATAAGCGAGGGTTAAATAGCCTGAATACATTAAGTAATCAACAGATGCCCCGCCGATTTCATCTGGATTTTGCATTGCTTTCATTCCTAACGTTTCAGTCATTTTTTGCCAATCACTACCAAAGGTCATAATAGGTTGAATGAATTCTTGCATAGCTTCATTACCTGCATTTTCAACACAAAATGCAGTAACTTCAGCGCCGAATGGTTTCAATATCTCACCTTTAGAGCCTAAAATTTTACGTGCTAATAGATCAAGTGCTTGAATACCGGTAGTGCCTTCGTACAAACAACTGATTTTTGTATCACGCATCAGCTGCTCCATGCCCCACTCTTTAATATAACCATGGCCACCAAATACTTGTACGCCATGGCTAGTACACTCTAAACCCAGTTCAGTTAAAAATGCTTTCGCAACTGGCGTTAATAAAGCTAACTTAGATTCTGCTGATGCTTTTTCTGCTTCATCTACCTTACCTATAGGTGCATGACTAACATCTACTAACTGTGATAAATAAGCGATTAACGCACGGCCACCCTCAGCAATAGATTTTTGTGTTAATAACATACGACGTACATCAGGGTGAACAATAATTGCATCAGCTGGGCCTTCAGGATTTTTAACACCTGACAATGAACGCATTTGTAATCTATCTTTCGCGTAAGCCAATGCACCTTGAAATGATGCTTCAGCGGCGGCAACACCTTCGGTAGCAACACCTAAGCGAGCGGCATTCATAAAGGTAAACATACAGTTTAATCCACGATTAACTTCGCCAATTAAATAGCCTTTAGCGCCATCAAAGTTGATGACACAAGTCGCATTAGCATTAATACCCATTTTATGTTCAATTGAACCACAGCTTACGGCATTTCTATCGCCGACTTCACCCGCATCAGTTACGTTAAATTTAGGTACAATAAATAATGAAATACCGCGGCTACCTTCTGGCGAACCAGGAATACGGGCAATAACAATATGCACAATATTATCCGACAAATCATGTTCACCGGCGGAGATAAAAATTTTAGTACCTGTTAACGAGTAACTACCATCATCATTTATTTCAGCCTTAGTGCGTAACATACCTAAATCTGTACCACAATGAGGCTCAGTTAAGCACATAGTGCCCGTCCAAGACCCTTCAACCAGTTTTGGCATAAAGATGTTTTTATGAGTATCACTGCCATGTGCTTCAATCGTCGCTAATGCGCCATGACTTAAGCCTGGATACATAGCAAAGCTATGATTAGCACAGGAGAAAAACTCGGTAATAGCAGTATTTAATGAATGAGGTAAACCTTGACCACCAAAATCAACATTTTGCGCTAAGGTCGGCCAACCTCCTTCAACATATTGTTGGTAAGCTTCTTTAAAACCATCGGGGGTTGTAACTTCACCATCATGCCAAGTACAACCTTGTTCATCACCACTTTGGTTTATTGGAGCAACTACCTGTTCAGTAAACTTAGCAGCCTCAGCGATTATAGCATCGACCATATCAAGGCTAGCATCTTCATAACCTAGTTTCTGATAATGGCGGTCACAATTAAGTAGTTCTTGCATGACAAACTTCATGTCTCTAATCGGGGCTTTATATTCTGGCATAGGGTTTCTCCAATATTAACTTTAGCAGTCCAACTCAAAACAAATTAGTGGTCAGACCTCTGGTGAGTATTTGATTAAATCATGTTAGTTACTTTTTCTCAAGTAAGATTAGTGATGATTTTTATAAAAAGGGGGTTATATAGACGAAATTTAGGTATAAAAAAAGCGCAATACATGCGCTTTTTTTAAGTGATACCTTATTTAAATAGTCATTACACAGTTTCTAAATAAGCAAATACGGTAGTGAAAGCTTGTTCTTGATACTGTTTTAACCCAGTATCTCTAAAGTCGATTTCTACTTGGCTCTTTGCTATTTCCTTTTTAATAAAGCTGCCAGCTAGAATTTCAACCTGTAATTCTTTTATCAACTGGATTGCCGCTTCAACTTTAAAGCCAACAGGACCGCCCGCAAATTTTCCTTTTAACGCACGCCCTTTAATAAGTACATGGCTTACATGGTAGTCTTCCATTAATTTCGCAAAGGTAAACTGGAATTTTTGCACTTGCTCGGCATCTCCAGCGTCATCAAGGCTAATTTTTTGTACTCGCGTATGAGGAATATCATACAAATTATTTTCTTTAGACATAATACAAATAATTGCATCATTACCTTTTATTTCAACGCCACATGCTTTCATGAAAAAATCTCAAGTTTTATAATTGTGATCATTATAGCGAATTTACTAAAATAAGAAAATGGCACTGAACTGAACTTAACGTTATCATTGAGAAAAGATTTACTTGATAAAATTAGTGGTTCGAATATATGAAAAAAACATGTGTGGTTACAGGCGGTAGTTCAGGTATTGGTTTAAGCATAGTAAAATTATTTGAACAACATAATTACCACGTTTTTAACTTGGACTTATCCCCTTCTTCTTTTGGTGAGTTTTGCAATTGTGATGTTACTAATTTAAGTCAGGTAACTAACATTATTAACAATATTGCAAAAAAACAGACCATCGACGTACTGGTTTCTAACGCCGGCATTCACTTTTCTGCCAATATAGAAAACACATCAGAAGAGGATTTTGACAAGGTCTTTAATATCAACGTAAAAGGCGCTTATGCTGCCGTTAAAGCCGTATTACCGAGTATGAAAGCGAATAATAATGGCGCTATTATTATCATGTCTTCTGATCAAGCGTTAGTCGCTAAACACAACTCATTTGCTTACAACTTAAGTAAAGCGGCACTTGCTTCCATGGCAAAAACCACCGCACTTGATTACGCTGCCTTTAATATTCGCGCTAATGCTGTTTGCCCTGGCACCATAGAAACACCGCTTTATCATGATGCTATCAATAATTATTGTCAAAAATCCGGTGCAGACAAAGCAGAAACGCATCGAGAAGAAGAAAGTTTGCAACCACTAAACCGTTTGGGACAGCCGGAAGAAGTTGCTGAGTTAGTGTTGTTTTTAGCCTCAGATAAAGCTAAATTTATTACTGGCAGCTTGCAGGTAATCGATGGTGGCTATACAGCGCAGTAAAGTAACGAGTAACGAAAATGAAAATAATTGATCCTCATCTACATTTATTTGATCTTGAGTTAGGTGATTATCATTGGCTAAAGGCTGAAAATTCGCCTTTTTGGCCTGATAAGCAACGTATCAATAAAAGCTTCGATGAGACTGAGTTAACGCTAACCACACCTTTATCTTTAGCTGGCTTTGTTCATATTGAAGCTGGTTTTGATAACGACAAGCCATGCCGTGAACTTGAAACCCTAGAGAAAAGTTGCAATAAACCTTTTCGAGCCATCGCTAATATCGATTTAACCACATCGAGCCAACACGTTAATACTGTATTAGAAAAGTTAGCAGAACACCCCTCATTCGTTGGCGTTCGGCACCTATTAGATGATCAAGCGCTAGTATTATTAAACAACAAACAAGTAATTAATAATATTAGCATACTCAATGACACGGGATTGGTGTTCGAAGTTCAACTATCACTAATTGACCAAATTCCCGTTGCAGCGTTATGTGCTGTAATTGAAAATAACCTAAATATTCAGTTCATCATAAATCATGCTGGCTTTCCACCTACCGATTTACACTCTATTGAATGGCAAAGTTGGCAAAGCAATTTAACTAAATTGTCGCTTTATCCTCATGTCGCTATTAAGTGTTCAGGTTGGGAAATGACAAAAAGAAATTATAAAGAAACTTGGCTAAGTGAAAACTTATCGCTGATTTTCGCTATTTTTGGGGCTAAAAAGGTCATGTTAGCTAGTAACTTCCCATTATGTTTGTTCAGCCATAGCAGTTATCAGGCGTATTGGCAGTCGATTATATCGAGCGATTTTTTTCAAGCACTAACCGAGCAAGAAAAAAGCGCATTGTGTTATGACAATGCGCTTAGTTGGTATTCTATGAATGCAATTCTGAATTAATACAGCAGGTGTTAAACTTACCTTTCAAATAAGAACTTACTTGATGACAATATGTGGTGACTTCTTAACCACTTCATCATTTAATTCAATTCCAAGCCCCGGTACTTCAGTCACTTGGAAAAAGCCATCAACCGGTTGTGGGTCTTGTAGACATAATTCACGATTCCAGTCTTTAATGGCATAGGTATGATGCTCATGAATTAAAAAGTTTGGAATAGCGGTTTCTAAATGCAAGGAAGCCGCGGTAGCCACAGGGCCGCCACAAACATGCGCTTGAATACGAATATCGTAAACATCAGCATAATCACACACTTTTTTTGCTTCAGTAAAACCGCCGCATAAGCCGACATCAGGTTGTAATACGTCAATACTTTGATCTTCAAAATAAGGACGTACATCCCAACGATGATATAAGCGCTCGCCACCGGCAATGGGTACATTAACGTTATCAGACACTTTTTTATGCACCGCCGAATTTAAATAGTTAACAGGCTCTTCATACATCATGCAGCCAACTTCTTCGACAATAGCGCCCATTTGAATGGCTGATGCCGCTCCCATTAATGAGTGCGATTCAAAAATAATATCAACATCTTCGCCAACCGCATCACGTATAGCACGCAATCGATTACCAAATAAACGCATTTGTGGCTTAGTAAATAACTTGGTTCGATCAAATGATGAACTACCGTCTTTGTTGTATACAATAGGATCAACTTTTACCGCATCATAGCCTTCACTTACCGCTTTTAATGCTGCTTGTGCGTATTCTTCTGGCTCTATTAGCTTATTGATTTCACTATCCCAATCAAATTGCAGTTGACTGGCGTAAGTGCGTAATTTGTCGTTTACTTTACCACCCAGTAATTGATAAACAGGCACACCTAACGCTTTCGCTTTAATATCCCAAAGTGCAGTATCAATGGCGCTCATGGCAGAATACAGAACAGGACCGCCACCTAAACCCCAAAAGCTTTCTCTGAGCATACGAGACCATAACAACTCAGTATTAAACGGGTTAAAGCCGATTAATACTGCTTCACTGATTTCTTTGATCATCGCGGCAGCAGCACTGTGCCCCCAATCATAAGCTAAACCTGCCTCGCCAACACCACTAATGCCTTCATCAGTATGAACACGTATAAAAACTGGGTTCCACCCAATACGTTTAGGGCAGTGAATATCAAATACTTCAATATGGGTAATTTTCATGTTTATCTCTTTAAATTAGGTTCTTTTTTTTAATTTCAAATAAATTAATTACAATACGGAATGAATGTTACGAAGCAAAGTCTGGATAGGCTCTTGCTACTCTGCGCATCATTGCTGGCCACGCAGTTTCTCCGCCCGTTTTTCCGGTATGCACAATATTAGCCTGGGCTTTAATGCCATCAATAATGCTCTGAGGTGCATAAATAGGTTTCATGCCTGTGGACATTACTTGCAATTGCACCTGACATGCTCGGGTTAAGTCATACATGTGCATAAACGCGTCACCAATGGTTTTCCCCACCGTAAGTGCCCCATGATTTCGCAGTAACATAAAATTGGCATTACCTAAGTCTTGCTGCAATCTTAGCTTTTCATCCGCATTTACCGCTAAACCTTCATAATCATGATAACTCATCGAAGCAAGCGCAAACATAGAGTATTGGCTTAATGACAATAAACCTTCTTCAAGGCTGGCAACAGCAATAGTCTCGTTGGTATGAACGTGCATAACGCAAATATCATCATGACGTGCCTCATGTACAGCACTGTGAATAGTAAAACCCGCTGGATTAATTTCAAACCCACAGTTTTGATCAATAATATTACCGTCAATATCAATTTTAACTAAATTTGATGCGGTGACTTCCTCAAATGCCAAACCAAAAGCATTAATCAATAGATACTCTGTTCCGGGAATACGCGCAGAAATATGCGTATGAATAAGATCATCCCAACCATGCATTACCATTAAGCGGTAACAAGCCGCTAAATCAACGCGAATTTGCCATTCTTGTGCTGACACTTTATCTTTTAAATTTACCCTAGGAAGTTCAAACATGCTTATGCCCTTAACTGTCATATGTACTTATATAGTTGAATTTTAACTGAGTAATCCCTTTCGTTAAAGAAAGAGTTACCATAAGATATGATTTCAAATCAAAAAACGCCCTTTCTATATATGTGTATTTTATTCTTTGCCATTAAGCAGCACCCAAAATATCCCGTAATCATTTGTGCAAACCGTGATGAATTTCATGAAAGACCGACACAGCCAATGCATTGGTGGCCTAAAAATGAGGTATTAGCGGGTAAAGACTTACAAGCAGGTGGCACTTGGCTTGGTTTAAATAAGCAGGGACGATTTAGTGCACTCACTAATTTTCGCCAACCTGATTTAATTGATAATAATAAACAATCTCGTGGTGAGTTAGTATTACAAGCGTTAGCACATCAAGATGATGAAATGACAAAACAATTAGCCAAATCATTCAGTGAATATAACGGCTTTAATCTAGTCTTTGGTCAACTTAATAAGCTAGTGTGTTTTGACAGTGTGTCACAAAAAAAACAAGTACTAAATTCAGGGTTTCACAGCCTATGTAACGGCGCATTAGATGATATTTGGCCTAAAATGGCACTTGGACAAGCTAAACTTGCCGATGCAATAAAAGATCATACCTTAGATATAGATCAGCTATTCAAACTAATGAACAGTGATCAACAAGCACCAACACAACATTTACCCAAAACAGGCATTCCATTAGATTGGGAACAACTACTGAGTTCTATTTTTATCGTTTCGCCAGAATACGGCACCCGTACTACCAATATAATCACTCTAGATGATGAAGGAACAATTTCTATTTATGATCAAAGTTATAATGAGCAAGGTGAGTGCACAAAAAAACAAAGTTTCTCTATAGAATCATAGGGGCTGTTGATCTTTCGAGATTGTTTTTGCAGCGATTTGTTGGGTGTTTATACAAGGCAGAGCCTTTGTCATGTGGTTGTTCAGGACAATATGCTCCTGCATTGTCTTATAAACTACATCCATGTAGCGTCACATAAAAAGGTGATAACGCCGTAAAAATGACCAACAAATGCTGTCCGAAGGATTCGGCTAAAAGCGCTTTACTCATTGTTGAGTAGTATTTGCTTAGAATGATTAGGCTACATACTACTCGCCGCGATTAAAACGCTTTACTCTCTTTAAAAAAGGCGAACAAAATTTAACCGCGAAAGATCAACAGACCCTAAGTTAAATACACTAAATTTGATTAAATGACTACTTTTAGTTTTGCAGACTGATCTGATTTTTCGCCAAAATAATAGAATTTAAATTATTTCTTTTACAATGGCGGCAACTAGAATAATAAGCACTAAAATCCATGTTGTTTTACTAAATTTTGTTTGCTGTTCAGCACTCATAGGTTTACCAAACCGCTCACCCAAAACAACCATAAGTGCTACTGCGGCAAAAACACACGCTAAAATAATTAATAGTGTCATCAATACCTCTTTCAGTTAACTAAGTTTCTCTACCTAGATTTAACAAAATCATTTACTATTGCAAAAGATATATTTATACCAATTATTAATAATTTTAGCTAGAGACAGGGGGGATACCCATGATACTTCAATATGCGCGTTTCAGGACACCTGAACGATTCATGATCAAGACGCATCTTTGTATTAAGGGTTGTTCAGGAGAATATGCTCCTGCATTCTCTTATAAGCTACATCCATGTAGCGCCCTTAAAAATAGATGCAACGAAGAGCATGATTTGCTCAGGGATCCCCGTAGGGCTGGTTTAGAAACGCTTTATGCTACGTTATTGATTTCGACAATGGAACAACCATTCTCTTCAATCAAAGCCTTGCCTAAAGGCGTTTCTAATTCCAGCTGAATCCGACATATTGAAGTAACATGGGTATATATGCCACAAGTTTCACCTTCACAAACTGATGATTTTTTTCAAAAACGTCGATTTATTATTCAACTTGGCAAGGCATTACATAAGCTCGGCTCCACGGCATATCGTTTGGAAGATAGTTTACTCTCTATCGCCCGATCTTTAGATATTCGCGCCTCTTTTATGATCACCCCGACAGCATTAACTTTTATTCTTTCTGATGACGAAGATGAGCAACAATTTAATCATATAGTGCGGGTAACTCCAGGAGAAATTGATCTAGGCTCTTTGGCACGTATTGATGAATTAGTTGATGAACTCATCAATGGCGAACGCACATTAGAACAAGCGATTGAACGCTTAAAAGAAGTCGACCGTAAACCGCCTCCATATGGCGTAATATTAACATTTCTAGCTTTTGGTTCCTCTAGCGGTGCGTTTGCTATGTTAATGCATACTAGCTGGCATGATGTTTTTTGGTCTACCATACTTGGTTTTGTCGTCTTTCTTTTTGTTATTTGGGCAGAACGTTCACGCCGCGTAACTGAAATGTTAGAGCCAATGGCTGCGTTAACCACCTCTATGTTAGCCTCACTAATTTCATTATTCGATCCTAGCATTAATATCCCTATGGTTATTTTATCAAGCATTATTGCCTTTATTCCTGGGCTATCACTCACGGTAGGTTTATCTGAACTTGCTGCTAGACATTTAATGTCAGGCACGGCACGTATCATGGATAGTGTAATGGTGCTATTTAAGCTTTATTTTGGCGTAGTATTAGGCATGGCTTTTGGCAAACTTATTTGGGGTGAAGCGAGTTTCATACCACCCGATACAATGCCCGTTTGGACCTCATGGTTAGCAGTAACTACGCTTTCAATTTCGTTAGTTATTCTATTTAAAGTACGATTAAAAGACGCCCCTTGGGGTATGATAGCTGGCTATATTTCGTTTAGCGTGAGTATTTGGGCCAGTAGTTATTTAGGTGTGGCTTTAGGGGCATTTGTTGGCGCTTTTGCTCTAGGGATATACAGTAATTTATTCTCACGTGTTATGAATTTGCCTTCTTCCATCGTTCGTCTACTAGGCTTAGTTGTGTTAGTACCAGGCAGTAAAGTTTATATCGGTTTGAACAATTTAGTTACCGGAAAAGAAATGTTAGCAGTGAGTGATTTAGGCTCGCAAACCTTTTTAATTTTTATGTCACTTGTTGCTGGGCTGATTTTTTCTAATGTAGCTTTACCTCATAGAAAAAACTTATAAATTTGGCTATTAACTAATTTTAACTACTTAAGAGTAATGATGACCAAAACGCAGAAAACGCTATCAACAACAAAAGTCTCAACAAATTATCATCATGGCGATTTGTATAGCAGCTTACTTACTACAGCAACCGCGATGATTTCAGAAGGTGGCGTAGAAGCCTTATCGCTACGTAAGCTAGCAATGCACATTGGCGTTTCTCGTACCGCCGCATACCATCACTTTAAAGATAAAAATGACTTACTTATTGCGATAGCTGCTCAAGGCTTTATTTCATGGAAAAAGCAGGCTGAGCAAATATTTAATCATAAAAACTTAACCGAACGAGAAAAATATCAAGCATTTGTTCATTATTATGTACAATTTGCCACCGAAAACTCTGCTATTTACCAACTGATGTTTGGCGGAACACTGTGGAAAGATAAAAAAAGCCCTTCAAAACTCAAAGAGGTGGCTTACCCTAGTTTTCAATTTCAAGTTGAAATGACTAAAGCTTGGCAAAAAAAAGGGCTACTGCCTAATTCGCCAAATACCTTACGTCTTGCCCAAGTAACTTGGGCAACGCTACACGGTATAGCTCAGTTAGTTATTGATGGAATATATGCTGACGCTAGCCAAATTGACGAAATGTGCCAATGTGCTGTTGACTTGTTTTTAGTCTCGCACAAATAATCACGATAATATTTATCCTTAAAGTTAACTAATCGTTTCCCTCTCACTGTAAATAAAGTAATTAGTCCATAAATTCAACATTACAATAAAAACATAAAGAGATCTTTATCTAACTAGAGTTTAACTTAAATGTCTCGTAGTATTGAATTACTGTACAGCACTAACCTGTATGTGTATAAGTACAATAATATCGAATGATTAAATATAAAATGAGAGTAAAATAATGAAAGCGATTATAACAAGCGCTATATGCTCATATTTACTATTACTTAGCGGTTGTAGTAACAGTGATAGCTCAGCCGCAGATTCTTCTATGGTAGCCTCACAGAAAACAGCTTTAGTATCAGGTATAAATAAAGCGAATATGGATACAAATATTCGTCCTCAAGATAATTTTTATCGCTACATTAATGGCGGTTGGATGAGCAGTAATGAGATTCCCGGTGATAAAACCGCGATAGGCTCTTTTTACGACTTGCGTGATAAAGCTGATGAAGATGTGAATGCAATTATTGAAGAGCTTGCTGCAGCTGACGACTTAAAAATGGGTTCTGACGAGCAAAAAGTAGCTGATTTATTTCGATCTTACATGAACACTAAGAAGCGCAATGCAGCAGGTATTACGCCAATTCAATCCATTATAACGGCTATCAATAATCTACAGAATAAAGATGATCTCGCTAAATTTTTTGGTCAATACTCCTCCGCAGGAATTAATAATCCATTAGCGTTGTACGTTAGCGTAGATGCTAAAAATTCATCAAGCTACGCTATTCATATCTGGCAAAATGGCTTAAATTTACCTGACAAAGATTATTATTTTAATGAATCCGAGCGCTTTGTTGATTTGCGTAGTGGCTATGTCACACATATTGAAAACATGTATAACTTAGCAGGCATCAGCAACGGTAAACGTGCAGCTAAAAACATTATGGCATTAGAGACTAGCCTAGCTGAGTTTCATTGGACACGTGTAGAAAGTCGTGACAGCGAAAAACGTTATAATAAGTTTGCTACCAATGATCTAAATAGCCTCACCAGTAAATTTAATTGGCATACCTTTTTAGCGGCCGAAGGGGTTGCTAGCCAAAAAGATATTATAATCAACCAGCCTGACTTTATTGAAGGCTTTGGTAAAGTATTTGATCAAACGCCACTTGAAACATGGAAGCAATATTTAACATTCAATACCTTAGATGCTTTTTCTAGTTACTTAACGGCTGATTTAGATAATGAAAGTTTTGATTTTTTCTCAAAACAGCTAAACGGTCGTAAAGAACAACGTCCACAGTGGAAGCGCGGTGTCGCTGTTGTTAACGGTAATTTAGGTGAAGTGATTGGTAAAGTTTATGTTACTCGCCACTTTACGCCACAAGCTAAATCTAGAATGGGGACTTTAGTTGAAAATTTACGAAATGCATACGGCGCAAGTATCGACGACTTAGAATGGATGTCAAACAACACTAAAAAAGCTGCACAGGTAAAACTTGCTGCTTTCACCCCTAAAATTGGTTACCCCGATCAATGGGAAGACTATTCAAAGCTTTCAATTAAGTCTGATGATCTAGTCGGTAATATTATTCGTTCACGTAAAGTATCTAGCGAAAAACAAATTTCAAAACTCGGTGGGCCAATTCATAAATGGGAATGGGGTATGACGCCACAAACCGTTAACGCCTATTACAATCCAACAGTAAACGAAATTGTTTTTCCTGCGGCTATTTTACAAGCACCTTTCTTTAATATGAAAGCTGACGACGCAGTTAACTACGGCGGCATTGGCGCAGTAATTGGCCATGAAATGGGACATGGATTTGATGACCAAGGCAGTAAATACGACGCCACAGGTAATCTTCGTAATTGGTGGACAGAGCAAGATCTGCAAGAGTTTTCAACTCGCACTAAAGCACTCGTTGAACAATACGAAGCTTATCAAGTGTTTGATGACTTAAACGTTAATGGTAAATTAACGTTAGGTGAAAACATTGGTGACTTATCAGGGGTAACTATCGCTTATAAAGCGTATAAAGCATCTTTAAACGGCAAAGAAGCTCCTGTCATTGACGGTTTAACTGGTGATCAACGCTTCTTCATGGGTTATGCACAAATCTGGCGCTCTAAAATTGTCGAAAAATCAATGCGTAACCGTGTAGCAACTGACCCTCATTCTCCAGGTGAGTTCCGTGCCTTGGGTTCACTTTCAAATATGGACAAGTTCTATGAAGCCTTTGACGTAAAAGAAGGTGATGCTATGTATATAGCGCCTGAAAAACGCGTTAAAATTTGGTAATCATGTTTCTGAAAATATAATTTATTCCAACATTTTCAAAAAGCAGCTTAGGCTGCTTTTTTGATTATTTTAACGAATGAAATAAAGTTTTAACCTAGCTTTTATTTTTTAATGGCACAAAAAGACCTATCAAAATATTTATAAAAAATTATGAAATGGTTAATTTTTAAAATGAAATGTTAAGGGCTGTAGCTGCCACATTACTGACCTAAATTAGTTATCAAAATTAGGCAAGTTTATGTTCACTTAGATACGTTAGCAGACCTTTCACTAATTCGTTTTTATGACTCGTCTGTGCCATTGGATACATAAAGGCTTCCCGAATGTTAGGGTCAACTTCCCGATCATATAGCGGACATAAATTCATACTTCAGTAGTTGGTTGAATAGCTCACATTATAGGTTGGCTTGATAGAGTTAGCTATTACCACCATCTAGCAAACTATTAATAATAGTTTGAAAGCTGTCTCTAAAGGTTTTTTAATACCGACTGGATGTGTTCAACGAATTGAACTTATCGAGCAAAACCCTCTGGATTTTTAAGTTTTGGTCTTTTCGTATTATTTTTTAACACGTTGTTTTCTATCCCATACGCAAAGTAGACACTCTATTTTTTGTTTCTAAATAACTATATAGTGGTAATGATAATTGTTATCCAAAAGGGTGTCCTTATGAAGGAATAACGGTTAAGCTTTTGTGCAGTTAATATTTACACGAAACGTTATAGTTTAAAAATGTATTGTTTAAGTAGGGAGTTTATAATAATGGAAATCAATCAGTGAATAGTGTCAATTTAAATCTCGGATTTCAGAGTTTTTCAAGGCAGTTGTCGCCCAAATTGTTTAGTAGATTCTTTACATTGGTCTTACTTATTTCTTCTCTAATTTTTTCTTTCTCTGTTTTTGCTGATGAATATCGCCCAGCCTATTTGGCACTTAAACAAACAACAGAAAATACTTTTGATGTTGTTTGGAAGTTACCTTCAACCAAACAGAATCAAGTATTGAATTTACAAGTTCAATTCACGCCAAAAGTTAAATTAATAAAACCTAAATCAATACGTCCTGCTGGCACGGCTACTATTGAGCAATTTTCTATAGAAAGCGAAAAGGGCTTAATTGGTAGTGACATTACTATTTCAGGCTTGAAAAATGCACCAACAGAAGTCTTAGTAAGAATTCAATGGCTAAGCGGCGTTACTGAAACAGCAAGGTTAGATGCCAATAAAACAGAGTTTACCGTGGTAGGTACGCCGAGTTTTCTTTATGTTGTTAAAACCTACTTAACCTTTGGTTTTGAACATATTCTAGAAGGCTTTGATCATTTACTGTTCGTCGCTTGCCTGATATTCATTGCGGGTACATGGCGAAGAATTTTAATCACTATTACGGGGTTTACCGTTGCTCACTCAATTACCTTAACGCTGTCAGCACTTGGTTTGGTTCGTTTACCCATAGTCGCTATTGAAAGTGTTATTGCTCTTTCTATCGTCTTTCTCGCTCGTGAAATTATGATTAAAAATGACCAAACCTTAACCTGGCGTTTTCCTATTGCTGTTTCCGCAAGTTTTGGTTTATTACATGGTTTTGGTTTTGCCTCTGCATTAAGCGAAATAGGCTTACCGCAAACAGAAATTCCAGCAGCACTTTTAGCATTTAATATCGGCGTTGAATTAGGGCAAATAGCATTTGTCACTGTACTGCTATTATCAGCCAAACTTATCAATAAAATATGGCTTTCAACAAAAGCCGATCACATTGTAAAAATAAAGAAATTTGAACAAGTAGGCGCACTAGCAATAGGCGTTATCAGTATGTATTGGGTAATAGAACGTATTTCTGGCTTTTAGTAGTAGCTAATTAATTAAAGTTTAAGGATAAAAACATGAATAAGAAAGTGAAATTGTCATCAATTGCTTTGGCTATTACATTGATTGGCTCCCAAGTTAATGCCGGGGAAACTCAATTACTATGGGGCGATACCCATTTACATACTTCCAACTCAATGGATGCTTATTTCTTCAATAATAGAGATGGCACGCCAGAAGCTGCCTATCGTTGGGCAAAAGGCTTGCCTGTAATCAATACGTCGACCCGGGCCCGTATCCAAATTGGTACCCCATTAGATTTTTTAGTGGTTTCTGATCATGCCGAATACATGACCGTACCTAAAAGACTTTTTACGCTTAAAGATAAAGCACTTAGAGAAACAGAATTTGGTAAAAAACTCGTTAAGTTATGGGAAGGTGAAAACCCAACAATGGCAGGGTTTGAATTAGTCGGTACTGTTAATGACCTTAAGCCTTACGCCCCTTTTGTTACTAAAGAGGTTAGACAATATGGCTGGAATCAGGTTATTGAAGCTGCCGAACAAGCCAATGAACCCGGTAAGTTTACTGCTTTTATTGGCTGGGAGTGGACATCGTTTCCTGATGCCTCAAATTTGCACCGCGTTTTATTTACCCCTCAAAATGGTAAAGAAGCCGCTAAATACTTACCTTTTACTGCCCTTGATAGTAGCGACCCTGAACAATTATGGAATTGGTTAGAAAAAACCAACAAAGCAGTTGGCTCTGAAATAATCTCAATCCCTCATAACGGTAACGTCTCTAATGGCTTGATGTTTTCACGAGATGATTTTAATGGCGCACCTATCACACCAGGTTATGCGAAATTGAGAGCACGTTGGGAGCCTATTTATGAAGTCACTCAAATTAAAGGCGATTCTGAAACGCATCCTATTCAATCACCAAATGATGAATTTTCCGATTATGAAACTTATGCTCATTTATTAGATGCTGCTGGTGTTGCTTCAGGGGCGGAAATGAAAGAAGTAGTTGCCGAAGGTGATTATGCAAGACGAGCGTTAAGAACAGGTTTGGAATTTGAAGAAAAATTAGGTGTTAACCCGTTTAAATTTGGGTTAATTGGGGCAACAGACTCGCACAGTACCTATGCCTCAGCGGAAGAGAATAATTTCCAAGGTAAATTTTCCATCGACTCAACTCCTGAGGCGCGACGTGATATGCCAATAATGCCAGGGGTAAAAAACATGTGGGCAGTTTCAGCGGCTGGTTTATCAGCTGTTTGGGCTGAAGAAAATACCCGTGAATCAATTTATGCCGCATTTAAGCGTAAAGAAGTTTACGCTTCTACCGGTCCACGCATCGCAGTACGATTTTTTGGCGGTTATGACTATACAGCTCAAGATGCTAAGGCTAATGATTTAGCAAAAATTGGTTATAAAAAAGGTGTGCCAATGGGCGGCGACTTAGTTAAAGCGCCAAAAAATACCGCACCAAGCTTTTTAATTCACGCGGTAAAAGACCCTAAAGATGCTAATTTAGATCGTATTCAAGTGATTAAAGGTTGGTTAAATGCTGATGGCACCACCGCAGAAAAAGTATTTGATGTGGTTTGGTCTGATAATCGTAAGAAACAAAAAAATGGCAAGTTACCTGCTGTGGGGAATACCGTTGATATTAATACCGGTAAATACACCAATAACATAGGTACAGCCCAGTTAAGTACTACGTGGAAAGATCCTGAATTTAATCCAAATCAACGTGCTTTTTATTATGCCCGTGTATTGCAAATACCAACGCCGCGTTATTCATTACTTGATGCCATTGCACTGCAAATGGATGTCAAAGAAACTGGCCATCCGGCAACCATTCAAGAGCGAGCTTACAGCTCACCTATTTGGTATACGCCAAGTAAATAAGGGAAGTTTAAATATGTCACTAATGATTAAAAACGTAATAACTGGTATCGCATTCGTTGCAGTGCTTGCACTCACCGCCTGCTCAAACTTAAAAACAGACGTTCTTTTAGAAAAAAATAGCCAAGGATTTGCTCCTCAGGAGAATTTTCAAGCTATCTATGACGAAATAGATTACCACAGAGCAACTCAGCTTTACTTATGGGCCACGCCTATGATCGTTTCAGCAGGTGCTCGTGGTCTTGGTAAATACCATGCAGATGGACAAGAAAATTTAGTTTCAGTAGCTTATTACAAAGATAAAGGTACAGCGGGAATCCTCACCGCTAACGATACTGTTAGATATGTCATTATTCACGGTAACATAGCTGAAAGCGGTCCTTTAGTAGTTGAATCCCCTGCTGGTATGCACGTTGGTATTATTGACGATAACCAGTATGAGTATGTAACTCAATATGGTCTAGTTGGACCAAAAGGCAGTAAAATTGCTGAGAAGCTTCTTGTTCTTGGACCTGAAAGCAAAAGGCCTGCTAACACAAAAGGTTATAGAGTTGTTCGTTCTAAAACAAACAAAATCATGATGGGAACTCGTATCCTTAGACCTGTTAAAGATGCTGAATTAGGTAAACAATTCGTAGCTTACCCATGGAAAGATCGTGCTAATCCTGTCACAAAATATGTTGAAGCTAAAAAAGACGGTGACGTTTTCCTTATGACTAGCTTCTTAGGTATGGATTACTGGAGAGAACTTCACAAAAATCTTCAGGACGAACCAGTTCAAAGAGAAGATCTATACATGATGGCTTGGCTTAAAAACCTAGGAATTGAAAAAGGTAAACCTTTCAATCCAACGGCAAGACAAACTAAAATCTTAAAAAAAGCGGCAACCATGGCAGAGCAAATGTCTCCCGTAATGTCTTTTGCAACTCGTAACCCGAAAGCTAGATATAGAGATGACAGTACTTGGGTATTCCCATTGATGATCAACGTTGATCACATGGATGAAACAGGCAACTTTAAACAATTCAACCAAAGAGTAGACTGGTTCTGGGAAGCTTTCGGACTTGCACCAGCAATGAAATCAGTTACACCTGGAAAAGGCTCTGCATACCTAGGAGCTTATAGAGATTTAGAGGGTGAATGGTTAAACGGTAGTGAAAACTACACGATGCACATCGAAGCAGGCGCTCCCATGAAGAGGTTCTGGGCCGTTACTATGTACAACCTTCGTGACCGTACTTTTCTTCTAAACGGTACAACTAAAATGGAAATTAACTCTATGAAAAAAGATTTAATTATCAACGAAGATGGATCAGTTGATTTATACTTTGGGCCAGAAGCTCCAGAAGGTAAAACTCCCAACCATATTAAAACTAACAGAGACGTATTATGGTTTGTATACTTCAGACTATACGGACCAACAGAAGCTTATTTTGACCGTTCATGGAAAATGAATGATATTAAAAAAGGCTACAAGTAGAAAGATGAGTGCTAGCCTCGGCCCCGTATGACCTGCATGCGTTCCGGCCGAGGCAGTCGACAAACCTCCATCAGGGGCATTTTGAGCTATTTTAACCGTAATAGCACAATGAAAAAAATAACAAATTTGCACCTCATTTATAAGGATAAATAAACATGAAAAAGTCACTACTATCAATAGCAACTTTTATTGCAATAAGCAGCGTTAATGTAGGCGCAGAAGAAACCCAATTATTGTGGGGCGATACTCATTTGCATACCAACCTATCGCCCGATGCTTTCATTAAAGGTAATACCACGGCCACACCGGATGACTCCTTTAATTTCGCTAAAGGCGCACCTGTTATTGATGCAAACTCACGTGCAAAAATAAAAATAGATACACCGTTGGATTTTCTTGTAGTCACCGATCATGCCGAGTATGTGGGTATTCCTAAGATGCTATGGGCTGGCGATGAACGTTTAATGAAATCAAAAGAAGGTAAACGTTTTGCCAAAATGATAAAAGGTGGCAAAGGCACCCAAGTGTTTGTTGAACTTCTTGCTACGGCAAATTCAGGTAAGCCAATTGACGCACTCAATTCAGATGAAATTCGAAAAAGCGTTTGGTCGGATAGTGTTGCAGCTGCTGAACGGCATAACGACCCAGGTAAATTCACAGCGTTCATTGGTTGGGAATGGTCATCAATACCAAATGGACAAAATTTACATCGTATTGTATTTACACCACAAGGTGGAGATGTTGCTAACAAATTTATACCTTTTAGTGCCTTTGATAGCGATATTGAAACGGACTTTTGGACTTGGTTAGATAAAACGTCGAAAGAAACGGGTGCTGACTTTGTTGCCATTCCTCACAATGGCAACATTTCTAATGGCTTAATGTTTCCTTTAACTGATAGAGCTGGCAACCCGATAACAAAGAAATATGCCAACCAACGTATGCGTTGGGAGCAAGTGATTGAAATGACGCAAATTAAAGGGGATTCAGAAACACATCCATTACTTTCCCCTGATGATGAATTTGCAGATTTTGAAACTTTTGACCATTTACTTAAAACGGATGACAGCGCTATTGTAGAGCGTGGTAATGCGCCTGTCGGTTCTTATACTAGATCAGGGCTAAAACGTGGCTTGGAGCTTGAAAATAAAATTGGCGTAAACCCGTTCAAATACGGCATGATCGGCGCGACCGATAGTCATGCTGGCTATTCATCAGCCGAAGAAAACAACTTTTGGGGTAAGTTTTCACAAGACTCTATTCCTGACAACAAAAAGGATGTTGATTTACTGCCCGGTATTTACGGCTGGGATATGTCTGCTTCAGGATTGTCTGCTGTATGGGCGAAAGAAAATACCCGTCAATCAATAACTGATGCTTTTAAACGTCGAGAAGTATATGGCACTTCTGGTCCACGTATTAGCTTGCGATTTTTTGGTGGCTTTGAATTTAAACAAGCTGATGCTGATGCTAAAAACATTGCTGATATAGGTTATAAAACAGGTGTACCTATGGGAGGTGACTTGGCAAATGCTCCAAAAGGAAAAGCACCCTCATTCCTTCTGCACGCTGCAAAAGATCCAAAAGATGCCAATCTTGACAGAGTACAAATTGTTAAAGGCTGGCTTGATACACAAGGTGTTTCTCAAGAGAAGGTCTTTGATGTGGTCTGGTCTGATAATCGCAAGGTTGCAGCCAATGGAAAATTACCGGCGGTTGGAAGTACAGTCGATTTAAAAACAGGTTTATATAGTAATTCAATTGGCGCAAGTCAGTTATCAACGGTGTGGAAAGACCCTGAGTTTGATGCATCACAAAAAGCTTTTTACTACGCCCGTGTATTACAAATACCGACACCACGTAATTCAACCTATGATGCTATCGCGTTAGGCATAGCGCCTAAAGAAACAGGTCATGATGTAATCATTCAAGAACGCGCGTACAGTTCACCTATTTGGTATACGCCGAAGTAAATAATTACAGTCAAGGATTCTAGGATAATGAAAAGACTATTAATAACCACCGCTGTGTTACTCGCTTTAAATGTTGTCTCAGCCAATGCGGAAGAGACAAAAAATTATTCACCCTATGCTGATGATAACTTCCCGCAGAATGCTTATTTTGGCGAATTTCATTTACATACATCCTTTTCAATGGATGCCGGTATGGTTGGAAATACACTCACACCTGAAGATGCTTACCGCTTTGCCAGTGGGGAAAGGGTTGTTAGTAGTTCTGGTCAACCGGTAAAACTGGTAAGGCCGCTTGATTTTCTCATGGTGGCGGATCATGGCACAAACCTTGGCATTCCGCCCATGCTCTGGGCAGCAGATCCTGATCTATTAGCAACCGAGAATGGCAAAAAATGGTACGACCTGGCTCAGGCGGGCAAAGGAAAAGAGGGCGTTTATTTGCCATGGCTGCAAACAACCATGCAAGGCATAGACATGATCAAAAGCAAAAAGATCATGAAAAACGCCTGGACTCAGGAAATGGATGCCGCAGAAAAATATAATAACCCAGGTGTGTTTACCGCCATCATTGGTTACGAATGGACATCAATGCCTAATGGAGCCAACTTGCATCGAGTCGTGGTGTTTAAGGATGGTAAAGACAAAGTAGGTCAAACACTGCCTTTTACCGCTTTCGATTCTGTCGACCCCGAAGATCTATGGGAATATATGGCAGATTACGAAAAGAAGACGGGCGGCAGCGTACTCGCCATCCCACATAACGGTAATATGTCTAATGGCCAAATGTTTAAGACAGAGCGTATGAATGGCTCACCGATAAATCAAAAATATGCAATTGATCGCATGCGCTGGGAACCGCTTTACGAAGTAACTCAAATCAAAGGCGATGGCGAAGCACACCCCTGGCTTTCCACCACCGATGAATTTGCAGATTATGGCACTTGGGATATTAATCCCTTTCAGGGCGATAATCGCAAAGAAAGGAATATGAGTGCGGAATATGCACGAACAGCGTTACAAGTTGGGCTGCAATTAGAACAAAAAATTGGCGCAAATCCGTTTAAGTTTGGCTTGATCGGCAGTACTGATGCACATACAGGTCTTGTTGCAGTTGGTGAAAATAATTATATGGGAAAATTCCCTTCGTCTGAACCTAGTGCTGAGCGTTTTGAAGAAGTCCTTATTCCTTCCCCAGTTGATAAAAAATTCGACTTGATGACCTGGCAAGAAGTTGGATCTGGTTTAACGGCCGTTTGGGCCCAAGAAAATACTCGTGATTCACTTTTTGAAGCGATGCAGCGCAAAGAAGTTTACGCAACAACGGGTACTCGTATGCAAGTGCGTTTCTTCGCTGGCTGGGATTATAAAAAAGGCGATGCGTTAAGACCTGATTTTTCCAAGCACGCCTATAATATTGGTGTGCCAATGGGCAGCGATATTACCAATGGACCAAAAGGCAAAGCGCCTAACTTTTTAATTCAGGCGGTTAAAGATCCTGATGGTGCCAACCTTGACAGGGTTCAAGTCATTAAGGGTTGGGTAGATAATAAAGGTGATCGTCATGAAAAAATTTATGATGTTGCGGTGTCAGATGGCCGTAAGATTGGCAAAGATGGACGTGCACATCAGGCTGTAGGGTCATCTATTAATGCCAATAAAGCGAGTTATACCAACAACATTGGTGCCGCACAATTAATCACTTATTGGTCAGACCCAGACTTTAATGCAAAAGACAGAGCGGTCTATTATGTTCGTGTATTAGAAATCCCAACACCAACATGGCAGGCCTATGATTCTAATTTTTATGACGTGAAGTTGCCAAAGGAAATACCGATGGCGCATCAAGAGCGCGCTTATACATCACCAATTTGGTATACGCCTTCGAATTAGCGGAGGTGTGTAATTTTATTTTAAAAGTGTATTTAATAAACATGACGGAGAATAAATGAAAGTCATATTGAAAGAACCACTGGTGTATTTTTTGTTGCTCAGTGGTTTGCTGTTTTATGTTACTACTTTTTTTCAACAAGATAGTGATAATTCACAAGAGATTGTTGTTGATAGAGCCTCACTGCTTAGCTATATCCAACAAAGAACTAAGATTGTCGAGCAAGATAAACTGATAAAAATGTTTGACCGTATGCCCGAGGATAAACGCAGCGACTGGGTTAATGCTTATGTGCGTGAAGAAGCATTATACCGAGAAGCACAAGCATTAAGGCTTGAAGAAAATGATCCCATTATTAAAGGGCGCGTTATTCAAAAGCTTGAATTTATTACCAAAGAATATAGTGAAGCGACATTGAATGTCACTCAAACTGATCTGGATGAATATTTTGATAAAAACAAACAAAACTATTATATAGAGCCGTTTGTTACATTTACTCATGTATATTTTGATAGTGGCACTCATGGTAAAAATAGTGCTAAAAGTTTGGCCATAGAAAAACTTAACGAGTTAAGCAATAACAAAGTCTCTTTTTCAGAAGGAATAAAGCACGGTGATCGCTTTCCTTATCATGTCAACTATGTCGAGCGGACACCTGATTTTATCGCATCTCATTTTGGCCAAGATATGTCGGATAAAATATTTAACTTAAAAACTATTGGTGATACTTGGCAAGGACCGTTTGAATCTGAATATGGAGTTCACTTGATTATGGTTAATCGAATGGAAAAAGGACGATTCCCTTCATTAACCGATGTATCAGAACAGGTTTATCAAGATGTGCAACGTGAACAAATACAAAGTAATTTAGAGCGGTCTTATAAAGCTATTATCGATACCTACTCAGTGAAAGTAGAAAGTCTAAGTGAGTAAGTGAACATAGGTATTATTGTGCAGAATAATCAATTTTACTCTAAAAAGTTCAATTGATGTTTATTGCACAATACTTAAGATTAAAAAATGGTCAAAGAAACTTGGTCAACAATAAATAAGGGAAACGTAAATGTTCACAATCAATAAAGATTCAATTAATTTTAGATTAAAAAAATTAACCTTTGTAACGCTATTTTCGATAGTTGGAATTGCTGGTTTAACAGCGTGTTCTACCGTACCAGGAGAAACAAAAGCAGAGCAAATACAAACCATTGATGAATTGGTTGATAATACGTTAACGGATCTTTATCAGCAGAACCCAGAAGCGCGAGCACAAATTAAAAACTCGGTTGGTTATGCAATTATGAATAATAAAATAACCAAGATACCCGTAGTTGGAGCTGGAGCAGGTTATGGTGTTGCTATTAATAATAAAAGCCAACAAAGACAATATATACAAATGGTACGCTTTGACGTTGGCGGAGGTTGGGGCGCAAGAAGTGTGAGACCGGTTATTATTTTTACCGATGAACAAGTATTCAATGATTTCATTGACGGCATGTGGTCTGCAAATGCAGGCGCAGAAGCGGCTGCAAAAGTGGGGGATGTGGGTGCTTCTGGAGGAGATGATACAGGTAATGCAGTAAATGATAAAGGCTATATTACTCATATGATTACAGATGCAGGGGTTTCAGCCACAGTTACCGCTGGTATTATTAGAGTGAAACCTATTTCTTTGAAAAAGTAGTTATTAATATATAAATGGTTATGTGGCTCTATGGGGGCGATTGCGAGATAGAAAAATTCTTATAATGTCAGCTATCCTTGAAGATAGCTGACATAAAAATGGAGTTTTTTGTTCTAATTAATAAGGCGGGTAAGTGGTATTAGTTAGCCTTTCAAATTCGGAAATAATGTCAGCTTAGTTAAGGTTTTTAGATATCAGCCAGTACACCAAACCTATCATCAGCTCATCATAGGAAGGCTGATGTCTAAAAGGCTCACAATGAGGAAACCGCGGGAATTTAACTCGGTGCTATGGGGATTGCTTG
>NZ_QOLD01000077.1 GCF_003333305.1 Candidatus Colwellia aromaticivorans | reverse complement strand
CTAAATGGCAGGCTTTAGTGGAGTCGTATAGCTAACAAGAATTTAAAGCGGGACTGCTAACAGTTTGCTCGGTTTCGCTTCGCTACACATTTTAGCAAACTATTATCAGCCCCTTAAATGGGCGTTATATGCCACCACTTGTTCAAGTTATTTTATTTTGTGGTTTTGGTATTTTATTTAAATGTTTTGCGCTTGTTTCGTTTCTTTTTTGTGGTAACTTAAGCGCTCTACTCTGTTTTAGTATTTTTGGCTAAACAGTTTTCGCCTAAATGGATTTGGTGCCTTTCGCTCAATTCCCTCTAGGTTATATAATTTTTGTTTGTGTTATTCGCTTTATAAGCTTTGGCGTAAACGGCTCAAATTCACGGTTAGTGGCAAAGTGGCGGTTCGTTGTTAGTTCTACTCATTCCACGCATTAGCCTTTCGTATTTTTTAATCGTTATATGTGTCCCAAGCAGTCAACATATAACAAGGTAATTCAAATCGGACACGTAACAGTTGGCCACCGCTTCGCGATTATAGCCAACGTTACTTAGCCGTTTAATTAAGCGTTAGGCATTTAGAGGATTAATCATATGTTCGAGTTTAAAAAATTAAGTGTAATAACAGCATGTATTACGTTTCTTATATGTTTAGTTTTATTAATTTACCCTGAAATTATATTTTATTTATTTCAAATACCGGAGAATGATTCGGCATTTTTTATGGGGCGCAGGGCTGCGATGCTTTTTGCTTGTATTGCTATATTTTCTTGGGTGGGACGTAACGCTTCTAATTCGGAGTCAAGGCAAGCTATTTGTATAAGTATATCTATTTCTATTTTTTCCTTAGCTCTTTTAGGTGTATTTGAGTTGGTTAGAGGTTTTCCTGGGGCAGGCATAGGACTGGCTATTGCTACCGAGTTAATTATTAGTATCGCTTATTTTCAAATATGGCTCGGTAATAAAAATGCCTAACAAGGCAATTAAACGGAAAATTTACAGTTGGCTGTTTTTCGTTCCTCAAACATTTTAGCCAACTATAATTTTCCGCTTATTGCGGCGTTATAAATCACGGAGAGTACGGTGGCGATAAAGGAAATCGAGGCAATTATCCAAAAAGCAGAAGATACATTACAAACTGCCAAGTTTGGCTTTGAAGATTTATCGAATAAAAGAAGACGTACTTCAGGTCTAAGGAATCTGATTGTATTCGGAAGGTCTGTAACTTTTGTAATTCAAAACTTAAAAACACCCGTAGGTGAGGACGAATTTATAAGTTGGTATTCGCCAATACAAGAAAACTTGAAATCTGATGTGGTGATGAAATATTTCGTAACTTTACGCAACGAGATATTAAAACAAGGGAAACTGCCTATTTCGACATCTGTTAGTTTAAATATTAATCCAGGAGATATGGCTAAGCTAGGTACTCCGCCGCCAGGTGCTAATGGTTTTTTTATTGGAGATCAACTTGGTGGAAGTGGTTGGATAATCGAATTACCCGATGGTACTAAAGAGCACTATTATGTTGAGCTCCCTTTAAGTATGGCTGATGTTAAACAGCATTTCAGCGAACTTCCCGCTCCAGAAGAAGATGGATTAAAACAAAAATCGATTGAAGAGTTGTGTACAAGTTATCTAAGTAAACTTGAAGGAATAATTGATAGTGCAAGGTTGCAATTTTTAGGAAAAAAAGTTCAAAAAGTCGGTAAAGTTCGCCTCCCTCACTATATGACAGTGGTGAAGTGATTTATAACAAGTCATTCAAAAGGACAAAAAACAGTTGGCTTTTGCTCCTTCGTCGCTAATTTTAGCCAACAATTTTTTGCCTCTTAATGAGGCGTTAGCTGGCAGAGCTATCATCAAGCACCGAGTATAAAAGGAAGTTTTAGTTTAAGTGATTATTTCAGGTAAAGGACAAAAGATATCAATTCCATCGTTTTCAATAACTATTTCTGATCACGGCGAAATGAAGTCTGAAATGCATGGAGAAATTGAATTAGGTTATGATATGTGTCCTTATTGGCTAGATATTGCATATGATCACTTAGTTAAAGCAAGTAAGTTCAATGAAAAAGTTAAAGTTGCAGTTGGAAAAGAGCTAAACCGTTACCTTGAAAAAGAATTTCTTGCGGGCATGCAATCTATAACAGCAAGCTGCATAGCTATTGATGCTTATTTAGTTGAACGAATTGAATTACCACCTGATTTAATTAACTCTTGGCGTTCAGGTAAAAAAGGAACTGCTAGATATAAACAAGTTACTGAAGTTTTGAGAAGATCGTTTTCTCTATCTAATGAACAAACTCAATCTATCAATGGCATACTCAAAGCGATTTATAGTTTTAGAGATCGGGCAGTACACCCATCAGCTAAAACGGCTCCAACAGTGAATCACCCTGAAATAGGCACTAGAGTTGAGTACAGGCTTGCAGCATATCGAGCAGAAAATGCTTTTAATGCAATTGGCCATGTTTATGAAATTATTGAGCTTTCAAATGCAAGAGCTGAAACATGTGAAAATCAAAAATTAAAAGAATATTGTTCTACTTTAATAAAAGATATTTCACCTACTTTTAAAAAGTGGAAAAGAAAATATAATGTTGTCAAAAAAGCCAGCTAATCGGGTAGCCGGAGGTATCTAACCTCCAGCCCCCACACCACCCTGCATGCGGCTCCGCACAGGGCGGTTCATTTAGAACCCCTAATCTAAACACTCTGATTAGGGTAGTGAACCTTGACCCATCCCTCTCTTAGTGAATACAAACCCGCTTTAGCCAAATAGGCATTACTCAATGCTTGTTGAATCCCCGGAGTTTTCGAACTTCTCCACGGTCCTTTACTCGTGATACCACAAGCTACGGCCGCTTGGATCCTTACTCCGCGTTTTAGTAAGTTTTGCACCTTAGTTCGTGGCTTTCTCCACTGACGCCAATAACACATTCTTACTCGGCGACGGATCCAATGGTCAAGTTCAACACAAGCTTGATAAGCGTTAGCTATACCAAAGTAATTGATCCAACCTCGCAGATACTGACTCACTTTAAACAATTGATAACCCATACTGACGCCCCAATTCCGGTTCGTCAGGCGTCTCATCTTTTGTTTAAATAGTTGCACTGTTTTAGCATGCCATTGGATCTTACTTCGTTTAAAAGTAAAACCGAGAAACTTACTTTGACCTACTTTAACCACTTGGCTTTTCTGTTCATTTACAACCAGTTTAAGTTTAGTGGCAAGGTAGCGAGTAATACTGGTTAGTACCCGTTTTCCCGCTCGTTTTGATTTTACTAGAATAATAAAGTCATCCGCGTAGCGGGCGAATTGATGCCCTCGGCTTTCTAGCTCTTTATCTAAATTATCTAACATAATGTTTGATAATAAAGGTGAAAGTGGTCCACCTTGAGGTACGCCTTCATCACTGGGCACTAACTTACCATTCACCATAATACCAGCACGTAAGTATTTGCCAATCAACGCCAATAGGCGTTTATCTTGCACCTTACGCTTTAGCTGTGTCATTAATAAGTCGTGGTTTACTCTGTCAAAGAACTTAGACAGGTCAACATCGACGGCAAATTTTCTCTTGCCCTTAATAATGTCTCTCACTTGAAAGGCCGCTTGTTGTGCATTCTTATTAGGACGAAAGCCGAAGCTATTGTCTGAAAAGAACGGATCAAACAAAGGGGTCAATACTTGTGCGATAGCTTGCTGAATAATACGGTCAAGTATTGTTGGTATTCCTAGTAGGCGTTTACCCCCATCAGGTTTATCAATTTCTACTCGTCTGACTGCATTAGGAAAATATTTACCTTGCACCAATTGAGTTTTACACGTTTGCCAGCCACCTTGCTGAGCCCATGTGCTAAAAGCATCAATGGACATTCCATCGATACCTGCCGCTCCTTTGTTGGCTTTAACACGCTGCCAAGCACGTTGTAAATTCATCGGCTCAAGTAGTTGTTGAAATAGATCTTGGTTGAAAGTTGGCTGCGAGTTATAACGCTGCATAGAGTAATCGCCTGACGGCGTAGTAAGTATAGGCAGTTAAACAAGGCTACTCTTTCTTCTTAATGTTCCGGCCTTCACCCTGTCCCAACCATTACGATGGGCATTTGGCTACTATGCCGTCTGCTGACTTCTGCTTAATCACATGTCTAGTTACCCAGTCATGCGCTATCGGTTTTCATCTAGTTCGCTCTTTTCACTCGATGAGGATGAAAAGCCAAGGCACTTATTAACCAGAGCCTTACTGGTAACTTTCCGATCGCTTGTTAAGCAGATCTCCCCAGATAAGAACATGCACTTTCTTTGCACTGCTGCATCATTTACGGTGGCCATTAGATCACGTGGTTTCGTCGTCTTGTGCAAACTCACCTCTAGCCTACGCCTCATATGATGTTCTTGTTCATCCGCTCGCCTTATTTTATAGCAATAGGGCTAGCGGATTCCTCCAGACCAATCCTCACGGATAAGCCCTTGCCATTCGCTAGTAGTTAGCGTTTAATAAAGATGTCTATGCCCATGGTGTAATTGCTAGAAAGAAAAAAGCCGAAGGAGTTCAGTTGCTTCAATATTTAAAAACTGGAGTCGCTCCATGATAAAAAATATTCTTGTATTAAGTGCTACTTTTTTTATTGCTTCTTGTGCTATCAATCATGAAAACAATATTCAAATATTAACAGCCATAAAAGTTGTTGATAGCACAAAGCCAGACTTCAAAGTCTGTGAAAACTTTCAGTTAACAGAGGCCGAAATAACTTCTTTTTTTAACTCTGCAAAGCAAGTAAGTAATGAAGAATCTCATGGAGAGTCGTTAATTATGCCTTGTCAATATTCAGGTAAATTAACAATGAATAAGAAAGCGTATACATATGAGTTATTTGCTGGAGGCACTGGATATATTTACGATGAGAACGGATGGGTTGTAAAAAACTTCATTTGTAAAAATAATTGCTGTCGTAAGATTTCAAACTTGTGTTAAATAGCTTGAAATATAACAACAAACTAACAAATAAGAATAGGTGTCGCGTAGCCGACACCTTATTCGGGTGTTGGACAAGCCCGGAGCCTGCTTTA
>NZ_QOLD01000038.1 GCF_003333305.1 Candidatus Colwellia aromaticivorans | reverse complement strand
ATGTCAACGTTTTTCAGTGTCTTTTTTAAAAGTTTTTACAAACTTTTAAAACCGGCATTACTTAAACTAAAAGTAAAACGTTAAGTTAACTGATTCACTTCAAAAGCGATGAGTTAACTATTCAAAACATCCAGTTGGTTAAGCTTTTTAGCTGAACCCCTTGGAACTGATGCGCATTGTATAGATCTACTCGAGCAGATCAAGCGTTATTTATGATGTTTTTTTTGTTCGAATATAAATTGAACTAAACGGATGTTTATTGGACTAATCCTTAAGTGATTTGTAAAAGTCCACTTAAATACAGCGATATACATAGTAAAAATATGGCTGTATAGAATTAATCATGCTCATCTGATTGAAGGAACAATACTTGAGTCGGTGTATCGTGAAATTTGTGAGTGTTCTAAATGAAGTATATATACGTTCTATTAACTATTGCTCTAAGTCTATCGTTTCCTTCGCACAGCAATTCTTATACTTTATTAGCAGATCGACAAGAGGAACTAATTTCCAACTTATTTGACCAATTAATACAAAAACAAATTAACGCTAATTTGGCAGTTGAGCGAAGTGTTAACGCCTTACTGAAAAGCTATCCTGAACAAATTGATATTGTTTTAAAAGTTGCCCTTTCAAAATACCCTAAAAAATATAAGCAGATTATGTGTGGTGCATTAAGAGCAGAACCTGCCTTAGCAAGTGATGTTATTACAATATTATTAGAATCAAATATCGCAGCTAGTACAGATATTGTCAGTATAGCTGTCAATGAAGAGCCTGCGTATGCTGCAGAAATAGTTAATACAGCAATATATCATTACCCTGAGGAATTAGAGAATATTGTCAGAGTTGCCATCTTAATAGAGCCTGTGATGGCCAATGATGTGGTTAATAACACAATGCAAAGTTATCCAGAAAGGTTACTGGATATACTTGTTATCGCAGTTAAAGCTTTGCCAGATCAAGTTGCGGATATCGTAAGAGATACCTTAAGACTATCCGCAGATAACACAGAAGTTATTAGTATCGCTGTAAGTTCTTCTACTGGTGAGAAAGCGCGTGAGATTGTTACTTCAGCTATCCGATCAGGTATGTCAAAAGAATCCGCGACGGCTGCTGCTATTGCTGGTGGCGCAAAACAGGCTGATATAGCAAAGGTTACCCCTTAAAATATTTACCATTAGCGCCCATTCTATTTACGTCGATTTGATGATTGTCCTCTTCTACGATTACTCGTTGTTTTTCCATCCTTATTATTCGATAAGGCTTTGTTTCTAGCTTTTTGCTTATTTCCCGATTTATTAGTCTTAACAATTTTCGTCAAATCTGGTTCATAACCTGGTAGCCATTGCTGTAATAGACGAGTATCAATAACTTTTTCAATCGCTGTCAGCAGCCATTCTTCATCAGGTGATAGCAATGATATCGCCAAACCATTATTACCTGCTCGACCAGTGCGGCCGATGCGGTGTACATAATCTTCAGCAACATAGGGTAGCTCGTAATTTATAACATATCCTAAATCTACAATATCAATACCGCGCGCGGCGACATCGGTAGCAACCAAAGCTCTCACTTTCCCACTTTTAAAATCTGATAATGCTTTATCACGTGCACCTTGTGACTTATCACCATGTAAAGACTGTGTTTTAATACCGTCTTTGCACATCTCCTTAGCAAGCACATCTGCCATTATTTTGGTTCGGGTAAATATAAGCACTTGTTGCCAGTTTTTAGAGCCTATCAGATAAGATAATAATTCACGTTTTCTGTCTGAATCTACTGTATAAACTATTTGATCCACATTTTCTGCTGTTTCATTTTTGTCATCAACCGTAACAATTTTTGCATCATTGAGTAGGGAGTTACACCATTTGTAAATTGCATCGTCAAAAGTTGCAGAGAATAATAATGTTTGACGTTTTATTGGCATATATTGAAGAATTTGATCCAATTCAACTTTAAAACCAAGATCAAGCATTCGATCTGCTTCATCTAAAGTTAAAACCGTTACATTTTGTAAACTAAGATGATCGTTAGATAATAGATCAAGTAATCGGCCTGGTGTAGCAATGAGTATATCTACCCCTTGCTTAATATCTCTAATTTGTGGGTTAATACTAACACCGCCAAAAGCCGCTGATATTTTTAGATCGGTATATTTTCCGTAGGTTATAAAGCTTGAATAAATTTGTTGAACTAATTCTCTCGTGGGTGCAAGTACCAAAGCAGAAGTAAACTGTGTCTTAGTTTTCTTTTCAATTAATTTATTAAGTATTGGTAAAGCGAAAGCTGCTGTTTTTCCTGTACCTGTTTTCGCTCTAGCCATTACATCATTTTCAGCTAATATAAGTGGTATCGCTTGTTGTTGTATTTGGGTGGCTTGATTGTATTCAAGCTCTTTAAGCGCTTTTTGTAATTTGTTATTTAATGCTATATCGATAAATTTCATACATACTAATAGTTACGGTGCAATTCATTGAGTTTAACAGTTTTTGTAGTGAAGATATTGATAAGTTAAACTAGACAGTAGTTAAAATTTCAGCTAAAAATAGATTCAATTAGGAGGAGGTATGTTTAGTATTAATTATAGTAATAAGAATTTTTTAATTATTGATAACATCAAACCTTCTCACGACATTTTGAAAAAGTTTGCGATGACATTAACAACAAAGCAGGTTGATTCAACTTATTACGCGCAAAATGTCATTTCTTTGTGCTTAGAAAAACAATACGATATTATCTTATTAGGATACAATTTAGGCGAAAAACAGAAAAACGGACAACAAATCCTTGAGGAATTACGCACAAGCGAAGTAATCTCTCGGCATTGTGTGGTAATTATTATCACAGCAGAAGTTTCACAGGCAATGGTTTTAGCCGCACTTGAACATAAACCTGATAGTTACTTATGTAAACCCTACTCTATAAACGCATTACATAAACGGTTAAATAAGTGCATGATGAAAAAGCAAGCCATGCATTCAATCTATCAAGCGCTAGAAAAAGATGATAAACAGCTAACTGTTACACTCGTAAATAAAGCCTTAGCAAACAACACCCCATATCGAATAGAATGCTTAGGCATAAAATCTAGGCAGTTTTTTGAGTTGCAGCAATTTAATAAAGCTCAAAAAATTTATTTGGCTTATCAAAATGAACCAAATTGCCAATGGGCAGATATAGGGCTAGGGAAAATTGCTCTTGAGAATAAAGACCTTGTTAATGCTGAAATTATTTTTAAAAACATAATTACACAGCAGCCATTATATTTACCTGCTTACGACTGGCTAGCAGATACATATCAAACAAAGTACGATAATATAATTGCTGAAGAAACATTAGAACAGGCAATCCAATTATCACCTAGATCTGTTCGGCGACTTAAAAAGTACGCGGGACTATGCTTCGATAATAAACATTTTGAAAAAGCAGCTGATGCATATCAGCATGTCTATGAACTTGCCTATAATTCAATTCATCACTGTCCAGAAAATGCGTTATTATTTGTAAAGTCTCTTGCTGGTTACTCTGATAAATTATCACTATTAGATGCTAAAAGAATGAATAATCGCGCATTTACAATGTTATCGCAAATGAATAGAAATTTTAATCAAGCCTCGTTAAAAGTACAGTCTGATCTATTAACCGCCTGTTTACTCGAAAATATTCATGATTATGCTCTTGCCAAAGAAAAAATAACTCATGGTATGGACTTGTTAAATAAAGAACGACAAAATATGGAGACTAGTGAACTAACAGATATCGCTTATTCACTAACGAAACTAAATCGTAGCAGTAAAGCATCACTACTACTAACCTCGGTAAATCAGCAAAAAGAAAATCAATCATCATCGGCTAAAATTGGGCAACTCAGCGGTGAACAATTAAATGAAGGCTATACAATTAAAGCACAAGAAGCGCTTGCAATAGGTAAAGAACTTTATGAGAAAGAAGAATATAAGAAAGCGATTAGCTCATTAACAGAAGCTTTAGTACTATTTCCTAACCACAAACGTATTAAGCTAAATTTAATACAAGTATTGTTAAGCGCATACGAAGATGACAAATTTATGATTGATGAGTTAAAGCGAGCAAAAAAAATAATTTTAGAATTAATAACAATTACTAAAGAACATGAACTATATGCTCGGTTAAAAAAAATGCAAAAAAAATACCAGCAACTTGCTGGTATTTAGTGATTCCAATGGAATAAGTGGTGGAGGGAGGTGGATTCGAACCACCGAAGGCTGAGCCGTCAGATTTACAGTCTGATCCCTTTGGCCACTCGGGAACCCCTCCACAGGGTGATCAATTTATTAAATTGACCTAAAATGGAATCTAGCAATGTCCTACTCTCACATGGGAACTCCCACACTACCATCGGCGCTACTGCATTTCACTTCTGAGTTCGGAATGGGATCAGGTGGGTCTACAGTGCTATTGTCGCTAGATAAAAACTTTAATTGTTTAATTTACTTAAAAAACAATTTAAAAAACTAAAGCTTTAGCAAAAAGCCCGTTACTTACGTAACGGGCTTTTCTAAATAGAAGCTTAGCAATGTCCTACTCTCACATGGGAACTCCCACACTACCATCGGCGCTACTGCATTTCACTTCTGAGTTCGGAATGGGATCAGGTGGGGCTACAGTGCTATTGTCGCTAAACAAAACTTTTTAATCACTGCCTTGGCAGTAATTAGCAATCTTGGAAATTTGATATAAATCTTACAAAAGAGTTCAAGTAACACGCAAGTACGTGATGTTTTCTTTGTCAGTCTTCATACAATCACTTCATAGTCTACTTATTAGTAAAACTACTTGGGTGTTGTATGGTTAAGCCTCACGGGTAATTAGTATCAGTTAGCTCAAGGCCTCACAACCCTTACACACCTGACCTATCAACGTTGTAGTCTCCAACGACCCTTTAGGGAGCTTAAAGCTCCAGTGAGAACTCATCTCAAAGCCTGCTTCCCGCTTAGATGCTTTCAGCGGTTATCAGTTCCGAACGTAGCTACCGGGCAATGCCATTGGCATGACAACCCGAACACCAGTGGTTCGTCCACTCCGG
>NZ_QOLD01000055.1 GCF_003333305.1 Candidatus Colwellia aromaticivorans | reverse complement strand
TGGGATATTCTCCAATCTAAGATGAGGCGACATGCCTCAAAACTTAGTGTAGGAAAAAGTGAATGTGTTATAGGGGGAGACGGTGCTTGCCAAGGTCACCATTACCGCGGAGCGGTTTAGTTCAAAGTTGGATCACTTGTCGTTAGATAAGCCAAGGCTAACGTCCGGTTTCGTATCTTAACTGGCATTTTTAATGTATTGAAATTGTTAACTGTTGCCACTGAAAATATCTTCAGAGATATTTAACCAAATATTGAATCAGGGGTTTTCTAAAACAAAACTCTAAGGGCAGTAGCTGCCACACTGAAGACATTAGCATTTAAGGGTTTATACTGAAAATTTTTGTATGTTTTGATCTACAGCGGACATGGCTTAACAATCACATTCCTCTAGCAGTTTCCCAATAGCAGACGTTCACCATAGATGAATAAATCAGTTACCTATATGCTGCAACAATTTTTGTAAATGACGCTTGATCCAGGTAAAAGGGTTTGAATTAAGGAATGGATTTATTGGTTTTCGATAAAAGTCTAATAGCGATCAACGTCACTTCGACATAGCTACGTTGAAAATCTGTATTGCTAAGGAATCGGACCGTCCAAGCATCTTGCTATTTGCTTAATACGTGGGAGCCGTTGGGTTAGCCACTTAAAAACAAGGCCAGCCGGTTCCTCGTAACCCGTTATTAGGTAGTTAAGTCGTCGTGAGTTTTTAAGGGTGATCAGAACGCGACGCGCATCGCCAGATGTCGCACAAAACAACAAAGTGTCGCCCAATTGAAGGGCTTGTGCAGAAGCAGGCAGCACCATAGTTGTTGAGTTGCGCTTAAGTGCAAGCGGCACGCACGCTAATTCAGATGTAAGTTCGGACGGGTCGCGAATAATGTCTTCAATGCGTGGTTGCAGCCCCTTCCCATTAACTTCGATTATTGCTGGAGTGTCTTCCCCAACGGTAACGCTTATGAGTTTCGGCGCTTCTTCAGCAAAGCTCTGCTGAAGTCGCATAACAAGATCAGCAGTTATTGAGGGTTCAAGCGTTTTCAGTTCTTCGATGACAGTCGACAAGATTGGGGCGATGAGCCGCATCAGCACGCTCCTTGCTGTCACCAAGCTCTGCTGCATAATTAAATCGACTTCAGCGGCATTAAACGCGAGTTCGTTATCGTGCTGATTTTGTCGCACAATCAAGAATGCATCAGATTTGAAGCGTTGTGCGCTCAATAATATATCCAGATTACTGGTATCGCTGTCGGTTCCCACTACCAAGCCTGCGGCTTTTTCCATGTGCGCCTCAGCCAAAGTTTTTGCATCGGCATGGCCATGTATAACATGCTGGTCTTCGGCTATGTCCTCAACTTCTGGATCTATAATTGTAGTGGCAATATTCTGTGCCGCGAATTCCCGCTGTATACAGGAACCCATGCGCCCATAACCGCACAATATCCAAGGACCCTGGCGCACAGTATTTAGCTTACCTAGCTTGACACCGCTCGCACCTACAAACCATTCGTTCAAGCCGTATAGTTGCGGAGCGCTTACCGCAAGCCCTAACTGTGTCGCAAACAATTCGAAAGGATTGATGACAGTAACACCTTCCATGGCTTCTAGATGTTGTTGCTGGCCAGTTGAAGAAGCACGACAGATGACCTGCGCAGCGGGGTTTAAAAACTTTGTCATCACTGTTATTTTCAAATTCAGATCTTCGTTCGGCGAGAGCGCAACTACACCTATGCAGTTTGTTAGAGAAATGCCAGCCGCGACTAAATGTTTTGGTACGCTAGCGTCTGCACACAAACCAGGTATTCGGTCTCTATAGTCGCGTAGTGCCAGCGCTTTGATGCGCTCTTCGTCGGCATCGATGACGACCGCCATTATGCCATGGTCACTGAATCCCCTAGTGAGCAGCGAGCCTGTGTCGCCGAAACCACACACGATGTAAAACGGAGAACCTATCTGCTCTACGCTGCGGGCAAAGCGCCTCTCTGCAATTGCGTTCACTAAAAAGGGGTTTTGAGCCAGCTTGATGATCGAACCTATGGCATATAACCAAGCGACGACACCCATATATAGGCAGACAATGGTCCATAAACGTTGCTCGTCGGTGAAGCCATGTGGTATTTCCCCAAAGCCAGTGGTAGTAGCAGTGTAGGTGAAGAAGTAAAAGGCGTGAAACAGGCTCATTCGGTGTGGATTGCCCTCGGCGTCTAGCCCAGGCATGAGCGCCATACCGATGATGCCGATAGCGTATACCACAACAATGACCAATACCGGACCTCGGGTAAACCGAAGTACGACAGCAGCTACGCGATTGAGGTCTGAATTTTTTGGCATCAGTGTCGCGACATTAAGGCGTCAGATACAAGCACGATAACGGAAATCAGGTTGGCCACCAATGCACCGCTGGCCCAGGATACTATCGCTGCCATTTGGTAAGCATCAGGTACTTCGGCTTCGTCAACCATCACTATCCAAACCACACGTGAGGTGATTAATAGCAGGTCCGCTACCAAGCTGGTGGCAAGTAATATCGAACCCACCTGAGTGCGATCGCCAAGCTTCAGGCCGGTAGCAATTAAGCTGACCACGATTGCGATGGTTAAGACCCAAATGCTGTGATGTTCCGGCGTTTCGAAGTCGCCGCTCACAAAAACAACGTTTAGCGCTAAGGCTAGCACTATGAAAAAACCAAATACTACGCGTTCCAGCTTCACCTTATAGCTCCCGTTAATTTAAATAGCGATCTCATTTAGGTTTCCCGAGTATAGGTAAAATAAAACGTCATTTTTCATAAAATGAAAATACATCTTGCCTAATTTTTTTTTCATTTACCAGTCTACTATATATTTGAGGGAATGAAAGTAGGCTATTTTTCGTCTATTACTCAACTGTTTTTACGTAATTCAGAATTCAAAACAAGCGTCTCCCACTGTTGTGCAAACCAGTTTTGAATATTGCTTTTGTTTATGATGAAGAACTGCTTTTATTCAAACAGACTTATCTGAGGCGGCGCTCGATTTTCGCCGTTATATACCTGTTTCAGCGCGTACTTGGTATTTATACGGTTAGAAAAGCTAATCCTCCCACCGTCCGCAATAGATCAAAACATACAAAAACTTTCAGTATAAATCTCCAAATGCTAATTTCTCCTCCGTGGCAGCTAATGACCTTAGAACAATGAGCACAGATAAATTTTGTTCCCACCAAAAGCTAACGTCAAAAAGGTAAATAAAATCTATATGCTTTGCTATATAAGGCTTATACCAATTGTACTAACTAAGTGATCATTTTCAAATGGCTTAAATAGCCAATAACATCGTTGCTTTCAATCTCAATAGCCAGCTATTGCTCAATCAAGCGCCTTGTTCTTGAAAATTTATTCTCATTGAATTCTGTAACCTTAATTAATACAAATGGTATTACTGTCAATACATCCATTTTTTAATTATCTAATCCCTTAAAAAACCACCCGTGAAAGAAAAATCAAGGCGAAAATCAAGGGGTCAGAACACTTGATTACTGAACTGTTTTTTTGTGAGATATTTTGTGGGAATTCATCAGAAGCAGCCACCTTGAATACGTCTTAAATATGTTAAAGCATTCTGTTAGAATAATAGGCTATTGATTAAAAAATACCAAGGCAGCATGTCAGAATTTAAAGCACTTTCACTTTTAGAGTCAATTATTGACCGCGTTAGTCTTAAAGGCTATAAACAGCTCACACCGATCCAAAAAGAATGTATCCCAGCTATTATTAATGGGAATGATCTTCTTGGTATAGCGCAAACGGGAACAGGAAAAACTGCGGCTTTTTCATTGCCTATTATCAATAATTTTGGACGAAATAAAATTGATATCAAAGCTAAAAGCACGCGTTCGCTCATACTAACGCCCACACGAGAACTCGCCTCGCAAATAATGCAAAACATTGATGACTACTCTGCTGGCTTAGGGCTTAAAACCAAGGTTGTTTATGGTGGTGTAGGAAGACAAGATCAAGTTGACTCTATCGCACTTGGACTTGATATTTTAGTGGCCACCCCTGGAAGGTTATTGGATTTAATTGAAACGGGCGATATACATTTTAAGGCGTTAGAAGTATTTGTGTTAGATGAAGCAGATACAATGCTTGATATGGGTTTTTTTAAGGATGTTCAAAGCATCATATCTAAATTGCCAAAGAGCCGACAAACACTATTGTTTTCAGCTACTATGCCTGCAGAAATAGAGATACTTGCAGAAGCAATATTAACGGACCCAACAAAAGTTCAAATTACTGCACAAACGGTTACTATCGACTTGGTTAATCAAAGTGTTTACCATCTTGAAAAATCGAATAAAGTACCTTTGCTATTTAATATCCTGAAAAATCCTGACTATGAAAAAGTTCTCATCTTTTGTAAAACAAAGTATGGCGCTGACATCATTGTTAAAGCACTAGAAAAAGCATCAATAACTGCCAGTAGCCTTCACAGTGGTAAAACACAAGTAGTTAGGGAGGAAGCGTTAAAAAACTTTAAAGATTCTAATTTAAAAGTATTAGTTGCAACAGATGTTGCTGCTCGTGGAATTGATGTTGATAATATTACTTTAATCATTAACTATAACCTTCCTGAAGATCCAAGAAACTACATACACCGTATAGGACGAACTGCTCGTGCAGGGAAAAGTGGAATGGCCATTTCATTTGCTGTAGAAAATGATATAAGGCAATTAAATAATATTGAAAATAGCATAGGGCAAGTCATTCCTGTTGTTACCGAACAGCCTTTCCATAAAGAGTTTTCAAAAGCGCCTAAACAAGTCAAGAAAAAGGTAAAAAAAATAAATAGAACAAGAAAAACAAACAAATAAGGACTGGCATAAATTGTCCTTTGAAACTAGCAACATAGTCATAATTCCCTTATCAAAGTCTATATATACTTGAAAATATAAACTACACAGGCTTACTTTCCCCCTGTGTCAGGATTGTTGTCGCCTCAATTAATTTAGTAAATAAACAGGGAGCGGTAAGTTAACAACAGTGTACTATCAAAGGCATTCAAGCCAATTTAAAGAAGCAATATTAAATAAACTAAG
>NZ_QOLD01000015.1 GCF_003333305.1 Candidatus Colwellia aromaticivorans | reverse complement strand
TCGTTCTATATCAAACAAATTTGTGAAGTTATCACTATCCTGACAAGCTCCCTAGGCGAGTTTAAAAGGTATATATGCTGCGTTATTGATTTTGACAAGGGAATAACCATTCTCTTCAATCAATGTCTTGCCTCTACACCTTTTAATTCTCGCTGAATGATCTATTCATTACTTCAATTGGTATTACTCAAATGCTATCTATTTTTCTCTGGTAGCATTCGGGTTAACGTTTCATCGTATAATAAATAACATCTACTCAAGATCAGTACTGTCTAACACGCCTGATTACGTAAACCTTAGAAGCTATAAGCCAGACCTATCGATATATGACTATCTACCCAAACCGTACCATCGAAGTGCGCCAAACAAGTACCATTTCGACAAAAAACAGTGTTATCATCTTTTGTTAAGGTCGCATAAGCACGAAGTTCTGTAATAAAAGCTAAGTTATCTGAAAACTCATAGCGAGTACCAACAGCAACCGTTATTGAAGGGTAAATAACACTATCAAAATCGCTATTAAAATAAGTCGCACCAACGCCCATTCCAACGGTAGTAATGTAGTTTCTTTCTTTAAAAAAAGCGACACCGTTAAAGTGTGCATATAAGGTGTCAAAAGAATGCGTTGATTGGTCAATATTATCGGTAAAGTCACGAGATATATAATTGACTAAAATTTGCCCTTGACCAGGGGTAGAGTCTTGCCAAGAAAAAGCTAAAGCAACGTTGGGGTCATTTGTTATTGCAATATCTACCGTGTTATCGTCACTGGTCAGTTTTGGGCTAAAAGTATAACCAAGCATAGACGTTATTTCTAAATCGTTTGCTTGAGCGCTTATTGATAATAATTGCGTGCAACATAGAGCAATAAACGCTTTGTTGGAACGAGGAAAAAATCTCAATGGGGGCATAGTTGAATGTTCCGTTGTCTTTTTAATTGTTAATTTTATATGTGATTGTTTTTATTGTTGAGTGCAAGCTTACTTTAGAGTACAAGTATTAGCAGTATTTAATTAAATTTATTAGTGAGTTAGCTTTTAATTGCTAAGTTCAATAAAGCAAGTAAAACTTCACCACCTAACTGGTTTGTTATAATACCCTGTTTACCACCTATAGCTGTTATATTAACATCATGAAGCGGTATCATTTTAGCTAATCCGCCGTTAATTATATTTAACTCTACGGTGTTGATTGTAATTGCGGTAATATTGATTTTGGCTTGAGGTTTTCCTCGTTTTTTCTTCACTTTAGTATGCTCAATAATTGGACCTGCTTGTGGGTTATTTTCGGCATATTTTTCAGCATTGAGTTGAGGGTTGTTCTTAGCGTATATTTTGGCACTTATGTTGGGATATAACTCAGGGTAATCAAGGGCAAGTTTATTGCTGATTCTTTGAATCAATTGGTCAATATTACTTGTTTTACCTGAGCTAGTTTCAATATTTAAGGTAAGCTTATTGATTGTTATTGCTTGTATTGTCGTTAATAAAGGTTGGGTAGGTTGTTTCACTAACTCAATATGTGCTACATCAATAATAACAGCATGTTTGGCTTGATGATCGTTTAAGTTTAACAAACTGAAATTTGTAAACTCTCCTATTCCTGTGCTTGACGAAAAATCAGCTAAAGTAACATTGGTTTTTTGGCCACTGTAATAATGTCCTTGTATTTCAATCTGGCTTTTAAGGTATTCATTTAACGATCCATTGGCTAAATACCAAAGCATGGAGCTAAGCGATACTAATAGGGTAAAAGCTAAAACAGCAAGTTTATTCAAGGGTAAGCCTCTTTCATGCTAAGGGATAAATGACTGATTATATATTGTTATAAAAAAGCCGTTACTGATTTGGGTAACGGCTTGATATGTGCTGTAGATTTTACCTGTGAGGTATTATCATATTGCACTACTTGGAACGCTTGTTGGGCTGATATGCTCAATAGGGTAACAGCCAAGTACTTTAATAAAGTTGGTGTGTTCGGTCATTTCACTAATCGCTTCTTGTAGCGCGAAATTTTTCAAATTTGCTTCTACATCAATATAAAACATTTCTTCCCATGGACGGCCTTGAATAGGGCGAGACTCAAGTTTACACATATTAATACCTTTTTCTTTTAGTACTAATAAACATTCTACTAATGCACCTGCTTTTTGCCCAGTTGCTAAAATAATAGCTGTTTTTGCTGGTATTTGTTCAGCCACCTCAACGGCTTTTCTTGCTACCAAGATAAAGCGCGTTTTGTTTTCATTTTGATTTGCTATCGATTTTTCTAGTGCTTGTAATTGATATAAGTGACCACCTTCTTCACTGCCGATAACAGCGACAGTATCATCTTGCAATTCGGAAGCTTTAACCATGGCATCGGCAGTGCTTTCGCAGTATTCTATACGTATATCATTCTGTTTATCTAAGAAATTACTACACTGTGTAAATGGTTGGCCATGAGCATAAATCGTTTTTATTTTATTTAAACTAGTCTCTACAGCGGTAAGTAAACAATGCTCTATTGGTTGGGTGATTTCACCAACAATAGATAAATTAGTGTGTTGTAACAAGTCATAAACTTCGTTGATACTACCTGAACTGGTATTTTCGATAGGCAACATACCGTAATCTACTTGACCAGACTCTACTTGTTGTAGGATATCACTGAAATTTTGGCAGCCAGATTCAATTATTTTTTCTGCGCGTCGAGAGAAGTATCGGTGACTTGCCAAATAACTATATGAGCCTTTATCACCTAGGAAAGCCACGCTAACCGCTGGCGTTTGAATATCAGGATTAGCTAAGCTTTGTAAAAAAGCCTGCTGATTTAGTACTGAATCTTCAATGATAGTTTGAAATATATTGGTAACATAGTGAGCATCTAAACCTAATTCTTTCCCTTGTTTTATTAAGCGAATTAACAACTCTTGTTCACGTTGCTGATCTCGAATAGGGCGAACTTGTTGTATTTTACTCTTAGCAACATTTAATGTAAGTGCGCGACGTTTAGCAAATAAGGTCAGTAAATCTTGATCTAAAGTGGTTATTTGTTTACGTATTTCGTTTAAATCTAATTTTTCGCTCACTGTGTTTTCCTGTTATTACTATGAGTGGATTGGAAGGTTTGATTTCTCTAGAGCAGCTACTCTATCTAGCTTTACTGAATTCTGTCAACAGTTTATTTAGACTGTTTTTATTTACTTATCAATTTTATGGGATACATTGCCAAATAATAGCAAAACTGCTTAGCGTAGCTACGGCCCAAACCAAGCTACGTAGCTTGTCTATGTTTGCTAAATATAAACCATTATACAGTACGCGTGCACATACATGTACTATGGCGAGTAAGGTTATATGTGTACCTGTATGCTGTGTTGCTATTGCTAATAATACTGCAGGAGCGAAAATTATTAATGATTCAAATGCATTTTGATGCGCAGCTAATGCACGCGCACCAAAACCTGTTAGTTTACTTTGTTGATCGCGTGGGTGGCTATTGTTATATCCGCCTAGCTTATGCATAGCATAAGCAACGGGAGCTTTTGCCAAAAGTGGTAATAGTGTTGCAATAAATAAACACCAAATTAAAGTTGCCATTGTTTTTCCCTATTGTTGTCGTTTTAGTGGTTGTTTATATTAACTCGAAACTAATAATTTAATAGCGTTAACGTGTATTTGGTTTTACCAGGTAAAAAAGGTAATGCTTTACCTTTTACCCAGTCATTGTGTCCTTTGCCATAATAAGGACTCCAAGGATGTCCTGCTTGGCTCGTAGGCATATGAGAAATGCCGGTTTCTTCATGACCAGGTGAAACCACCATACGCTCTGAAGCGCCAAAAGATATGCCTTGAACCTTCGGCATATAACTATCACCTGATAGTTGTGTTGATGGCATATCTAACCATTTTCCAATGAAAGGAATAGCATTACTCAGTGGATGCTTAATAGTTGTAGTATTTTGTTGCCCCCATCTAGCATCAACTAATGCTTGTTGTTCATTTTCTTCTACTGTGATCATGTCATCAATCGTTTGTTTTAGCGCTTGGTTAAACAAGGCAGACCAATTTTTTAATGGGCGCATTAAAAAGTTTTCAGGCTGTTGATTGATAAGTTGCCATAAAGGTGTTTTAACTTGATGGCGGATGCTTCGAAACTTATAACCGTCATCTAATTGTCTAAAATTATTATTTAATTCACTAAAGACTAAATCACGTGTATTGATACGAAAATTTCTTACTAAACGATAATTAATGGAATCTACACTAGCAACCCACGGCTCATTTTTTAATAATAACTTTCGTACTTGGATAAATTCTTTATATTTACTTAACGTGGCTTGGTTAAGCACGTTAGTTAATAAGAATTTTTGCCAACGCGTTAAAAATAGTGCACGTTCATCTAAGCCTATATCAAGTAACGCTTTTTCATCGAACGCTTTAAGGGAATTTAAATTGTCTCGGATCTGTTTAGCACGGGCGCCAAGGGCATAACCACCGTTACCTATTTTTTGTAACATATCGCCGCCAACAACCCGTGAGTTTGCTGTCCATAAACGATTATTTTTAGGATTAAAAACCCTTGGATATTGATCTGGCGTTAGGTACCCTTGCCAATTATTTTTACTATTATGCTAATAGGTAGGTGTTTCACCTATATTGCCAATTTTTGCTGGAATTGGCCCCATAATTGTCCAACCAATATTACCAATTTTGTCACCTACCACCATGTTTTGTGAGGAAATTCCACTTCGAGCTTCAATAGTAAACGCTTCTTTCACTGATTGTGCTAACTCTAGTTCTGTTGCCGTGATGTTTACGGCTTGTTTGTCATGCGCAACCCAGCGATAAGCTAACAATTTTCCTTGATGATTTTTGCCAATAACAGGGCTCCAAATAGTTTCTTTAATGGTGACCTCTACAGGCTGTTCATCTTTTACTACAATAATTTGTTTATGGTAACTAAAGTCTTTAGGGCCGGATGATGTCAGATATTGTTTAGCATCATTTATTGTATTTAAAATGACAATATCGCTGTAATCACCATAACTGTTAGTGAAACCCCAAGCAATATTGCCATTACTACCGACTACTATACTCATGATACTGCAAGTCTATGTACATGCTAAAAATG
>NZ_QOLD01000021.1 GCF_003333305.1 Candidatus Colwellia aromaticivorans | reverse complement strand
GGTGTTGATGTTCAAATCAGCTTGGGCTAAGGGGAGTTTTAACAATGACTATAGGTCTAGTTGGACGTAAAGTGGGTATGACTCGTGTCTTCACAGAAGATGGTGTTTCTACCCCTGTTACTGTTATTGAAGTTGAAGCAAACCGTGTTGCTCAGGTTAAAACTGTAGAAAACGATGGTTATTCAGCGCTACAGGTTACTACGGGCAAGCGTAAAGCAAGCCGTGTAACAAAACCAGCAGCTGGTCATTTCGCGAAAGCAGGCGTTGAAGCAGGTCGTGGCCTGTGGGAATTCCGCTTAAACGAAAATGAAGGTAGCGAAATTGAAGCTGGCAGTGAACTTACTGTTGAAGTATTCAATGACACTAAATTAGTAGACGTTACTGGTACATCTAAAGGTAAAGGTTTCCAAGGCGGTATTAAACGCTGGAACTTTACTATGCAACATGCAACACATGGTGTTTCGTTATCACATCGTTCTAACGGTTCGTTAGGTCAATGTCAAACACCAGGTCGTGTATTTAAAGGTAAAAAGATGTCTGGTCATATGGGTGCTGTGCGTTGTACTACACAAAACCTTGAATTGGTTCGCGTTGACGCAGAACGTAACTTGTTGCTTGTTAAAGGCGCAGTTCCGGGTGCTATCAATGGCAACGTAATCATCAAACCAGCTGTTAAAGCTTAGTCCAGGAGATTTTGTGATGGAATTATCATTAAAAGACGCATCAGGTGCTCTTGAAGTATCTGAAGCAACTTTTGGACGTGAGTTTAATGAAGCGTTAGTACATCAAGTAGTAGTTGCTTATGCAGCTGGTGCTCGTCAAGGTACTCGTGCTCAGAAAACTCGCTCAGAAGTTAGTGGCGGTGGTGCTAAACCATGGCGTCAAAAAGGTACTGGCCGTGCACGTGCCGGTACTACTCGTGGTCCAATTTGGCGTTCAGGTGGTGTAACATTTGCTGCTAAACCTCAAGACCACAGCCAAAAAGTTAACCGTAAAATGTATCGTGGTGCTATCGCTAGCATCCTATCTGAATTAGTTCGTCAAGAACGTTTAGTTGTTGTTAACGATTTTTCGGTAGAAACGCCTAAAACTAAAGAATTAGTTGCTAAACTGAAAGGTTTAGAGCTTAAAGACGTATTGATTGTAACGAAAGAAGTTGACGAGAACTTGTTCTTATCAGCACGCAACTTATATAAAGTTGACGTTCGTGACGTTGCAGCAATTGACCCTGTAAGCTTAGTTGGTTTCGAAAAAGTTTTAATTACTGCTGATGCAGTTAAAGAAATTGAGGGGATTTTAGCATGATAAACGAAGAACGTTTGTTAAAAGTGCTTTTAGCACCGAACATTTCTGAAAAAGCGACTGTAGCTGCTGAAGCAAACAACACTGTTGTTTTCAAAGTAACTACTGATGCTACTAAAGCTGAAATCAAAGCAGCAGTTGAGAAACTTTTCGAAGTTTCAGTTGTAGGTGTTAATACACTTAATGTTAAGGGTAAGGTAAAACGTACAGGTGCTCGTACTGGTCGTCGTAACGATTGGAAAAAAGCATATGTTACTCTTGCAGAAGGTAGTGATATCGACTTCGTCGGCGCTGAACAATAGGAGAGTTAGAAAATGGCTATTGTAAAATGTAAACCTACTTCTCCGGGTCGTCGTCACCTAGTTAAAGTGGTAAACAAAGAGCTTCATAAAGGTAAGCCTTACGCACCATTATTAGACACTAAGTCTAAGTCTGGTGGTCGTAACAATAATGGTCGCATTACGGTTCGTCACATTGGTGGTGGTCATAAGCAACATTATCGTATAATCGACTTTAAGCGTAATAAAGATGGTATCCCTGCGAAAATTGAACGTATCGAATACGATCCAAATCGTAGTGCTAACATTGCACTTGTATTATACGCAGATGGCGAGCGTCGTTACATCTTAGCCCCTAAAGGCTTAAGTGCTGGAGATGTTATCCAGTCAGGTGTTGATGCTCCAATCAAAGCGGGTAATACTATGCCGTTACGTAACACACCATTAGGTAGTGTTATTCACGCAATCGAACTTAAACCAGGTAAGGGCGCGCAAATTGCTCGTGCTGCTGGTACTTACGCACAATTAGTTGCGAAAGATGGTGCTTACGTTACTTTACGTCTTCGCTCTGGCGAAATGCGTAAAATCGAAGCAGATTGTCGTGCTACTTTAGGTGAAATCGGCAATTCTGAACACATGCTTCGCTCTTTGGGTAAAGCGGGTGCTTCAAGATGGCGCGGTGTTCGCCCAACTGTTCGTGGTGTTGCCATGAACCCAGTTGACCATCCACACGGTGGTGGTGAAGGTAAAACATCTGGCGGTCGTCACCCGGTATCCCCTTGGGGTGTACCAACTAAGGGTTACAAGACTCGTAGTAATAAGCGTACTGATAAATTTATCGTACGTCGTCGTACTAATAAGTAATTAGTGCATTAAACTAAATACTCTCGATTACCGACAAAAGTCGGTAATCAGAGTACTGATAATTAAGGAATCACCATGCCACGTTCCCTCAAGAAAGGTCCTTTTATTGACCTACACTTGTTGACGAAGGTAGAGAAAGCGGTGGAAAGCGGGAATAAAAAGCCAATTAAGACTTGGTCCCGTCGTTCAATGATCATCCCTACGATGATCGGATTGACCATAGCTGTCCATAATGGCCGTCAACACGTTCCTGTATTTGTAACCGAAGAAATGATCGGTCACAAATTAGGAGAATTTGCACCAACTCGTACTTATCGCGGTCATGTCGCTGATAAGAAAGCGAAGAAGTAAGGGGAAGTTAAATGCAAGCTATTGCTATACATAAATTTGCCCGTGGTTCTGCGCAAAAAGCACGTTTAGTAGCGGATCAAATCCGTGGACAACACGTTGAGAAAGCACTTGAAATACTAACATTCAGCAACAAAAAAGCTGCTGAATTAGTGAAAAAAGTACTTAACTCAGCAATTGCTAATGCAGAGCACAACGAAGGTGCAGATATTGATGAATTAGTCGTTAAAACAATTTTGATTGACGATGGTCCAACAATGAAACGTATTATGCCACGTGCGAAAGGCCGAGCCGATCGCATCATCAAGCGCACTAGTCACATTACTGTGATTGTGTCTGATTCTTAGGAGTATATTAGTATGGGTCAAAAAGTTAATCCTACCGGTATTCGCTTAGGTATCACGAAACCTTTCGCGTCTACTTGGTTTGCAAGCAGCAAAGATTTTGCTAGCAACTTAGACGGCGACCATAAGGTTCGCGAATTTTTAAAAGAGAAGCTTAAACGCGCATCACTATCTAAAGTAGTTATTGAACGTCCAGCTAAATCTATCCGCGTAACAATTCATACGGCTCGTCCGGGTGTTGTTATCGGTAAGAAAGGCGAAGATGTTGAGAAACTACGTTTAGCAGTGTCTAAAATTGCTGGCGTTCCTGCTCAAATCAACATTGCTGAAGTACGTAAGCCAGAAATGGATGCGCAGCTTGTTGCTGACAGTATTGCTAGTCAATTAGAACGTCGTGTTATGTTCCGTCGCGCCATGAAGCGTGCCGTACAAAATGCTATGCGTTTAGGTGCTAAGGGTATCAAAGTTCAAGTTAGTGGTCGTTTAGGCGGCGCTGATATTGCTCGTGCAGAATGGTATCGTGAAGGTCGTGTACCTTTACATACTTTACGTGCTGATATCGATTATGCTATTGCTCGTGGTAACACGACTTATGGTGTTATTGGTATTAAAGTTTGGATCTTTAAAGGCGAAATCATTGGTAAAATGCCACTTGTGGCAGAACAACCAGCGGCTAAGCCTAAAAGAAAAAACAACCGCAAAAACAGTAAGTAAGAGGAATAAGTAATGTTACAACCAAAACGTACTAAATTCCGTAAGCAATTTAAAATGCGCAACCGTGGTCTTGCACAGGTCGGTAGCTCAGTTAGCTTCGGTACTTTCGGTTTAAAATCGGTTGAACGTGGTCGTATGACTGCACGCCAAATTGAAGCCGCACGTCGAGCAATGACTCGTCACGTTAAGCGTCAAGGTAAAATCTGGATCCGCGTATTCCCTGATAAGCCAATTACTAAAAAACCTCTTGAGGTTCGTATGGGTAAAGGTAAAGGTTCAGTTGAATATTGGGTTTGCCAAATTCTTCCTGGTCGTGTTCTTTATGAAATGGAAGGTGTTTCAGAAGAAATAGCACGCGAAGCATTTGCTTTAGCAGCAGCTAAACTTCCGTTTAAAACTACCTTCGTAACTAGGACGGTAATGTAATGAAAGCTAGCGAACTTAAAGCAAAAAGCATTGAAGAGCTTAACGCTGAATTACTAGAGCTTTTACGCGAGCAGTTTAACTACCGCATGCAAGCAAGCACTGGTCAATTAGCACAAACTCACTTGCTAAGAATCGTACGTCGCAACATTGCACGTGTAAAGACTATCATAACTGAAAAGGCTGGTAAGTAATGAGCGAAACTAAAATCCGCACAATACAAGGCGTCGTAATCAGTAACAAAATGGATAAGTCTATTGTTGTAATGATCGAACGTCGCGTTAAGCATCCTATGTACGGTAAGTACATCACGCGTTCAACTAAGTTGAAAGCGCATGATGAAACTAACGTATGTAACGAAGGTGATGTAGTAACAATTCGTGAAGTAGCGCCAATATCTAAGTCTAAGAACTGGACTTTAGTTGACGTGATTACTAAAGCTTAATTAGTATTTTATACTGAATTAAACTTTTATCGAAGTTACTTAAAAAGGCTCTAACATTTATTTGTTAGGGTCTTTTTTGTTTGCCCAGCGAAGCTGGCAAACCCGATAGGCTGAAAGAAGCCTTATCACCCCGACTAAGGGGAAGATAATCTGAATGGCAAGGGCGTCACTGGCTAACGGTGGGGTCTGAAGGAAGCCATAAGAAGTTAGAGGTACACAACTAACCGTAACCTGCTTCGGCGGTATTGGTGGGTAAGCGTCCAAAATAGCGCGAAGCCCAATACTTAGTCAGACCAATGCTGTGTTTGAGGGTGGAATTTCTAACAGGGAACTAGTGCAGTAACTGGGGAAGCCTGGCATTGTATCCAATCAAAATGATTTGATCAAAAATGGTTGGACGTATTATTCAAGAGGTGACTCAAGAGTATTACGAGTGTGAGGTGGCAGATGAACCCGTAGTAGTGAGTAAGGCTAGGCCGATGAAAGCCAGTAATGGTGTGGAGGATAAAACCAAGCCGACTGTCAACACTGTGTTTGACAGAGTCAATTTAAGCCACAAGCTTTC
>NZ_QOLD01000090.1 GCF_003333305.1 Candidatus Colwellia aromaticivorans | reverse complement strand
TTGTTGCTTTACAAGATTTTTCCACTCACCGGAAGTTTTACGACTCATACATTGCTCCTTTTATTAGTTGGAGCAAGTCTAGGGTTAATGTTTAACTTAGGATATGTGCATTTGGCTAGACGTTCACTATTATCCGCTGAATAAATGGCCAAGCGAAAACAAATAGCAATATAGGCGCTAAATATACAGAGATATAAGTAAAAGAATTATTAGCTGCTTGCGCTGTGGTGCCTAAAAACCCCCATGAAGTGCAGTAAACGCCTAAAGATAACGCGTAAATAATAGTTTGTTGTTTTGTTTTTAGCTTATTTCGGTATTTACCGCCTAAATAAGCAATAAGAAATAACAAGCCAATATAGCCAATACTAACGCTAACTAATAACCAATTTGCAAACATAAAACTCTCAAAATACACCCGTCTATTAGTAAATTTACCACATTTTTTTAGTAAAAAACCTATCTATTTCTACTACTTAATCATTAGTACTTGCCTTGTTTTTTTACCTAAGACTAAAGGACTAAGCTCTAGGTGCTAAGCCTTATTTCCGATTGTTACATTTTTGTACTAGCTTAGTATAACTAGGCAAACACTAGTTTGATAGTTAGAAAATATGAAACTAGAAGTTAAAATAAAAATACATACAACAAGGGTGTACCAATGTTTAACAATAAGTTTAAAAAATTATTACTTGCATCATCTATAACATTATTTATCAATTTGGGAGTGTGAGTATGACTGATTCAATACTCAAAGTAGAAAATATCTCATTAGCGTTTGGTGGTGTAAAAGCATTAACCGACGTTAGCTTTGAAGTACCCCGTGGCTCTGTTTTTTCCATTATAGGTCCTAACGGTGCAGGTAAAACCTCCATGCTTAACTGTGTTTCTGGACGGTATCAACCAAATTCTGGAAACGTAATTTTCAATGACAAAATTGTCACTAATTTACGTCCAAATGACCGAGCAGATCTTGGAATGGGACGAACGTTTCAAAATTTAGCCTTATTTGGTCACATGTCGGTTTTAGACAACATAATGGTTGGCCGTCATCACTTATTGAAAAACAACTGGTTAACAGGGCCTTTATATTGGGCATCACCAGCGCAAAAAGAAGAACTTGCTCACCGTCGTTATTGTGAAGAAATTATCGACTTTTTAGAAATTTCTCATATCAGAAAATCTGTTGCTGGCACCCTGTCTTATGGTTTACGTAAGCGAGTTGAGCTAGCACGTGCAATGGCATTAAAACCCAAATTAATTCTTCTTGATGAGCCTATGGCAGGTATGAATCTAGAAGAAAAAGAAGATATGGCTCGTTATATCCTCGATTTAAATGAAGAATTTGGCATTACTGTTGTCATGATTGAGCATGATATGAGCGTAGTGATGGACATTTCACACCAAGTGATGGTGCTTGATTTTGGTAAGAAGCTAATGTCAGGCTTACCTGATGAAGTGATGGCTGATCCACATGTTAAACGTGCTTATCTTGGTATCGAAGACGATGAAGAAGAAGCCGCTAATACCGTTGAAGAAAGGGAGGCTAGCTAATGTCTAACTTACAAGTAGCAGCAACAGAAGATTATGAAATGGGGGAGTTAGATACTTTTCCAAAAATACTGAGGCATAACGCAAAAAGTTGGCCAAATGATATTGCCATGCGTGAAAAAGAGTTTGGTATTTGGAACGAATTTAACTGGCAAGATTATAGTGATCGCGTTAAGTGGATATCACTAGCCTTAAGAAAATTAGGTGTTAATCCGAAAGATGCTATCGCCTTATTAGGTGATAACAGACCAGAATGGGTTTGGGGTGAAATAGCGGCACATTCTATGGGCTGTTACTCAATCGGTATTTTCCAAGATTCTTTACATGAAGAAGTGGTTTACTTACTTAATAAAAGTAATGCGACTGTCGTTATTGCAGAAGACGAAGAGCAGTGCGATAAATTGCTTGAGTTAGGTGATGAAATTGACGATGTGAAAATCATTGTTTATTGTGATCCACGTGGTATGCGCAAATATGATGATAAACGCTTAATCAGCATTGAAGATATATATAAGCAAGGGCAAGAAATAGATAAGATGTCGCCTGAGTTATATGACACCTATGTTGATGCGACTGATGCGGATGAAACTGCTCTTTACTGTACAACTTCAGGTACAACCTCAAAACCTAAAATAGCCTTTTTACGTGGTGGTAATTTTGTTAAGCACTGCAGTTCATATTTACGTGCTGACCCTCGCCAGCCAGGTGATAACTATGTATCTGTATTGCCACTTCCATGGATTATGGAACAAGTATATGCTGTTGGCCAAGCCTTAATTTCTCGTCAAATCGTCAACTTTGTTGAAGGGCAAGAAACACTGATGGCCGATTTGCGTGAAATTGGACCAAATTTTGTTTTACTTGCACCTCGAGTTTGGGAGGGTATTTTAGCCGACGTTAAAGCCCGTATGATGGATTCAACGCCACTTAAACAAAAATTATTTAATTATGCCTTTGCACTATCTGAAAAAGCACAATTAGAGGGAAAACGTTCATGGTTTGCCGATCTTATATTAATGAATGCCTTAAAAGATAGATTAGGTTTCACTAATTTGAATTCAGCGGCAACGGGTGGTGCGGCAATGGGACCTGATACCTTTAGATTCTTCCAAACTATTGGTGTTCCGCTACGTCAGCTTTATGGTCAAACTGAGCTATGTGGTGCTTACACAGTTCACAAAGAAAATGATGTTGATTACGACAGTGTTGGTGTCGCTTTTGATACCGCCGAAGTAAAAGTTATCAATGCAGATAAAGAAGGTGTTGGTGAGGTTATTGCTAGAACCGTTGGCATGTTTACCGGTTATTTAGATAACCAAAAAGCCTATGACGAAGATGTTATTGATGGCTGGATGCATACTGGTGATGCGGGGTATTTCAAACCGTCAGGGCACTTGGTAATTATTGACCGAATCAAAGATTTAGCTAAAACCAGCAATGGTGTGCAGTACTCACCACAATATATTGAAAATAAATTGAAGTTCTCATCATTTATCGGTGAAGCGGTTATCTTGGGTAAAGATATGCCTTACTTGAGTGCCATTATTTGTATTCGCTTCTCTATTGTATCTAAGTGGGCAGAACAACAAGGTTTAGGTTTTACTAACTACACTAGTCTTTCAGCTTTACCTGAGGTTTATGACAAGCTTAGTGAAGAAGTAGAAAAAGTTAACGCGACATTACCTGACGCACAAAAAATCAATAAGTTTATCTTGCTTTATAAAGAGCTAGATGCAGATGACGGTGAATTAACGCGTACGCGTAAAGTACGACGCACGGTTATTGCAGATAAATATGGTGACATCATTGAGTCTATTTATGACAACAAAGAGATGGTTGATATTGATACAGTGATTACTTTCCAAGATGGTGGTAGTTCACGTATTCAAACGACACTTAAAGTTGCGACAGTAATTGAAAATGATGGCAGTGCAGTGTCATCAAAAACTAGTCAAACTCAGAGGAAAGCATCATGAATTTTGAACTCTTAACTCAATTAATCGTCAATGGCCTTATTGTTGGCTTGTTGTACGGTGTAATTGGTATGTGTTTTGTGTTGGTTTATAAATCAACACAAATTGTTAACTTCGCCCAAGGTGAGTTTTTACTTATTGGTGCCTGGGTCTGTTGGGCTTCATTGATTTACTTAGAGTTACCATTTTTTCTAGGATTTTTATTATCACTGGTATTTATGGCAGGCTTTGGTGTGCTGTTACAAATGATAGTACTGCGTCCTATGATTGGTGAGCCGATTATTTCGGTAATCATGGTAACTATCGGGCTGTCTATTTTCTTTCAATCGTTAATGAAATGGATATTTGGTGTTTCACCGCAAAGTTACCCGAAAGTATTTGATACTGAGTCGATTAGCATCTTGGGATTGAATGTAGAAATGGCGTACTTAATGAGTACGGTTATAGCGTTAATTATCATGGTCGCGTTCTTTTTATTCTTTAAACATTCTAAGCATGGCTTAGCGATGAGAGCTACTGCTTTTGATCAACAAGCGTCTCAAAGTCTAGGTGTGTCTGTAAAGCATGTTTTTGCGATGAGTTGGGGTATTGCAGCAACAGTTTCTGCTACCGCAGGGATAGTGCTTGGTATGGTTAATGGTGTTTCAGATTCACTTTCTATTATGGGTATCAAAGTATTCCCAGCCGTTATTTTAGGCGGGTTAGACTCAATTGTTGGTGCAATTGTTGGTGGTCTCATCATCGGTGTATTAGAAAACGTAGCTGAGTTTTTTGATAGTCAATATTTACATATTGGTAATATGTACGATATAGCCCCATTTTATGTGTTGTTAATTATTCTTTGGTTCAAACCTTACGGTTTATTTGGTACCCAAGACATTGAGCGTATATAGCGCTATTTAACTGACAAAACGAACAATTATTAGGAGTGATTTATGTCTAGTTTAAGTATGCGCCCGTGTGGAGATTTCCGCACTAGCTATAAACAAGATAATACAATTTTTGAAACGAAAACCATCCGTTGGGTGACTATTTTTACCATTATAGCATTGTGCTTTGCACCGTTAGTTGTTGATGGTTACTTTATTACCTTATTAATTCAAATATCCTATTTGGGCATTGCTGCCTTAGGTTTGAATATTTTAGTGGGCTACACTGGGCAGATATCGCTAGGGCATGGTGCTTTCTTTGGCTTTGGCGCGTTTGCCTCGGCTTGGTTGAACATAAGCTTTGAAATTCCTGTGTTTATTTGCATTCCTTTAGCGGGTTTCTTAACCATGGGTGTTGGCATGATGTTTGGTGCGCCAGCCGCTAGAATCAAAGGCTTATACTTAGCTATCGCGACGCTTGCCTCGCAATTTATTATTGAAGATTTCTTTGCCCGTGCAGAGTGGTTTTCTGGTGGTGCAGCAGGTTCAATGGCCGACCCAGTAAACTTATTTGGCTTTGCTTTTGATACCGATGAAAGCTTTTACTATATAGCATTATTCGCACTAGTATTTATGTTTATCTGGGGCTGTAATTTAATGCGTAGTCGTGATGGACGTGCCTTTGTTGCTGTACGTGACCATTACTTATCGGCTGAAATTATGGGCGTAAAGTTAAACAAATATCGTTTACTTTCATTTGGTATATCTTCTTTTTATGCGGGTATTGGTGGTGCGCTATATGCCCATTACTTAGGTTATGTATCTGCGGAAGGTTTTACTATTATGATGTCTATCCAATTCTTAGCGATGATCATTATTGGTGGTTTAGGCTCGATAAAAGGTACTTTGATGGGAGTCATCTTTATGGTGTTCTTACCTGAGGTATTAGAAAGTGGTGTTGGTTTAATGAAAATGACAGATTGGGGCAACATTCCAATGGTTATTGATGGTTTAGCTTACATCAAAGAAATGGCTATTGGCTTAGTAATAATCGGATTTTTAATTTTTGAACCTGAAGGTTTAGCACATCGTTGGACACAAATTAAAAATTACTGGAAATTCTACCCATTTGCTTACTAATTGTTTAATTTAAACACGAGTAAGTTCTGGATGATATACCCAAGCCACCTCAAAATGAGATGGTTTGGGTATCAAGCGCAGTTAGGTTGATGGGGACGTTAATTAAGCTAACTGCGTGAAGCAAAAATGTAACAAAAGAAAATATAAAAATAACACTTACCTTCTTTACTTATACCAATAGGTAAAGAGGTAAAAATAACTAAAAAACAAGTTGAGGAAATTCACATGAGAAAAGTTATGAATAAAAAATTATTAGTAAGTTCAATTGCTGCCAGTATCGCACTAAGTGCTACCAGCCAAGTGCAAGCACAAGATTCTGTTTTTGTTGGCCATTTAGCTGATATGTCAGGTCCAACTGCCTTCGTAGGTAAAGCCTATGCTAATGGCGTTCGTGATTCACTTGCTTATATCAATGCTCATGGTGGTATTGGTGGTACTAAACTTGAGTCTGAAACAATTGATTATGGTTATAAAGTACCGCAAGCCATTGCTGCCTATAAAAAATGGAAATCTCGTAAGGGCATGGTAGCAATGCAAGGTTGGGGTACAGCGGATACTGAAGCGTTAATCTCGTTTGTTGCCCGTGATAAAACACCAGTTTTCTCTGCGTCTTATTCAGGGCATTTAACCGATCCTACTGGTAAAAATCCTCATACGAAGAAGCCAGCACCTTATAACTTCTTTTATGGCGCTTCCTATTCAGATGCTTGTCGTGGTTTAGTGCAATGGGCGGCTGGAGACTTTAAAAGCAAAGGCGGTAAAGGAAAACCAAAATTTACCCATATAGGTGCAAACCATCCTTTCCCAAATGCGCCTAAAGCTGCTTGTGCAGAATATGCTGAAGAGCTTGGTTTTGATGTTTTACCACCAGTTGTTGTTTCTATGAAACCAGGTGATTTTAAAGCGCAATGTTTAAGCATTAAAAGCTCTGGTTCAAACTACGGCTATGTTGCTAACATCGGTGGCTCAGTACTGTCGTTAATTAAATCTTGTAAAACGGTTGGTGTTGACATTCAATTGATGTCAAGTATTTGGGGTGGCGATAAAAATGTATTTAATGCTGCGGGCGATGGTATCAAAAATTACGTATTCCCAACAATGACACCATTTTGGGGTGACGATGTATCAGGTATGAAGCTTGTACGTGAAATTTCAAAAATGTCAGATCATGAAGGTAAAGAAGAACGCGTTCATCACTACATGCGTGGCGTATGTTCAACATACTTCATGAAAGAAGCAATGGAATGGGCTAAAGACAACGGTGGCATCACCGGTGAAAACATTAAAAAAGGCATGTATGTTAATAAAAACTGGGTACCTAAAGGCCTAGATGGTGTTTGTTTAGCTGCTAATTGGACCAATGATGATCACCGTGGTATCAACCAAGTAAATATCTATAATGGTAACTTTGTTGGCGATAGCGTTAAAGTTAATAAAGTAACAACAGTTACATTGGATCGTCGTGATGATTGGTTAGGTTATTAATCCTCGTCATACTTGACACAGCAGCGGCATTGTCGTCGTTGCTGCATCAATTATTTAGAGGACTTGTAAGTATTCACCATACCTAGATTCACGTCATTCCAGTTGTGTCTTAAGCTGGAATCTCATTGTTTTAAAACTCTAGACTCCCGATTAAAACACCTCGGGAGTGACGATAGGGGAATAATCACAAGGGTTTTTGCTTAATTTTATATTAGGCAAATATAAAATTTTCAACGGAGTATACATATGTCACAGGCGGCAGCAAAAATTCAAACGGCTACACCAATGTTATCAGTTAACAACATTGAAGTAGTTTACGACGAAGTTATTCAAGTACTTCGAGGGGTGACATTAGACGTACCAGAAGGAGATGTTGTAACGTTACTTGGACCAAATGGTGCGGGAAAATCAACAACACTGAAAGCGATTTCAGGCTTACTTAAAAGTGAATATGGCGAAGTGACTAAAGGTGACATTCACTTTATGGGCGAACGTATTGACAAGAAAAATGGAGAAGACATTGTACGTAGTGGCCTGATTCAGGTGATGGAAGGTCGTCGAATTATCGAAGACATGACGTCAATCGAAAACCTAAAGCTCGGTGCTTATACGCGTAATGATTCACAAATAAATCAAGATCTTGAAATGGTTTTTGATTATTTCCCTCGATTAAAAGAGCGTACAGGTCTAGCTGGTTATTTATCAGGTGGTGAGCAACAGATGCTAGCCATAGGTAGAGCATTAATGGCTCGTCCTAAGATGATTTGTTTAGATGAACCATCGATGGGTTTATCACCATTACTCGTTAAAGAAGTATTTGGTATTATTAAAAAGATCAATCAAGATCAAGGTATTACCATGTTGTTGGTTGAGCAAAATGCTAACTATGCAATAAGAGCTGCTGACTATGGGTACATTATGGAGTCAGGTAAAGTTGTACTTGATGGTACTCAAGAGCAATTGCTTAGTAATGAAGATGTAAAAGAGTTTTATTTAGGTGGTGGCAACGAAGAACGTAAAAGCTTTAAAAACTTAAAGTCTTATAAAAGACGTAAACGTTGGTTATAACCTATGTACATTCCAGCTTATTGCCATTTCACTCGATTTTGTTGTCGAAAGTGCTCACTTACATCCGTAAGCTCCGCGCTATCTCCTAAAAATCGAACGAACTGGCTGCTTTCTGAAAGTACATGAAAAACGATATAAAAAAAGCATTAAAAATTAACGTTATCATATTTAGAAATGATCATATTTGAAAAATTATCGAGTTACCATGAAACAATATTTTTACGAAAGAGAATGTCAAAATCCTGAGTTACGTGAGCAGTCACTATTAGAGCGTTTACCTGCTTTTATCACCTATGCGAAGCAAGAATGTCAGCATTATAGTGAAACACTAGAGCATATTGATGCTGAAAAAATTACTAGTCGTGAATTGTTAGCGCAATTACCTATTACCCGAAAATCTGACTTGATGGATATTCAAAGCAAAAACTCTCCTTTAGGTGGTTTAAGTGCTAAAACGGCTAACTTAGGTCGAATTTTTCAATCTCCTGGACCTATCTATGATCCTGAAAACACAAGTGATGATTGGTGGCGTGTGGGGCAAGCTTTCTATGCTGCCGGCTTTAGAAAAGGTGATTTAGTACAAAACACTTTGTCATACCATTTAACCCCTGGTGGTTTTATTCTTGACTCTGGCGCTAGAGCTTGTGGTTGTATTGTTATTCCTGCAGGTCCGGGACAAACAGAACAACAGCTTGATGTTATTGAGCATTTAAAACCACAGGGTTATTGCGGTACACCATCATTTTTAAAAATACTACTTGATAAAGCCAATAAAAATCAGCGTGATATATCTAGTGTTGGTAAAGCATTAGTAACAGGAGAAGCATTACCTGAAGCATTAAGAGCTGAATTTACCGCTGCAGGTATTGATACGTTACAAGCTTATGCAAGTGCTGATGTTGGACTAATTGGTTTTGAGTCAATCGTAGGTGACGGTTTAATTATTGCAGAAGACCTACTCGTAGAAATAGTACGTCCGGGCAGTCTAGAGCCAGTTGAAGCAGGTGAAGTTGGCGAAGTTGTTGTGACTAGTTTTAATGTCGACTATCCATTGATTCGATTCGCTACAGGAGACTTGTCAGCAGTAAAACCTGATTTGAGTGCTTGTGGTCGCACTAATATGCGAATTAAAGGTTGGCTAGGTCGTGCGGATCAAACGACTAAAATTAAGGGTATGTTTGTTCATGTTGGGCAAATAGAGCAAGTTCGCAAAGAGTATCAACAAATAGCTAAAATGCGCTTATCGGTTACTAAAATAAATCATAATGACCAAATGAATTTGCAATGTGAGTTAGATACTAAGGCGTACTCTGACGCTGATATCGCTAGTGCAATTAACAATATTAGCGCAAGCTTGCAAAAAACGACCAAACTAAGTGGTACGGTTGAATTGGTTGCAGTAGGCACTTTAGCTGATGATGGTAAAGTGATTGATGACTTACGACCTATTGGCTAAGTTAATTTTATCAAATTAGCCTTAGTATTACCCTAACCACATCAGCATAGGCGAATTTATTCCCTATGCTACTCATTAATATAAATAAGGATTTTTATGAAGAACGAAGCTTTTCAAGATCATTATCCAGAAGAAATAAGTCATTGCTACGGATGTGGTAAAAACAATCCTGACGGTCACCAATTAAAAAGTTACTGGCAACACATTGATGAGAAAAATATAAGCGACAGCATTACTGTAGCTCGCTGTATACCAGATAAAAAATATACGGCTATTCCAGGTTTTGTTTATGGCGGCATGATCGCATCATTAATTGATTGTCATGGTACGGGTAGTGCCTCAGCTATGGCTTACCTTGCTCAGGGGCGTGAATTAGGTAGCTTACCGCCAATGCGTTTTGTTACCGGAGCCCTTAATGTGAGTTTTTTAGCGCCAACACCTCAAGGAGTTGAGTTAACGTTAGTTGGTAAGTTTAGTGAAGTAAAAGACCGTAAAATTATTGTTGATATAACGTTATCTGCTAATGATGTTATTTGCGCTAAAGGTCAGGTGATTGCAGTGCTTATGCCTGATAGTATGATACCAAAAACTTAGTTTATACCGAAGTAGCTTAGTTTTATTTTTCTGCAGAAAAACTCCAAGCAATGAAACGACTAATTTTTTGTCCTTGCGCCATTTTTACTACGTTAATCTTGGCTGCATTGGCTTTTTTTAAGCTCAATTTAATTGCCGAAAGATGATCTTTTTTCGACACTAAGCAGGTAAACCACAATACTTGCTCTCGGTACTGTTTACTTTCTTTTATCATCTGGCGTATAAAGCTCACTTCGCCGCCTTGACACCATAGTTCGCCTTTTTGGCCGCCAAAATTTAAAGTGTTATTTTGCCTATTACTACTGTTACTATCTTTGCTAAGGTTCTGCCACTTTCTCAATGTCCCTTTAGTCGCATCCGCTAAAGATTTATGAAAGGGTGGATTGCACATTGTCAGATGATAATATTCATTAGGCTGGATTATGCCATCAAAAATATGAGTACTATTCTGTTGTAATCGACATGTGATCTGTTTTGCTAAACCTTTATTTGATTTTACATTAGCATTCGCGGCTTTTATTGATATAGGATCAATATCTGAAGCAACAAAATGCCAACCTTGTGTACGTGCACCTAAAATTGGGTATATACAACTAGCGCCAGTACCAATATCTAATACTGAAATCTTATTGGCGTTATCGGATATTGACTCTTTTAATAAATCAGCAAGGTAGTGAATGTAATCTATTCTACCTGGAATTGGTGGACACAAATATCCCGCAGGAAAGTCCCAATGTTCAATATGATAATATTTTTTGAGTAAAGCAAAATTTAATGCTTTAACTGCGTTGGTATCACTAAAATTGATTGTTGCTTGTTGATTGAACTTATTACTAATAATAAAAGATGATAATGGTGGGTAGCTCTGCGTTAAAGCACTGAAATCATAACCACGACGGTGAAGGTTATTCTTATGAAGGGAGTCTTTTATAATCGCTTTTTTAGCATTCATTAGCTTGGTTTATTACCTACTTTGAAGCTGCCATTACTGTTAAACTGCACGCTTTCTTTACGCTTTTTACCTATAAGGATGCAACCATCATCCATAAATAAAAAGTTTTTCCAACAACGTTTAAAAACCGCCCAAGTAGTTTCGATAACGTTATCTCTATTTGAACAATAATACACAACAGTATTATTGTCCCATGCAATAGAGGTAGTAATTAACTCAGGTAAATTTTCTTCATTACTATCCCAAATACCTTCCCATTTACCTTGCTCTTGCCAATTACTATTATCAAATGGCCAGTCACCTTTTTTAAAAAAATCAGGATGATCAACTTGACGACTTATAAAGGTATCCCATAAAACATTAGCGCGCTCTTTTGCCATGGGTTTAATTTTGGTTAAATCTGTATCACTAATGGGTAAACTTTTATGCTTGAAGATCCAAGCATTTTTTAATTTTTCTAGTGGCGTATAACTCATTAGCTAGGCTCTGTTTTTATTTTGACGGTACAGCTTAATTATACTGGGCTGAATATAAATTAATAGATCTTCTATTAGAGAAGTACTTATGTTTGGATAACTATTTTTTTGATACAAAAAAAGCCACCCGTAGGTAGCTTTTTTCTAATTTGCCTGCTGGACTCGACTCTGAAATATATATTATTGATAAGTAACACCTTTTTTATTATTTTTTTATTGGTACTACTTCGGGTACTACAAAAAAAATAAAATCACTTTATTTTTTGAGCGATTTTAGTTGTCTTGAAATGTTTACAAAATGAATTATATCACCTTTAAAATCTTATTATTGCTCTTTTCGTTATTTTGACATTCAGATATATGAATAACCTAATTACACTGAGCGGTCAATAATTTCAGCTCACAAGCCAAAATAAGACTGGTTCTTGCTCTAGATATTCAATTACTATAAAATGGACACAAAGGAACTTACTACTTCTGGATTTAGTTTATACTCCAAAACTGTCTAATGAAATCTGGGAAATTCAACTTTTATTGTATCTATTCACCATACCTAGTATTCCCGTCATTCCAGTTGTGTCTTTGCCTACAGGACGTAGGTATTTAGCTTTGGTCTGGAACTACAAAGCTGAAGCTGGAATCTCAGTGTTTAAAATTCTAGACTCCCGATTTAAAGACCTAGGGAGTGACGATAGGTGAATAGTTACCTTTTATTTATATATATAATTTCAATTTCAATTTCATATCAATTTCATATCAATTTTTAAAGGACTTTCGATGAAAAAACATTTATTAGCAATTATCGCAACGAGCGTATTAATCTCAAACACAGTAAGTGCGACAGTAAAAGTAGGTCTTGGTTTTGATCAAGGATTTGGTGTAACTGCGCAGTTTAACGATATTAATGCTTTTATCGGTGATGATGGTATTGCTGGCGATTACATTTTTAAGAGAGGGTCTTTTGGTGAAGATGTTCCTCTAAATTGGTATGTTGGTGGTGGTGCTTTTGTCGGTTGGGATAATGGCTTTGGGGTTCGTGTACCGTTAGGTTTGAACATGGCCTTTAATTCTAAATGGGATGGATATTTTCAAGTATATCCTGAATTAGATTTTGACCATGGCAATAATAGCGATACAAAATTTAGTGCTGATCTTAGCATTGGTGTTCGTTACCGCTTTTAACCCCTGAACACTTAGTAACAGTGTTTTTATAAAACACTGTTAAGTGGTTTTCAAACTTGCGCCATAAGCTTTTGGCGGTGTTTTCGGCAATGGTTGTTTTTTTATGGCGAACCAACTTTCGGCAACAGATTTTAATGTATTAGTAGCGGCAAGTACTTGCTCACGATGTTTATCGTCTTTGTGTTCTTTAGGATTGATGTCTTTGGCTAAAAGCTCTCTTGCGGCTACATGTTTTTTTCTAGCTTCAGCTAATGAAACTTCAGGATAAGCACCTAAGCCTAACGCGGTACGCTTTTTGGTGAAAGGTTTGAAGTAGTCCAGTAACCACGATTTAGTACCATTAGGCTTAACTCTTAACTGTAAGCCACCACCATCACTCTGTTTTTTGATGAATTTAAGCTGTTTTGTAATGTTTACAAAATAAAGGTTTTAGGCTAAAAAGTGAACATAAATATTAATATTTTTCTCCTCGCTATAATATAACAGTCTATTCTGAGGTCATTTTTGGATTTAGGAGATGGTCTTTAAAGTGAAGGTTAGCGTCCCTTGGATACTTGAGGAGCCGGTGTTTGTCATGCTGATACTACTAACAAGGGGGGCTTCCGACCAATAGTGAGCTTGCGGCAGCATAGTTCAACTTACAATTTTTTAATCTGATTTAATTATTGCAACCAAACAACTTAGGTCACAATAATGTCAGATTTACTTTCCAACACTGTCACAGCGTTTGAGCAGTTTGTAATGAGTCCAATTGGTATTAGATGATCTTCAACACGCCAAACAATGCTGCCTAGCTCAGCACCAGTAATCTCCATATTATTTATAGTCTTTTACGACAACGATTTCCTTTGCCTTTACAGCCAAATAATTGTGCACTTTTTCAAGGCCATTTTCATCTCGTTGCCGCGGATAAAACTTCGCAATGAGATTATATTTCTACTACAGTTGTATAAAGAAGTATCTTAGCGTTTTTTATATCAATTAATATGTCATGGCTGATGTCAGTCGACATTTTGACTTTTACGTTTTGAAAGCCTGAGTGATTTGTTGCAGATAAGCGGTGCATTCTAAGTGCCTAGTTACTTCAATTATTCATTCTATAACGATGTAAAAAAGTAATCTTTTTCACGTATTAAAGATAAAAAAGGATCGTGATAATGAAAATACATATGATGTTGTTTTTTAATAAGATGCCCAAGTTCCTAGTTACAGGATTAGTTATATCGGGACTGAGCTTCAGTGTTATGGCTAAGCATTCGATCAAGCCATTATCCGATAAAGATTTTTATTTCAACGGACAACAATCTGCTGCGAAGGTTGAATTAGGCCGGCAGTTATTTTTTGATAAAATATTAAGTGGTAATCAAAATATTTCGTGTGCAACTTGTCATCACCCGATGGCAGCCACTGGTGATGGTGTATCCTTGCCTATTGGTGAAGGAGGGCGAGGGCTCGGTCCAACTAGGAGACAAGGCATGGGCGCAAGTGCCGCCACAGAAAGAGTACCTCGCAATGCACCCCATATTTTTAATCTTGGGTCAAAATCTTTTGATAAAATGTTTCATGATGGCCGAGTCGCAATAGATCTAGATTCTCCCAGCGGATTTTTATCGCCCGCAGCGGGTGATTTACCGGATGGTTTAGATAACGTTTTAGCGGTTCAGGCCATGTTTCCCGTAACCTCAGGGGCAGAAATGGCAGGGCAAGCGGGCGAGAATAATCAAGCGGATCTCGCCTCAATGAGCGATTTACTAGGGATTTGGCAGTTTATTGCCAACAAATTACAAGCGATACCTGAATATGTTAGCCTTTTTGAAGCCGCTTATAATGACATCAATAGCGCTGGTGACATTACTTATGTGCATGCTGCCAATGCCATAGCTGCCTTTGAAGCGGTCTCCTGGCGTTTTGATAATTCGCCTTTTGATCGCTATTTACGTGGCGATAAAAAAGCCCTGTCGCATAATCAGAAGAAAGGCATGAAATTGTTTTATGGCAAAGCGGGTTGTGGCTCCTGCCATTCAGGTGCTTTGCAATCAGATCAAGAGTTTCACGCGATTGCCATGCCACAATTAGGGCCTGGGAAAGGTGATGGTGTTTCAGGACATGACGATATTGGTCGTCAACGAGTCAGCAACGATGCAAATGATAAATATCAGTTTCGAACCCCGTCTTTACGTAATGTAGCGATTACTGCACCATACGGTCATGATGGCGCTTACAATACACTGCAAGGGGTCGTGGAACACCATTTATCACCAATTGACTCTTTGCAAGCATACGATACCTCGCAAGCTTTCTTACCTTTCATCACAGATGCAGATTTATCCGATTTCTTGGTGCATAACGATTTACTATCTCGGCAAGACCTTGCTGATGCCAATGAACTGGCGCCGACTAAGTTATCGGCTCGCCAAATTAATGAACTGATGGATTTTCTTTACTCCTTAACCGATCCCGCAGCATTAGATATGAGAATGGATATACCTAAACGATCGCCTAGTGGTTTAGCTGTCTTTGATTAGTTATCAGTAAACCATGTACTGACAAAACAAAAAAACCAACAGTTACGTTGGGTTTGATTAAATAGACATGCCTAAATTGACACTTACAAGATAACTAGGATCTATAACGGTTATCATCATCAAAGTTAATTGATGGTTCTTGTGGGTTCACTTTAGGCGCTGATTGTTGGTTTTGCCGCTGCGGGACTCGTTTGTGGCTTGTATCTATTTGTTTGTAATGTGTTTTATTGTTTCGTGTTTTTATCGGTACTACTTGTGGTACTACTAAAAGAAAAAATCACTATATCTTTTGATGTTTAAATTCTATGTTTTTTGCATTTTAGCTGTTTGGTAATGTTTACAAAAGTAATGGTTTTGGATAAAAGCGTAAATAACTATATAGCACTAAATTACACAGATACAGGGAAGGTATCAAATACTCTAAATATAAAACACATCAAACTATTTTAATGTGTTTTATAGGTAAGTAAGATAGTAATTAATATCTATGATACAAGTTCTTCTAATGCATTAAAGTCAGGTAATAGGTATTTTTGGGGGTTATATTCCAAGTCTGTCGGTGTTTCTAATTCATCAAAAAGGTACTCTAAATATCGATAATAGTGATTTTTAGTTAATTCATATCCAGTTTCATATATAACATCGTATTCTTTTAATTCATGCTTTTTGAGAAACTTGGAGTAGAAATAGATAGCTTCAACATAGTAATATTTTATATGTTTCAAATTTCTAATAGCCTGCTGATAATAATCGTTAGCCTTTTCTATATCAGTTTCACAGAATGCAAACATTAATTGTTTTAGACCTGAAGTATAAGGGTTAACAGCGACAAGTCGATTTATGTACTCACTGTTATAAGGTATTAGTTTAGCTTTAACATAGGATACTTGAACTTTTTCTAAATATGCCTTTTCATATATTTCTTCTAAATATTTATCAACGCCGCTGAGATCTAAATTATTCGTTATATATTGAAATTCAAAAAGGGGAAAGCCTCTTAATTTTTCATTTTTTATTTCTGTTATTCCTAACTCGTACGCTATAGACGCCTTAGTAAATTCAAAATGCTTATGACTCATTAGTACGTCATATATAAGTGCCTGATTCCCTTCCATTGAGTATAAATTTTGGCTTGATGAAAATATAAGCATATCTACTTCATTGCCTTTAATTAGTAATTTTAATTCACTTAAAGGCACTAATTCTTTAAGGTTTTCATAAGATTCTTGAAATTGACCATTGTAATAATTTGAGTATGCCATGGTGGTTTTGAATGCGATTAATTCATTATCGTAAAATAAATCTTCATTTTTTCCCAAAACCCTAATAAAGTTTGCTAAAGAACAAATCCCTTGGAATAAACTGCAAGAATTCTCTATGAAGTCTAATTTCTCAATGTTTGAATGAGTGTACTCCTTTAAATACGATAACGCTTTTAGGGTATTATTTTGGTTTTCTTCAAAATACTTTAAAGCAAAAGTTTCCCGCTTCACATTTTTATTCTTAATAAGGTTAGTTAGTGAATCTGTGATAAAGCAATTGTATTCGAATACAGAATCAAAAAAGTCTGGATTCTTCTCTGTTAAATTAAATTGTTTTTCGGCAAACCTTCCTATGATGGATTGTAGTTTTATAGTTCCATGGTTGTCCTCAATTAGTGACTTGTTTTGTAATTTTTTTATTATTTTGTCACTTATAATATTTTTATTAAAATCTTTATCTTTAGAGTGTCGAGATAGTTTTTTGAAGGTTTCCATATTTATGCCGTCAGGAAATAAAGATAGCTTTTCGAATGCCTTCTTTTCATTATCAAGTAACATACCGTAGGAATATAAAATTGAGCCATATAAAGATTTTTTTCTATCTATGTGTACATCACTTGCATTGTCAAATAAACTTATATCTTCTTCAGAGATATTAAAAAAATCTGTCTGCAATTGGTCACGTAAATCAGAGAATTCTTTAGTAGGCAATATATTTGAGGTGATTATTTTGATCGCCAAAGGGTTCTTATCTAATAACCGATCGACAATTTCATCACGTACTAAAATCATTTCTTTTTTCGATATTTTTCTTTTTTCTAAGTTATTAATGAAAAGGTCATACGCTTCATCTAAAGTCATCTGCCTTAAAGTATAAGGTATTTCACCGTCAATCTTTAAAAATTCACGAGAAGTTACAATGATGCTGGAAAATTCAGACATAAAACTTAAGAGGTCTAAAATATTTGTTTTATCTTCTAAATGAATTAAGGTTTCAAAATTATCCAAGATAATTAATCGAGATTTCTGATCGTGATTGTCTGTTAAATGTTGTTCAAGGTTTTGTGCTTGCTCTAAATTAAATACTGAAGAAATTTTGAATTTGAATTGCTCAAAGTTTAATAAATGTTCACAATCAATAAACTCTATCCCTCCTTTATACCTTCCTCTTTCAGCTAGTTTGATAGCTAAAATTTTAGAAATCGCTGTTTTACCAAGCCCGCCGCTTCCCTTTATAGTGATAAAGCCATTATCTTCTTCTAAGTTAGATATGTGGCGAGTTAAAGATATTAAATCTTCCTGCCTTCCCACATAGTGTTTTAGAATACTTTTATCAATACTCTTAGGTAATTTAGTTTCATTTTTTATTATTTTATTCGACTGCTTATTTTGAATTTTTGGGAGTATAAATTTTTCACAATTTAATACTTGCCCATAGTCAGCGTAATAATTGACATTATTTCTCTTAAATATTTGGAAATAGAATGTAGATAACTTTTTAAGCTTTGGATTTTCAATGGCGGGTAATATCAATAAGGGTAGTTTAATACCTTCTAATTTGGATTCATCGACAAGGTTATCTGTGAAAATGAATACTCCCTTTATACCATCAAGGTCTGAATCATTTTGTAAACTAATGAAATCAATTTTATCAAAACATGCATTATCATCTTCAATGAGTAAACGATTTTTTATTACTCTTGTGGCAATAAAAACGTAATCATAACAGGATAGTTCTTGCAAGTTATCTTCTGTGAGAGTTAAACAATCAATTGTGTATGGAAGTTTTCTTATCTCCTTAAAAATCGGGCAGTAATCAATATTTTGACCAAATGGGTTAGCAGATAAAAACGCTATTTTGGACTCAAGTTGTAAATCAATTATTTCTTCTTGAATTGAAGGAAGCACAGCAGAAGCAACAGCATCATTTTTAATATGTGCTGCCATTTCATTTATTTTAGCTACAAGAGGGTCACCATAACCATCAAAAGTAACTGTTTTTATATTAGTATCTTTGAGCTTTTCTTGTATAGCGCTTTCATTTGATTTCTTGACCAATGCAAAGTGAGGTGTTGTATTACCTGAGAATAGTTCATTCTGCTTGTTTATTTCAGCCAATAGTTCAGCATCATCTAGACTACAACCAATAAACAGTAAACTACGTGTAACAGCTATATTTTTTAATATGCTTAAAGCTGCATTAAATTCTACCTTAGACTCTTCAGATGTTGGATAGAGTTTAGAGTATCCTGCAGGTGTTAAAATTAGGTTTGCAGTATCATCTATATGTCCGTGTAAGTGCCATACAATAGGTTTATCTCGAGTATTCAACATATTAGCTAAATTTGCATGGTCGGTATTTTTTAATATGGATACTTGGGCTGACTCCCCAGGATAAGCCCACTGTAAAATCTTGTCATAATTAAGTGTTATTATTTCGTTACTTAAACTCCAAATAGCTTTTGGTAGTTCTGAGCTTGTTTTGTCTAAATCATCTAAGTTAGGATCAAAACTTTCAGTTATAAATTTGTGCCATAAGCCTTTATCTAATCCTTTATGGGCATATTTAGCTGCTTCATGGTAATCCTTGCCTTGCAGGAAAAGCTCTATTAAACCTGAATTTATGTCATCATTTTCAGCTTTTAATTTATCAGCAGCACTTTGCAGTAACCCACCCCAGCTAGGGAAAACTTGCCCCCCATCTTTATTGTTTATTGACATCGAAACACCAGCGCCAACTAAGGGTAAAATATTTTTACTTGAAAGAGCTTCAATCAAAGAGTTTGGTAATGACATAAACTAGAAACCTACATGCAACCATATGAAATTTAATGTGAAATATAATACCACTTAATATAGGGATATTCATTTAAAACTTTCTCCTATGCAGGGCTATAAGGTTTTACAATATCTAATTTATTTATGATAGTGTTGCTATTACATTAAAATAATAAGACGAGGTATTAGCTCATGAGTGAGCAGTACTCTCATAGAAAGTTTTTTAGAAAAGTATCTAATAATTTTTTAATGGATTACTTTGATAAAAAAAATATAAATTTCCCTATAGATCTTTATGCTCTGGAAGATAATGATGTTGATCCCGTTTTTGAAGCTTTCCTCAAACTTGAAGATGACATTAGACACCAAATGGAATCCGACTTTCAAAGTATTCATGCGCTTGCCACCGATGGCGGTATCATCGCATTAACCGATGAAGCTATAGAGTTTGAAAATATTGGATTTCTTAATAAAATATCGTCAATCTGGGGGTTACATAATAAGGCTATGTGGGCTTTTTTAGATAGCCCTGAGTATTGGCAAGCAGCAGCCACATTTTTTCAAGCAAGTAATATCCCCTCAACATCATGGAAAGTTATCAAAGATTTACCGCGATTGCGTGACCCGTTTAAAAAAATTGATATAGCTCTATTATCCAAAGCAATAGGGGAATATTTCTTTACTAAAGAAGGTAGAGGGAAGCGGTGTAAAATTGAACACTATAGTCGCGGTAAGCTTGAATACTTTTGCGCATTTCCAGAAGATTTCGCAAAGTCAGAAACAGAGTGGATAAGTGACAACTTGCATGAATTACCTCATACCATGGCATTTGAAATTGTATTTGTTTACTGTCCAGATAACTGCACTTTAGAACTTTATGCTAAAAACAATGCTAAAAATATTCCGCAATTACAGAGACTTTTTGTTGAATATATTATAAAAGAAAAACTCACACACTTTACCCCCGTATTTGAAAATAGAGTTTATGTACTGGAAACCATTCTTGAAGCTAACTTTGAGTTTGTTCTTCCTGAAGGTAGAGGGATCTTTATGGCACAAATACTTAGAGCTCGCTCAACGTCTTTGATAAACCCTAAGAGCCATATAATAGTAGAGGAATGTCCCAACCAGAATAAACATGCAGTTCACGAAAAGCTTTCAGTACTGAAATTGGATAATAGGTATATTAGTGAGGTAACGGTGAAAGTTTCGTTTATCCCCAGACCTAATAAGCCGAACCAAACGAGGATATTTACAATATCTTCACCAGATAAGTGTAATTTAGGTCATTACGGTGATGATTTAATTATTCGAGAAATGTTAACTTTGTCAGGAATTGAGCCACAACCTATAAACTTGAGCTTACCATGCATATAGAGCAAGTTTTAATCTTACTAATTAATTCGCTATCGCTTAAGCAAAACAAAATTGTTTTACCTTGGGCAGCTGTAAAATTATGGCAAGATTCAGTACTTGAAATACTACTTGAAAATGGCCTGTTAACGAAAATTAGTAAAGCTAAAAATATTCAATGCCAAGCCTGCGAAAACCATTGCAATGTAGATGTAATACCGCACCAATATCCATCTACAACTCGTTATTATGCTGCTTGTGATGATCCATTTATGCATGAACAAATGGGGAGAATGACAGTACCCCCAAAGCAGCTTAGCCAGTGGAAAATAAGTATTAAGAAATTAGCGGTACTTATTGCTGATTTATTGGGTTTATCTTGTGATATTAGCTACAAAGCTGATCAAAAGAGTATTGTATTAGGCACATTAAAAAGTAAAGCAGGTCGTAAAAGTGTTGTACTAAATGTAGAACCGTTATCAATAATTATTAATCAAAGCGTATTACCCGTTAATGAGCTTTTGTTTTTTGAAGATAATAAGCTCGCGTTAGATAAAGATAAAATTGATCATGCACTAAACCTTAAACAATCACCATCTGCTAAAACTTACCAAGCGAATACCGATAAAAAAGAACAGCGAAAAGCTAATACTTTGGCTATGCACCAAAGCTGGCAAGATGAAGCAATTAAGCTTAAAGGTAAACGACCAAACATGCCTAAAACATGGATTTCACAACAAATAGCTAAGCTGCCAATTTCACAAGGTAAAAGTGCAGAAACCATTAGAAAAAACATACAAATATAAAGAAAGTTGGGCGGAAACTTTTCGCCCAGAATGTCACATCTAATTCATTGTTTTTTTTACTGTTTAAATTCCAACAAAAAAACACCTCTAATTTTCATTCTTTTCCTCTCTAATAATATCAATAGGTTAGCATTATGCGCTTGTCATGGTATATGCCTTTTATCGCCCAAATCGCCCACTTAATCTTTAACTCGTTCCTACAAACAACTAAGAGATTTAAATATGTCTAACAAGATCATTCGCTTACCAGCGGTTAAAGAAAAAACAGGTTTATCACGCAGCAGCATTTACTTACGTATGACTAAAAATGATTTTCCTAAAAGTATTTCATTAGGTGATAGGGCTATTGGCTGGCTTGAAAGCGATATAGAGCAATGGCTAGAAGATAAAATAGCCGCAAGTAAAAGTGCAGGGGCTTAAATATGAAACACCTGAACTTAGTATTACTTAAAACTGTGCGGTGTCTGCAATGTATACCGTTAGAACTGTATTTTTTAATCATTATTGTCTGGGGGATTTATGGCTAAACGATATAACCCGAATAAGTGCAAAATAAACCGTAATTATTCTATTAGTGAAATAGCCTTACTTTATCAGGTGCATAAAAGCACTGTTAAAACATGGCTACGAAGAGGATTGAAACGCATTGATAACCAGCGTCCGTACATCATTTTAGGTAGTGATTTAAAGCAGTTTATTAAAGATCTTCGAGGTATCAATAAGCGCCCTTGTGAGTTAGGTGAAATTTATTGTATGAAGTGTAGAGAGCCTAGAACGCCAGAGCAAGGTTCAACTGTTTTTGAGACCGAAACATCAAGATATGGTCGGATAAAAGCTAACTGCAATGTATGTAATTCAGCGATGAATAGATACTTCCGATTAGCTGATTTAGCCGTATTACAGCGACATTTCGCGGTGATCTTACCGTTGCAACAAAAACGATTAGGTTAGTTGTTTAACTTCCTCGTAAACAGTCCTTTAAATAGTTGAGGTATCAGTATGTCAAACCACAATATAAATAACGAAAGAATGAAACGTAAATATTTTACTTTTATGAAAGAAGCAAAGCGCCATAGTGAGGCATCAATTGATTGTATTGCAAAAGCTATAAATCGTTTTGAAAAGTACAATAAATTTAAAGATTTTAAAGCCTTTCACTTTAATCAGGCGGTAGGTTTTAAGAATAACTTACTCACACAAACAAGTTTAAAAACAGGTGATAAATTAAGTAAATCTACGATCAACGGTACATGTAACCATTTAAAGGTTTTCTTTCAATGGCTGGCGCAACAAACAGGTTATAAATCACGGTTTAATTATACCGATGCGGATTACTTTAACTTGTCAGAAAAAGATACGCGCATTGCTGGCGCTAAACGAAAAAAGCCAGTGGCAACATTAGAGCAAATAATTCATGTGCTAAATGATATGCCTAGCACAACCGATATAGAAAAACGGAATAGGGCATTAATGGCATTTACCTTATTAACAGGTGCAAGAGATACGGCAATAACATCATTTAAAATTAAGCATGTTGATTTAACCACTGGCTCAGTGTTTCAAGATGCTAGGGAGGTCAAAACCAAATTTAGTAAAACCTTTACTACTTACTTTTTTCCTGTGGGTGAGTTGCCTGTTCAGATATTAACTGAGTGGTTAGAACACTTAAAAACAGAGCTGTTATTTAGTCATGACGATCCGCTATTTCCAAAAACCAAAGTAGCCAATACCAAAGATAAAAAGTTTAGTGCCTGCGGTGTATTAAAAGAGCATTGGTCAACAGCACACCCAATACGTGAATTATTCAAACGTGCTTTTACAAAAGCAGGGCTGCAATATTTTAACCCGCACAGCTTTAGAGATACTTTAGTTCGATTAGGTGAGCAATTATGCCAAAGTCCTGAAGAATTCAAAGCATGGAGCCAAAACTTAGGGCATCAAGCTGTTTTAACGACTCTTTATAGCTATGGTGATGTACCTGATTACCGACAAGCAGAGTTGCTTAAAAAGCTGAGTCAACCAAGAGCAGAGCAAAGCCAAGATATGCAGGCGGCAATTGAAGCGACCATTAAGAAAATGCTGGATAAATAAATAATTTATATATACATTATTCATAAATAAATTGTTTATTATACTTTGCAAAAATATAAAACTAAAATATTTTTCGTAAATGAAAATCATTAACTATAACAGAAGAAGAGGGATCTTATGAGTCAAAACCAGATTACGGTCTTAGCGCCAGATGGAAATACCGAAATTGTTCCGATAATGGAACGAGTATTAATGTCGGTTCGAGAAGAGTTAAGGGATGACCCCTATATAATTGAAGCAGTTAAGGTACTTCAAGTGGGAGGTTATAGAAGCTCTATAGGTTCATTTTGGAATGCTGTAGTGGATGATTTAAGAAATAAAATTATTTTTCGCAGCGTTAGCCTTTTTAATAAATCAGTAGAACTTGGGCGAAAAGTTGAATCATATGAAGATTTTCAAAATTTTGTTAATGATGATCAGTTAATTGATGGGGCATATCAAATTGGTGTTATTGGCTGGGAAGCTAGTAAAGTTTTAAAACACTCCAAAGAAACTCGTCATATTTTTTCTGGGCACCCTAAAAGCAGTGATCCATCAATAATCAAAGTATTAGCTATGATGGATGATTGTATAAAATATGTACTTAATACCGAATATCCAGCTCAAATAATAGATGTAAATGAGTATGTATCTACTCTTGCAGAAGAAACATTTGATAGAAATGTAATTTCGATTGAAAGTGCTTTGGGTGATCTACCAGAAATTTATAAAAAAGAACTTTCAAATCGATTATATTCTTCATATATACACCCTCAATCGACAAGTGTACTTCGTTCAAATATCGAGTTTGTGGCGCCTATATTATGGCGTGTACTGCCAAAGTCAATTAAACTTCAAGTAGCGAGGCGGGTAGATCAAGAAATACAAAAAGGTAATTCAGAAATAACACAATCAGCTTTTAGTTTTATAGAATTAGTAAAAAACCAAGGTTATCTTTCAGTTGTTTCTCGTCGGTATCAAACAGAACCTTTGGTTAAAGAGTTAACAAAATCATTTGATGATTTTCCTAACGAGAATATGTCTGTTAAGGCATTAGTCCCATATGCAAGTTTAATTCCTGAAGGGTTGATGGCTGAATACGTTCTTTCATTGACTAAAACATATATAGGCAGAATGGGATCAAGTGCAAGATGGAATAGAACTGATTTTTTTGCTGATGGCGCAGCAATGTATATTCCAGATATGTTTAAATCTTTTGATGATCATGCAGCTAATTATTTTATTGAAGGCATCAAACAGAATGAGTTATTAAATCATCGTATTCGTTCTCCTGCAAAGTTAAGACGGTTGAGAGTGTTAGGAAATATAGTTCTAGAAAAGGTGTCTGAAGCATTTCAAGACAAGCGCTTTCTTCAAGCATTGTCTGATGAAAAAAAAGAAGAAGAATTTTTTGATTTAGTACGCAATAAGGCTTAGTTTGAAACATGAATAAACAGCCTAAAGTCACCTCATAAAATAAGGTGACTTTCATTATTAGGAGTGCCGAGCAAATAAAATGATGAATAAACCTCTTATTTCAGAGGTTGTTAGGCGGTTATTTGAGTATTAATTGCTTAAACAATATTCAAATGCTTAATATTATCTTCAATGTTAACTTTTCCCGTTTCGGCATTTTCAATATGTTGTGACCACCAGCACATTAACACTCGCCTACGCTCAAGGTATTCAGCACGATTATAAGCGCGCCTTACTTCGTTTTTATCTACATGGGCAAGGGCTGCTTCAATAACGTCAGGATCATGGCCTTGTTCATTTAATGTGGTACTAGCTAAAGCGCGTAGACCATGAGCCACTAACCTATTTTTATAACCCATGCGGCTTAGCGCCTTATTTGCTGATTCAACATTACAATGTTTATGATGATTGATATAAGAAGGGAATAGGTGTGTTCTGTCACCGCTTAGCGGTTTTAACCGGACTAATATTTCAATTGCTTGTGGTGATAGTGGTACTTTATGCTCTAATCGCATTTTCATGCGTTCCGCAGGAATAACCCACAATTTATTTTCTAAATCAATTTCTGACCACTCAGCTTTAGCGCTTTCGCTAGGTCGGGTCATGGTATGCAATTGCCATTCAAGTAAACATCGAGTGACTAACTTAATGCTGGCGTAGCTTATATCACTCATGAGCTTACCTAATTCATTGGGTCTAATAGTTGCCATGTTTGTTACTTTAGGGGCTTGAAATGCGCTGCGGATACCCGACAAAGGGTTATGATGTAATATCCCCGTATTAACCGCATGAGTCATTACATTGTTTAAATGACCGATGATCTTTCCTGTAGTTTCTAAATTACCTTTAGCGGATAAGGGTTTTAATGCCTCAATAGCTTCAGGCGCTAAGATCTTATCAATAGGGCGGTGGCCAAGCTTGGGGAATACGTGATTTTCAAACTTGCGCCATAGGCTTTTAGCGGTATTTTCTGCAATGGTAGTTTGCTTTATAGCAAACCAATCAGTCGCTACACTTTTAAAGGTATTGCTGGCGGAAAGTAATTGTTCACGGTGTTTATCGTCTTTATGCTCTTTGGGATCAATATCTTTAGCTAAAAGCTCTCTTGCGGCCACACGCTTTTTTCTGGCTTCAGCTAAAGAAACTTCAGGGTAAGCACCAAAACCAATGCTAGTACGTGATTTTGTGTGGGGTTTATAGTAATCAAATATCCACGTTTTAAAACCATTCGGCTTTACTCTTAGCAGTAAACCGCCACCATCACTAAGCTTATAAACCTTTTCTTTTGCCTTTGCTTGTTTTACTTCTGTATTGGTTAGTGGTTTTGTTAATTTTGCCATTTTGGAGTACCGCAAGTTGATAGATTTGTCTGGTACTCCTAAAAGTACTCCTAAAAAGTGAGGATGTCACGGAACCGTATGAAATAGCTTTAGACATAAAAAAACCCGTAAAACCTTTGGTTATGGGCTTTACGGGTTCTTTTAGAGGGTTATTAAACCCTAATTTGGTGCTCGCTGCGGGACTCGAACCTGCGACACCTTGCATGTCATGCAAGTACTCTAACCAACTGAGCTAAGCGAGCATAATTTACTTGGTAATTATTACCCGTTGAATTATTCAACGGGGCTATGTTAGCTTTCAACTATCTTGCTTGCAAGTGCTTTTACCTAAATAGGCAGAAACTTAGTTTGATTGCTTGTTTTTACAGCAGCAAAGCGAATAAAAACTACTGTAGCATTAATTCTAAGTGGCTGTTGCATAGGTATTCGCTACCCGCTTTTGAATTACGTTTAAGCGCCAAGCAAGTAAAATTGCTGCGGTAGTTAAACCGGTGATAAACCCAATCCAAAATCCATAAGCGCCAATTCTAGGAATAATCCAGTCAGTAACTCCTAAAATTAAACCAACAGTTAAACCTACTAACCAATAGGAAACAAAGGTAATGTATAAAATAGCCTTAGTGTCTTTATATCCCCTAAGCGCTCCAGCAGAAACAACCTGTACAGTATCTGAGAATTGATATAAAGATGCCAGTAACATTAGGTTTGCAGCCAACGCAATAACAGGGACTTCGGTGGTGTAAATTCCAGCAATGTATTCTCTAAAAACAACCGAAATTGTTGCTGTAAATAGTGCCAGTATTAAGCCTAGAATAATGGAGTAAAGCGTATAGTCTTTTGCTTGCTGAGGGTTTCTATGGCCAATTGCATAGCCAACCTTTATGGTAGTTGCCATGGCAAGGCTCAGTGGCACCATAAATATTAGTCCGGTAAAATTAAGTGCTATTTGATGGCTTGCGACAACTTCAGCGCCAAAGGGCACCAAAATAATGGCGACGATAGCAAATAAACTTACTTCAAAAAGTAATGATAGTGCGATTGGAATACCTAATAGTAGAATGTTTTTAATTTCAGCTAAGTTAGGCCAGTAGAACTTTTCAAAAAGAGACGCTTTTTTTAATATTTTTGATCTATAAGTATAAATGACCATACTGATAAACATAGCCCAGTAAACTATTGCTGTCGCTATTCCACAACCAGCACCACCTAAGGAAGGGACACCAAATTCACCATAAATAAAAATATAATTCGCTGGAATGTTAATTACTAAACCAATGATGCTTATTATCATTGTTGGTTTAGTATATGACAATCCTTCGGAGTAATTTCTCAGCACAAGGTAGAGACAATAACCGGGTGCGCCCCAAACAATGTACTGTAAATAATCAAATAATAAAGGCTTTAAGTTACCCTCTAATTCTATGCGGGGGTAAATTATCGGTGCAATAATATAATAAAGACCGATAATTGATAAACCTAACGTTAGCGCTATCCATGCGGTTTGATAGGTTTGCTCGCTAATAGCACTGTAGTTTTTTGCGCCAGCAAGTTGGGAAACAATGGCGGCAAGCGCCATGATCAAACCATAAACCGTCAATATTAATGGCAACCAAATGCTATTTGCTACGGCAACAGCGGCCATATCGATAGAACTAACACGTCCAGCCATTACAATATCAACAAAGCCCATTAAATTTTGAATTAACTGGGCAATTAAAATAGGGTAGGCGAGTTTAAGTAAACTTCTTGTATGGATGGAAAAAGAGGCAAAGTTCATTAGACTGAAAGAATCAAAGAGAATATACGAAGCGCCATGTTATTGAATAAGTACTGTTCAAGCAAGGCTTAACTTATACCAATTACAATAACCAAGTGCTCATTTTTAAATGGCTTAAATATCCAATAACAGCGTTGCTTTCAATCCCAATAGCCAGCTATTACTCAATCAAGCGCCTTGCTTACATGGATGTAGATACTTAGGTTTTGTCTGGAACTAAAAACCTGTGTTCTTGAAAATTTATTCTCATTGAATTCTGTAACCTTAATTAATGTAAATGGTATTAGAGGTATAAATTATGGTCTGCATGTGAGTTTAAAAAATTTGTTCGTCATCACTATCAATGGCTAGTTGTATTTTTTGATGATATTCATCAATGTGTAGTTGATAATGAATTTCTTTACAGCAAGCAGGGCATTCATCGTAATAATTTTGATCGCCACCAGATGAGTCAATGGCTACCCTTATATGGTGTCCACAGTGGGGGCACTCAATGCGTTTTTCGCTAATATTTTTGGTCATAAAGTTTACCAATAATTTAAATATTAATTTACAAGTTTATTCGTTAAATAAGTATGGTGTGTTTGAGTTAAACTTCCACCTTTAAGTGTTAATTATTATCATTATGTTGATCTCAATCAGTGAACTGTCATAGATATAATACGAGATAGTGTCGCTTTCGCTTGTTCTATGTATATGCCACCGAATATATTGGCGTGATTGAGAATATGATAAAAGTTATATACAATTTTTCGCCGTTCATAGCCATCATCAAGCGGGTACTCTGCTTGATAACCATGGTAAAAGTCATCGGGGAATTGGCCAAATAATTCGGTCATGGCAACATCTACTTCTCGATCACCATAGTAACAAGCCGGGTCAAATATCATGCCTTGTTCAAAAGTAAAACCAGTATTGCCTTGCCATAAGTCACCATGCACTAAGCAAGGTGTTACATAGTGGTGTAATAAAACGTCATGACAGATTTTAGCGATGTGCTCTATGTTGCCGAGAATCACTGATTTTTCAGAAAGTAGTTGTAGCTGCCATGCAATGCGTTGCTGTGAGAAAAATGTAGTCCAATTACTGCTCCAATGGTTTGGTTGAATAGTGTTACCAATAAAATTGTCATGTTGCCAGCCGAATTGACCATGAGAGGTTTCTTGATGCATTTGAGCTAATTGTTGCCCGAGCTGGTACCAAAGTACAGGTCTTGCCTTACTGAAATTTATATAATCAAGTACTAAAAAACTCTTGTCTAAACTAAGACCGATAGTCGTCACATCAGGACAAGCAATATGAGTTAACTGTTTTAATTGTTTTAGTGAATAGGCTTCAGCCTGAAAGTTAATTAAATTTTCTTTACTATTTAATTTAACAAAAAAGCTGCGTTTAATATCTGATATTTTAAAAGAAAGGTTCAGTGGTTGATCATTAGCATCGACAAGATTACCGCTAGAAAGACCAGCAGATAATGAATTTTTTTCTTCAATTTTAAACGGCACACCTGTCTCAGCACTAATTGCTTGTTCAATAAGATGCCACATAATAATCACCAATGTTTGAAAGGTTTTTCCCAAAACATAGGTGAAGTATAGCTGTTTTTATGTAAACTGCTTATAGGGCTATAACTCTTATTTTGATTATTCGTCAATCACAAGGTGTTTCAATTTATTAGGAATGTTATCCCATTTTTTCGCATCTTCAGGAGGGGCTTTAACTTCAGTAATTCTTGGCCATATTTGGGCAAGTTCAGCATTTAACGCAATGAACTCTTTTTGATTATCAGGAACATCATCTTCTTGGTAAATAGCACCCACAGGGCATTCAACAGGGCATAAATCACAGTCAATACAATCATCGGGGCTTATCACTAAAAAATTAGGCCCCTCAAAAAAGGCTTCTGCTGGACACACTGACACGCAGTCGGTGTATTTACAGCGAATGCAATTGTCGGTAACAACAAAGGTCATGTTTGACTCTATAGAAGGTAAGTAATGTTGGCGATCATACCTTTCTTTTCGTTAAATTCAATCTCTTGTTTTAACTGAGCATAACTATCAGGTAAAATAGCGTCAGATTTTATCACTCTTCTTAATTTTTGGATTTCAAACCATGTTGCGCCTAACCGATATTAAATTACCGTTGAATCACCAAGCTGATGCCATTGAGCAAGCAATACTTAAAAAACTGGCGATAACTAAAGACCAATTAGTTGACTTTAGCATTTTTAAACGTGGTTATGATGCGCGTAAAAAAAATAAGATTTTGCTTATTTATACGCTCGATATTAGTACTAACATAGATGAACAGTTATTAGAGACACTTAGCAAAGACCCTCATGTAAAACTAACACCCAATATGGAATATAACTTTGTAGCGAGTGCACCACAGCAAATAAAGCAACGCCCAGTAGTGATTGGTATGGGACCCTGCGGTTTATTTGTCGGTTTAGTACTAGCGCAAATGGGTTTTAAACCTATTGTGTTGGAACGAGGTAAAGAAGTACGTGAACGTACTAAAGACACTTTCGGATTCTGGCGTAAAAAAATATTGAATACTGAGTCAAATGTTCAATTTGGAGAGGGCGGCGCAGGCACTTTTTCTGATGGTAAACTTTATAGCCAAGTTAAAGATCCTAAACATTATAGTCGTAAAGTGCTAAATGAATTTGTTGAAGCAGGTGCTCCAGCAGAAATATTATTTGTTAGTAAGCCACATATAGGTACTTTTAAATTAGTGACTATGGTCGAAAAAATGCGAGCGAAAATTTTTGAGTTAGGTGGCGAAGTTCGTTTTGAACAAAGAGTTGAAAAAATACATTTTGAAAATGATGACACAGTCTCATTTGATGAAGATGCACTCGCAGGCTTTAGCGCCAAACAAGTTACTGGTTTAACCCTTGCTAGTGGTGAACATCTTGAAACAAGTCATATTGCCTTAGCGATAGGTCATAGTGCGCGTGATACCTTTAAAATGCTCCATGAAGAAGGTGTTTATATCAAAGCTAAGCCATTTTCAGTTGGCTTTCGTATAGAGCATGAACAGTCGGTTATTGATGAGGCTCGTTTTGGTCAAAATGCGGGCAATGAAATATTAGGCGCAGCAGATTATAAGTTAGTGCATCATTGTAGTAATGGTCGCTCTGTTTATAGCTTTTGTATGTGCCCTGGCGGTACTGTTGTGGCCGCAGCATCAGAGGAAGGGCATTTAGTGACTAACGGTATGAGCCAATATTCACGACATGAACGTAATGCCAATAGTGCGATTGTTGTCGGTATTGAGCCGAAAGATTTTACCCAAGGTAAATTTGCCGCAAAAGATGATTCGGTTCTCGCTGGCATTGAATTTCAACGTCGACTAGAACAACAAGCTTTTCATATGGGTGGCGCAACGTATGATGCTCCAGTGCAATTGGTTGGTGATTTTCTAGCGGGAAGAAAAAGTGGTGAGCACGGTAGTGTTACGCCATCGTATAAACCGGGCGTAACGTATTGTGATTTAAGTGATGCATTGCCGGATTATGCTGTTACCGCCATTCGAGAGGCTTTACCTGCATTTGAGAAAAAGGTTAAAGGCTTTTCTATGAGTGAAGCGACGTTAACCGCAGTAGAAACGCGTACATCATCCCCTATTCAAATAACACGTGATAGAGAAACATTACAAAGCCTAAATGCCAAAGGCTTATACCCAGCCGGTGAAGGCGCGGGTTATGCAGGAGGTATTTTATCGGCAGGCATTGACGGTATTAAAATCGCTGAAGCGATGGCGTTGTCAATGTTAAAGGAGTAACGGGTAGTAAACGTTAAGCCTGTAGAAAATGATCCTAGAGCTAAGCTACAAGCTTAGCTCGGTAATTCCTGGTATGGTTTGTTGCTGCCATTTAGATTGTGGTAATTGTTGGTTCATCTTTTTCATTGATTTCAAAATTGACTTTAATGCTAATTGATCGGCAAACCATTTAGGCATTTCTCCACCACCATCTGCGATAAAAGTATATTCAATGATGAGTTGTTTTTGTTGTTTGTTATTTAGTATTGGGGTGAGCAACCAATGCCCCTCATAAAATTTAACCCGTACTGTATTTTTGTGCTCTATTTCAACACTAAAATCATCTTTTAATTGTATTTCTACTGATAAGTCACTGTTTTGCCAATAATGTGAATGAAGTTGTAAGTGTCTGGGTTTTAATGGCCAAATAGCAGAAAAATTAACAGTGAAGATATGTTCAGTTGCTGAAAAATTTTTAACTACTTTACTGCTACTTGCGTTGGTTAACCAGGCTGGTGTGTTTTTGACATCTTGTATAAATAACAAAAAACCTGACAGACTAGAGTTTACCAATGCCGTTACTTTTATTTCGGTTAATTGATCAATCGTTGATATTCTTGAGCTGACATTGAGGTGCTTAGATTGCTTCCATTTTTTCCATGGTAACTCAGATGTCAAAGAAGCGGCTTTTACAAGGCAAGCGTCACTAATGACGAAAGTAATAATGAAAGCAATAACTATAACTTTTATTGCTTTAAATACGTTAAATGTCAAAAGAACAACGCACTGTAGTGGTATTTTTTATAGTCATAATATCGTCTTATCTAATTAAGTTGTTGAAATGAATTTATCAACTCTGTTTACTAAACTATTACCTACGTGAGCTGGAATAAAATACTCTAAGGCAGCATTGCTCTCAAGTTCAATAGTCTATTATATAGTGAATCGCGCATTGCCCTGAAATACTCCCCTACACACAATAAGGGCATAAGCTTAATGAAACGAGTACTATTTGAAAATAGCTATTTGTTTTAATTAAATAACATGCCTATGCACTTGGCTCAGGAGTTCATTAATAACGTCATCTTCGAAGTCTTTTGTCGAAGATCCATTGTTTTTTGCTTGGATTCAGGACTATGTACTCCATGCATAGTCTAATAAGTGGCATCCATGCCACGTCAGCCTAAAACACCGCTGGAATGACATTCTTTGTCAATAGTAAGCTTTTCCTGATTGATCTACATAGGCATGTTAAATAATAACTGCTTTTTGCTGTTTTATTGCTGTTTTTTCTTTTTTAGGGTGAAATAGTCTATTAAAACACTTGTGTATAAACAGCAAGGCTTTTACAATTCCCGCCTTATTTTAATAGACTTCAAGCGACGCCTAGTATGTGCCGCCACTGATAAGGAAAATTTCATGCCTATAATAACTCTCCCTGATGGTTCGACTCGCTCTTTTGATAACGCTGTATCGGTAATGGATGTCGCCTTAGATATTGGCCCTGGTCTTGCTAAAGCAACCATTGCTGGCCGTATCAATGGTGATTTAGTTGATGCCTGCGAATTAATTGAAAATGATGCTAGCTTGCAACTTATTACTAGCAAAGATGATGAAGGTTTAGAAATTATTCGTCACTCTTGTGCGCATTTATTAGGTCATGCAATTAAACAATTATGGCCAGACACTAAAATGGCGATTGGTCCTACTATTGATAATGGCTTTTATTATGATGTTGACTTAGAACATACCATTACTGAGGATGACTTAGTTAAGCTTGAAAAACGCATGACTGAGTTAGCACGGTCTAATTATTCGGTAGTGAAAAAAGTAGGCACATGGCAAGAAGCGCGCGCAGCCTTTGTTGGCCGTGGCGAAACCTATAAAATTCAGATTTTAGATGAAAATATCTCACAAGATGATATGCCTGCTTTATATCATCATGAAGAATATGTAGATATGTGTCGAGGCCCACATGTGCCAAGCATGCGCCATTGTCATCATTTTAAGTTAATGAAACTTGCTGGCGCGTATTGGCGCGGTGATAGCGACAATAAAATGCTGCAACGTGTTTATGGTACCGCTTGGGCAGATAAAAAACAGCTTAAAGCGTATATTCAACGTCTTGCTGAAGCTGAAAAGCGTGATCACCGTAAAATTGGTAAAACATTAGATTTATTTCACTGGCAGGAAGAAGCTCCGGGAATGGTGTTTTGGCACAATGATGGTTGGACAATTTACACTGAACTAGAAAAATTTATTCGTGAAAAATTGCATGAATATGATTATGACGAAGTAAAAGGTCCATTAATGATGGATCGCGTACTTTGGGAAAAATCAGGCCATTGGGAAAAATATGCAGAAAACATGTTCACAACGGTTTCTGAGAAGCGTGAATATGCAATTAAACCAATGAACTGTCCAGGCCATGTGCAAATTTTTAATCAAGGTTTAAAATCATACCGTGATTTACCATTACGTATGGCTGAATTTGGTTGTTGTCATCGTAATGAACCATCAGGTGCTTTACATGGTTTAATGCGTGTGCGTGGTTTTACTCAAGATGATGCGCATATTTTTTGTATGGAATCACAGGTTCAAGACGAAGTAAGTAAATGCATTAAAATGGTTTATGATGTTTATGGCTCATTTGGCTTTGAAGACATTGCCGTTAAGTTATCAACACGCCCTGACAAACGTATTGGTAGTGATGATATTTGGGATAAAGCCGAAGCGGGTCTTGCTCAAGCATTAACTGATAACAATATTGAATTTGAATATTTACCAGGTGAAGGCGCTTTCTACGGTCCTAAAATTGAATTCACCTTAATGGATTGCTTAGGTCGTGGTTGGCAATGTGGCACAGTACAACTTGATTTTGCTTTGCCAGAGCGTTTAGGAGCAACTTATGTTGGTGAAAACAACGAAAGATATACTCCGGTAATGATCCACAGAGCTATTTTAGGATCATTAGAGCGTTTTATTGGTATTTTAATTGAAGAGTACTCAGGTAAATTTCCAACTTGGTTATCGCCAATTCACGCAACAATTATGAATATTACCGATAAACAGGGTCAATATTGTGAAAAAGTTGTTAAAAAACTAAAAGAAAATGGCTTTAGAGCAAAACTAGACTTGAGAAATGAGAAGATAGGCTTTAAAATCCGCGAGCACACTTTAAAGAGAGTTCCTTATTTGTTAGTTGTAGGTGACAAAGAAATGGAAGCAGGTGAAATTGCTGTTAGAACTCGAAGTGGTGAAGATTTAGGAAAAATGTCTGTTGATGACTTTATCGCTAAGTTAAGCGAAGAAGTAAAAACGAGAAAATAAGTGATGAGTTTCGAGTTATTAGTATCGAACGGACCATAACATAATTTAATATTTCTAAGTGGCAAATGATTTTATCACTTAGAAAGTCGAGATTTTTTTCGAATTTGAGGAAAAAGCGCGGAGTTGACGAACGTCAATGAGCACTTTTGACAAAAAAGTCGGAAGAAAGATCAATTTATAAGTAAATAAAAAAGGTTTCTGTAGGAGGAACATGGCTATTAAAGGTGGACAACGAGGCGGGCAAAAAGAGCCAGCACATCGTTTAAATGAGTTAATCACAGGTATTGCTGACAACGAAGTTCGTTTAATTAAGTTTGACGGAGAGCCGGGCGGCATTGTTTCATTGGATGAAGCATTTGATCAAGCTGATGAAGCCGGTGTGGATCTTGTTGAAATAAGCCCAACCGCCAAACCTCCCGTTTGTCGCGTCATGGATTACGGTAAGTTTATCTATGAAAAAGCTAAAGAACAAAAAGAACAACGTAAAAACCAGAAACAAATACAGGTAAAGGAAATTAAATTCCGACCTGGTACAGATGAAGGCGATTATCAGGTGAAATTACGTAACCTGAAACGCTTTTTAGAAGGCGGCGACAAGGTCAAGGTTACATTACGTTTCCGTGGCCGTGAAATGGCCCACCAAGAGCTCGGTTTAGCGCTTCTTACTCGTGTTAAAAACGATTTAGAAGAACTAACCGTACTTGAATTCTTTCCGCGTAGAGCAGAAGGACGTCAAATGGTGATGGTCTTAGCCCCTAAAAATAGATAATCCTTGGTTTGACAAGTAATTAGCGCAGTTTCGAGATTCGAGTAATTGAGTTTCGAGTTATGCGCTCATTCACCAATTTTATCTTTACGCTGGTAGTACAGGCTTGCAAGTAAATTGATTATTCTCGCTTTATTGTGATAAAAATCAGTTTCGCCCTCGCTACTTAATATTTGGCATATACCTACCTATTATAGGTAAAGGTATAAATTTGAGAGTTATTCACATGCCTAAAATGAAAACCAATAAAGGTGCTGCAAAGCGCTTTAAAAAAACAGCTAATGGCTACAAGTTCAAACAAGCTGGCTTACGTCATATTTTGACTAAACGCCGTACTAAAGTTAAGCGTCATTTACGTGCTAAATGTATGATCGCTGCAGCTGACATTAAGTCAGTTAAAAAACTTTTACGTCACGGTTAATTAGGAGAAATAGAAAATGGCAAGAGTAAAACGTGGTGTACAAGCTCGTGCACGTCATAAAAAGGTTCTAAAGCAAGCTAAAGGTTATTACGGAGCACGTAGTCGTGTTTATCGTGTTGCTTATCAAGCAGTAACTAAAGCAGGTCAATACGCTTACCGCGATCGTCGTCAACGTAAACGTCAATTCCGTCAGCTTTGGATCGCTCGTATAAATGCGGCAGCTCGTCAAAATGGTTTATCTTACAGTAAATTCATTAATGGTCTTAAAAAGGCTTCTATTGAAATCGATCGTAAGATACTAGCTGACATCGCAGTATATGACAAAGCAGCATTCACATTCTTAGTTGAAAAAGCACAAGCTTCTTTAGCTGCATAAGAATTGAAAAGTTGTAATTGAGATAAGGACGCATTAGCGTCCTTTTCTTTTTTGTTGATATATTTTATTGCTAATTTCATGATAGCGTCGTCAAACATGCTCACTTATGTTCATAAGCTCCGCGTGATTTCCTTGTTCTCATTTCAATTACCTGCAAAATATCTTCAACAACGATAAATTTAAATAATGTTATTAATTATACCGAATACTATTTTATCCTCAGTGATAATCCGTAAAGATACTATTCGCTACAATTAATTTTAAATCTAAAAGTTAAGGTCTAATACCATGAATCTAGCTGATAAAGTTTTAGCGGTAAATAACGATTTACCTATCCGTACCGATGCACCTGTACATAGCGGCAAAGTGCGCTCTGTATATTGGTTAACTGAAGCTGATAGCAAACGACTAATTGAAGAAAAAGGTTATAACGTCCCTAAAGACGCTCCTTTAGCTATTATGGTTATTAGTGACCGTATCTCTGCCTTTGATTGTATCTGGCAAGGTGAGGGCGGTATGAAAGGCGTACCTGGCAAAGGAGCCGCGCTTAATGCTATTTCTAACCATTGGTTTAAATTGTTCAAAGAACAAGGTCTTGCTGATAGCCATATTTTAGATATTCCACATCCGTTTGTTTGGATTGTACAAAAAGCAAAACCTGTGATGATTGAAGCGATTTGTCGTCAATATATTACCGGCTCAATGTGGCGTTCATATGAAAAAGGTGAGCGAGAGTTTTGTGGTATTGAAATCAGTGAAGGTTTAACGAAAGACTCAAAACTGACTGAGTTATTACAAACACCGTCAACAAAAGGCATATTGACAGATATTCCAGGCGTTCCTGCGGTTGATGATGTCAATATTACCCGTAAAAACATCGAAGATAATTTTGAAGCATTTAATTTTAAATCATTGGATGATATAGCGCTTTATGAAAAGTTATTAACACAAGGTTATGATGTTATCTCGACGGAGCTAGCAAAACTTGATCAGGTTTTTGTCGATACAAAATTTGAATTTGGTTATGTTAAAGATAGAGAAGGCAATGAAAAGTTAATTTATATGGATGAAGTAGGCACGCCTGACTCATCTCGTATCTGGGATGGTGAGCAATACCGTGCAGGCAAAGTTGTTGAAAACTCTAAAGAGGGTTTTCGTCAGTTACTATTAAATCATTTTCCTGATCCAGACATTCTATTAAATAAAACGCGTATGAGTGAGCGTGAAGCCCTAGCACGTGACAATGTTCTACCAGAAGCTGTATTGATGAATGTTTCTAAAACTTACATTGATATTGCAGAAAAAATTACCGGTGAAAAAATAGTGCTGAGTGATAATCCAAAAGCAGAAATTATTGATGTTTTACGTGAGCAGTATCAATTAATTGATTAACATGGCTATGCAGTTAACTCAGGGTGTAACTGTAACCGTCATCTTCGAAGTATCTTATCGAAGATCTATTGCGCTTAATACACTAGATCCCCGATTAAAACACTACGGGGATGACGATCCTGAACCATCTACATAGGCACGTTGATTAATTGATACTGTCTCTAATATAGTGTTATTTTAAAGCTGTCATTATTTAGGAGCTGTTGATCTTTCGAGATTGTTTTTGCAGCTTTTTTTGGCAATTCAAACTCGGTTACTCTTACTCAACACTGCAAATGTTTGCATCAATTAGTGCTTTTTCATTACTTACGTAGTCCCATATTCTGCAGTCACCAACTTGAAAGCTTAACTTGGTATTTTGGTATTGTGTAGCGATATTAGCGTTAGTTTATATTTGATCAATGGATATAGCACTACAAAATTAAGCTATTCTCTTTTTTTATTCCGAGTCACTTTAGTTATTCGTTGCGTGATTTTTTGGTTATTTTCATGATCATTTGATTGATAAACTCTCACTTGATTTCGACCATTATGTTTTGAATAATAAAGCGCATGATCTGCGAGGGTGATCATTTGGTTATATTCAACTAAGTTACTATTATCTGTTAAACCAATACTAATTGTCAGCTTCAAATCTTGTGCAATAGAAGAGAAATCATTATTTTCAATTGTTGTACGAATTAGCTCACAAAAATGCATTGCTTGTTCTTTATTTGCACAAATGAGTAACGTAAATTCTTCACCTCCCCAGCGGGCAAGTTTAACTTGTTGCGAGCAACTGGGTAATAATTCTAATAATATCGTGGCAAAAGCTTTAATAACCTGATCGCCAACAATATGTGAATAGGTGTCGTTTACTATTTTAAAGTGGTCAATATCAATAATAGCGAGTGATAATGGGGTTGAATGCCCTTGTGCTTCTTTAAAGTCACTAACACACCATTCATCAAAAGCGCGCCGGTTAGGTAAGCCTGTTAATTGATCATGTACAGCTTGATAAGAAAACAACGTTGCTTGTTTTTTAAAATCTAGTGTTTGTTTTGCAACCAAACGCTTTAACTTTTCTTCACTTTGTTGAATTACAACAATTCGATAGCGATAAAAAAGGTAAAGTAAAGAAAGCGCTGAAGCAATAATAAATACCTTAAATAATAGTGTTTGCCAAAAATGAAAAGGAATGATGAAGGTTAACATTGCTTCTTGATTTTGCCATTTACCATTGGGGTATTTTGCGCGCATTTTAAAGGTATATTCACCGGGGGCGAGATTGGTGAATTCAGTGTACGTTTGATTATTCTTATTTATCCAACCGGTATCAAAGCCAACAAGTTGCGTTTGATATTGGATATTTTCAGACATTAAAAAACCTAAGCCTGCATAGTGAATTGTTACACGCGATGCACCAGCTAACAATTTAACATGACTTAGTGCTTTGTTTTCTCCTTTAAGTTTTAAAGGGTACTCTTGATTATCGACAATAAGTTGTTCAATAAGTACAGGTAGATGCCTTTCAGACATTCTTTGTAAGCGTTGATGAGTAACTTGGCTTACACCTTTTGCTGTAGCAAACCAAACACTACCATCGTTATGGAGTGTTGCTGCGGGTGTTGAGCCACCATTTGCTTGTGAACTTAATAAGCCAACGCCTTGTGCAAATATTTCATAGTTAATTATTTCATCTTGATTGGCGACAGCTTTATTTATTTCCTCTCGGGTAACTTTAATAATACCTCGGTTACTGCTTAGCCAAAATGTGTCATTATGATCGATAACTACTTGAAATAACTTATCTATTGGCAAACCATTTTTTCGGCTGACAGATTTAATGTCATTTGTAAGCAAATCTATCTGTATTAGCCCACGGTCGGTTGCTAACCAAATAACATTGTCTTCAACATTAAAGCCAAAGGCATATTCAGCATTAAACTCATCATTAAGGCGATAGGTTTGTATGATTCCATCTTGATACGAAGCTACGCCTATACCAGTGCCAATCCAAATTCTTCCATGAGAATCTTCAGTTAATGCCATAATAAAATTATCAGGCAAACCTGTTTGTTTATTAAATTGGCTAATTAGGCCTTCGTTTGTAATTTTAACAAGCCCTGTGGCAGTACCAATCCATATGTTTTTGTTAGAATCGAATAATATTGATCTCACTTCATTACTTGGCAAACCTTGCTCTTTATTGAAAAAAGGCTGCATAGTATTACCTACTACTTTATAAACACCGCTATTATAGGTACCCACCAAAACTTGGTTATTTTGTCCTTGCGCCAAGCTTAAAATAGATTTTACTGATGTATCATCTTTTGAATTTATTTCTGTAGGTGAAATAGATACGACTTTTTTTCCTCGTAATTTATTGAGTCCTTGACTACTACCAACCCATAAACTGCCATCACTATGGGCTAAAACACTTCGTATATAATCTCCGGATAAGCCTTGCTTTGAGGTTAAAGTAATAAAAGGAGCTTCTCTTAAGCGAAATAAACCACTACTAGTGCCAACCCAAATGCTATCCTCTTTGTCCTGATAAAGTGAGGATATTCGGTTGTTAGGTAAGCCTTTGTTATCATCAAGTTTTTCTATGCCATGATCACTTAAACGAAAAACGCCATGTTTTTGTGTACCAAACCATATATCATTATTTTTATCTTCTAATAAACTGGTAACTGCTTCATGGGATAATTCTTGATGAAGTGGAGTGAAATAGCCGTTATCGAGAATAAAAGCCCCTCGCTCGGTGCCCACAATAAGCTGATTGTTACTGGTAAGAAGTAATGATAATACTGGCGCGTCAGGTAATCCAAAATGTTCATTAAAATGACTGACTAGCGTTTTGTTTTTTACTGAATATAAACCATTATTTGTTGCTACCCATAATGTGTTTTCTGCATCAATAAGTAGTTTAAATGCTCTTAGGTTACCGATAATAGTGTCATCGTGTTTGGTAGTAACATCTCTATAGACAAGTCCTTTACCTTCTAAAGCTAACCAAATATTTTTTTTGTTATCGAAAATAGCGTGGTTCACCATAGTTGATGCGCTATATTGAGGTTGCCATTCTCGATTTTTACGAATAGAGATACCTCCTCTTGCCCCCGAAACTAAAAGTTCACCGTTTTGAGTGGCTGTTAAACTTTTTATTGCTGAATCGGGTAAACCTGCTTTTGAACCGCGAGTGAACAGTTTAAATTCCCTGCCATTAAAACGGGTAAAGCCTTCCCATGTTGCTATCCATAAATAACCATCACTCGTTTGTGTTAACGCATTAATGCCGTTATGGGGTAAACCATCACGAGTGTCCCATGTTTGGGTAAAATAACTATCTATAGGAAGCGGATCTTTTTTTGATGCGTGGTTATAAAAAGGCAATAAAATTATAATTATAAAAAATAATTGTATTAAAAAGGTGAATTTCAAAATCATTCTGCTCAGTTAAAAAGGGTCTTTTAGTATTTCATTAATTACCCATTTTCTACCATCAACTTGTACTAGTGAAATACGCTTAACGTCTTTTAAATGGTTTTCTTGGTAATATCCATCAAAATATAGGATTATTGTTGCTTTATTTTTAAATTGCTTTCTAAGTTTTACGCCGCTGTCATCTGGTTTTATCTCAACTTTGTCATAAGACATATTAAATAGATGGCGTGCAATTGCTTGTGAAGAACGGTAGTGTAATAACAGGCGTGCTAGTTTAGGATCACAAACTGATGCTGCTTTTTGAACATTTTTTTCATTGTAAAGCGCATTAAAAAAGGCAACTGCAACTAATTCAGGGTTATCGATTTTAGTTATTTCTTCTTTACCGCTACCGCAAGCACTAACAAGAAAAAGCGTAAGTAAAATTAGAAAATTAATTTTGGTCATAACAAGAATAATAGTATTTAAATTCAGGAAGTTCATGCAAGCATAACGTAAATTGGGGGATAACAACATACTCTTTTATACCTATGTAGATAATATACATAGGCAATAAAAAAGGTGCCTAAGCACCTTTTTAATAAAGAATGTTAAAGTACAGTTATTGTACTAGTTCTTTATCCGAAAAGCTGTCACTGAACAAAGCGCTAGATAAATAACGTTCTGCAGAGCTAGGTAAAATAGCGACGATTACTTTACCTGAATTTTCAGGGAGCTCAGCAAGGCGTTTAGCGGCAACTACCGCGGCACCTGATGAAATACCGGCAAGAATACCTTCTTCTTTCATTAAGCGATGTGCCATTGCCATTGAATCATCATTAGACACTTGCTCAACACCATCGACCATTGCTAAATCAAGGTTACCAGGTATAAAGCCAGCACCAATGCCTTGGATTTTGTGCGGACCAGGTTTTAATTCTTCACCGGCTAGTTTCTGGCTAATGACTGGTGAGTCTGTCGGTTCAACAGCAATACTACTTATCGCTTTACCTTGCGTTAATTTTAAATAACGGCTCGTACCTGTAATTGTGCCGCCTGTACCAACACCTGCAACTAAAATGTCTACTTTTCCATCCGTATCACGCCAAATTTCAGGGCCAGTGGTTTTTTCATGAATAGCTGGGTTTGCAGGATTATCAAACTGTCCTAAAAGTACATATTTATCGGGATCTGAATCTTTGATTTCTTGTGCTTTTGCTATCGCGCCATTCATCCCTTTAGCACCGTCAGTTAACTCTACTTTTGCGCCAAGAGCTGAAAGTAATTTACGACGTTCTAAACTCATGGTACTTGGCATAGTTAAGGTAATGCTATATCCACGGGCAGCAGCAACAAAGGCAAGGGCAATACCCGTGTTCCCACTCGTTGGCTCTACGATTTCTTTACCTTGCGTTAACAGGCCTTTCTCTTCAGCATCCCAAACCATGCTAGCGCCAATGCGACATTTAACACTGAAACTTGGATTTCTCGCTTCTATTTTTGCATATACTGTGGCAGTAGGAGTGCCATCACTATTTTTACTAGCAATAACACGGTTAAGCTTTACCAAAGGTGTATTACCGATGGAGGTTGAATTATCTTCAAATATGTTAGACATGGTGAAATCCTATGGGCTATTTTGAACTCATTTAAGTATACTTGTAAGATTAGTCTCTTATAGCAAAAAAAGAAGTGATATTTTGTTATAACTTATATGCATTTATGGAATAAATAACTAGTTTTCTAGTACTTTTCATAAAAAATGATCATGAAATTTTAGGAATTGAATATGAGCGCTTTTCAAGGCACCAGTAATTATATCGCCTCAAATGAATTACAGTTAGCAGTCAATGCAGCTATTGCTCTTGAGCGACCTTTATTAATAAAAGGAGAGCCGGGCACAGGAAAAACCATGTTAGCAGAAGAGCTAGCGGCTAGTTTAGGTGTTGAACTTATTCCCTGGCATATAAAGTCAACAACAAAAGCACAGCAAGGTTTATATGAATATGATGCCGTGTCGCGTTTAAGAGATAGCCAATTAGGTGATGAGAAAGTAAAAGATATTGGCAACTATATTATTAAAGGTAAATTGTGGCATGCATTTACTAGTGATAATCGTCCGGTATTGTTGATTGATGAAATTGATAAAGCGGATATAGAATTTCCTAATGATTTACTGTTAGAGCTGGATAAAATGGAATTTTTTGTTTACGAGACACAGGAAAAAATTGTCGCTAAACAAAGGCCCATCATTATCATCACGTCAAATAATGAAAAAGAATTACCAGACGCTTTTTTACGTCGTTGTTTTTTCCATTATATTCGTTTTCCAGAAAAAACTGAGATGCAAGCCATTGTTGACGTTCACTTCCCTAAGATTAAACAAAAATTATTAGATGAAGCACTGGCGTTATTCTTTAATTTACGTGATATGCCGGGTTTAAAGAAAAAGCCGTCAACGTCAGAATTAATTGATTGGTTAAAACTCTTGCTTGCTGAAGATATTTCTCCTGAAGTATTGCATGAAACACGTCAGAAAAAAGTTATTCCTCCATTACATGGCGCCTTATTAAAAAATGAGCAGGATGTGCATTTGTTTGAAAAGCTTGCTTTTATGCACCGTGGCCAACGTTAGACTGAAAAGAGCAAAGTAATGTTAATTGATTTCTTTTGTAAGGTACGTGACTACAAAGTGCCTTGTACTCTGCGAGAATTACTCGACTTAATTCGTGCCTTAGAGCAAGGCGTAGTGTTTGCTAGTATTGATGATTTTTATAGTGTTAGTCGGACTATATTAGTTAAAGACGAAGCTCATTTTGATAAATTTGATCGTGCTTTTGCTGATTACTTTACAGGCGTTGCTAGCCTTGAATTAGATTTATCAGAAATACCAGAAGATTGGCTTAAAAAGCATTTTGAAAAACAACTGAGCGCCGAAGAAAAGGCTAAAATAAAAGCCTTGGGCGGATTAGATAAGTTAATGGAAACATTAGCTGAACGTTTGAAAGAGCAAGAAAAACGCCATCAAGGGGGTAATAAATGGATTGGTACTGGCGGCACATCACCTTTTGGTGCCTATGGTTATAACCCTGAGGGAATTCGTATAGGGCAAGATGAATCAAGACATCGTCGCGCCACTAAAGTTTGGGATAAACGTGAATTTAAAAACTTGGATGCCAATGTTGAAATAGGCACGCGTAACCTTAAAGTTGCTTTGCGTAAGTTACGTCAATTTGCGCGTACTGGTAGTAGTGAAGAATTAGCGCTTGACGAGACCATTGCTGCTACAGCGCGTAATGCCGGTTACCTTGATATTAAAATGAAGCCTGAGCGTCATAATGCGATAAAAGTGTTAATGTTTTTTGACATTGGTGGCTCTATGGATGATCACATCAAGGTCTGTGAACAGCTATTCTCGGCAATTCATGGCGAATTTAAGCATTTAGAATTTTTTTATTTTCATAACTGCCTTTATGAGAATGTATGGCGAGATAATAATCGTAGGCGTAGTGAAAAAATTGATCTATTGCAGGTGCTGAATACTTATAGCCGAGATTATAAAGTTATTTTTGTTGGTGATGCAACGATGGGGCCCTACGAGATTACCTATCCTGGTGGCAGTGTTGAACATTGGAATGAAGAAGCAGGCAACGTGTGGATGAAAAGGTTAACAGACCATTTTGATAAGGTTATTTGGCTTAATCCCCAAAACGAAGCGCAATGGCCTTATTATGCTTCTATTAATATAATGAAAGGGCTCGTTGATAATAAGATGTATCCGCTCACATTAGCAGGGTTAGGGCAGGGTATTAAAGCACTGATTTAATTAGCAGGCTCGTAAGTAATAACATACGGCAGATTCAATTTTTCAGGGTGTTTTCTTGTAAAGTGAGTAAGTCTTTGTTTGGTTTGCTATTAGCATTACCAACTCAACTTGCTTTCGCTTGATTTTAGCCATGGAACTATTGATTTTATTCAAATTTATTGGAGTTCCAATAGACAAGCTATTCACGATATATACCCGCTCCACTTGAAGATGCATGATTCAGCTGGAATTAGAAATGTCTTTAGGCACAGGTTCATAGTTCCCGACTGAACCTAAGTACCTACATCCATGTAAGCAAAGCATTGATTGAAGAGAATGGTTGTTCCCTTATCAAAATCAATAACGCAGTATAAAGCGTTTCTAAACCAGCCCTTTGGGGAAGACTGAGCAAATCATACTCTGCGTTACATTTATTTTTAAGGGAATGACCCTTAATAAAAAAATGTGCCTTGATTATGAATCGCTCAGACTTCCTGAAACGCGCATCTTCAAGTGGAGCGGGTATAGTATCGACTAGTGTGGTAATTGATGTTAGAAAAACGCTTTTATTAACAATACCCAGGGTAGTGAATCATTATATTAGGGTGACCATGCATAGCTGATTTTTGTAAAAAAAGTTCTTTCTGCGAGCGTTAACTTAGTTACATCATCATCTCGAAAACTGTTATCAGAATACCCTAAAAAGAATACCGTTTGTGGGTTAAGTTTATAGGCGTAAATTAATTGGCTTGATAAACTTTTACTTTGCATTGAGTTAATAACGTTATTGTTATCTGGGTTTCTATTAACATCACTGTAAACTAAGCTAAGTTTTAAGTAACTTTGAACATCAAACTGGTAAGACAAACGTAACTCAGAAATATGCGCAACATAAACATTATTATTACTGTTGGTACTATTTTTAGAATCGAGTTCGCTATAGGTTTGGTAAAAATCAAATTCTAAATGATCAGTAAGAAATACAGCAACATTACCTTCTATTTCAATTAAATCCCCTAAACGATCGTTAGCATAATCAATTTTGTCACCCATAGTTAACTCTAGTGATAAAAAGGTACGAGTATTAGGCTTAATGTTAGCATATAGCTCTATTTGGTCTTCATTAAAGGAAGAAGTATTACCATCAATATCGGCTATTGTATCATCATAGCGAATACCTACTTTTTCACCATGAATTAAACTGAGTTCATAAAAAGATTGCATCGGGCCATCAATACTAAAACTGGCCGTTAATAATCGTTCAATAAGTTCATTATTAATGTTATGAATAATTTTCCATTCCCCTGCAACGCCAGCTTCTTGCCATTGACTGTCTGGTGAAGAATAAAAAACTCTTTTAACAAAAACGTCATCGGTTTTAATATCGACTTTGGGCATAAACCCTAAATCAGCTCTGAAATCAGCGCCAATATTTTGATGGTCTAAATCAATAAGCCAGTACTCAGAATCATGATTAAAGTTAAGTTTAAAAGCGTGATCACTAAAACTATCATTGCTGGGGTCAGCACTATTATTGAATGTTTTTGGATACAGTGTTTCAGAATTCAATACCTGTGCTTTAATTGTACTAGACTGAGATAGACGGTAACGCGCATCAAGCCCAACGACATAATTATGGTAATCATCGGCGGTGCGCAATGTTGCTAAGGTGCCTATCGTTAAATCGTTATTGTAGTCATACCTATAACGTAAGGCACCAGCGTGGCTTTCTTGTGCTAAAGTCATTAAACTTGAACGCAAATTGCCCGGTAATAAGATATTTGTTTCAGTATCATTGGTTATGAATGCGCCATAACTGTGTTTGTCGATACGACCAGTTAATTTGGCTCCATAATCAGGAACGGCAATGTTTCGAGTATATATTAAGTCAAAATCACTACTGAAATAATCACTGTTATCTAAGAAAAAAGCGCGTTTCTCTTCATAAAACAATGAAAAGTTGGTATTTACACTAAGTTGACCGCTATCGCTTTCTACGGTTGAAAAGTCAGGGTTTAATGTGGCATTTAGTAAATTATTTGCGTTTATTCCCCAACGTAAATCCACTCCTGCTTCAATATCTTTTTCACCGCTCCAATCACTATTTGGATCATTGCTGTTTGCGTAAATATCTCGAGTCTCATCTCTGCTAGCAGTAAGTCTTGGTATTAATCGTAAGTTTTGACCTATCTCTGCTTCTTCAAAGCCGGTAGCTTCGGGGTACTGGCACAACCAACAAGGATTATCTCGTTCAAGGGGTACATGAGAAATACGTAAACTTGTATCTCTAGGATAAATTCGTACTAATTCTATAGCCCATTTTTTTTTCTTACCGTCTGCTTTGAAGTTTAAAATGTTATAGGGAATAGCCATTTCTACTTGGTAGCCCTGTTCAGTTATTTTACCAAAGGCATACCAAAGCCCATCCCATGAGGTGTTGTTTTTTCCAGTTATTTCATTATAAGTAGCATCATTTTGAACACCATAAGGATTGACAAAAAAGGAGTAATTTAATCGTCTATTATTATGGGTATCGAGTTTTATACCGACTGTGTCCTGTAACCATGTTTTATCGCGATCGGTTAAGAAACCTTGAATTTTTGTAGGATCAGGATCATAGGCAATAAAGGAAATATAAAGAAACTTGCCATTTTGAATTAGTTTAGCAGTGGTTTTAACTGGGCTAGGTAAGTTATTCCATGGGCTATTGACTATATCTAATTTTATCGATAACGCGTTAGACCATAGATCATCATTTAATTCACCATCAATGATTATGGTGTTTTTTTCAAAAGGAATTTGAAGTGACTCTAAATTAATTCTATTTTTTAGTGTGTTTTTCTGATTTGAGGTTTTTGCTATTGTAGGGCTTATTAATAAAACAGTAAAAAGCAATAAAATCAAGCTGTGATAGCTTAAGTTCTGCATAGATTATCCATAAGTTTATTATTATTAGAGTGATTTATAATAGCTAAATTTTTTATTTTTATTTTATAAGATTAGCTATAAATATAATCATATTTATGAGGTAAATTGTTACAAATTTCAAGCCTTAACACAATGTATACTTTTTGTAATTATTACTTTGTCGTATTAGCTGTCTACTTTAGACTCCCTTTGAATATTATTTAAGATTGCTACTAGGGTCTGTTGATCTTTCGCGGTTAAATTTTGTTCGCCTTTTTTAAAGAGAGTAAAACGCTTTTAGCTGAATCCTTCGGACAGCATTTTTTGGTCATTTTTACGGCGTTATCACCTTTTTATGTGACGCTACATCCATGTAGCGTCCTTAAAATAGATGCGACGACGAGAATGAATTATTCAGAATCCCCGTAGGGCGAGTTTAAAAGGCTTGTATGCAGAGTTATTGATTTCGACAATGGCGCTACATGGATGTAGCTTATGTGGACTCCCCCTTGTCAACAATAAAAATTATTTTTAAAGAATTAAATGCGAACTTATGTACGAGCTCTAAATTGAGTAGCTAACT
>NZ_QOLD01000044.1 GCF_003333305.1 Candidatus Colwellia aromaticivorans | reverse complement strand
GGTGGGCGTAAAGGCAGAAAAGCTCACATGATGTTAAGTTATGAATCGGTCTCGATTAAAAAACCTAAAAGAGCAGAAGGTAAAGACTCACTTGATGTCAACGTTATAATTTGTCAAGAAACAGGCGACGATATTAAAGATCCATTATGTTGGATATTATATACGAGTGAAGCAATCCATAGCCCAGCAGATGCGTTAATAATTGTTAGATATTATGAATTACGTTGGCGTGTAGAGGAGTTTCATAAAGTATGGAAGTCAGATGGTACAGATGTTGAGGGCTTAAGATTACAAAGTAAAAACAACATACAACGCATTGCTATTATTCAAGCATTTATCGCTGTACGTTTAATGCAATTACAAGAAGTCTGCCAAAATAATAAACAAGCAAAAAAAGTTAGCTGTGAAGTATGTGCAGATAAGTTAACGTGGCAGTTACTCTGGATGAAACTAAATAAAGGGGACGTTATTCCTAAGGAAACGCCTTCACTTTATTGGTTTTATTATGCTTTAGCTAAACTTGGCGGTTGGTATGATAGTAAACGAAATGGACTGGTTGGGGTAAAAGCACTGTACTCTGGCTGGTTTAAGTTAATGGAAATGGTTGAGTCTGCTGAGATATTAAAATCCATTCAGCAGACTACAGACTTGTGATCAAGAGACAGAGGTAAGGTAAATCAGGCATTGAACATCATCTTTGGCAATGCTGCCAACATATTCGGCTATTTGTTTGAGGTTAAGCATTGAAATTTGCTCGCTCAAATCAACAGATTAGTAATTTTTGTGTGCTTGCTCTAATACCTTTGTAGATATGTCGTTTTCGTTATCTACAGCATAGGCAAGGTTTTCACGTCTAATAATGTAGTCATAACCACCTTCTATAGCTACTTTATTGATAATTTGAGAAATTAACACCTTTACTTTCATTTGCTCGTCCTCGAAACGACCTCGCATTGAGTTCAGTAATGCCTTCTCTTTTTTATTATAAGTATTTTTTTGTCTAGGACTTTTTTACGAAATTTTTCTATTTGCGTATTACTCATTGCTCCATCATTACGTTGCATTTTATCGTAATTATATTTTAAGTCCGTCTGTAATTCCTTTAATTCTTCTATTTCATTTTTAAATTCAGCTTGAAGAATGCTGTTAAGAGCTACCATTTGTGGCATCTGTGGTGTAATGGATTTGACATCAACCATGCCAATTTTTTGATCTTTAGCGACAGCGTTTCCCATTAACATCATTGACTTCGAGGGGAATAACTATCGTAAGGAAACATCGGATATAAGCGATATTGTGAACCACCGAAATAGCCCATCAATTTAATTGCTAATTGTATTCTACTTAAATAGCAAAATCTGTAGAGTGAAGTTAATGCTAATTTTAGCATTAACATAATTCAATACTTTTATGTTGCTTAGCAGCATAAAAGTATTGACGCCAATATTTTATCACTTTATACTTATTTAAAATCAATTGCTGCACCGCAATAAAATTAAAGAAGGCTTTATTATGTTTACAAAAACATCAGAAAAATTCATTACTGCTATAAAGCCATTCAATAGCCTTATAGAAATCAATACAAAATATATTGAGCAATTAATAAACCTACAAAAAACATTTTTTACTGCTATTAGTTGGGAAGTTGCAGCACAAACAAAAACATTATCAACACAAACTGATATTACTAAAGTGATTGACGATCAAAAATATTATACCGATCAGCTGCAAACAAAAGTTTCAACTTCTGCATTAAACGCGTATGACGTGGCAACAAATAGCTCAGAAGAAATTGCAAACCTTGTAACAGACTCTATCTCAGAAGCAGTCAATTTAACTAAATAGTATGAGTAGCACAGCTGGTTAGTAATGACTGTGCTGCAAAAGGTTATTTCGGCGCTACAAGCATGAAATGACACCTGATTTTGCATATCAAGAATGCGTCAAGTCGTTCTGCTGTATCAATGTAAGTCTCACTCAAATCCATACCGGTTACACGACAACCCTGTTTCTTGCGATAAACGACGAGTTGAGCCTGCTATTCCACAACCTACATCCAATATATTCATATAGAGCGTAAATTCCGCAAGTTAAATTAGCTTTTTAGTGGCAGTATCACCACGGATATGAAGTTCATCTACAGGGTGAAGATAATCTAGGGTGGTATTCGGGAAATCCTTGTCTAGATTATTAAGCCCTTCAATAATATTGTTAAATAAATCATTGGACGAGAAACAACGATAAATGTGTTGAATATATTTAACCATAATCACTATCTAATTATTTTGATTAGCAATTTCTTGTCCGTTAGCCTATACATGGCATTCGAGCTAACGGTGTCAATTTATAGAGAGTCCTGCAGAGTGACTTATATTCATGTTTGTTTAAACTTAATCGAACTTTGTAATCGAGTATCTACACTGAGTGTAAATATGTCAGGCCGAGAATAATGGCCAGCAACATCAAGTGCTCTTTTTGACGTAGCTACACGACTAGAATCAATTTCAGCAAAAAGTAATCCTTTTTCCTTTCGCATAGGTCCCGCTACAATTTCACCACCCGGAGCAATTACAACAGAGTCACCTGCGTTTATCCAATTTTCCGTATCGGGATATAACGTTTCCTTTTCAGGAAAATCATCTGGAATATCGTCGCGAGTTAACACAACACCACTACTCACCACCCAACAACGACCTTCCCGCGCAATGTGCTGCATGGTACCAATCCACCCATCGCCACTGTCATATGTGGGGGCCACATAGATTTCTATACCTTGTGAATATAGAGCATATCTTGCCAAGGGCATATAGTTTTCCCAACACAGTAATGATCCAATTTTTCCAACCGGTGTATCTACCACATTTAAACCTGAACCATCACCAAACCCCCAAACCATTCTTTCTGGGTTGGTTGGCATTAATTTCCTGTGACGATTTAAGATGCTTCCATCTTCCCCAATAATCACTACGGTGTTATATACAGTTGCTCTACTAAATTCTCCGTCTCTTTCATTCAAACCGCAGATAATCGTAATATTATTTTTCTTAGCGGCTTCACAAAGTGGGGATAGCTCATTATTGTCTATATCTACTGAGCTATTAAGTAATCGAGTATGTAGCTCTTCGCTTATTCCCCAATCTCCACCAGGGCGAAGACGCCATATCCATGCAGGGTAACCTGAAATGAAAGCCTCTGGAAAAATTACTAATTCGGCGCCACCTTCAGCAGCTTTATTGACAAGGGCAATGGCCATATTAATTGTTTTTTCTCGATCTAGTAATATTGGTGACTCTTGCACAATTGCTAATTTTTGCATAATGAACACTCTAAATTTGCGTTAAATATTACATCTACACACACATGCGGAGGTTAGCCGTCAGCTGTAAAGCTTTGTTGGTTATCGGTTTTAAATCAATTATAGGAAGGCTAGTCCTTAATTCAGTGTTACCGTCGAAAATCAGGTCAAAAAACAACTCCGACGGAACTATTTCTATCACATGTTCCGAGGAGGAGCTCAAATTGTATGTAGTATTTAGGATACCCTACAAAATAGCATTATTGAATATTAAGATCTAGGAATCGCCCTCTGTATACACTTATAGGCGGTACAGTAATTCCCATATATTGATTACATATTAGCTTAGTTCAAAATAACTGAATTTCAAATTCTTAATCTGTTCATCTTGAAATATTGACAGAAAAAATTAGAATTACTGAGGAGTATTAGTACCATGAAGAATTAATTGACAAGAAAAAATATGAGAGTGATTTATTGACTAAAGTATTCACCATTTGAACTCATGAAGTCATACGGCATTAGGGTATTAGGGTATTAGGGTATTAGGGTAACTGGTCTATTTTTAGGTTCTCTATTTCGAGGATAGCTAACAATAACAATATATTTATATTTCGTTAATTAGCTGCTACGCATCCTAATCTACCCAAAGGATTGACTATTAAATAGGTGTATTTAAAAGAGCTTTAAAATCAACTTTAAAGCTCTTTTTCATATAGATAAAAACACTCACATTATTTTAATGACTTAAGATAAGCCAATAAATAATTTTGTTCAGCTGTGTCAGTAATTTGAACATGACGCATACGTGTACCAGGCACTAGAAGATCATTACCTGCAACCCAAAGACGAATATTGGTCTCAGTCCAAGTTAAACCTGACTTTTTTAATGCTTCAGAATAGGAAAAACGAGGAAGAGATGCAGCTTTACGATTTATCACTCCAACTAAACTCGGACCAAATGTATTTTTACTGCCATCAGCTGAGTGACATGCACTACACTTTTTAAAAATTTCTTGCCCTGCGGCTTGCATCATCACTTCATTATCATCTTTCGCAAATGAAGTAAAAGAGATAGTCGCTGCTAAAAATGACATACCCAATATTTTGCTTTTCATTTTATTCCCTTTATTATATCTAAAATACTCAGTGGTATTATATTATCAATTGCCCTTTGCAGCTCTAGGTCTTAAGGATGAAATAAACCTACTCATAAAGTATGACTTTTTCAAAAACGACAGACGGCAAAAAGCCCGACTCTTTCGCTTTTTATTATAATATGAAGGTGGCTTTTCTTAAGTGAAGCTTCTCCATTATCCCCGTTCATCCTGAGCTCGTCGAAGGGTCACATGGGCTTTACTGCCACATAAGTCAACTACCCATTAGCGCACCTGAGTATTCACATTTCCCCTATCCTCGTTGATCCTGAGCTAGTTGATCCTGAGCTAGTTTATCCTGAGCTAGTTTATCCTGAGCTAGTTTATCCTGAGCTCGTTTATCCTGAGCTCGTCGAAGGGTCGAAGGGTCGAAGGGTCAAAGGGTCGAGGGGTCAAACACCAGACAGCAAAAAGCCCGCAACAATGTTGCGGGCTTTTCTAAATAGAAGCTTAGCAATGTCCTACTCTCACATGGGAACTCCCACACTACCATCGGCGCTACTGCATTTCACTTCTGAGTTCGGAATGGGATCAGGTGGGGCTACAGTGCTATTGTCGCTAAACAAAAACTTTTAATCACTCGCTTACCTTTGGTAAGTAGTAATTAGCAATCTTGGAAATTTGATATAAATTTAACAAAAGCAATTCAAGTAACACGCAGTACGTGTTTAATATTTTATTCAATGTCAAACTTTTTGACTGTGGTAAATCGCTTAATAACAACGTAATTCAAAATGATGTGTAGGTTTCCTACATGAATTTTTCATTACTAAGTTAGTAAGTGACTTTAACCTGTCAATACAAAACCACTTGGGTGTTGTATGGTTAAGCCTCACGGGTAATTAGTATCAGTTAGCTCAAGGCCTCACAACCCTTACACACCTGACCTATCAACGTTGTAGTCTCCAACGACCCTTTAGGGAGCTTAAAGCTCCAGTGAGAACTCATCTCAAAGCCTGCTTCCCGCTTAGATGCTTTCAGCGGTTATCAGTTCCGAACGTAGCTACCGGGCAATGCCATTGGCATGACAACCCGAACACCAGTGGTTCGTCCACTCCGG
>NZ_QOLD01000082.1 GCF_003333305.1 Candidatus Colwellia aromaticivorans | reverse complement strand
AGCCAAACAAGTAATAAAGCAATTCAAAAGGCGTATCACGCTGAACTATATAGAAAAAAGTTTAAAATACTTCATTTTGAATTACCAAAAAGAAGCGTTCAACTAAAATGGGGATCCCTCAGCCCTACGGGGATGTCTGAGTAAATCATGCTCTTCGTTGCATCTGTTTTTAAGGGCGCTATATGGAAGTAGCTTATTAGAGAATGCAGGAGCATATTCTCCTGAATAACCCTTAATAAAAAGATGCGCCTTGACCATGAATTGCTCAGGCATCCTGAAACACGCATTTTGAGGTATCACGGGTATATAAGACAATGCAGGAGATATATTGTCCTGAACAACCACATGACATTTAATGAGGATAAATAGCATGTTATAATCGAGATATTGAAATTTAGACTATTTTGTTTTTAATTAGGAATGACCATGGCAACCGAACAAGCATTGCAACAACGAAGTAATAACAGCTGCGAGCTTTGCACAGCAACGATAAATTTATCAGTATTTCCAGTACCTCCAACAAGTGACTTAAGCGCACAACAATGTGTCTATATATGCCAAAACTGTCAATCTCAAATTGAATCGACTACAGCGTTAGATGCAAATCATTGGCGTTGTTTAAATGATAGCATGTGGAATCAAGAGCCTGCGGTACAAGTCATTTCATATCGTATGTTGCATAAGCTTTCAACAGAGAGCTGGGCACAAGATGCACTTGAAATGATCTATCTAGAAGATGATGTAAGAACTTGGGCAGAGCAGGGCATCGCAGCGGAACAAACTGATGGCCCAACCCGAGATAGTAACGGGGCAGAATTGCAAGATGGTGATAATGTTACTCTGATCAAAGATTTAAAAGTAAAAGGTGCTAATTTTACCGCTAAACAAGGCACTATGGTACGTGGTATCTCATTAACTGATAATCCAGAACATATTGAAGGCAAAGTAAACGGAACACGTATTGTTTTGGTTGCGGCGTATTTGAAAAAAGCTTAGTTAAAAATAGTTATCAGTTTTTACAACCAGCGCCGTACTTTTTGGCTGTAAGCTTGGTAGTCAGTTGGGAAAAGTTTATTAAGCATCAGTTCTTCAGGCTTTATTTGATAGTGAGTAATGTACCATATAAATAACGGAATAACGGCGAAGCAAGTGACGTTTGTAAAATAAAGTGCTAAAGCGAGTAACACTAGCACTAATGCTAAATACATAGGATTACGTGAGTAAGCGTAAATACCAGAGTCTACTACAGTGCTAGTTTTTTCAGGAGTATGAGGATGATAAGTGGTTTTGTGCTTATGAAAATCATATAAAGCTAACGAACCGATAATAGTGGCTAAGACTATTAAACATATAATGATAGGAAAACTAAGTGATAAAGTAAAACGATATTGAGGGAAATAAGATGCTAAACCAAACATTAAACTTGCACAAATAATAAACTGTACAGGTGGAATAACTTTTAACGCTAGACTCATACTTTATTTTACCATAAATTATTTTTGTATTGACTTATTTTTTCCTGAATACATTGATACCGTCATCTTTGAAATCCGTTGTCAAAGGTGTGATTATCTTTTTATTTGGATTCAGGATGAATATGCATCCTGCATTTCTACTATGTAACATCCATGTTATATCAGTATAAAACAGAGCTGGAATGATAAAATTTATTGATGATTGTGCTAGATAGGCAACTATAGTGTTATAAATGTGTTAACCGGTATTTTTCACAAGCGACTTTATCTTCACACTCACCGTATAAATATAGACTATGGTTCGTCAGCGTGATTTTATGAGATTTAGCAATGTCTGACTGTCTTTGTTCAATGACATCATCTTCAAATTCAACTACGTTACCACACTTTAAACAAACTAAATGATCATGATGTTTTTTATGGGCAAGTTCAAATACTGATTTACCACCTTCAAAGTGATGGCGAGTAACAATACCGGCATCATCAAACTGGTTTAATACGCGGTAAACCGTTGCTAAGCCTATTTCCTCATGTTGCTCTAACAATAACTTATAAACATCTTCTGCGCTAATATGTTGATTCTTTGGCTCTTGAAGAATAGTTAAAATTTTAATACGTGGCAAGGTGATTTTCAATCCGGCTCTTTTAAGTTCTTCGTTCTGATCTGCCATGTAAATAATTTCTCTAAAGGTGATAATGCTCAAAAGTATATGAGGTTATTGACTAAGGATAAAGGCTTAGTTGTATTTATTCAGCTTTTTTAGTTTTAAATAGCAAAAAAGCTCACTTGTTGAGCTTTTTTGTTAGATAATAGCGGCAGTTAAAGCCCTATAAATATTAAGGTTTAAGCGAGTTCAGCTAAGCACATTTCATCATTAAGTTGACTAACCCATTTACTAACACGTGCATCAGTTAATTCAGGCTGTCTGTCTTCATCAATGCATAAACCAATAAAAGTATTTTCATCAATTAATGCTTTAGATGCTTCAAATTCATAACCCTCGGTAGGCCAGCTACCCACAACAATAGCGCCTTTACTTTCAACAATATCACGTAATGGCTCCATTGCATCGCAAAAGTACTCTGCGTAATCTTCTTGATCGCCTAAGCCAAAAATGGCTACTAGCTTGTCAGTAAAGTCAACTTCTTCAAGCTCAGGCAGAAAATCATCCCAGTCACACTGATTTTCACCATAATACCAAGTAGGTATGCCTAAAATTAGCATATCAAACTCTGAAATTTCTTCTTTTGTGCTTTTCGCGATGTCTTTAACATCGACCATTTTTTTGCCCAGTTTTTTCTGGATCATTTTACTAATTGCTTCGGTGTTACCGGTATCACTGCCGAAGAATAAACCTACGATTGCCATGGATATTTACCTTTTAGACTTCAATTAAATTTGTTTTATGTGCTAAAGATTCAATCAATAGCGATTCAATTAATTCACTGCGGCTAATGTCTTTAGTCTTAGCCAATTCTTCTAACTGTTCAAATAAGCTATGGTGTATTTTAAACTCAACCCGCTTTAAACCCTTAGTCTTATCTCGTTTTACTTGATTACGTTTATTTAGTTTAATTTGTACGTTGCGTGGATGTGGGTTCGTTTTAGGTCGCCCTGGACGCTTTTCTTCATTAAACAGGTCAATAGTCGTTAAATCAGTTAACTCTTTTGCCATTAGCCAACACCCTGACTTTCCCAGACGAATTGAATAATTCCCTTGGCAATAAAACCGAAACAACCTAAAAACAGTACGAAATAAACAACTAATTTTCCCATTTTTGGTACATCATTTTTATTCATCACATCGTGAATGGATAAACCAATAAAACCAAAAATGAAAAGAAAAAATAAATTAAGGCCTATTGCCTCTATAAGTTCCAAATGTTCAGCTAGCATGTGTGTTATTTCACTATGAAAAATACATCAAGTGATGTAAGCCAAAAAATTGGCGACATTGTAGCATGTCATGTCATTAAACACATTTACTTTCATGATACTTATGATTAAAAACTCTAACTTAACTACCAAGTTAATTTGTTGATCTTCATCAAGGGCTTAACATTATTCTGTCCTAAGGAGTCGGCTAAAATCATTTTACTCATTGTTGAGTAGTATTTGCTTAGAATGATTAGGCTACATAGTACTCACCGCGATTAAAACGCTTTACTCTCTTTAAAAAAGGCGAACAAAATTTAACCGTTAAAGATCAACAGACCCTAGTTTTTTAAGAAATCTATTACTATTTTATTAAAGGCTACCGTCTTTTCAGCATGTAACCAATGACCCGCACCTTGAATTATTTTAGCTTTAGCCTTAGGGAAAAGTAGCGCTATAACACTTTGATGTTCAGGTAATATGTAATCTGAATTACCCCCTTTAATAAATAAAGTATCACCGTTAAATTGTTGGCCAGTTTGACCATTAATACTTTGCATTATTTGTTGGTAACCTTGTTCAATATAATGCAGGTTACATTTGAATTGAAATTCTCTTTGTTCATTTAGGGCTAAATTTCGCAGTAGAAACGGCCTTACATTAGAGTCAGTTACATATTTTGATAATTGAGTATCCGCATCAGTACGTTTATGTACTTGTGTTAAGTCAATTGCTTTCAAGCCTTCAATAATGGTCAAATGATGAGCCGGGTATTTAACTGGGGCAATATCGGCAACAATAAGTTTATTAAGTCGCTCTGGAAATAAAAGTGCTATCTTCATCGCAATTTTACCTCCCATTGAATGACCTAATATATGGCAATTTTCAATAGACAATTTATCTAATAAATTAATGACATCTTGTGCTAAAACTTGATAGTCCATATTTTGTTGGTGAAAAGAATTGCCATGGTTCCTTACATCAATACTTGTAACGCAATAATGTAGGCTTAGGTTTTTGGCAACCATGTTTAAATTTTCTAAACTACCAAATAAGCCATGAATTAGCACAATATGCTTACCTTCGCCTAGTTGTTGATAATTTAACTGGCCAGGGTGTTGTTGTGTTGGTTGGTTAATATTTGTCATTTTATTTATTCATTTATTTTTATTTTTTAACTTATGGTAATTTTACCATGAAATAACCATGAATTTGGGTATAATCTCGCGGCAATTAAAAATTTATAGAAGTTAGTGATAAATGAAAAATATTGAAATAGACGATGAACTTTATCTGTATATTGTTTCGAATACACAAGCTATTGGCGAGAGCGCTTCAAGTATTTTACGTCGATTACTCACGCTTGATGATACTAACCAACTGTCAGTTCCAGAATCTAACCTAGTAACAGCACTAAAAGGTGATGATACTAAACAAGATGAATTCCCCCCAAATATAGAGGTAAAAGATTCTGATATTGTTGATACTGATTGTAGCGAAATAAAAATTATTACTAGCTCAGAAAGCGTTTTTAATTTCATTAATAAAGAAGAGCTCGCTATGCAGCGTGGTGCTGTAGGCCGGTTTTTATTAATTCTTGCTGCCTTATATAGAGCTCATCCAAAAACATTTAATATAGTAACCAACATAGCGCCTAAAGTGAGTGCGAGAAAAACTAAACGCTTATATTTTGCCTTGAGCGAAGAAATACTAACGGCGAGCGGTAGTAGTACTAAACCGAAACAAGTTCCTCAAAGTCCGTTTTGGGTTATTACCAACTCAAACACAACGCGTAAAAAAATGATGTTAACAGAAGCGGCAAGTTTATTAGGTTACGATGAGAGTGATGTAATAAAAATACGTGAGTTATTGTAAAAAATAGTTCTTAGGTTACAAGTAGTCATTCAAATATAGGGAATAATATGTCTGTTCACCCGCATGCAGGTAAGCCAGTTCGTCCAGAAGATAGAGTTAATCTTGGCCAATTAGTCAGTGAGTATTATCTCAAAACACCTGATGTAGATATTATCGCTCAACAAGTGAGTTTTGGTACCTCTGGCCACCGAGGCACAGCAGCTAAAGTCAGCTTTAATGAACAGCATATTATTGCTATTTGTCAGGCCGTTGCTGAGTATCGTTTAGCGCAAAATATTACCGGGCCACTTTTTTTAGGTAAAGATACTCATGCCTTGTCTGAACCTGCTTTTGCGAGTGCAATCTCAGTGTTCATTGCCAATGGTGTGAATGTTGTTATTCAAGATGATGTTTTATCAAGGTCTCAAACAAATGCTGGCTTTACACCTACGCCCGTGATTTCTCGACTTATTATTTCACATAATAAAACCCATGATGAGTGCTCAATTGCGGATGGTATTATTATCACGCCTTCACATAATCCGCCAACTGATGGTGGTATTAAGTATAACCCGCCACATGGTGGACCAGCAGAAGGAGATATAACTAAACAAATTGAACAAAGAGCAAATGAGCTCATTAAAACAGGCTTGGTTGATGTTAAACAACTGCCTTATGTTCAAGCATTAGAATCTGAGTTGTTAACGCAGCAAGATTTTATTGAACTGTATGTTAGTCAACTTGAACAAGTTATTGATATGCAGGCTATAGCCAAGTCAGGTGTAACTATAGGTGTGGATCCCCTTGGTGGCTCAGGTATTGCTTATTGGCCCGTTATCGCTAAAAAATACGGTATTAGTATTACTATTGTCAATCCGGTTGTTGATGCCAGCTTTGCTTTTATGCCGCTTGATAAAGACGGTAAAATTCGCATGGATTGTTCATCCCCTTATGCGATGGCTGGTCTTATTGCGATGAAAGATGATTTCGACATTAGTGTGGGTAATGATCCAGATTTTGACCGACACGGCATAGTGACTAAAAGCGGTGGTTTAATGAATCCGAATCACTATTTAGCCGTTGCTATCAACTATTTGATGACACATAGAGGTTGGCCACAAAAGAGTAAAATAGGTAAAACACTTGTGTCTAGTTCACTCATTGATCGCGTAGCGAAAAATATCAATAGACCATTATCAGAAGTACCGGTAGGTTTTAAATGGTTTGTCGACGGCTTAGGTGATTCAAGCTACGCTTTTGGCGGTGAAGAAAGTGCTGGCGCTTCATTTATAGCTCGTGATGGTAGCACATGGACTACCGACAAAGACGGTTTCATTATGGCGCTATTGGCCGCTGAAATATTAGCCGTTACTGGTAAAGACCCATATCAGCATTACCTTGAGTTGGTTAGCGAGCTAGGTGAGCCCTATTATGGCCGTGTTGAAGCGGTTGCTTCATTTGAACAGAAAAAAGTTCTCACAGCACTATCGAGTAATGATGTTACTGCTGAGATGTTAGCAGGTGAAAAAATAGTACAAATTCTTTCTCATGCACCGGGAAATAATGCTGCTATTGGCGGTATTAAAGTCGTTACTGATAATGGTTGGTTTGCTGCACGTCCATCGGGCACTGAAGAAATCTATAAAATATACGCTGAAAGTTTTATTGATGAACAACATTTGCAAACCATTATAAAAGAAGCCCAAGATATTGTAAGTGCTGCGTTTAAAGCGGCAGGATTGTAATTAAGCAAGTATATAGATTGGACGTAATTATTCACCATACCCAGCGTGCACGTCATTCCGGTTGTGTCTTAAGCCGGAATCTGCCAGTTTTAAACATTAGACTCCCGATTAAAACATCTCGGGAGTGACGATAGATGAGTAGTTACGATTGGACAATTATAAAGGTTAACCATGGCATATTTACAAGAGAGTTTATCGGCATCACAGCTACAATATCAACTTCAAAAAACAGCTGACTTTTTACATTTAACGCGTAGTCATGAATTTTCGATGGCTGCGTTTAATTTTGAAGTCAAATGCACACAGAACTCATCAAAAGCTAAAGTATCAGTACTTGATACTGGCATTATAATTTTTGAACCGTTAAACCACACCTCAAGTAAAGATATCGTTTTATCTAGTGCTGTTCACGGTAATGAAACTGCACCCATTGAAATATGCAATGAGCTAATCAAACAACTAATTTTAGGAAAGTTACACCTAGAAAATAGAACGCTATTTTTATTTGGTAATCCTCCTGCTATTAATATCGGACATCGTTTTGTTGAAGAAAACCTTAATCGACTCTTTAGCGGTGCTCATTCACAAGGTTCTTCATTACATAAGGGGCAGGGTGAAGTTTTGATTAACAAAGAGCATCATCGTGCTTTGTTATTAGAAAACACCGTAAAAATTTTTTATGAAAATAATAATTATAAAGAACGTAACAGTGAGCGCTTTCATTATGATCTACACACAGCAATACGAGGCTCTAAAAATGATAAATTTGCCGTTTATCCATTTAGACACAATAAATCTTGGGTAAAAGAGCAATTACAATTTATGCTGGCTTGTGGCATCAATACTATTTTATTTTCTAACTCGCCAACCACTACATTTAGCTACTTTTCGTCAAATAAATTTGGCGCCCATGCTTTTACTGTCGAACTAGGTAAAGTTAAGCCTTTTGGTGAAAATGATATGACAAACTTTGCTGGTGTAATTGGCAGCTTAACCGCTTTAATTTCAGGACAACCGCTAGCGCTAGCTGAATATAACAAAGAAGATTTTAGCTTTTTTGCGATAGACCAAATCATTGACCGTCACAGTGATGATTTTAAATTTCACTTTAGCGACGATGTTGAGAATTTCACTGACTTTGCTATTGGCACTGTTATCGCAACAGATGGTGAACAAGAAATTAAAACTCAAAAAGCAGGTGAGGCCATTATTTTCCCTAATGCTAATGTTGCTATTGGTCAACGAGCCTTGTTAACGGTAATTCCAGTAGAAGTTAACCCAGAATAAACTATTACTGTTGAAGTGAGGTCTTCAATAATATGACTCACTTATATCAATGAGTTTTATCACTAACTCGACTTACGATTCAACTTTTGTTGGTCATCACTTTTTTCGTTGAAACTACTCAAATTAATCGATTATTCATCAAAAATACGATATGTATTTCTTCCAGCTTCTTTTGCTTGATATAAAGCTGTATCAGCATTATTCATTAATATATCTAAATCAAAGTTAGCGTTGTGCTGATGTATTGCTACTCCAATGCTGATACCAACCGATAATTGATCCTTGCCATAAGGTACGGATGTAGGAATCAATGCAATAACTCTTTGTAATGTTTTTTTATGCTTTCTATGTTGTCTGGAGCGTAAAGCACAACGGAAAATTCATCACCACCAAGGCGCGCCACCAAATCTGTTTCTCTAAAAATTAATGATAGATTATTAGCAACCGACTTTAAAATCAAATCTCCAGCAGCATGACCATATTCATCATTTATTGGCTTAAATTTATCAAGGTCAAGCGCTAACAACGCGATAATTTTATCTTCGCGCTTAGCTAAAGCCGCCATTTCATTGATACTACTCTCAAATTTATTGCGATTGGCTAAGCCTGTCAGGGGATCGGTTAAGGCAAGACGAGTTATTTTTTCTTCGGCAGCTTGTCGTTTTATTTCATTATCTTTAAATATTTGTAAAGAACTATGCATTTGTCCCAATTCGGTATGATCATTTTCATAACGTATCTCCTGCGGATAAATGGGAATATCAACCTCACCCTGAGACATTTTCAACATGACTGTTGAAATGTTTTTTACTGGGTTAATTACTTTACGGGTAAAAACCCAATAGATAAAAAAGGCGATAAAGATAGTTGATGTAATAACAATAAACGCATTTTGCTGTTCTTTGTTATAAACATCCTGTATTAAAACACCTAACAAGTCAGACTTTTTTTCTATTTGGTAAATAATATCTTGTTCAATGGTTTTTAAGCCCCTTAAAGAATAGATATCACTTATTTCAACTTGACCGTCAATTTCTTCAGGCGACAAATCTTGCTCAATGCCTTGATCAATAATCTCAATATTTGATTTGTATTTATTCAAAACAGAGATTATATCTTCTAATGCGGTTTTTTCACTTATCGTTGGACTTAGTTGCTTATACTCATTGATTAAGTTTTCAATGTTTCCTATTGAATTTAAGGCATTCTTCTTATATTTAACATCACGACGAAGAATATAATTTTTAAATGAATGAATCATACCGCCATAGCCTAATTCTGCATAAAGAGCAGAAGCTAAAACAGGCTTGTTCGTTCTATCCGCAAAAAATGGATGCACGCTAACAATCTCATCTTGCAATAATTTTAAACCACGTAATGCTAACTCATCACTCAGTTTTACTAAGTTATCTATCTCAATACTAGTGCTATTTTCGCGACCTTGTCTCGAATCAGTATAATCGCTTGTTGATAGTGGTCTAACGTGGATTGAATATCAGATAAAACCAATTTTTCAGTTGGAGATGTACCCAACGCGATATATTGTTTAACTACAGCTTGTGCTGCCCCCATAGAACGTTCAACTTTAACAAAGTGTGAAAAGTCTTTTCGTAGGATGTAATTCTTAAAATTATGTATCATGCCGCCGTAACCCACTACTTGATATAAGGAGTTAATCAAGCGGGCTTTTTCATTATTTTGAGATCTAAATGCACTCCATGATTGCTGAATTTCATCAACTTGCTCGGCCACACGTATTGAAGAATAACCATGAATAAAAGCGATAGAAGTTAATGCAATTAATATAATAATTGACAGCTTACGAAGTGATAAATGATCCATATCTATTTATGTTCCTTTTTGTTAATTATCTGAAATAAATAATATTAAAACATAGGCTTATGGTAAAAAATCAACTAATTTACTTCAAATAAGTTTTTTTAGCCAGAATGATTGAATATTGGTTTTTATAATTTAAACCTCTATGTGAAAGGGGGATTCTTTTGCTAGTATTTAGTCACAGTTATTACCATGGTCATTAAATATTATGATGTATGTTCCTTTAGGCAGTAGTTCTTTGAATGTTTCTCGAGTTTGTTTAGGCAGTATGACTTGGGGGTTACAAAATAATCAACAAGATGCAAATGCTCAAATTGACTATGCTTTAGCACAGGGAGTTAATTTTATTGATACCGCTGAAATGTATGCTATACCTCCATCTGAACAAACTTATGGTAAAACAGAAGCTATAATAGGCAATTGGTTAGCTGCTAATTCCTCTAAACGAAAAGATATAGTGCTTGCATCAAAAATAGTCGGACCAGGTTTTTCATACATACGTGAAGGTAGCTCTATTTCAGGGAAAACTGTAAAAGAGGCGATTGATGGTTCCTTAATGCGCTTACAAACAGATTATATTGATTTATACCAATTACATTGGCCTAATCGTATGTCGCCACATTTTGGTAATCATTGGCCCAATACTAAAGGCTTTCTAAAAGAAGATACTGCTGAAGAAATAGAGAAAATGTTAGATATATTACAAGGGTTAGCTGACAGTGTTAAAGCAGGTAAAATTCGCTATTGTGGCCTTTCAGATGATACTTCTTGGGGAATTAATCAATATTTACGTTTAAGTGAAAAATATGATTTGCCTCGAATGGTTTCTATTCAAAATGAATTCAGTTTACTACATACCAAAGATTGGCCTTATTTAATTGAAAATTGTGTACGTGAAAATATTGCTTACTTGCCTTGGTCGCCTCTAGCAACAGGGCTACTGACAGGGAAATATCTTAATGGTGCTCGCCCTGAAGGAAGTAGATGGACTTTTATGCAAAGAAAAGGGCTCTTTAGAGACACAAAAAATACCAATGCAGCAGCTCAAGCTTATGTTGATTTAGCCAAGCATTTTGATATAACACCTGCACAATTGGCACTTGCTTGGTGTGATCAAGTTAACGGTGTTACCTCTACTCTCATTGGCGCAACAACAATGAACCAGTTAGAAGAAAACATAAGCGCTTTTAAAACTAAATTGTCAAAAGAGTTAATAATTGAAGTTAACGCTATATTAAAGCAATATCCAGCTCCTTTTTAATAAATAACTGGATATTGTTAACTAGATAAATATCAAAAAAGATCATCTAGCTCTATTTCTTATACAAGCAATGAACATCATAGTTTTATATTATTATAGACTAACTTTTTAGTTAGTTTTAATGATGTTTCACACACCTCTATAATTATTTTCAACTACTCATCCCTTTGATAAAACTACTTTTTTTTGTTTTTGCTGTAAACATTTCTGCACACTTTCAACTTAAGTCGCTATATTTCATTGTTCAATAATCTTGAGTCATGGTTAACGTAAAGGTAAGGTTTTGCGCGATTATTACAAATTATTGACTATACTCAAATTGAATAAAGTCTGTATAAAACAAGCATAAAATAATAAGTGTAAAAAATAAAAATTACACATCTATTTTGTTCAGCCAATTTATTATCAATTTAATAGCACGAACAATTAAAATAAGAGAATGTTATGAGTAGTGAGCTTTATAATGAGGGACCCGTTGTACATAAACCTACGTTTATCGACGGCACCAGCGTTGAAATTCCAGAATTAAAAATATTAAAACAAGATGGTAGTGTTTATGAAGGCAGTGATATGCCTGACATAGATGAAGCACTTGCCGTTAAGGTATATAAAACCTTCGTTTTTCATCGCGTATTAGATGAGCGTATGGTGGCATCACAGCGCCAAGGTCGCTTAAGCTTTTATATGGCGGCATTAGGCGAAGAAGCCGCCAGTGTTGGTGGCGCAGCAGGTTTGAAGCCACAAGATATGATCATGAGCCAATACCGTGAACAAGGCGCATTAATGTTTCGTGGTTTTAGTCTTGAAAACTTTATGAACCAAATGTTCTCTAATGAAAAAGATTTAGGTAAAGGCCGACAAATGCCAATTCATTATGGTTCAAACGAATTGAACTATATGACGGTTTCTTCTCCTCTAGGCACACAAATCCCACAAGCAACAGGTTATGCTTATGGTCAAAAGTTACAAGGCTTAGACGCAGTTACTCTTTGTTATTTTGGTGAAGGTGCGGCATCAGAAGGTGATTTTCATGCGGGTTTAAATATGGCTGCGGTACATGAAGCCCCTGTGATCTTTTTTTGTCGCAATAATGGCTATGCTATTTCAACACCGTCAGATGAACAGTATAAAGGCAATGGTATTGCTTCACGTGGTGTTGGTTATGGTATTAAAACCTTAAGAGTAGATGGTAATGATATTTTGGCCGTTATTAAAGCCACACAAACAGCGCGTAAGGTTGCTTTAAAAGAGAATGTTCCCGTATTGGTTGAGGCTATGTCATATCGTTTAGGCGCACATTCAACGTCTGATGACCCATCAGGCTACCGTACTCGAGAAGAAGAAGCTAAGTGGCAGGCTAATGATCCCATTTTAAGAATGAAAAATTGGCTGTTGGCAGAAAATTGGTGGGATGAAAACAAAGAAAAAGCATTGTTTGAAAAACTTCGCGAAAAGGTATTAGCTGCAGTTAAAGTATCCGAAAAAATGAGTAAACCTCATATCGATACTTTAATTACTGATGTTTATGATGTCCCTTCAAACCAATTGAAAGCGCAATTAGAACAAGTGAAAATGCACGTTAATAAATACCCAGAAGCCTATCCATTTACTGCGGGGAAATTTTAATCATGGCAAAAATGAATATGTTACAAGCCATTAATAATGCGCTTGATATCGCTATGGGTGAAGATGATTCCACCTTATGTTTTGGTGAAGATGTTGGACATTTTGGTGGCGTTTTTCGTGCAACGAGTGGCTTGCAAGATAAATATGGAAAATTACGTTGTTTTAACACACCATTAGTTGAGCAAGGTATTATTGGTTTTGCTAATGGTTTAGCAGCACAAGGCTCTCGCCCGATTGCTGAAATTCAATTTGCGGATTATATTTTTCCTGCCTTTGATCAAATTGTTAATGAAGCGGCTAAATTTCGCTATCGCAGTGGTAATGAGTTTGACGTAGGTAAGTTAACTATTCGCTCGCCTTATGGCGGTGGTATTGCGGGTGGTTTGTATCACAGCCAATCACCCGAAGCTTATTTCGCTCATACTCCGGGCTTAAAAGTGGTTATTCCACGCAATCCCTATCAAGCTAAAGGCCTGTTACTTGCTTCTATTCGTGATGACAATCCAGTGATATTTTTTGAACCTAAGCGCTTATACCGAGCATCAACGGGTGAAGTACCGATAGAAGATTATCAATTACCACTTGGTAAAGCTGAAGTACTGCAAACGGGCAGTGATATCACGTTACTTGCTTGGGGCGCGCAAATGGAAGTTTTACAAAAAGCGGCTGATTTAGCTGCAAATGATGGAATTTCTTGTGAAGTTATTGATTTGCGAAGCATATTACCTTGGGATATAGAAACTATAGCAAACTCGGTAGTTAAAACGGGTCGTTTATTAGTCAGCCAAGAAGCACCACTAACGGCAGGGTTTGCTAGTGAGATAGCGGCAACTATTCAACAAGAATGTTTTTTACATTTAGAGTCACCGATAGAACGTGTTTGTGGTTTAGATACGCCATATCCGTTGGCATTAGAAAAAGAATACGTAAGTGATCACTTAAAAATATATGAAGCGATTAAACGCAGTTTTAATTACTAATACTTGATGATAAGAGTGATTGATAAAAATGTCTGATAAGAGTACTAGGGAAAAAATATGAGTATTGATTTTATATTACCTGATATTGGTGAAGGTATCGTTGAGTGTGAACTAGTTGAATGGCTAGTTAAAGAAGGCGAAACAGTTGCTGAAGATCAACCTATTGCTGATGTGATGACAGATAAAGCATTGGTACAAATTCCTGCAATGCATTCAGGCGTAATAGATAAACTATTTTACAAGCAAGGTGAAATAGCCAAAGTACATTTACCGCTATTCTCAATGATTACAACTGACGATGGTGGAAGTTGTGAACCCAAAGAAGCGCTCAGTGATGTGCAGGCTGAAGTAGAAGCCGAACAAACTGTAAAAGAAGTGCCTAGTGCTGAGTCAGATAAAAAAGAAACACCAAGTATAGAGCAAAGACAAACAAAGGGTAAAGCTGTTGCTAGCCCTGCTGTTCGTCGTGTTGCCCGTGAGCTAGATGTTAATATTAGTGAAGTGACAGGCTCAGGTAAAAAAGGGCGAGTGTATAAAGATGACGTTTTAATGTTCGAAAAAGCTGGCAACACTGTTGCTGTTCAAACTCAGGCTTCTTCTACAGGTGTTGAGCCTAGCTATGTTGAAAAAATAAAGGGTATTAAAGCGTTAATGGCAAAAGCGATGGTTAATTCGGTTAGCACCATTCCTCACTTTACTTATTGTGAAGAAATCGACATGACAGAACTAATCAAGCTGCGTCTAGAGCTCAAAGAGGTATATGCCAAGCAAGACATTAAGCTAACCATGATGCCATTTTTTATGAAAGCTATGTCGCTAGCATTAAAAGAGTTCCCTGTAATAAACAGCCAAGTTAATGATGACTGTACCGAGCTAACCTATTTTAATGATCATAATATCGGTATGGCGGTAGATTCAAAAGTAGGATTATTAGTACCTAATGTAAAACAAGTACAAAACAAATCAATTGTAGACTTAGCCACAGATATTACCCGTTTAACTGTTGACGCGCGCAGTGGTAGAGTGCAACAGGCTGATTTAAAAGGCGGTACTATCACAATATCTAATATTGGTGCTATTGGTGGCACGGTAGCTACACCTATTATTAACAAGCCTGAAGCGGCTATTGTTGCGCTAGGTAAATTACAAACACTGCCAAGGTTTAACGAACAAGGCATTGTTGAAGCGCGTAGCATAATGCAAGTAAGTTGGTCTGGTGATCACCGAATTATTGATGGTGGTAGCATTGCGCGTTTTTGTAATTTATGGAAATCATTTATTGAAAATCCAAGTAACATGTTAGTGCATATGCGTTAACAAGTTGCGAGTGGCGGGTATTGAGTTTCGAAATCCGCCATTTTTATTTTTTACTATCAAGCTATTCTTTTTATTTAAATTTTCACCTTAAAAAAGGTAATATGTTATTGAATAAGATTGCTATTTTCGAGAATAGGTACCTTTGTGACAGCAAGCCAATCAGAAAAAAGTACTGAACAGAAACTCCAACATTTCTACATTGCTGAAGAGCAATCTATTTACCTGCTCAATCATAAAGACGCTACAAAATTAAAACAGTGGGTTGATCTTTGCCAGCAACAACTAAAACACCTTGGTTATAAAAATATCGCCTTACTGGGTAAGGGAGCTTATGGTTTTGTGTTTTGCGGTAATAACAGTGTTGGTGATGAGGTGGTGTTTAAATTCTCAAGACTTAACTTACCACAACATGTACAAGACAGACTTAGCGAAGAAGCTGATATTCAAAGTCAGTTAAACCATACCCAAATTCCTTACGTTATTGACTATCAAAAAATAAAGCGACAATCTATTTTACAGATGACTCGCGCACCGGGTATCGACTTAGAACAGCTTTCACAGCAACAAGGCCCACTTTCACCAGAACTCGTGGTTAGTATTGCTATTCAATTAGCTGACATATTAATCTATTTACGTGATGTTAATGCTCATACGAATAATAAACCCTATGTACATGGCGATATAAAACCTTCTAACGTGGTATTTGATGAGGAAACAGGATTAGTACAGTTAATTGATTGGGGCTCTTCAGTTATTGCTCAGCTCGATGTTGACGGACAGACAACTAGCAACAATATAATGGATCTAATGAGTAGTGACTTGCAGCACAGTAATGCCAGGCTAGGTGATGTTTACTTTATTGGCCCAGAGCAAATAAATGGCGGGTTATCGTCACCGCGTTTCGATGAACAAGGTTTAGCTGCAACACTCTATGCGATAGCTTCTGGTCAGTCATGTCGCTATGGATCAAACGTGATCACGCCTAATTCGTTAGGTTTACCAAAAATGTTAGCGAATGTGCTAATGGCAATGCTTAGTGATGATGAACAGCAGCGCTGTCAGGGCGGAGATTATTTTTTCAATAATTTATCTTATTTAAAGCAATTAGTTTTATCAGATAAACCAACTGTTATTAAAAGTGAACCACTAATTCCCGTGTGGACTAAACCTAAAAAAGAAGCAATTGATACGGTAGTCTATGGTTCTCGTAAGTCTTTTTTACGAGAAGAGTCTAACGGTGAAAGCTTAGATGATATAGATGATGTGCAGTTAGAGAAATATTATAAAAATTACTTAATGGGTATGGGTGATAATGAAAAAGCATTTATTGCAGCCTTAAGCCGTTTAGGTCATTTTCCTGTGGTAGGCGGGTTAGCAATTCGTTGGGCGAAAGAGGGCGTTTATATCGACTCTAATTTAACCTTGTTTGAACCGAGTTTAAAAACCTCTTTTGAAAGTGCTGTAAATAATATTATTCATTTGGCCCAGGGAATATTTCGCATTGGGGTATTTAAAAGCTGCTTGTTTAATGCACGTAATACCTTACATGTGGAACGTGAAGATCAGAATACCCCATTTTATGCTTTGTCTGACCAGAGTATTGCGTTTGAGGTGAGTGATGTTGCAGACATGGATGATATTACGCGGCTACATTCTTATTTTGAGGATGGTAAAGACCCAGATGAATATTTGTATTTACCTGATGAGTTGATGGCTGTATTGGCAAGGTTAAACCTTATTCATCATACCGGTTGTATTATTTTTGAAGTGTTGCCCACCCATTTAAAAATTCATAGTTACTTGATGCTTTTAAATCATGATAAAGAAAATGAATTTAGCCAATGTTTAGCTGAAATTATGACGCTATTACCGACTATTAATGGTATTGGTATTTCTGGTTTTATGAAATTGCCCTATAAGGACACTCGCTTTTTTGAACATATTAGTAGTTTACCCGAGCGTTTTTATCCTAAAAATCCCAAACTCATATAATTAACGGCAAAGCTATTTTTACTGTAACTATTCACCATACCTAGCATTCCCGTCATTCCAGTTATTTCTTGAGCTGGAATCTCAGTGTTTAAAAGCCTAGACTCCCGATTTAAAGACCTCGGGAGTGACGATAGGTGAATAGTTACTTTTTATTTTGCTTTTATTGGGATTGAGCAAATAAAAAGCCAGCAAAAAATGCTGGCTTTTAGATCAAAACTTTATGTTACGGCATTACTCACCATTAAAAGCTATATGATGCTCTTACATAATACTCACGTCCGGCAAGTGAAAATGGAAAGCTTGACCAACCATATTGAAAACCAAGTTTTCGGAAATCAGTACCGTCTGATGCAATAGCATTATCGCCCCAGTCATCAGGGTATTCATCCGTTAGATTTAATATACCGCCACTAACATCTATTTGATCCGTTACATGCCAGCGAGCAGTTAAATCAAATAAGCTTTTCGCGCCCCAGGTATTAGCTGGCGTTCCGTAAGCGGCAGTTGATACTTCACCGTAATAAGTCATACGACCCGTTACTGACCAACTATCTAAATCCATCATGGCAGAAACACTTAATCTGTCTTGTGGCTGGCCTTTCTCGACTAACAATATCTGAGCAGAATCAAAAACTACTTCATTAGGGACTATTGATGATGAAGTATTGATATTAGTCACTTCAGTGTTGTTATGGTGATAAGCAAGTTCGTAGACAACGCTACCAAGGTCTTCTAATTCTTGGGTATATTGGTTTACCCAATCAAGACCGAAGGTTTCAGTATCAATAGCATTAGTGAATATAGATACATTTTTTACCCCATCTAATATATCACCAGTACCAGAATGGCGATCAAAAAAGTCGTCTATAGGAGTACTAATACCGCGTTGAATGTTGCCAGAATAGGCAATGCGATCATCAATGTTTATTTGATAAACATCAAGGGTAGATGAGAAGCTGTCTCTGGTGTATACCAAACCAACAGAGATATTAGTTGAGGTTTCTTCTTCTAGCTCTTTAAATTCAAGCTCTTGTGCCAATGCATCATTAGGACGCAAGGTTACTGTATCTGCTAGTACACCGTTAGTTAATGTAATTGAGCGTTGGGTAAAGTTAGACTGCTGCATACCCGGTGCTCGGTAACCTGTTGAAGCCGAGCCACGCAGTGAAAAGTTGTCAGTTAAGGTTAAATGCGTTGATAGCTTACCAATAACAGTACTACCAAAGTCATCGTAATCTTCATAGCGAACTGCTGCAGCAACTAACCAGTCTTCAGTTAAATAGGTTTCAGTGTCTAAATAGATAGCAAAACTTTTTCTATCGGTATCTATTGCCATGGCAGGGCTGTAACCTTGGAAACCTTGCATACCAGGAACTGTAACTGCCAGTTTTACTAGGCCATCTTCAGGATCAATATAACTACAATCATTTTTGTCTGTAGAATCTGTAGAGCCCGTAGGGTTTACAGACTCACCACAAAGGACGTTACCACGAGCATAAGTGACTTCATCACCGGCTTCTTGCTCATAACCATCTATTCTATACTCTACACCGATAGCGATAGCGGTCTCATCGTAAAGTCCTAAATCAATGGCGGTTACAGCGTCTAAATTAAAGGTAGTTTGACTAAAAACAAGCGCGCCATCATAAGCTGATGTTGGGCTGCTTGGTCCGTAACTGGCATTAAGAGAGTTTGTATTACTGAATTCGAAACGGTTTTCGCCGGTAACAATACTGGCATCAAGTCCCCAATCACCAATTTCAGTTTTATAACCCACCGCCATTGAGAAATCTTCAGATTGAGTGCCTAACCCTGGTGTTACGCCTTCTGGGAATAATGTACTCCATACACGGTCATCAGCAGCAGGGCGGTAAAAACCAAGAGATTCACCTTCTTTGGCAGTATAACCACCAAAAGCGTATAATTCACTACCTTCACCTAAATCATAAGAAAAGTTTGCCCATAGGCTAGTCATTTCAGTTTCGGCTTCACCAACAAGTAATAAGACTCTTGGCTCTGGAATACTGCCATACCAATCTACCGCCGTTGCTCTATTCATTTCACCGTTATCAGCGTATTCAAAAGTAAGGTTTAACATACCTTTGTCACCAATATCAAAACCATAGTTAGCGCCTAGCTCATAGCTTTCACCGTCACCTTCACTGGTTTCGCCATATTGAGCCCAAACTGTACCACCACCGTTATTTTTAAGAACAATGTTAATAACACCGGCAATCGCATCAGAGCCATATTGAGCTGCCGCACCATCGCGCAATATTTCAATATGAGAAATAGCGGTCATTGGAATTGAGCTAAGATCTGTACCAGCGCTACCGCGACCAACATTTTCTTGTACAGCAACAACGGCTTGTTGATGACGGCGCTTACCGTTGATTAATACTAATACTTGATCTGGCCCTAAGCTTCTTAGTGAAGCAGGGCGCATTAAATCTTGGCCATCAGACGTTGTGGTATTGTTCATGTTAAATGAAGGGGCAAGTTTGCGAAGCATATCAGGCGTGCTAGTTGCACCCGAGTTTTTAATCGCTTCAGCTGAAATAATATCAATGGGTGCAGGGCTGTCTGCCACTGTACGGTTAGACATACGGGTACCAACGGTAACTATACGCTCTATATCTGAATCTTTAGCGCTATCAGCATTACTATCTTGTGCTATTGCTGAAGTGCCTGCTAGCGATAAATACACTGCTATCGCAAGTGCACTATGTTTAAATTTAACTGTCATGTTTTGTTATCCTTTAGTCTTTTGTTGTTATAATAAATTATCACACCGATGTAAATATTCGGGGCGTAATTATTATGTTTTTTATAATGGGTTTTCATAACGCTGATTGTAATAATTGACCTTATTTAGAGTGGAAAGGGCTAAAACACTGTGTTTACCATACTTTATCGGTTTATTATTTACTACATAGATAGATAGATACATAGATAGATAGATAAGTTATTTGTTTGACTGATAAGACTGCATAGAAAATAACTAAAATTCAAGGCAGTGATACAATTTTTTTCACTAGCTTTAATTAAAAGTGTATAGAAATATTTACAGGAAAGACAAATAAAAAGTATCTAGTATTTTAAATACTAAATTAACTGGTATGAACCAGCAGCACGGGCAACAAATAATGTTTGATGCAAACGACTGGCATATTCATCAGTCATACCGGCAACATAATCAGCAATTACTCTATGGGCATTGTCATCATTATCCAAAGCATATTGCCAGCGCTTAGCGCTATTACTGGGTAGTAATCTCAATGGGTCAGAAGACAGCGCTTCAAATAATTCCATAACTATTTGTTGCCCTCTATATTCAAGTCGCTGAATGCTAGTTTGTTTAATAACAAAGTTATAAACGAAGTCTTTAAAAATTTGTAATGCTTGCAGGGTGACTTTTGGTAAGGTTGCGTTATATCTAAGTATATTTTCTTCAAAATTCACATCGTCGTTTAGTTCATTCAAATCAGTTAACTCAATAGCAGTAATCAGGTAATTAACCAAACCGCCAATAGCATCTTTTTGTAAGTGGTGTTGCTCACTAAATAGTTTAGCGGTTAACGTTTGAGAGTATTTCTCAAGCCATTGATCATCCAATGATTTTAGTTTGTTGATAACGTGTGATTCAAAGTCATGTTGATTGACTATGCCAGTAACAATGGCATCTTCAAGATCATGAATGCCATAAGCAATATCATCTGCTAGTTCCATGATTGAGCAGTCAAGTGATTTAAACCTTGTTCTATTATGACCATTCTCTTTAACATCTATTTGTTGAAAAAGTTTACGGTCAGTGACGGATAAAGAGGATAATAACCAATCAATGATCTCGCTGTCATCGCTATATAAGCCTTTGGGAGGGTGCCATTCACTGGCTTTGAGTTGTCTAAAATTATCAATAGCACCATTTCGTATTGGTTTGTTTAGTTGTTCTAATACTTGTGGATACTTCATTAAACCGAGTAAAGTTCTGCGGCTTAAATTCATACCGTGGTGTTCACTAAAAGGCTCAAGACGAGCAACAATTCTAAAGGTTTGCCCATTACCTTCAAAGCCGCCGTGATCACGCATCATATAATGTAGGGCAACTTCACCCCCGTGGCCGAATGGGGGATGACCAATATCATGCGCTAAACAAATGGCTTCAATTAAACTATCAGAGTCTGGAATCAAAACTTGGCAGAGTGTCGGATATTTGAAACGAAGCTGCGAGGTAATGCCAGAACCAATTTGGGCGGCTTCAAGTGAATGAGTTAAGCGAGTACGATAAAAGTCACTTTGTCCACTGCCCATAACTTGGGTTTTTGATTGTAAACGTCTAAAGGCTGCTGAATGTAATATTCGAGCTCGATCACGTTGAAAGGGGTCTCGGTGATCTTGTTGTCTCTTTGATACCTTCTTCAACCGTCGTTCTAACCAAACTTTATCCATTAGATTACAAACCTATCATTTTATTAAAAGCTATCTTTTTAAAGAGTGTTTTTAAAGGGGCTTAGCTTAAAAATTCACCTTAACATGCTATTTTATAAATGAATATAGAGATGAAATTTTTTATATAATGACCGTAAGACAAAATATAATAAATTTTATAAAAATCATCGTGTATGTCAGTGTAGAGTTTGTACTGTGGTGTTAAAAAGTAAAGTAGTCCGCGATCAAATTGATCGCGGTTTAGTAGTGATTAAAAGCAATGGTAAATAACAGTAAGAACACTTGCTGTAAGCTTTTTATTTATGGTTTAGTGGCAATAAAAATGGCTCGTTGTGGGGCAGGGTAACCTTCAATCGTTTTACTATTATCAAGGGGATCAAGAAAGTCAGATAGTGATTCTGTGTCAATCCAGTCAGTTTTTCTTTGTTCATCAAGTGCGGTAATATCGGTGTTAACCACACGAATATCTGTAAAACCACAGCGCTCTAACCAAGCACACATGGCTTTAGCGCTAGGTAAAAACCAGACATTCCGCATTTTAGCGTAGCGTTCCCCAGGGACTAATACGGTATTTTCATCTCCATCAACAATTAGCGTTTCAAGTATTAGTTCACCGCCTTTAACTAATTGTGCTTTTAATTGATAAATAAAATCAATGGGTGAACGACGATGATATAAAACACCCATCGCAAATACGCTATCAAAAGCATTAAGCTCAGGTAATTGTTCGACGCCTAGCGGTAATAAATTTACCTTGTTATCATTAATAAAATGTTGAACTGCGTTAAATTGCATCAAAAATAATTGGGTTGGATCAATACCGACAACAAATTTTGCTCCAGCACCACGCATACGCCATAAGTGATAACCACTACCACAGCCAATATCAAGAACATATCTACCTGATAAATCGCTGATGTGTGGGGCTAATCTGTCCCATTTATAATCACTTCGCCACTCAGTGTCTATATGTAATCCATGAATGTGATAAGGGCCTTTACGCCAAGGTTTGAATTTTTTTAACAAGTTTTCTAAGCGCTTATGTTCACCCGCATTAAAATCTTCTTTACAGCCAACAGTGACACTATTGACCAAATCAATATCTGATGTATGTGTTGATGGCAGGGCATCTAACGTTTTTTGCCAATGTTTATATTCGCCATGAAGATTGTTTTTATGCCAATAATCAAGTTGTGATGGCAGTGTATTTAACCAATGACTTAAACGGTTTGTGGCAATTTCTTGATAAAATTTATTAAAATGTGTCATGAATAATTCATTTTGTTGTTGTTTAAATACCTATGCTTTGCTGTTCACTTATTTTGAGCTTGTCTTTCTTCGACTGCTCCCTTCGACTGCTTCGCGCTCAGGGCCAACGGAGTGTTTCCGTTCATCCTGAGCTTGTCGAAGGAAGGGCCAACGGAGTGTTTCCGTTCATCCTGAGCTTGTCGAAGGAAGGATGAACGATCTGTTTTCATCCTACTATCCTAAGTTTATTTTATGGCAATAAAAGAGATAAAATTAAAGCATTGAAACCAGGGGGATACATGCTTAAAGCCGGCACTTTTTAGGCGATTAATATGCTGTTCTATTGAATCTGTACGCATGACGTTTTCTAATGCGGTGCGTTTTTGAGCAACTTCTAGTTCGCTGTAACCGTTAGCGAGTTTAAAGTCATGATGTAAATTGATTAAATGTTCATCAATAACAGAATCGCCATGGGATATTTTTTCTGAAATTACTAACAAGCCGCCCTCATTAATACCTTGTGCAATACGATCGATTAAACCTTGTCGTTCTGTTTTTTCGATAAACTGCAAAGTAAAGTTAAGTACCACCATAGAGGCATTTTCAATTGCTATATCTTGAATGTTCGCTTCAATAACGTCAACGGGTGTGGTGCCTTTAAAAGCATTAATATGCATTTTACACCGTTCAACCATTGCTGATGAATTATCAACAGAAATAATTTTACACTGCTTAGCTTCAATCCCTTTGCGCATAGCTAAGGTTGCTGCACCTAATGAACAACCCAAGTCGTAAATAGTGGTGTTGTCTTGTACAAATTGTTGGCTAAGGCGACCAATGGTATCAATAATTGTAGTGTAACCTGGCACTGAACGACTGATCATATCGGGAAAAACTTCCACTACTTGTGCATCAAAAGCAAAATCGTTCACTTGGGCTTGGGGATTTGAATAAATTAAATCGGTATCAGGAGTGCGCATAGTAATTAATCATTTATACATTATTGCTCGGATAAGTGAGCGTATTTTAACTGATATTGATTGGATATAAAAACAAATATACCCGTTCCACTTGAAAATACATGATTCATCTGGAATTATAAACGTCTTTAGGTAAGGCATTCTCTTCAATCAATTCCTTGCCTCTACGCCTTTTAATTCTCGCTGAATGATCTATTCATTACTTCAATTACTATTATCGTTTTAACGGGGTGACTTTACTAATCTTTGCTTTATAATATGCGGCATTTATCGCTAGCTAAAGTCATTTCAGTTAGCGTCAATTTTTAATTATTAAAGTAGCAAGGCAAAAAATACATGCGTAGTCTTTATTGTGGTGAAGTTAACGAATCTCATATTGGTCAAGAAGTCACTCTTTGTGGCTGGGTTAATCGCCGTCGTGATTTAGGCGCTGTTATCTTTCTTGATTTACGTGACCGAGAAGGTTTAGTTCAAGTTGTTTATGATCCTGATCTTCCTGAAGTGATTGCTATTGCCAACACCTTGCGTAATGAATTTTGTGTTCAACTTAAAGGTAAAGTACGTGCTCGACCTGAAGGTCAAATTAACAAAGACATGAAAACAGGTGCGATTGAAATACTAGGTCTTGAACTGACTATTCTGAATAAATCTGCACCTTTACCACTTGATTCAAACCAAAACAATTCAGAAGAGCAGCGTTTAAAATATCGCTATCTTGATTTACGCCGTGTTGAAATGACTGAACGTATGCGCTTTCGTGCGAAAGTGACTTCAAAGGTGCGTAGTTCATTAGAAGCATTAGGTTTTTTAGATATTGAAACGCCTATTCTTACTGCGGCAACACCAGAAGGTGCTCGTGATTATTTAGTTCCAAGTAGAACGCACAAAGGCAAGTTCTTCGCTTTACCGCAATCTCCACAGTTATTTAAACAATTGTTAATGATGTCGGGTATGGAACGTTATTATCAAATTGTTAAATGTTTTCGTGATGAAGACTTACGTGCTGATAGACAACCTGAATTCACTCAAATAGATATTGAAACTTCATTTATGAGTAGCGCACAAGTCATGGATGTTAGTGAAACCATGATTAGAGAGCTATTTAAAGAAATGCTTGATGTTGATCTTGGCAAATTTCCATCAATGCCATTTAGCGAAGCAATGCGACGTTTTGGCTCTGATAAACCTGACTTACGTAATCCGTTAGAGTTAGTAGATGTTGCTGATATACTCAAAGATGTAGAATTTAAAGTATTCTCTGGCCCTGCAAATGACGAGAATGGCCGTGTTGCTGTTATTTGTGCGTCAGGTGGCGCAGCTAAATTCTCAAGAAAAGGCATTGATGATCTGACAAAGTTTGTTGGCATTTATGGCGCTAAAGGTATGCCATGGATGAAGGTTAACGATATTGATGCCGCTTTAGCCACAGGGCTTGAAGGTTTACAATCACCAATTTTGAAATTTTTGTCAGCAGAAGCTGCAAAAGCGTTACTTGAACGTACTAATGCTAAAACGGGTGATATTATATTTTTCGGCGCAGATAATTATAACGTAGTAACTGAATCACTAGGTGCGCTTCGCCTTAAATTAGGTGAAGATTTAGAGTTACTAGAAGGTGACTGGAAACCATTATGGGTTGTTGATTTCCCTATGTTTGAAGAAATAGATGGTCGAATGCATGCACTTCATCACCCATTTACTGCACCCACTAACTGTACACCAGAGCAGCTTGAGGCTAACCCATTAGGTGCTTTGTCAGATGCTTACGATATGGTGCTCAATGGCTGTGAATTAGGTGGTGGCTCAGTGCGTATTCATAACCAAGACATGCAGTCTGCTGCGTTTAGAATATTAGGGATTGATGACGAAGAAGCACAAGAGAAATTTGGTTTCTTACTTGAGGCTTTACAATATGGTGCGCCGCCACATGCAGGTTTAGCTTTTGGTCTTGATCGCTTAGTGATGTTAATGACTGGTGCTAGCTCTATTCGAGAAGTGATGGCATTTCCGAAAACGAATACAGCAGCATGTCCATTAACGAATGCACCAGGTAATGCTAATACTGCTCAGTTAGCTGAGTTGGGTGTACAAGTCATTCCTCAGCAAGAAAACGCTGAGTAATTAGTCGTTAGTATCGAGTTGGAGAGTTGCGAAGAGAGGGGCAATATTTTCTTCGTAACTCGTCACTAATAATTAATAACTCGTCATTATAATTTATGTCTATTATTTTAGGTATTGACCCCGGTTCACGCTTCACCGGCTACGGGGTTATTAAACATGAAGGTCGCTCCTATACCTATCTAGGTAGTGGTTGCATCAAAGCGCTTAGCCAAGGCGAAGATCTTGGTTCGCGCTTACAAACTATTTTTGCTGGTGTTTCTGAAATCATTATGCAATTTAAGCCAGATATGTTCGCGATTGAACAAGTTTTTATGGCGAAAAACCCTGATTCTGCACTTAAATTGGGTCAAGCGCGCGGTGCGGCTATTGTTGCGGCGACTAATAATGACTTAATTATTGCTGAATACTCCGCTCGACAAATTAAACAAGCGGTGGTTGGTACTGGTGGCGCAGATAAATCTCAAGTTCAGCATATGGTGAAAACTATTCTTAAATTACCAGGTATGCCACAAGCCGATGCTGCTGATGCCCTTGCCGTGGCAATATGTCATGCTAATAGTCATCAAAGTCTAGGTAAACTTGCAGGACAAGCAAGTAAAGTTGTCAGAGGAAGACTGAGATAATTCAGTTACGAGTATCGAGTTACTGATCGCAAACTGCTTTGTTCGTAACTTTTATGCTCGCTACTCGAAACTGCTGTTTACTGTATAAATATATAGTGATATGCTTTTATTCACTTAATCATTACTTGTAGGTTATTAACTGTGATCGGTCGTTTATCAGGTACTATTGCTGAAAAATCCCCTCCTGAAATCCTTATTGAATGTGCTGGCGTTGGTTATGAAGTTACTATGCCGATGACGAGCATCTATGGATTACCTGAATTAAATGAGCCTGCTGTTATTTATACTCATTTCGTTGTTCGTGAAGATGCCCAGTTATTATACGGATTTGCTAATAAAACGGAGCGTAAATTATTTCGCTTATTGATTAAAGTCAATGGGGTTGGCCCTAAGTTAGCCCTAGCCGTATTATCTGCTATGTCAGCTGATCAATTTGTTAGTTGTGTTAGACACGATGATGTTTCGGGTATCGTAAAAATACCGGGTGTAGGTAAAAAAACGGCAGAGCGTTTATTAATTGAAATGCGAGATAGGTTAAAAGATTGGCACGTATCATCAACGCCAGCAACTGATGCTATGCCTGTGCAATTAAGTAATGAGCATACTTTTGTCAATTCTCTTAACGATAACGCCTATAACAACAAAGGTGATGCTACTAACGCTTTAATATCGTTAGGTTATAAACAGGTGCAAGCAGATAAAGCGGTTAAACTTGTTTATACTGATGGTATGTCGAGTGAAGATATTATTCGTCATGCGTTAAAGTCAATGTTGTAACTGCGCAACTTGTTGCTGTATCGTCCAATTTCTTTATCAGAAGTACTCACAAATTCTTCGGGAAAGAATTTGAACATCCAACGGATGGCCTGAAAGGCGGAGTACAGGATGTACGGAGTAATGACTAACGTCAACTCCGTGCTCCTTCTTTTAAATTGAACCATACATCTTAAAGTTGAACAGTTACATAAGTAAAAATCTGTACCTAACAAATGTTTAAAAAGTAGGAATAAAAATGATCGAAGCGGATCGCTTAATTGAGCCAGCTGCCAGCATTGAAGACATAGGGGTTGATCGTGCGATCCGCCCGAAAATGCTTAGTGATTATACAGGCCAAGCCCATGTTAAAGCGCAGATGGAAATTTTCATTCCTGCAGCAAAGAAACGTGGAGAACCACTTGATCACTTACTTATTTTTGGTCCTCCAGGCTTAGGAAAAACAACGTTAGCGAATATTGTTGCCAATGAAATGGGCGTTAATATTCGTACAACCTCTGGCCCGGTGCTTGAGAAGGCAGGGGATCTAGCTGCACTGTTAACTAACTTAGAAGAAAATGATATTTTATTCATTGATGAAATTCATCGTTTAAGCCCTATTGTGGAAGAAATATTGTATCCGGCAATGGAAGATTATCAGTTAGATATTATGATTGGTGAAGGCCCTGCTGCTCGCTCGATAAAGTTAGATTTACCTCCTTTCACACTCATTGGCGCCACAACACGCGCTGGGGCATTAACTTCACCATTACGCGACAGATTTGGCATAGTACAACGGCTAGAATTTTATAACGTGCAAGACTTAACGACCATAGTTAAACGTTCGGCACATTTTTTAAATTTAAGTCTTGATGAAGAGGGGGCTTTTGAAGTGGCTAAACGCTCGCGTGGAACGCCTCGTATCGCTAATAGATTATTGCGACGGGTGCGTGATTATGCAGATATAAAAACCCATGGTTTGGTCAACAAAGAAACTGCGGCAGCCGCACTTGATATGTTAGAAGTAGATCATGAAGGCTTTGACATTATGGATAGAAAGTTACTGCATGCCATTATTGATAAGTTTATGGGTGGGCCTGTAGGGCTTGATAATGTTGCTGCGGCTATAGGAGAAGAGCGAGAAACCATTGAGGATGTGCTTGAGCCATATTTAATTCAACAAGGTTTCCTACAACGCACACCTCGGGGACGTATCGCTACAGATAGAGCCTACGATCACTTTTCAATTATTAGGCCGAGCCAGTAAAATAATTTTCTGATCAAGAAATAAGTAACCGTATTATTTTATATTGTAGTGATAACTTAAGTTATTTAACTCTTATCTACGGACTCTTTTTTTCCACGCTTTTATCACACTGTAACGCCATAAACCTTGAATGATAAAGTAGCCAAGTATGGCAAAAGTTACCGCTAAAACCCCACAACCTAATAAAAATGCCGGCCCAATGGTTGATAAACTGTCAACTACCCATTGCCAGCTGGCCTCAAAGTTAAACTCTTGTGTTGTTTCTCCTATTAACCATGAACCAACAATATAACAAGCATAAAATATAACGGGCATGGTGAATGGATTTGTTATCCACACAAGAGCGATTGAAAGGGGGAGATTAGAATGTACTAAAATGGCAGTACCCGCAGCTAACACCATTTGAAATGGAACAGGTATAAAAGCAAAAAACAAACCAACGGCAAAAGCTTTCGCAACAGAATGACGATTCATATGCCATAAGTGGGGGTTGTGCAATAAGTTACCAAAAACTTTTAAATGTTTATTGTCTTTAATACTTTGACTGCTTGGCATAAAGCGCTTAATTAGTTTTTTTGGCATATACTTATTATTATCTTTAAAACTTTGTATCCAAACTAACGCTGTAAACATTATAGGAAATATTTCGTTCACTATGGATTGGTGGTTAGCTAGTTTTTTTCTTGGTTCTATATTGTCACTATTTATACCAATAGTGCCAGATCTTTTTGTGCTATTTTTACTTATTTCACTTTCAATCACCTTTTTTTCTTACAAACCTTTACGTTTAAGTTCGGGTTTGTTTTTTGGCGCTAGCTGGATGCTATTCAATGCCTTCAATTATCAAAGCCTCTGGCAAGAAAATAATTTAAATTCACTGGAGCTAGCAGAAGCACCTCAATGGGTACAAGGTAAGGTGAGTAGCTTACAATCTTCAGCTGATCCTATTCAAATTAATCGTGATAAAAAACCGCTTCGCTTTAATCTAAACGTTACCCATCTTAATTCAAAAAAACTAAACACAATAATAAAAATACGACTAAGTTGGAAAAATGCCAAATTTGCTGTGCAGCAAGGGCAAGTTGTTAAATTAAAAGTCAAATTTAAACCTGCACATGGTTTGGCAAATATAGGTGGATTTAGTTATCAAACATGGCTGAGGAGTAAGCGAATTCTTGCAACAGGTTATGTTGTTAATGATAAAAATAATAATGTGCTAATGAAAACAAACTCAATACGACAACAGCTTTTTAATACCTATAAAAGTTTATTACCTGAACATGATCTATCACCATTATTACTCGCGTTAGGCTTTGGCTCTCGAAGTGAGTTGAATCAAGAGTTATGGCAAGTTTTGCAAACTACAGGAACAGGGCACCTTATTGCTATTTCAGGCTTACATATTGGTTTAGTCGCTACAGGTAGTTACTTTTTTATTATGCTGATTATTCGTTTGTTACCATTAAGTATTTTTAATCATTTACGTTTTTTTCAAACGATTAACATTCGCTACTTTGTTATAACGGTAAGTTTAGGTGTTGGAATAATCTATGGTTATTTAGCGGGTTTTTCTTTGCCAACAATACGAGCATTACTGATGCTCAGTATTTATTGGTTTTCACGAACGTTAAGTCTACATATTTCAATAAAACGTTGGCTGCTCCTAACGCTGTTCTTGTTAACACTAATGACACCTTTTAGTTTATTTACCGCCAGTTTTTGGTTATCTGTTTATGCCGTATCTATAATCTTTCTTACTTTATGGCGCTTTAAAAATATGCTCAATAGCGGTAATACTGTTTGGCGATTTATTAAAGGGTTATTTGTTATTCAATTGAGTTTAACTGTGATGTTATTACCCATTAGCGCGGTGTTTTTTCAGCAAGTTTCTTTAGTCGCGTTGTTGGCCAATATAATAGCAGTGCCTTGGATGAGTTTTTTTAGTATTCCGTTGTGCTTATTATCAGTATTAGTAATGCCTTTTTCTGAATCAATATCACAGTTTTTGATGGCGTTTTGTATCGATAGTCTACAAGCGCTATGGCATTATTTAAGTTATTTGTCACAGCAAACATGGGCAGTAGTAAAACTTTCAAATATGAATATTCAATTGTTGGTATTACTTGGGATTATGAGTGTTTTTTATTTGTTTTTTCAGCTCCCCATAATGAACCGTAGTCTTGTTAATTATCAGCGAAAATATGTTAAAAAGTTGTTTGTGGGGATCAACGTTAGTATTTTGTTATTTTTTACCTTGAATATTCAAAGCAATAAATTTAATGAACAAGAGAGTACTAACGATACAAACTGGCAGCTAGTTGTTTTTGATGTTGGACAAGGTTTATCTGTATTGATTCAACGAGGAACGAAGACCATTTTATACGATACGGGGGCTGCTTACCCTAGCGGATTTACCATGGCTAATGCCGTGATTTTACCTTATTTACAACATAGCGGTGTAGCGCATTTAGATAAAATGATAATCAGTCACAGTGATAATGATCATGCAGGCGGCTTAATCGAAATACAAGAATCAATGGTTATAAATGAGTTAATCTATAATGATAAGCAAACAACAAAAAATGCTGTTTGCTTACAAGGGAAGTCATTTGTTTGGCAAAACCTCCATTTTGAAATGCTTTGGCCAAAGAGCATTGTAAGCGAAGAAAATGATGACTCTTGTGTATTGTTAATTTCTGATGGCAAGCATAATGTGTTACTAACGGGAGATATATCGAAAAAAGTTGAAGCTGCTTTACTACAACAATATCCTGATCTTAATACTGATATTTTAGTTGTGCCTCATCATGGTTCTAAAACCTCATCAAGTGATTTGTTTATTACTACGTTACAACCAGCATTTGCTGTTGTGAGTGCAGGTTATTTGAATCGTTGGCGTATGCCTGTAGTGGAAGTTGTTCAGCGTTATCAACAACACAATGTTAAATTACTTAGCACTGCAAAATCTGGCCAAATTATATTTACACTGTCGGAGCATGGTATAAATAAGCAATCTTATTACCGTGATTTGTGGCCCTTTTGGTTTGCTCATTAGTGTTTATATCCACTTCATTAGTTATTTTTGAATACCAATATAGGAAATGTTGTTAATGTAAATCCCTTTCATAAATTTGACTTTTATGAATAGTTAATGATAAAAAACGAAATTGATAAAGTATCTGTTCAAGAAGAAATATGACCTGTAAAGAGTATAATTAATGGAAGCTAATACCGACATTTTAGGATAATAAAAACAAGGAATAAAAAATGAATAAATTTAGATTATCAATAGTTGCTTTTACTGTTATTTCAGTAACAGCCTGTTGTCAACAAAAAACTGATGATAAACATGAGTCAAAAGCAGTTGTAAGTAGTGTTTTATTAGAGCAAAGAGCGGCTCTTGCTAGTAACACTAAAGAGCAAGGTTTTGGACCACAATCGCCAAGAGATATCGATTTAAAGCAAGGTACTAACACGCGTGATTTTAGTACTGCTCCTGCTCATACTGAAATGAATTTGTGTAATATTCATTTTCATAAAAATGCCGAGCATAAAGGCGGAGAATTTACTTTATTTGCAGGTGATGGTGATGGCCATGGTTATGGCAGTGGCTATAAATATTCAGGTAAATTAAATGAAAAAGAATTGATGCCTGTAAATGGTAATATATGTCCGAGTAAACATGGTGGCCTTTCTTCTGGTGATACCATTGAAGTTCATTATGTTCATTCAACAGCTAAAGTGACACCTGGCCCCACACTAGGCTCTTGTTTGAGTGATTCAATCAAAAACCCTGAACTGCGTGTTGAAACCCAAGTTTTTGTTTTAGTAAATGACGAAAATGCCTTGAACTTTAATGACTTATCAAAGCATGAAATGATAAAAGATTTAGCTCAAGCAGTAAACATCCCTAGTAACACAGGGGTACCAATTCAATATGCTGGCTCGACTACGGGACCTAGTTATAACGAAAAAGGATCTCCCTTTCAGGTTTCATGGAGTGTAAGACCGAAAGTTGCTAAAGTGAATATAACGTCGGTTGGAAAATGGTGTGAAGGTAATATATTCAATGAAGATCATGCTCACGGCGTGAGAAATTTAGTTATAAATCCAGATTTATTGTCTAATATGTAATTCCTTAATATATTAGCTTCAAATCTGAGATTTATATAAAGCTCGCTCATTCGTGGCCGAGTTTTAAAATCCTTGCGGTCGTTAGGATAATTGTCCTTATAAACTCTATTGTCACAACCAAAGTATATAATGGAAAATTTGCCGGTACTACCCGTGTCATTAGCCAAAGTTATTGAACAATTAAACGATGAAGAGTTCGATACAGAAGTGTTAATTTCACTGATCCAACAAGAGCCAGTAATTGCTGGCAAAGTCATTGAGTTAGCCAATTCTTCATATTATAACCGTAATAATAAGAATATAACTGATCTTAAATCGGCATTTATGCTGCTTGGGGCAAATGGGCAAATGGGCTAATGGAAGGTGTGGTTAATGGCTTTGTAAGTAAATTCACTCTTCAATCGCAAATATATTTCAAATAGTATGGTAATAAAATATGGAAGCACAGTTTTACTACAGGAGTGATTGCTAAAGAATTAATAAACAGATCTGAGTATAAGCAGGAGTCAGCGCAAGGATATCTTATAGGTTTGATATGCAACTTAGGGGATATGATTATTTACCAACTATTAATGGAATCCTTCGCTTATGTTCATCCTGACTGTCAGCCAAACTCATTTGCTTTTAAAAACCTGTTAATTAAAAATTAAAAAAAATAACCTACCACATAGCCAAATACTGGGGATTCCCAAGTTCAATTTTAAATATAATAAGTGAGCTAGAGCTTATGTTTGAAAATAGAGAAATCGATAGTGATGGCTTAAACGAAGAAATTTTTTTTGGTTTTCAGTGATGAAGCAAAAGATTATTTAGAGAAACCTTTCAATAAAGAACCTCAGGTTTAGCTCTCGCTTTACAGGTCATACAATCTCCTATTTGGTAGAGATTGCAAGCCCCTTAGAATTACTGGGTATATCAACGAATACCAAACACTTAGCATTCATTGATAATCAATGGTCGCTAGGTTGGCTAATCAAATAGTTCAGAAAAATCATCTTCTAATTCTTCAAAATCAGTAGAAGTGAGACCTAAAACATCAAGGACACTCTCTTTTATTACTTCCCAATCTGGGGAGATTTTAAACCGTTTTACTCTTTCTACCATATGTTCAGCCATTTTTAATGTAGCGAAGGTTAATTGTTCATTGGTACCTGATGTTTCAGCAAGGTAGTCTGATTCATGATGCTGGAAATCAATGAACAGATCTCTTTTGGTAGATGCCAAGAAGACGCTATGTAGTAACCTAAAACGGCATGATTAGTACAATATTTTTGCTCTTCTAGTTTAATTGAATTAATTCCCAAACCATTTGCCTCAATTAGGACACTTTTATAATCACTAAATTTAAGTGCTAATAACGGGATACCACAATTTATAAATAAACCAATGGTATACAACATATCAACGGGGGGTATTTTGTAATCTATTACCAACAAATGCCATGGCATTAGCAACATCAAGCGAGTCATCCCAAAAACGCTCTAAGGATATGCAAGAATTCCCTTGAAATGATGATTTCAATAATAACGCAGTTACTAAGGCATTGATTGTTTCTAATCCTAGTATTATAACGGCCTGTTTTAATTTTGAAATCTTTCTACTCATTCCGTAAAAGGGTGAATTAATGATTTTTAAAATAGCCGAAGAAAGACCAACATTATTTGAAATCAAGTTCGCAATACTTTCTACATCGGGTTCCACCGCATCAAGAAGTAATTGCATATCAGTCAATATTTGAGGCTTTACGGGGATTTGAAAACTAGAAACGACTAACGCCATTTTTTATTATCTAATTTAATCATTTATATACTTGTTAATTATTATTTAACTTGAGTTCGGCTTAATAAATGTCACGCTAGCCATATTCTTACTGGTTTCTGCGTTAAATTTACTTTCCTATTGATACGTAAATTCACCTTGAATTAATCAAAAACTATCAAGCTAGAGATGGTTATATTATTTATGTTTTAAATTTCAACCTATTAAGTATCTCTTAAACCATCAAATCAAGTTAATTACTTTGGTGTTTATAAACTGCCTTAGTTTTGGGAAAGTTTAAATCGTTTGTTATCTAATTAATATATATTTATACGCTTTATTGTTAATTCGTTACTACCATATAGTCATTCAAGTAATGAAGTATTTGGTTATTTTAACCAGTAGAAATGATCATATAATTAGTGAGGTTGGTATTACTATGAGAAAAATTTGGTTGTTGACAGGAATCACGTTAAAATCAAGATATTGTGAATAAATAATACAAAATGAGAAATATTAGCCAATGGCAATACCATCAGCAAAGCAAAAATCAACTATTGATTTATCCGCAACTACATGGCAAAACTTCAAACGTCTACTTTCTTATGCGAAACCCTATAAACTCGGTTTTGTTGCCGCTATCGTGGGTATGTTTGGCTACGCCGCCATTGATGTATATTTTCTATCAAAATTGCAACCGCTTATTGATGATGGTTTAGCAGGCGCTAATCCTGATTTTATGAAGTGGGCGCCGTTATTTGTAGTCGTGGCATTCTTTTTTCGGGGTATTTTTCATTTTGTTGCTAATTATTGTTTAGCTTGGGTAGGTAATCATGTGGTTACTGATTTAAAACAAAATTTATTTGAACATATTATGGCAATGCCTGTCTCTTTTCATGATAAAGAGTCAACAGGTGGACTAATTTCCAAGCTTACTTTTGATACCGAACAAGTATTAAATTCAGTCAGTAAATCAATTTTAGTGATTGTTCAGCAAAGTGCCTTTGTTATCGGTTTAATTGGTTTGATGTTTTTCATTAGCTGGCAATTATCAGTCATCTTTTTACTTGTTACGCCATTAATAGCCATTATTGTTACCATTGTCTCAAAACGTTTTCGTAAGGTAAGTAAAAGCATTCAGGGGGCGATGGGCGAAGTAACAACAGCAGCCGAACAAACGTTCAATGGCCATAAGGTTGTACTCACTTTTGGTGGACAAAAACGAGAGTTTGCGCGTTTTGCAAAAATTAATAAACATAACCGCCAACAACGTATGAAATTAACAGCAGCTAAAGCTGTTAGTGTACCGGTGATTCAAATTATAGCCTCATTTGCCTTAGCATTTGTTTTTTATGCTGTTAATTCTGATAGTTTACGAGAGAGTATTTCTGCGGGTAGTTTTGTCAGTGTTATCACCTATATGACTATGCTATTAAGACCCTTAAAAATGCTAACCAATGTTAATAGCGAATTTCAAAAGGGTATGGCCGCTTGTGTTAGTATTTTTGCCGTATTAGATCAAAAAACAGAAAACGATCAGGGCTCGCTTGTTTTTGAAAAAGCACAAGGGAACATTGCATTTAAAAATGTTGATTTTTCTTATGGCGTTGTTAATGAAAAAGCAGGGGATACAAAGTGGGCTTTGAAAGATCTTTCTTTTGAATTAAGTCCTGGAGAAACACTTGCCCTAGTAGGGCGTTCTGGTAGCGGTAAATCTACAGCGAGTGCATTATTGTTACGCTTTTATGACGCTAACCGGGGTGAAATATTAATTGATAACGTTAACATTGAACAATACCAATTAAAAAGCTTAAGACATCAATTTGCTTATGTTTCCCAGCAAGTTGTGTTATTTAACGATACGCTAGCTAACAATATCTCTTACGGTAAGCCAGAAGCTAGTCGAGAAGAAATCATTGCCGCAGCAAAAAGTGCCCATGTGATGGAATTTTCTGAGCAAATGGAACATGGGCTTGATACTAACCTAGGGGAAAATGGTGCTTTGCTTTCTGGGGGCCAAAGACAACGCGTAGCGATAGCGCGTGCCTTATTGTGTGATGCGCCATTTTTGATTTTAGACGAAGCGACTAGTGCCTTAGATACTGAATCTGAACGTCATATTCAAGATGCTTTGCAAACCTTACAAAAAAATAGAACGTCAATTGTCATTGCCCATCGTTTATCGACAATTGAGAATGCAGACAAAATCATTGTAATGGAGCAAGGAGAAATTATTGAGCAAGGGGATCATCAGTCATTACTTGCTAAAAAAGGTGCTTATGCTCAGTTACATAACTTTCAATTCCAATCGTAATTTATTATCTGATGTTGATATTAAGGTTTAGAGTGAATCACTTTATTAACGAGCAGTGATACCAGTTCCACTAAATTATTGCCCACTTGTGCTAGTTAAAATACTCCAAGTCGGCGTTGCTCTCAATCCCAATAGCCAGCTATTGGTCAATCAAGCGCCTTGCCCTGAAATATTTTTCCTGTGCACAACAAGATCATATACTTAATGAAACTGGTACTACTATGCGATTAATTGAAAAAGTTTGGTTTGAAAGCCACCGTGCAAAGTGGTGGCTAGTACCTTTATTATTGCCATTAACCGCATTGTTTTTTTTACTGAGTTCCATTCGCCGTTTTGCTTTTTACCTTGGTTTATTTAAATCTTATTCAGTGAGTAAACCCGTTATTATTGTCGGTAATATTGGCGTAGGTGGTAATGGTAAAACACCTGTAGTGATCCATTTAGTTGAACTAGCTAAAACACTGGGTCTTAAACCGGGTGTTATTTCACGTGGTTATGGAGGTAAAGCTGAAACTTACCCTTACTCATTATCAGAGCTCAGTACTACAGAGCAAGCAGGCGATGAACCCATTCTTATTTTCAAGCGTTGCCATGTGCCCGTTGTTGTTGGTAGTGATAGAGTGGCTAATGCACAAAAGTTAATTGAGCTTGGTTGTGATGTTATTATCAGTGATGATGGTTTGCAGCATTATCGTTTACAACGGGATCTAGAATTAATAGTGGTTGATGGTAAACGTCTTTTTGGTAACGGGTTACTATTACCAGCAGGCCCTTTACGAGAAAGTAAGTCGCGGTTGAATAATGCAGATGTTGTTATTTTTAATGGTGAATGTAATACGAGAGATGGTGATTGTCAGATAAGAGATAAATCATCATTAATGACCTTAGTGGCGACTAAGTTACGTCATATTCAAACAGATAAAGAGATTAGCTTAACTGAGTTTTTAGCTAATCATGTAGAGGTAAATGCGATTGCGGGTATTGGCTCACCACAACGTTTTTTTGATACCTTACAGAGCTTAGGTTTTAATTTAGTAAAACAGCAAGGTTTTATTGATCATAAAAACTTCACGCCTAATGACTTTAATCAATTTAAAAATGATTTACCGCTATTAATGACTGAGAAAGATGCGGTAAAATGTCAAGCATTCGCAAAAGATAACTGGTGGTATCTGCCCGTTGATGCGCAGTTTTCTGAACAAGATGAACAAGTATTAATACAACATATTAAGCAGTTAGCATCGTAACTAACTAACTAACTAACTAACTAACTAACTAACAAGCACTAATAAAATACAACAAAGAGAATAAAACAATGGCTTTCGATACAAAATTAATGGAAATATTGGCTTGCCCAGTGTGTAAAGGTAAGCTTGATTATGATAAAGCTCAACAAGAGCTTATTTGTAAATTTGATAAATTAGCTTATGCAATAGATAGAGATATACCTGTGCTGTTAGAAAATGAAGCACGTCACATAGCTATTGATAATGACACCGCTGAACAGGAATCATAAACATATGACTGGTGCTACTTTGGCAAATGCTACTCTGACCAATACGGATAGCTCTTTTATTGTTGTGATTCCTGCGCGTTATCAATCATCTCGTTTACCGGGAAAAGTTTTAGCGGATATTGGCGGTAAGCCTATGATCCAATGGGTTGTTGAAAAAGCGCAACTCAGCGGTGCGAGTAAAGTGATTGTCGCAACCGATAACGATGAAGTAGAACAAATTGTAAAAGCCTTTGGTGGTGAAGTGTGTAAAACGCGTGCAGATCACCAATCAGGCACTGAACGTTTGGCTGAGGTGATGGAGCAATATCAGTTTAGTGATGATGAAATCATTGTTAACGTACAAGGAGATGAACCTTTTATTCCACCAGAGAATATTGCGCAAGTGGCGAGTAACTTGGCACATCAACATAATAACGCTACGGATGATACCTCTCGTGATATTGTTAATCGAGGACGTAAAATTTCTCGTATGTCGACTCTAGCGATTAATATCGACTCAGTTGAAGAAGCTTTTAATGCTAACGCGGTGAAAGTGATAACCGACAAAGATGGTTATGCTCTTTATTTTAGCCGAGCGACAATTCCTTATGATCGTAACCGTTTTCTTAATAACGATCAGATAAAAGAGATAGGTGAGTTTTATTTACGTCATGTTGGTATATATGCTTATCGTGCCGGTTTTATTAAAGATTATGTTAATTGGCCAACAAGCCAATTAGAGCAAGTTGAAGCGCTTGAACAATTGCGAGTACTTTATCAGGGTGAGAACATTCATGTTGCTGTAGCAAAAACTAATGTGCCCGTTGAAGGTGTTGATACACCTGAAGATTTAGCTAAAGCTAGAGCCTACGCGGCGAGTTTATAAGCTTTATAAATTTACTAATTCATCACGGGTATTTTGTAAAAAATCAGCACTAAAAGCGACTAAAGAATGCACTGAACTTGGGAGTTGGTCAATGTCGATAGCATCGATTAAATTTTTAACTTCTAATCCCAGTTCAGTATCGCCTTCAATCTTTAAACGGCGCTGAAAGAATAAAGTATCGGGATCTTGTTTGCGCCCAGCAATCAATATTAAATCATCACCGGTAGCACTAAAGCTCACATCTTCAGTTAGTTTACTGGCAATCAATTCATTCATCGATGCCATTACCAACTTGTCTTTATCAAAACTTAGCCACCAATTTAAGTCTAAATCGATAATAGAGATTTTTAACCATTTATCTTGTAAAAACTCAAAATCACCGTCTTCAATAGGCTCTTGAAAAACAGAAGATAATGCCGGTAATAACAGTGCTTTCTGTGCTGAAAATGGTAATAAACGTAGGCTAGGGCGTAATATTTTAGGCATTATGTCTATCATGCGCGAACGTAATTTGAGTGGGACCCTTCCTATCGTTTGCTTGTTATTGGAAATTAAGTTATCGGGGATTAAGCTAACAGCCGCTTGAGGTAATGAGGACAATTTGAACACGTTTTAGCACCTAGACTTAACTTGTATTGATTAGTATTTTCACAGTTTACCAGTCGGTTAATAAACTTTGCTGCCCTAGATCAAGTTTTCTTTAATACATATCAATAAAGCCCTACAGATAAACCCATAGACTATCGAGTAAGTTTTTCATCTTGTTCATTCAGTTTTGATTACAATTTAGATTGGAGTTTTTTGTGGAGCTATTGTGTCCGGCGGGTAATTTACCTGCCTTGAAAACCGCCATAGATAATGGCGCAGATGCGGTTTATATTGGTTTAAAAGACGATACCAATGCGCGTCATTTTGCTGGCCTTAACTTTAATGATGGTAAATTAGCAAAAGCTGCTGATTATGTGCATGAACGAGGTAAAAAGCTACATGTTGCCATAAATACCTTTGCCCATGCTAATGGTGAAGATCGTTGGAAAAGAGCCGTGGATAATGCGGTTGCTATGGGGACTGATGCGTTAATTATCGCTGATTTAGGTGTACTTGATTACGCCGCGAATAAATATCCTGATGTTGAACGACATGTGTCGGTACAAGCATCAACGACTAATCTAGAAGCCATTAAGTTTTTTAAAAATAATTTTGATGTAAATCGCGTAGTACTACCGCGCGTATTGTCAGTGCAACAAGTGAGACAACTCGCTAAAACTAGCCCTGTTCCGCTAGAAGTATTTGCTTTTGGCAGTTTATGCATAATGGCAGAAGGGCGTTGTTACTTATCTTCTTATATGACGGGTGAGTCTCCTAATACGGTAGGAGCATGTTCTCCGGCTAAATATGTGCGTTGGCAAGAAACTGAGCAAGGATTGGAATCACGGTTAAATAATGTGCTGATAGACAGGTATCAAAAAGATGAAAATGCTGGTTATCCAACCTTGTGTAAAGGGCGTTTTGACGTTGACGGTGATGTTTATCATGCACTTGAAGAACCAACGAGCTTAAATACTTTAGAGCTGATTCCAGATCTAATGGCCATGGGCATCGTGTCGGTTAAAATTGAAGGTCGTCAACGTAGCCCTGCCTATGTTGAACAAGTAACTAAAACGTGGCGTATGGCACTTGATCGATGTAAAAAAAATCCAGATAACTTTCAAGTTGATGGTGCTTGGATGCAAACCTTAGCCAATTTATCTGAAGGTTCACAGACCACGTTAGGTGCATATCACCGTAAATGGCAATAATCGTCTTTCATCTTGTCGTTGTATTACCCAATTTATTTGTCAGAAGTACTCACAAATTCTTCGGGAAATAATTTGAACACCCGAAGGGTGGCCTGCAAGGTGGAGTACAGGATGTACGGAGTAATGACTGGCGTCAACTCCGTGCTTCTTCCTTTAAATTGAACCATATACCCGTTCCATTTGAAGATGCAGGATTCAGCTGGAATTAGAAACGCCTTTAGGCAAGGCATTGATTGAGGAGAATGGTTATTCCCTTCTCAAAATCAATAACGCAGTATAAAGCGTTTCTAAACCAGCCCCTTGGGGAAGGCTGAGCAAACCATACTCTACGTTACATTTCTTTTTAAGGGAATAACCCTTAATAAAAAAATGTGTCTTGATTATGAATCGCTCAGACTTCCTGAAACGAGCATCTTCAAGTGGAGCGGGTATATATCTTAAAGCTGAATAACGATCAGGTTAGCGATAACTTTAAATATTTAGGAAAAACTATGAAATTCTCTCTTGGGCCAAATTTGTTTTTTTGGCCAAAAACAGATGTTGAACAATTTTATCAACAAGCAAAACACTCTAGCGCCGATATTATTTATCTCGGTGAAACAGTCTGTTCAAAGCGTCGAGAATTAAGAGCAAAAGACTGGTTAGGATTAGGCCGAGAATTGGCCCGTGATACCAATAAACAAATCGTTATTTCAACGATGACATTACTAGAATCTCCGGCTGAGATCGTTACCTTAAAAAAACTCTGTGATAACGGTGATCTTTTAGTAGAAGCCAATGATTTAAGTGCTGTACAAATTATGCATGACTTAAACATGCCCTTTGTCGCAGGCCCAGCGATTAATTGCTATAACGTATCTACGTTAAAAGTACTGCTTAAACAAGGAATGATGCGCTGGTTAATGCCTGTAGAGCTTTCGGGTGATTGGTTAAAAACAATGTTAACCCAAGCTGTTGACGAAAACATTCGTGATAAATTTGAATGTGAAGTGTTTTCATGGGGTTATTTGCCCCTTGCTTATTCCGCTCGTTGCTTTACTGCACGCTCAGAAGATAGGCCAAAAGATGATTGTAAGTACTGTTGTATTAACTATCCGCAGGGTCGAAAAATGAATTCGCGAGAAGGAGAACAAGTTTTTGTGTTAAATGGCATTCAAACTATGTCTGCTTACCAGTATAATCTAATTAATGAAGTTGCTCAGCTTAACGACATGGGTGTTGATATTATTCGTATCAGTGCCGATAGTGAACAAGCCTTTACTCAACTAGACAAATTTAAAGCGCAATTACTTACGCCTAAAACGTATTCTTTAGAAACTGATAAAGAGTGTAATGGTTTTTGGCATCAAATTGCGGGTATGTCGGTTGCGTAAAATTGTTAACATGGCGTTATGAGTGACGATTAATATTAATACAGGTTAGATAAAAATATGTTTACCTTAGATTTAAACCAAATGAGTCAAAATGAATTCTTAACACAATATTGGCAGAAGAAGCCTGTTGTCATTAAACAGGGATTTAAAAACTTTGTCGACCCAATATTACCTGATGAATTAGCCGGTTTAGCGATGGAAGAGGCGGTAGAGTCGCGTTTGGTGTATAAAAATGGCGATGAATGGCAAGCTGAATTTGGTCCATTTGAAAAGTATGAGCATCTTGGCGATAACAACTGGTCATTAGTGGTACAAGCCTTGGATAACTTTAGCGAAGAAGCGGCAGAAATAATTGAGCCTTTTCGATTTATTCCTCACTGGCGATTGGATGACTTAATGGCTAGTTTTGCTACTGCTGGTGGTGGCGTTGGTCCTCACGTTGATAATTATGATGTATTTATTTGTCAAGGCTCAGGCAAGCGTCATTGGCGTGTTGGTGCTAATAGTAAACAGACCGAAGTGATTGCCCATGAGGCGCTGCTGCATGTTGAAGCATTCGAAGCGATTATTGATGTTGAATTAGAGCCCGGAGATATTCTTTATATTCCCCCTGGCTTTCCCCATGAAGGTATTGCATTAGAGCCATCAATGAGTTTTTCTGTTGGATTTCGCGCAAATTCCACTGTGAGCTTATTAAGCGCATTAGCCGATCACCTTATTGATAATGAATTGGGAACCGAGCTACTTGAAGATACCGATCGTCAAGCCATCACTCATAGCGGAGAAATTACTAATAATGATTACCATAGTCTTAAAAGTCAGTTAAGCAACCTACTTGAAAATGAACAAGTGTTTAAAAGCTTTGTTGGTAAATTTTTAACCAATGCCAAGCATGAATTAGACTTAATGCCCAGTGATGAGCCGTTTGCTCGTGATGAAGTGTCACAGTTACTCACTATTCATAGTATTAAGCGTTTAGGTGGACTTAGAGCGTTTTATTTTGAAGACACGATTAACGACGGTGTTTTTTATATCAATGGTGAGCAGAAGAACGTTTCTAGCGATATTGTTCCTGTGATTAAATTATTATGCGATCAATCCATCGTCACCTCAGATGAATTAGCACCATGGTATGACAATGAACAATTTCTTATCTTAATGATAGAGTTACTTGATCAAGGTTTTTGGTTTTGGGTTGAGGCAAGTGAATAAGCTAGAGGACTTAAATATTGCGATTAGATAAATTTATTTGTAAAAGTACTGAATTAACACGAAGTGAAGCAAAAAAGTTACTTAAAAGTGGTGAAGTTAGGGTTAATGGCGACATTGCAAAAAATCCCGCTATGCAGGTACATGAAAATAATAACATTGAAATTGATGGTCAAACGTTAACAGCTCGTGGTTCACGTTATTTTATGTTACACAAAGTAGCCGATACCATTTGCTCTAATGTTGATGAAGGCTATCCATCAGTATTAAATTTTCTTGATGTTGATAAAGCGTTTGATTTGCACATTGCAGGGCGTTTGGACGCCGATACCACAGGCTTAGTACTAATTACAGACGATGGCCGTTGGTCGCACAATGTTATTTCACCTAAAAAAGAATGCCAAAAAATTTATCGGGTATGGCTTAGAAATCCAATCACCGTTGAAAAGTCAATTGCACTTATTGAACAGTTTACCCAAGGCATACAATTACAAGGTGAATCATCTTTAACTAAACCGGCTATTTTAGCATTAGTGACTGATACCGACGTTGATAACGAAGTACTGTTAACCATAACGGAAGGTAGATATCATCAAGTTAAACGAATGTTTGCAGCAGTAGGAAATAGAGTTATTGGTTTACATCGAGAGCAAATTGGCACACTTAAATTAGCAGATTTAACGCCGGGTGAGTGGCGTAATTTAACTGAAGAAGAAGTAGCGGAATTTCATTGAACATCATTCACTTGATGAACGTTGAATTTCCACTTTCAGGTCTTGATTACTTAGCTTTTATTTACGGCATTAAATTTTGCTAATTGTTCTTCAGTGGCAGGTAGTTGATGCTTTTCTTTCCATTCACTATAGGGCATGCCGTAAACTTGCTCGCGAGCAGTATCAATATCAACGTTAACACCTAGCTTCTCAGCTTCCGCTACCGTCCATTTACTAAAACAATTTCGACAAAAGCCTGCTAGGTTCATAAGCTCTATATTTTGTACATCTTTACGGTTATCTAAGTGGGCTAATAAGCGGCGAAAGACTGCTGCTTGAATTTCAATTTCTTTATTCATGGTTATCCTTTTTAATAAAACTGTTATATCAACGAGTGATTTATTTACCCAAGGCATTTATCATTCAAGATAAACCCTTCATCTTGATGTTTTTTGGGTATATGAATAACAGGTGTTTAATCATAGCCGTAAGGCTTTATTTATCTTCTTTCTTTTTTCGAATACTAAGACCGAGCTCTTGTCCTCTATATTTCGCATAATAGCTACAGCCTAAAAACATCATAGTGGCAAAAATCAGCTCTAATACTGCCCAAACCCTATCGTTTGGTAATACCCATAATGTGGTTAAACTATGTAAAAAATAAATAAGTACAATAAAGTTTGCCCAAGCATAGGTAAATGGATTGCCTTGTAATAGCCCTTTTAACGGAAATAGTAATGGTAAAACAAAGAGTAATAACGTTGTTGAAGCACTTAAACCCTCACTAGGAGATAATACTAATAACCATAAAGGCATAAAAAAAAGTAAAGAAAAATAGCCAAAGAGTGCTATTTTTTTCAAATTGTTGGTGGATATTTTTTGTTTGTTCATTTGTTCGCTATTACCTATTTAATTAGCATAAAGCCAAAACATTTTCTGGTGGACGACCAATAATTGCTCTATTGCCATCACTAACAATTGGACGCTCAATAAGCTTTGGTGTAGTAACCATTGCATCAATTAATTGCTCGTCACTCGCATTTGCTAAGCTTTGCTCTTTGAATTCAGGATCTTTTACCCTCATCATATCACTAGGTTTACATGAGAGTAGCGATAAAAGCTGTGTAATCTCTACTTGTGTTAGCGGCTGTTTAAGGTATTCAACAATGGTAAGTTCTTTAGCCGAGTTTTGTTGGATTAACTCTAGTGTTTGACGACTTTTAGAGCATCTTGGGTTGTGATAAATAGTTAACATAAGTTTGTTTCTTTTAGTAAAGTTTAATAATTAATGGTGAATACGTACAATTGCCTATAAGCGTTTTAACTTATTCTCTTGTTCTTGAAATTGTAAAATGCGTGCTTTTATCCGTTTTTGTAGTAATGGTTGTTCTTCTACTAAGCTATAGCTGGTTTGTAATTCATCAACAGCTTTGCTGTAGGCACCTAACAAAGCTAATACTTCAGCTTTAGCTGTATGCATTAAGCCTTTTTTATCTTGCTTTCGATAAACGGTGGTTAATAAATCATAGGCAATGAAGTTACCTGAATTCACGAGTAAAAAGTCTTGTAATACCGTCTCTGCTTGCTCATATTTGCCTGCACTCAATAACGCGTTACCATAATTTAAGCTGATAACTTGATTATTAGGCATATATAAAGCTAAGTTGGCCAAAAGTGTTAATGCTTTATCATACTCTTTCAATGCCAAATAAACATCGGTAAGTACATCGATATAAAACAGGTTATGTTTATCCTGCTTTAGTAAAGATTCAAGCAGTGTTTTAGCTGAATGATATTGTTTATTTTCAAGATAAGATACTGCTAATCCGTATTCGGCTGCAGCTTTTAACCTATATTTTTTCTTACTCAATTGTTCTTTGAAATAACTTATACTCTGTTTTGGCTTAGCTTGATAACGCGCTTGAATTCTAGATTTAGCTAATTCAAACTGTAAGCTTGGTGCTAGCTGTCTAACGGGATAGTTGTGCGCGCGTTGTCTCGCATCGGCAATACGAGACTCTGGCAATGGGTGAGTTAATAACATTGCAGGCGGCTTGCTTGCATAGCGATACTTTGCGGACATTTTACTAAAAAAGCTTGGTGCGCCTTGAGGGTCAAAGTTACTGTTCGCTAATAGTGCAATACCAACTCTATCTGCTTCTTTTTCATTGCCACGGGTATAGTTGATACTAGCTTGTTGTGATGCCGCCATCGATGCACTCAATGCTGCCATGCCAACAGTAGGGTTTACTAATGCTAATAATATTCCAGATACCATTCCTGCCATTGATAATGTTTGGCTTCTACTCTGGGATTCTATCCTGCGTGCTAAATGACGTTGAGTAACATGAGAAATTTCATGAGCAATGACAGAAGCAAGTTCACTTTCAGTATCTGCTGTCGTTAAAAGACCACTATGAATGCCAACATGACCACCAAAAAAAGCAAAGGCATTGAGTTCATTATTATTGATTAAAAAAAACTTAAAGGCGTAATTAACATCTTGGGCATTTTTAACTAATTGATTACCTAAATGGTTAATATATTCTATTAATACAGGGTCTTGAATTAGTGGTTGGCTAGCGCGTAATTGGCGCATCATGGCTTGGCCTATTTGTCGTTCTTTCTCTAAAGAAAGGACACTAAAGCCTGAAATACCTATTTCGGGAAGTTTGTTTTTATTATTCTGACCATTGGCCTCAACATTAAAAGAGCATGAACTTGCAATCACTACTGTTAATGCACAAGCAAGAAAAAATGGCTTAATATTAAACAATACGGTTTCCTGTTATTAAATAAAGAGCATAAATAAAATAGAGGGTTAAAAGAATATGAAAATAAAAAATTAATTCTCAGAAGGCTTTTGAGTGACATCGCTATTTAGTATGTTGCCATTTCTTCGATCAATTTCTTGATAGAATTCGGCAATGCTATAACCTTCGACCTCAACAAGCTCAAAAGATTCGGATAATATTTTAATTAATTTTTCAACGCTATAATAAGCATATTTGATTAAAGCTAAGTCTGCTTCATCGCCATTTTGGTAAGTAAATATTGAAAAGGCAACTAAGCTATTTATTCTAAAAAGCATACGCATGCTTTCTGGCAGCCATGTTTGAAAAGGGCATGTATGCTCTCGCACTAACGGATGGTTAATTCGCTCACCATCAACGATAGGGTAGCAAAGTAACTCATAGCCCATATCATTATAATCATGGCGTAAAATTAATTTAGGCTTAATTTTTACCTGTATATTACCATCGCTATCTCTATAGCCATTTAATGCCTGCAAATTCCATGTGTTACGATCTAAAATAGTTTTATAGGCACTATCAAATCCATGAGATAAAATACCGTCTAATTCACTTAATGATGAGGCCACTAAGCTATAGATTGCAGGAACATCTCCCCAATTTAATTTTTTTTTAAGGGCGTTAATTTCTTTTAAGTTAGGCTTTTTAGCTAAGCTACTCATTTAGTTTTATTTCCTGCTATTTTAATGACAGCACTTAAGATAGTATGTCAGCGATAATTGTCTCAGATTACCTTGTTAAAAAAAAGCAAATAGGTAAAGAAATATAAAATGATCTTTGAATATGATGCCAGTGATGAGAAATGCCCTCTGCCATTGGTTAATTTACGTTTACAATTAAAAAAAATGCAAAAGGGTGATATTTGTCTTTTAACCATTGCGGATAAAGGTTCAATTGAAGATATCCCCAAACTACTTAACAAGCTGGGTTACAGTTATAACCAAAGTCTTATTGACAATGGTAGGGTTAAAATTACCATATCAAGTAAATAAAACTAATCTCAATTTTAAAATAGGATAAATATGTTTAAGTTGTTCCGCAACTGGTATACACGTCATTTTTCAGATCCTCATGCGGTGACATTAGTGCTGATTTTGGCATGTTCATTTTTATTTATTGCCTTGTTTAGTCAACTACTTATGCCAGTATTAGTTGCCTTGGCGATAGCTTTCTTATTAGATTTACCTGTAAATAAAATGGTAAACCTTAACTTATCTCGTACGGGAGCGACGGCCTTCGTCGTGGCTACTTTTGTCGGTATTTCGTTAATTTCAATGTTTGGATTAATGCCTATTATCTGGAAACAAAGTAGTAGTCTATTGCAAGAAGTACCGCATATGATCTCTCAAGGTCAGCAGTATTTATTAACGTTACCTGAACAATACCCTGATATTATTCAAGCATCGCAAATAGAAACGTTTATTGCTGCAGTAAAAGAAAAACTGCTTGAGTGGGGGGAGTTAGCGCTAACGGCCTCTTTAAATTCTATCTCTGACATAGTTGCTATAATGATTTATCTCATTTTAGTGCCCTTAATGGTGTTTTTCTTTCTTAAAGATAAAAGTGACTTATTGGCTAGTGTGGCTGTTTTTTTCCCAAAAGAGCGCCGTATGGCGATACAAGTTGGTAAGGAAATGAATCAGCAAATAATGAACTATATTCGTGGCAAAGTGATTGAGATTTTAATTGTTGGTATTTCAACAACCATTGCTTTTATTCTCCTTGATTTACAATATGCCGTTTTATTAGGGGTATTGGTTGGTTTGTCAGTATTAGTACCTTATGTAGGTGCGACTGTAATCACTATTCCTGTCTTTTTAGTTGCCTTGTTTCAATTTGGTTATAGTAATGAGTTAGGCTATGTGATGTTGGCATATGGTATCATTCAAGCACTTGATGGTAATGTTATTGTGCCATTATTGTTTTCTGAAGCGGTTAATTTACACCCTGTCACTATTATCATAGCGGTTATATTTTTTGGCGGGTTATGGGGCTTTTGGGGAGTGTTTTTTGCTATTCCATTAGCGACATTAGTGAAGGCTGTCATTAATGCGTGGACTTCTACTACGCAGACAGAACAAGAGGCGTAACTGTTAACGATATTTTTGAATATAATAACGGTAAGTATAAAGCTCACTTACCGTTATTATTCACATTATTTAGTTAATTCATTTAATACATCTAGTACTACTTGATGATGATCTTTGGTTTTGAATTTATTAAATACATGGCTAATTTTCCCATCTAAGCCAATTAAAAAGCTTAAGCGGTGTATACCATCGTATTCTTTACCCATAAATTTCTTTAAGCCCCAAACACCAAAATCATCGGCAACTTTGTGATCTACATCAGATAACAAGGTGAAGTTCAATTCATCACGCTGACAAAATTTAGCTAAGCGCTTTGGCTCGTCAGGGGATATACCGAAAACTACCGTGTTTAAATCGTTTAATTGTTGTTTAGTATCGCGAAGACCTTGTGCTTGAACTGTGCATCCGGGTGTCATTGCTTTTGGATAAAAGTAAACTAATACTTGTTTTCCATTTGACCCAATATAGTCATTTAGAGATACAGGGTTGTCATCTTGATCAGGGAGAGTGAAGGCTGGAGCTGTATCGCCTACTTGTAATGTATTCATTATTTGAGTCCTAAAATTAATTGTAACAACTTCGTTATCTATAAATATAATAAAGCTCAGTAATTATAGTTATAAAGGCAACCTAAAGCATTAACTAACTTTATAAATATCAATATGTCCTATCTTTTTGCCTTCAGAAGAACCCCCATGATAATATGGCCTTTTAAAATTGTACTCAGTATCAGTATTCTTTGTAATATAAACACCCCTTATTTTCTCTCTTGTAAAAGTAGACATTGAGAACTTTAAAGCACTTTGAATATCTTTTAAAACATGGTTATCCTGTTGAAGGTTGCATACACGCTCTAAATTATCGAAGTGAAGTATTGTATCATCAAGATTATTTAATTGTTTTTGTTTAGAGTTTACAGATACAAAAGTTGTCAATACCATTCAACCCGCTATAAACAAACCAATCATAGTATTCGTTTCCAGATCCATAAAAATTCCTAAGCTATTTTTAAAGCCTAAAATTAGCAACGTATAAAATTGCCGACTCAATTTTTACATCAAACAGCGAAGGAATACTTCGAAAGGATTACTACATACCAACCCATTTACCAGCTGATGTTTGAGGGTTCGATCTTGTATTGATTTTCGGTCATATAATTATTCCACAACAGATTTATTATTTTACATGCCTATGCACATAACTCAGGTGGTGTGACAATAAGAGCAGTGAACTTTATGAATAGATAGTTCAAGTTACACTGAACCCATAAAGTTAGGTTATTTAAGTGTTAAGTGTCACATTAGCCGATTTTTCATGCTCTTCCTGAGCTAACTGCATAGGCATGTTATTTTATATGAAACTTAATATTTAGACTGTAAGTTAACTCTCAGATTTTTTTATTAATTGTAAGTGACCCTAGAAAGTCTATTAGTCGATGGATCTTATGAGTGTATTCGATTGAATACCCCCTGTGTCAGGATTGTTGTCGCCTCAATTAATTTAGTAAATAAACAGGGAGCGGTAAGTTAACAACAGTGTACTATCAAAGGCATTCAAGCCAATTTAAAGAAGCAATATTAAATAAACTAAGT
>NZ_QOLD01000060.1 GCF_003333305.1 Candidatus Colwellia aromaticivorans | reverse complement strand
AATGGATTAATACCATTCGACTATCTCATGCATTGCCTAGAGCAATTGACCAACTCTGCACTTGATATCGAAACATTATTGCCCTGGAATGTAAAACTTAGCTAAGTGTTTTACCCAGACCTTCACCGAGTTTCGAGATACGAAGACACAACAATAGAGTGAAGTTACGAGCCGCGAGTTTCGAGATACGAAGACACAACAATAGAGTGAAGTTACGAGCCGCGAGTTTCGAGATACGAAGACACAACAATAGAGTGAAGTTACGAGCCGCGAGTTTCGAGATACGAAGACACAACAATAGAGTGAAGTTACGAGCCGCGAGTTTCGAGATATAAAGAGGCAACAACAGATTGATGTCTCTTCGCAACTCGCTACTATTCACTCGCCACTAATCACTCGCCACTAATCACTCGTAACTGAACACTCATTACTTATTACTTATTACTTTTTATCTTTATTATAGCCCTGAGTTGCTCTCGCTATTTTCTTTTGTTCGGTATAATTTAGTTTTTTCTTACCTGCAAATGGATTTGAGGTCTCTCTAAATTCAATACGAATTGGGGTACCCATAATTTTTAATGATTTACGGTAGTAATTCATTAAATAGCGTTTGTATGACTGAGGTAATTTTTTAGCTAAGTTACCATGAATAACAATAATAGGTGGGTTATACCCGCCTGCGTGAGCATACTTTAATTTAATACGACGACCATTATGCATAGGCGGTTGATGATCAAATGCTGCCATATCTAATATTTTAGTTACCATCGCGGTAGATATACGCTTGGTTGCACTCACAAATGCCTCTTCTACAGACGCATACAAATGACCAACACCAGTACCATGCAACGCTGAAATAAAGTGAATTTTAGCAAAATCAATAAAACCTAAACGTCTATCAAGCTCAGTTTTAATTCTATCTTTAGCATGCTCTTCTAATCCATCCCACTTATTAACCGCTAACACCAATGAACGGCCAGATTCTAAAATAAATCCGAGCAAACTTAAATCTTGATCACTGATACCTTCACGTGCATCAATTAATAATAAACAGACATTAGCGTCTTCAATTGCACGCAATGTTTTGATCACTGAGAATTTTTCTACTACATCAGTAACATTTTTACGACGACGAATTCCTGCGGTATCAATTAAGGTATAGGAGCGACCATTATGTTCCATCGGAATATAAACACTATCGCGAGTCGTGCCTGGTGCATCAAAAACAACGACACGTTCTTCGCCTAAAATACGATTAGTTAAGGTTGATTTACCGACATTAGGTTTACCGATAATAGCCAGTTTAATGGTATCGTTTTCTTTTGGTGCTTCTTCAATTTGTTTCTCAAGTTCTGCTTCGCTAAGTTCACGTTCATAGTCACCATCAAACTCCCCCTCTTCACCATCAGCTGCTTTAGGTTGACCCAATGCTTCAATATGAGGAGTAAGTGCTAAGGTAAGCAATTGCGTTACGCCACGACCATGGGCTGCGGCAATTTTATGCACTTCTTCACCAAGACTTAGCGCATAAAATTCAGCGACTGCCGAATCGGCATCTATGCCATCAACCTTATTAGCGACTAGAAATATTTTTTTGTCTTGTTTACGTAAATAATCAGCAATACCATAATCAGCTGACGTTAAACCATCACGGGCATCTACTAAAAACAATACCGCATCAGCCTCGTCAATAGCCGTCAACGATTGTTCAGCCATAAGTAAATCAATACCTTCTTCATCACCATTAATACCGCCCGTATCAATAACAATAAAGGGATGTTCTTCAACCTCTGCTTGGCCATACTGGCGATCGCGAGTTAAGCCAGGATAATCAGCAACTAAAGCGTTTCTAGAGCGGGTTAAGCGATTAAATAACGTTGATTTACCAACATTTGGGCGGCCAACTAGGGCAACAACAGGAAGCATGAAAACCTCAAAAGTGAAATAAATACCTAGTTCTAGTATTAATAGAAGAACGGAATAAGGCTATTTATATAATATAAAAACAAGCAACGGCTCCAATAGGAGCCGTATATAATTTTAGTCTAAAAAATCAATAAAAAGTAATTAGATTTACTTTTCTGTGACAACTATTTCAGGTGTTTCAATGGCCTGTAAATCACCATCTCGTGATTGGCTATATAAAATGTTATCAACCACTGTTGGTGTTGAGTGTATGCCACTACTATCAACTTCATGTCGAGCAACAATCTCACCGCTTTCTTGGTCTAACCAATGTAAATAGCCTTCAAAATCGCCAACTACAACATAATTATCAATAACAGCGGGACCCGTAACACCACGATTAGTAAGCACTAAGTTACTCCAGCGCTCAATACCATTTACTCTATCAATAGCATAAACATGGCCGCGTAAATTGGTTAAGAAAATAGTATTACGATAAATCGAAATTTGACGATATGATGAATATTGACGTTTCCACAATACTCGACCACTTTTCAATTCTATGGCAGCTAAGTTACCTCGTGAAGAGATGGCATAAACTTTATCACCAAAAACAACAGGAGATGAATCAACATCAATAACGCGTTCAAGTTCAGTTGAACCCGCAGGTTCTCCTATTTCAGTTGACCAACCTTGCTGACCTTTATTTAATAAGTAAACATTAACGCCACCTTTACCAGTACCGACGATAACACCACCCGATGCTATTACTGGCTGACTAATACCGCGTAATGTTAACGCAGGAACATCTTGCTCTATTTTCCATAACTCTTCACCATTGTCAGCATTAAACGCTTTCATAATACCGGATGCAGTGTTTACCACGACAACACCAGAATCAACCGCTGGTGCAGATATAATTTCACCTTTAATATCCGCTTGCCAAACAAGCTCACCCGATTGCGCATCTAAAGCATAAAACTTGCCCTTTTCACTGCCAATAAAAATTTTATTTAAACCCGCAATAGGACCACCTGAAAGCATTGCGGAAAGTCGGCTATCCCAAAAGCTACGATCATTATCAACATCACTTAAGTCAACATTCCAAAGCTCTTTGCCCGTTTTTACGTCAAAGGCAAAAACATCACCGGCTCGGCTAGCACTATATACGGTATTATAGGCAACGACAGGCTTAAGGCGAGAAAAGAAATCTTCACTGCCATCACCAACGCTTTCTTCCCATAAAATATTTGGTTCAAACTGCTGATTAATTTCACTAAGTTCAGCAACTAAATCACTAGTATCTTCCTCTTCATCTGTAGATGAACAGCTAAATAAAGCGCTAGACAATAAAAGCACGGCTAGCATATTTTTGTAATTGGTTAAAAAGCGCTGACTAGCCTGTTTATTAAATAATACCATTGAACAACCTTATTTACTTAGCAGTGGGAACTATAGAAGTTAAATTAACAGCCGTCGCTAAATCATCTAACTTCATTTGCAAGCTTGGGCTACTCGCTAGACCATCAGCTGCAATAGCAACTTGGTAAGAATTACGTGCTAATTCATTTTTTCCTTGTAATAAATAGGTATCACCTTTTATTTCTTCAATAGCTGCAGTGAATGATTCCGGTAATGGTTTAGCTAACGTGGCAAATGCTTGTTCATATTGCTCTAACTGAATTTGAACACGTGCTAAACGTAAGCTAGCAATACCTTTAATACCATCAGTGGGTGCACTTTCAATAGCTGCTTTTAACTGTGCTTGTGCAACGGCCCAATCTTTTTTGCTTGCCGCTTCTTTAGCTAATGCTAATGCCGTTAATGACGCATAACTCGTCGTGGAGTTTTCTTTGATAAATTTTTCTGCATTTTCACTAAATGCTTGTTTATCTGTCGCACTATTTTCCATTAGTGTTTGATAGCTATTTGAAATAGCCAATTCATCAGCAAGTTTATTATCTTTGTAGTAGTTAAAACCGATAAAGCCAACAAAACCTAAAACAATACCAGCAATAATCATATTGCCATTTTCTTCCCAGTAACCTTTGATCGCTTCTACTTGTTGTTCTTCTGTTTGATAAATATCCACTTCTTCACCTTCGACTAAATGTCTTAAATTAATGTCGTTAATAAACTTGGAATTTTCTCAAATGCCAAGCTTTGTTGTTCTTGTTGTCCACGCAAATATTTAACCATAACCTGTTGCTCAGCAATTTCGTTATCACCTAATATTAACGCGATTTGTGCACCTGACTTATCTGCACGCTTTAATTGTTTTTTCATATTGCCGCCACCACAGTGACATTGCAAACGAATATCAGGTACTTGATCTCGCCATTGTTCTGCTAATTGGTTCGCTGCAATTTGTGCATCGTCACCTAAAATCACCACATACACATCAACTTGTGGGCGTACATTGGTTACTTTATCTAACTCAGTTAACATCAGCACTAAACGTTCAATACCCAAAGCAAAACCAAAGGCTGGCGTTGCTTTACCACCAAGCTGCTCTACTAAGCCATCATACCTACCACCAGCACAAACAGTACCTTGTGCTCCTAAACTGTCAGTTACCCATTCAAAAACAGTCCGGTTATAATAATCTAAACCACGGACTAAACGTTCATTTAACACATACTTAATTCCCGCTGCATCTAACCGTGCACAAAGGCTAGTAAAATGTTCTTGTGTTTCTTCACCAAAGTAATCTGATAATTTTGGTGCGTCCGTTAATGCTTCTTGTACTTTGGGGTTTTTACTATCTAACACTCTAAGCGGATTAGTATGCATACGACGTTTAGAATCTTCATCAAGTAATTCTTCACGCTCAGTTAAATACTCAATCAATGCATCACGATAATTAGCACGTTCTTCATTGCTACCTAACGAGTTCAACTCTAGTGTGACAAATTCATTGATGCCAAGTTCCCGCCATAAGCGAGAAGTTAATAAAATAATTTCAGCGTCAATGTCTGGTGTTGCAATACCAAAGGCTTCTAAGCCAAATTGATGAAATTGGCGGTAACGACCTTTTTGTGGTCTTTCATGACGAAACATCGGTCCCATATACCAAAGACGTTGTTCTTGGTTATATAAAAGGCCATGTTGGTTGCCTGCGCGTACACAACTGGCTGTACCTTCTGGACGTAACGTTAGGCTATCGCCATTACGATCGTCAAAGGTGTACATTTCTTTTTCAACAATATCTGTTACTTCACCAATAGAACGTTTAAACAGTGCCGTTGATTCAACGATTGGCATACGTATCTCGGCAAAACCGTAATTACTGGCCACTCGACGTAGTACTGATTCTACCATTTGCCATATATTAGTTTCACTTGGCAAGCAGTCATTCATACCGCGAATTGCTTGTAACGCCTTATTTTTAGCCACTTATTTATTTCTCTCTGCTGTACTTTACAGTGTGTTAATTTTTACGCAGCGCGCATTATAGCGAATAACTACTCATACTTAAACGGGAGAATAATTATGCCAGAAATAATGCCTAAAATGATTAATCTACTGATTTAATATCAATTTGATTTTTTTCATTTAATCGCTCTTCCATCGCATGTGCTTTAGCGCGGATACGTTGCTCAAGCTGATCAACCAAATTAGTATTATCAAATCGTTCTTTTTGGCGAAGACCATCAAGGTAGTAACCGCTTTTTTTACTACTGCCCGTTAAGCCTAAATCAGAGACCATCGCTTCACCAGGACCATTAACAATACAACCAATAATAGATACATCCATTGGCGTCATAATGTCTTCAATACGCTCTTCAAGGGCATTTACTGTTGCAACTACATCAAACTCTTGACGTGAACAACTAGGACAAGCAATTAAATTAATACCACGACTGCGCAATTTCAATGATTTTAAAATATCGAAACCAACTTTGATCTCTTCTACAGGATCAGCGGCAAGTGAAATACGTAACGTATCACCAATACCTTGCGCTAATAAAAGCCCTAAACCAACAGATGATTTAACTGAACCAGCGCGCAAACCGCCCGCTTCAGTGATACCTAAATGCAATGGGTTATCAATTTGTTTAGCCAGTAATTTATATGATTCTACTGCCAAAAACACATCTGATGCTTTGACACTTACTTTAAATTGATCAAAGTTCAATCGATCAAGAATATCAACATGGCGCATGGCTGATTCAAACAACGCTTCAGGTGTGGGCTCGGTATATTTCTCTTGAATATCCTTTTCTAACGAGCCGCCATTAACGCCTATTCTAATAGGAATATTTTTATCACGAGCGCATTCAACCACACTGCGAATTCTATTTTCATTACCAATGTTACCGGGATTTATACGCAAGCAATCAACACCATATTCGGCTACTTTTAAGGCGATACGATAATCAAAATGAATATCCGCAACTAAGGGAACATCCACTTGCTTTTTGATTTCACGAAATGCTTCAGCAGCATCCATCGTAGGTACGCTTACGCGGACAATGTCAGCACCAACCGCTTCTAATGCTTTAATTTGTGCCACTGTAGCAATAACATCAGTCGTTAACGTATTAGTCATTGATTGCACTGTAATTGGCGCATCACCACCAACGGGCACATTACCCACCATGATTTGACGGGCTTTACGACGAATGATTGGAGATTCTTTAAACATAATTTATTCTTTTGTAACTCTAAATAGGGTATTTACTGAGAGCTTAACGGCAACGTAAACTTGGTAATATTACCGACACTAAAAGACGACATATCAACTTGCTTACCATTAAAAGCAATCGCGGCTAATTCCGGTTTACCTAATGTTACCTTTAACGGTGCTTTACCAGAAATAGTCATAACGTAACCTGATTTTTTAACGCCCCACGCAATTCTCTCACCTGTGGCATCATAAATATTAACCCAACAATCACCTGAAAAAGTAAACACCACCGTGCTGATCTCAGGTACTAGTTCAGTTTTAGCTTTGGCTTTGGCTTTAGTTTCAATCTGATTTTCAAGTACTGCATCTAGATTTTGCTCAGAAATCGCTGGTTTCAAATCTTTTTGTACGCTACTTGTAGCCTTTGTTATGTCATCCAATTCAGTTGCTTCCGCCTTAGGTGACTCAGGCGCTTCAACACTCTTTTTGGCTACATTAACATCCGCTATATCACTAACATTATCACTGATTTGTTGTTCTTGCTTTGGCTTATCAAATAAATTAACTGACAATTTTGACTCTTGTAGCCACCATAACACCATCAAACCAACTAAAAGAGCGGCAATTAAATAACTAAACCACATTAAACGGCTATGCTCAGCTTGCTTTACTGTTAAATTAGAAAAACTTTGCATTTCGCTACGTTGTATTTCAGCAATACCAAGCATGTCATATGCGCTAAGTACTTCATCAATATCAACTGCCACTAATTTAGCATAATTGCGTAAATAGCCACGATTAAAGGTTGCTGGCAACGATTGGTCAAAAATATCTTGTTCTATATTATTGACTACGTTTCTTTTGAAGTTTAATTTTTCACTGACATCTTCTACACTTAATGATAATTTTTTTCGTGCTTCGCTCAGCATTAAACCAGGACCAACGACTTCTATATCCTCACAAAGCTCATCCACTTGCTTGGTACTTGCGACAGTTAAAGCTTCTTTATTCATTTATTCAGTCACCGTCTTAGGATCTATTAAGCTTAATTTATCATTAATATGAATTTTTTTATTACCAGAAAGGTTATTCCAACGACGTAACGCCTTAATCTTAATATTATATTTGATCGAGATACCATACAAAGTATCCCCAGAACTTACCACATGAATATCTGAAGTTTTATTACTAACACTATCACTTTGTTGGATTTCTGTTGAGTCAATAGTTAATGACTCCTCTACTTTAGGCGCATCTTCTACTTTAGGCGCATCTTCTACTTTAGGCACATCTTCTACTTTAGGCGCATCTTCTACTTTAGGCGCATCTTCTACTTTAGACGCATCTTCTACTTTAGGCGCATCTTCTACTTTAGGCGCATCTTCTACTTTAGGCGCATCTTCTACAATAAGAGCAGGTTTTTTAGCTATGTGAAATATCTCTCGATCTTCAAGCGGCACCTCTGCTTCAGTTAACACTACCTCATCGGCTTTAGTGTCAGTAATCAAGCTATTATCGGCTACCGCATTAGTTTCATTATCAGTAGTTAGTATTTTTGTTATCTTATTTTCGTCAGTTTTAGGGGTAGCTAGAACAACAACGCGTTTATCTTGATCACTCGTGCTAAGTGGAATTTTGCTAACTATCGCCTGTTCTTGTTCAGAGACTGGGGTAACAATTCCAACACTTCCCATTGTCAAAGCAGCATTGATTGCCATCGAAGTCGCTGTAGATGAAGGAGCCACTGTATTGCTTGTTGTCGTTAATGGTACTGTCGCTGCTTGAATAACTTTTTGATGTGATACTTCCGGTTCCACTAAACCAGAGCTATTCGCTGTATTGCCGGATAACGCTTTTTTAGGTGATAGTTTCACTACGCGTTTTTTTGATTTAGTGGACGTTTCACTAATTTGAGCTAATTTATATCTTTTAGCTAGGTTATCAGCCTCAATTAATTCAAGTTCATTCAATAAGTATTGCTGTGATTCCCAGGATTGTGGGTACATTTTCACTAACATCCCGCCATAATTTTTAGCGGTACGACGCTGTCCTAATTTCCAATAGACTTTATAAGCTAAAGCCAAAGACTGTGAAGTAAAACGCCGGGTAACTTTTTCAAAACGCTGTTGATATGTTTTAGCTTCGGTATATTCACCCATAGCGTATTGTAAACGTACCATTTGAAATAAAATAGATGAATTTCCGGGGCTATGCATAACCGCTTTATGTAAATACATCTCTGCTTTTACAAAATTATCTTTTTGTAAAAAACAAGATGATAAATTTTCATAACTTTTACTTACCAATATATAACTCGGTACAGCAATAGCTTTTAACAACTGCTTTTCTGCCGCCTCAGTTTGATCTTGACGACACAAGTAAACGCCATAGTTATTTAAGGTATCAGCATCATCACTTCTTAGCGACAGTGCTTCCTCAAATGACGCTAAAGTTAATTCATGTTCACCAACAGTTTCATAATAATGAGCAAACGCTGTGTATACTTGCACCATTTGGGGAGCGAATTTTTTCGCTTTTTCTAAATTTTGTTTGGCTTGCGCCATATTACCCATTCTCAAATAACCTAAACCGAGTGAAATACGCGTTGCCGCCATATCATCTCTATTGGCTTGATTTTTCACCACAGGTGTTTCATCATTTTCAAACTCTTGCGTAACACAGGCTGATAATGCAACCGATAATAACGCAACAATGAGTGATGAAATTCGTTTTTTAGTCAAAGGTTTATCCCTAATGTACCAACCATGGTAAATACTATTATGCTGAATTTTAAGATAATAACGTGATCAGACTATCTTTACCGAAATATCTCCAGCTTTCACCTGTTTTTTTTCAGTTTGCGCGTTTTTTTGTGTTTGGGTACGTTTAGTACGATCGATTACATCACCCGCTAACTGGCCACAGGCGGCATCAATATCTTCGCCACGCGGCCTACGTGTAATAACGGTTAAGCCATAGCTTTGTAAAACCTTATCAAAACGATCTATACGAGAATTGCTTGGTCGTTTATAAGGAGAGCCCGGATAAGGGTTAAAAGGGATCAAATTAATTTTACTGGGTAAACCTTTTAATACATGCGCTAACGCATGCGCTTGATCCGTTGAGTCATTAACGCGATCTAACATCACATATTCGATTGTCGCCTGCTTATTCGCTTTAGAGCCATCAATATAACGACCTGCCGCGGAGATAAATTCTTCTAATGGGTATTTTTTGTTAATAGGTACTAACTCATCACGTAACTTATTGTCAGGGGCATGAATTGAGATAGCTAAGGCACAATCAATTTTAGCTTTTAACATATCAAGTGCAGGTACAACACCCGAAGTACTTACCGTAACTCGGCGCTTTGATAAACCATAACCCAAATCATTTAACATGGTATCAAGGGCTGGAATAAGGTTTTTCATATTAAGTAACGGCTCGCCCATACCCATCATAACGATGTTGGTAATGGGCCTTTTGCCAGTAATGCGGGTAGCACCAATGTCATTAGCCACTCGCCATACTTGACCAATAATTTCTGACATGGATAAATTACGATTAAAGCCTTGCTGAGCAGTTGCACAAAAAGTACATTCAAGCGCGCAACCCACTTGTGATGATACACATAATGTAGCGCGATCATTTTCAGGGATCCAGACAGTTTCAACTTCTTGACCACCCTCCAATACCAAAGCATATTTAATAGTACCATCTTTCGACACTTGCTTTTCAGAAATTTCTGGTGCTTTAATTTCACAATTACGTTGTAATTTTTCCCTCAGTTTTCTATTTATATTAGTCATTTGCTCAAAATCACTATAACCAAAGTGATAGATCCATTTCATAATTTGATCAGCTCTAAAAGGCTTTTCACCAATAGAAGCAAAATACTCTCGCAATCCTTGATGATCAAAATTTAATAGATTAATTTTGCTGCTTTCTTTAGCAACTTCTTTGACATTTTCTGTGACGATTGGGTCGCTCATACAACAAGTACTCAAAACTGATAGGGAAAAATAAATAATACCAATTGACTCATTCATTATTTCATTTGGTATAAGGTCGCGAATTGTACGCTTTTCAAGCGAATTTCGCAATTTTAAGCTCAAGCATAAAATACAAAAAGGATTTTACTGATTGCTCAGTAAAATCCTTTTGTTAGGCCAGGGTTAATTCTGACCATGTAGCGCAATAAATTACGCTCGACAAATTAGCGTGTGCGGCTACAGATTTCTTCATCAGAGAAGAAATAAGCAATTTCACGTGCAGCTGACTCTAAAGCATCAGAGCCATGAGCCGCATTTTCGTCAATGCTATCAGCAAGATCAGCACGGATAGTACCAGCAAGTGCTTCAGCTGGGTTAGTAGCGCCCATGATTTCACGGTTTTTAAGAACAGCGTTTTCGCCTTCTAATACTTGTACCATTACTGGACCAGAAGTCATAAATTCAACTAAAGCACCAAAGAAAGGACGCTCGCTATGTTCAGCGTAGAAGCCTTCAGCTTTTTCTTGGCTTAAATGTAACATTTTAGAAGCAACAATTTTAAGACCTGCAGTTTCAAAACGGTTGTAGATTTGACCGATGAAGTTTTTAGCAACTGCGTCTGGTTTTACGATAGAAAAAGTACGTTCGATAGCCATGATAAGCCCTTTTAATAAATTTAAATTTTAGTCTAATTAAGTAAATACCAAATCAACAAGCTAGCATCTACAAATTTTGGCGCGATTATAAACGAAATAATAGTAAACACCTAATATAAACCGTTGAATAATTATTTAAACTTCACATAAAATCTTTCTTGTTTTTACTCTACTTTAGTCGTAGCCATAAAATGATAAATATTTCATGATTCACTGCGAGTTAAAATTGATACAACTGAGGAACATTAATACAATTTATTAAGTGTGCGCATGGAGCAACTGAAAAATTCAATTAAGTGAGGGGCCAGGTATTATTGCGATTACGTTAGCTATGCCAGATCCTAAATCTACCATATATGCAGCGTGTTGGGTTGATGCCCTACTTTCAAATTAAGCGACCTAAACCAATAGTTAATCATCTCAGTAAAGATAACATTATTATTACTTTGAAAATAAGCTCTTTACTTTTATTTCTATCGATTACTAAGTAACCCTAACTCCGCTTAAGCAGAGCTGGGTTTACTTAGTAAACGATATACACCCATTACAAGCTCGTTCTACGATATTGACGGTATTCAGGTTGCCAAAAGTTTTCCTCTATTTTTTCTAGCAACTCATCATCAGTTAGCTCCAATGCGAAACCTTGCTCATAAGCTACTTTAGCAATAGCAAAAGCAATCTCTTTACTCAGCTGTGCTATGCCTGTTAATGGAGGTAATAATTCACCTTTACCACTGTTAGCTAAAGGTGAAGCCGCCGCTAACATTTCACTGGAAACTTGCAGCATTTTATCGGTAATACGACTAATATTAGCGGAAATAACACCAAGACCAATACCGGGAAAAATATAACTATTATTACATTGAGCAATAGGAAACGTTTTACCTTGGTATTCCACGGCTTCAAATGGACTACCTGTAGCAATAATCACATTACCTTCGGTCCAATTAATGACTTGGCTTGGCGTCGCTTCAACTTGTCTTGAAGGATTACTTAATGGAAGTATAATAGGCGTAGTACAATGCTGTTTCATTGCCTTAATAACGTCTTCACTAAAGATCCCTGCTTGACCTGAAACCCCAATAAGGATGTCCGGTTTCGCCCCATGCATTACCTCTAAAAGTGATGCATATTTCCCTTTAATGTCCCACGACTTTAACGCGAGTTTATTTTGTACTAGTTTTTGTTGAAAATCTCTTAAATCTTCCATCCCTTGGGTTAATAATCCAAAACGATCTACCATAAACACTTGGCTACGCGCTTCTAATGGCGCAAGTCCTTCTGACATCATTTGGGTGATTATTTGCTCGGCGATACCACAACCAGCAGAGCCCGCACCAACAAAGGCAACTTTTAATTGTGATAATTTAACGCCTTTACTACGACTAGCCGCCAACAAAGTACCAACCGTAACAGCAGCAGTTCCTTGTATATCATCGTTAAAGCAACATATTTCATTGCGATATTTTGTTAAAAGCGGCATGGCATTTGGTTGAGCAAAATCTTCAAATTGCAGCATAACTTGAGGCCAACGACGTTTTACCGCATTGATAAATAAATCAAGAAATTCATCATACTCTGCTTGTCCAATGCGTTTATGTCGGGCGCCCATGTACATAGGATCATCTAATAATTTTTGATTATTGGTGCCAACATCTAACATGAATGGTAGGGTATAGGCGGGACTAATACCACCACAAGCAGTGTATAGAGACAATTTTCCAATAGGAATTCCCATACCACCAATACCCTGATCTCCCAGCCCTAAAACACGCTCGCCATCAGTCACTACAATGACTTTTATTTTGTTTTTAGTCGCATTACGTAAAATATCATCTATTTGATGTCTATCTTCATAAGCAATAAAAAATCCGCGTGAACTGCGATAAATGTCTGAGAATTGTTCACAGGCATCACCAACAGTCGGCGTATAAATAATTGGCATCATTTCGGCTAAGTGTGCTTGTACGAGTTTAAAAAATAAGGTTTCGTTATTGTCGTGAATGGCTCTTAGGTAGATATGTTTATTGATATTGTTATTAAAACAACTGTACTGACGATATGCCCGTGCAATTTGCTCATCAATAGTTTCAAATCTTGGTGGCAATAATCCGGTTAAGTTAAAACGAACACGTTCATTTTCATCAAAAGCACTGCCTTTGTTTAATAGGGGTGTTTCTAATAACGTTGGACCAGAATAGGGTATATAGAGAGGGCGCTTGCTTTGAGTCATTTTATTGCTGCTTTTATTGTTTATTATTACCAGAATAATCAAAATATATTTGATTGATGCATGAATGCATAGGTGGAGTATATACTCATGTTACCTCGAAATACTCGTTTCAGCGAGAATTAAAAGGCTTAGAGGCAAGGCATTGATTAAAGAGAATGATTGTTTCCTTGTCGAAATCAATAACGTCGCATATAAGCCTTTTAAACTCGCCCTACGGGGACGTATGAGCAAATCACGCTCATCGTTGCTCCTTTTTTTAAGGACGCTACATGGATGTAGCTTATTAGAGAATGCAGGAGCACATTCTCCTGAACTACCATTAATAAAAACAAGCGCCTTGATCATGAGTCGCTCAAGCGTCCTGAAACAGACATTTTGAAGTATCATGAGTATAGATTACATTTACCAAGCAGCAAAGAGTTAGCTTTAGTCTATTTCGCTAATCCATGCTAATTGAATAGCCTCAAGCACACGCTCACCACAGTGTTGAGGATCATCATTGAAACGTTCAAGCTCAAGCACCCATTGTCTGAGCTCTGTAAAATGCAAAGTTAATGGATCAACATCAGGATGTTGCTCTATCAAATCAAGCGCAATTTCTAAGGAATCAAGCCATGTTAAACCCAGTGATGCCATACAATAGTCCTATTTAAAAAAGTAGATGAAACCATAAATAATCTATTATTAACATTAGTACAAGCCAAAGTAAAAGCAATCTAGCCTTTTTACAAAATGGGCAATCGGTACTCCACCACTGTTTTATTTGATTAATTAACGGCTCTTTTTTCATAAACTTGGCTTACTACTCAACATTCGTTTTAGCAATGAGTTATACCATTTACATTAATTAAGGTTACAAAATTCAATGAGAATAAATGTTCAAGAACAAGGCGCTTGATTGAGTAATAGCTGGCTATTGGGATTGAAAGCAACGATGTTATTGGATATTTAAGCCATTTGAAAATGATCACTTAGTTAGTGTAATTGGTATTAGTGTGCATATCTTAAAGTAAAGTAACAGTAGCATTATCCAATAATAAAATCATTTATCCATACCTCCATCGAGAATACCGGAAATTAAATCGTATACAAAAATATAATGTCAGTATTTATTGATCTACTTCGCGAAAATTGACAAAGGATTCATTACAATAGCCGAGTTAATATTTTTAGGTAAAAAGAAGATACAAATGATGCAAATTACTGATTTAAAAAAAGAGCAAAACATTACCCCCTTATTACGACTAGGGTTTCGTCCCTTTTTTCTCAGCGGCGCAATTTTCAGTATTGTCGCTATTATCCTTTGGCTATTAATGTACAAAGGCGCAGTTGATTTATTACCATTAGGTGGTGGTTATTGGTGGCATATTCATGAAATGATTTTTGGGTTTGGCGGTGCCATTATTGCTGGATTTTTGCTTACTGCGGTACAAAACTGGACAGGCGCACGCGGCGCACAAGGGACTACTTTACTGGTATTATTTTTCCTCTGGTTCGCTGGGCGCATGGCGCTATTGATACCAAACATATTATCAGACACCCTAATAACAATAATCGACTTAAGTTTTTTACCCGCTGTCGCTTATGTATTAGCTAAGCCACTTATCGCCATAAAACAATACCGTAATTTATTTTTTGTCCCTATATTGTTGTTATTTACAGTTGCGAATTTAGAAATGCATTTAGCCATATACTATCCAGAAACGTTTAACGTTGCCTTTGCCGGATATACTGGAGTGATGCTAGTGACGCTATTAATGTCGGTAATGGCGGGTCGAGTAACGCCAATGTTTACGGCTAATGGCACTAAAACAAGCAAAGCAATACCATTACCTTGGTTAGACAAGGCAACTAATGGCAGCCTGGGCATCGTTATGTTTTCATTAATGCTGGAGCCTATCATTGGCTTTTCTCATCAATTTTTTGGTATCATTTTAATTGTTGCTGGCATATTTCAAACCATGCGCTGGTTAAGATGGCGTCCTTGGATAACCCTTGGTGTGCCTCTACTATGGTCTATCCATCTTGCGATTAAATTTATCGCTTATGGGTTAATTATTTTAGGCGCTAGCTACTTAATTCCTGAAGTTCCCAGCAACCATATGTGGCATTTATTAACCGTGGGCGGTATGGGTGGATTAATTTTAGCGATGATTTCACGTGTTTCTTTAGGCCATACTGGACGTCCATTATCTCCACCTAAAGCAATGACGGCTGCTTATATATTTATTACTTTAGCTGGATTGATTCGCGCTTTTGGCCCTTGGATTTCACCAGAAAAAACAGCATTATTTATCGATATCAGTGGTACATTTTGGTTATTCGCTTTTGGTATATTTGTTATTACCTATGCGCCAATGTTAATGAGTGCTAGAAAAGATGGAAGGCCTGGGTAGTACTTTTTTAACAGTGCATATCAACTCGCTAAACTATGCTGAGAAAAACAATGAAAGCCGTATTTTTAGACAGTCAAACTTTTAGCTCGAATATCTCTTTTACGGCAATTGAGCAACAGGTAAGTGAACTTACCTGTTATGCAAATACCACCCCAGAGCAAGTACTGGAGCGGTGTCAAAACGTAGAGTTGCTCATCACAAATAAAGTGCTGTTAACTGCCGAGTTGTTAGCAAAACTTCCGGCATTAAAACTCATTTGCATTGCGGCTACTGGTTACAATAATATTGATATATCCGCGGCAACAAGATTGGGCATAGCCGTGACCAATGTTAGCGGCTATGCCGGACAATCTGTCGCACAATATGTACTGGCGCAAATATTAGCATACTATCAACAAACTTCTCATCACAACACTAATACTGAGCAAGGGTATTGGCAAAAAAGTGAGTCTTTTTGTTATCACGGCAATGCCATCACAGAACTTGCCGGAAAAACTTTAGGTATTATTGGTTATGGCGACTTAGGTCAAGCAGTGGTTAAACTCGCTGATGCCTTTGGTATGAATATTTTAATCAGCGAACGCATTAATAGTCCCGAAATTCGTCAAGGACGAGTTAGCTTTGATCAAGTCATAACACAAGCCGATATTATCAGTTTGCATTGCCCACAAACCAAGGACACTGAAAACTTAATCAATCGCGATATACTGGCTAAAATGAAACCAACAGCAATGCTAATCAATACTGCTCGTGGCGCGTTAGTTAATAGCACTGATTTATTGGTCGCATTAACAACGAAGCAAATAGCCTATGCCGTGCTTGATGTATTAGAGCAAGAGCCACCACCAGCTAATCATCCCTTATTAAATGCCAATCTAGCTAACTTAAAAATTACTGCTCACATTGCTTGGGCAAGTAGTGAGGCGCAGCAACGACTGATTGATTTATTAAGTAAAAACATAGCTGCTTATAAAAACGGAGAACGGTTAAATAGACTTGAGCTTGCTAACTAATATTATTTATTTTTAAGGATTTTCTCTTTAACAAAAGGTAAATGCGTTGAAAGCTCTGCTACTTGCGCTAGTTCTTTGATAGATAGAGCGCCATATAACCTAGGGTGACCCCAACCATAACCCCACCTAAAACTTGTCGGTAAATAAGGTGTTCCTCCAACTCTTACGCCAGCTAACATCAATGCTGCGATGGTTGGCTCACCTACCTGTGTAACACATGCCTTAAGTTGTTTGTCAGAGACAAGCCGCTGTTGGTATGTACCGCCTTGCCAATAATCATAATCATGCTGTTGGCAACATTCCAACCATAAGTTTTTTTGATCAAAGGTTCCATCAGGAAAAGCACTACAGCCATCACTGGTAAAAGGCTTTAAAGTATCTGCCTGTAAAAAAGCTGAAGCTAGCAATAAAATACTAGTGATGACTAGTCGAATAAGCATGCTAACTTAACCCTTTTATTAATTCAGCCAACCGTTCAATTTTTACATTCGATAACTGACGATAATCAAAATAAGGACAAACAATAACCCGCTGTGAACGATTAATAGCAAATTCATTATTAAGCCAGGTAAGCTCAATATTAAGCACTCCTGTTCTAACTAAAGATTTAGCATAGGTTTTACCCATAATAATGTGTACAGCTTTGTGGTTGGTATTTTGCTTTATTGGTTGTAACTGCTTTAACGGCTTTAATTGTGGTGCACTAAATAAGAGTGACGTTTGGGAATGAGTTTGCAGTAAGAAATCATCACGATATTGTTGCCATGTTGGGGCAAGGCTAGCAAAGTTAAATTGCTCTTTATCTAAAGCATATAATAATTTCGCATAAACATTAAAAACCTTACGCCAGCCATTACCGCACTGCTGGCCTATATGAGTAATTTCACCTGTCGTTAATGCAGTTAATTGGTCTAATTGTTGGTATTCATAAATAGGCGGTCTGTTAGCAATATATACAGCTACTTGGTAATCATCTGTACCAAACCCAACAACGCTATTACTCACCGTTAGTTAAACGCCAATCTATGGCTGGTTTATTATGTTTTAGTAGCCAATTATTAGCTTTAGAAAAATGCTGACAGCCAAAAAAACCACGATAAGCTGAAAGTGGTGAGGGATGTGGACCATTTAGCACTAGATGTTTACTGTCATCTATATTACGCCCTTTCTTTTGAGCATGAGCGCCCCATAAAATAAAAACACAGCCGGCATTATGTAGATTTATTTGGGCAATGACATCATCCGTAAAACGTTCCCAGCCTAATTTTGCATGCGAATGAGCTTTACCCTGCTGTACAGTGAGTACGGTATTAAGTAGTAGCACACCTTGCTCTGCCCATGAAGTCAGGTTGCCATGAGTTGGCGTGAGAAAGCCTTCAACATCAGTATTAAGCTCTTTATAAATATTAACTAAGGATGGAGGCACTTTGATGTGGTTCGTGACAGAAAATGCCAAACCATGTGCTTGTGGCTGATGATAATAATCACCTTTGCCTACACCATGGTAAGGATCTTGCCCTAAAACAACCACTTTTACCTCGGCTAAATCGCAAAACTCAAACGCGTTAAAGACATCCTTCTCCTCAGGAAAGATAGTAATGCCCTGTGCTCTTTGTTGAGTGATTTCGTCTTGTAACTGGCAATAGTAATCTTGCTGTTTCGCTTGTTCAATTATCTGTTGCCAGTGAGATTGTATCATTTGGTTTTATTAATTAAGAAAACACTATGCTAATAAATATGCACGTAAATCAGCAAATTCACTACTCATCTCTTTTGATAAAATAGGTTCGCCTGCACAATCTGCTAACTCTTTAGGTAAACCAAGTGGTTGGCCTAGAATACTTTCAACAACATCTTTAAACTTAGCCGGGTGTGCGGTACCTAAAAATACGCCAAACTCGCCTTCAACAGCATTATATTGCAACGCTTTATAAGCAACAGCAGCATGTGGCTCACTGATATAACCCAATTTACTTAACTGGATAACTGTAGATTGAGTTTGCTCTTCATCAATAGAGACTGAGCTCACACTGCCTTCTTCAACAATGCCAGATTTAAGCATATGCTCAACACGCGGCCAGTTATTTGGGTTACTCACATCCATTGCATTCGAGATAGTGGCAACAGTAGTGTTTGGTGTCCACTCACCTGTTTCTAAATAACGCGGTACCGTATCGTTAAGGTTAGTTGCCGCAATAAAGCGTTTGATAGGTAAGCCCATCGCTTTAGCAAATAAACCCGCGGTTAAGTTACCAAAATTACCACTTGGAATAGAGAAAACGATATCCCCTAAATTGGTCTTCGCACGAGATATTTGCGCTACTGCTTCAAAGTAATAACAAATTTGCGCGAGCAAACGACTGATATTAATTGAGTTAGCTGAATTTAAACCAATGGTAGTTGCTAATTCGTTATCACTAAACGATTGCTTAACTAATGCTTGGCAATCATCAAAGTCACCTTCAACACATAACGTTTCAATATTACCACCTAGGGTAGTGAACATTTTTTCTTGTAGTAAAGAAATTTTGCCTTTGGGATACATGATAACCACGCGGATATTATCAATACCATGAAAAGCATGAGCAACCGCAGCACCCGTATCACCAGACGTAGCTGTTAAAATGGTTAATGGCTTTGTTTGACCGCTTGCTTTGGCGTCTTTAGCAACAAAAGCTTGCAAACATTTCGCCATAAAACGTGCACCAAAATCTTTAAAGGCTAACGTTGGACCATGAAATAATTCTAAAATGGCTCGGTCATTAGTAATGGGTTGCATTTGCGCAGGAAAATTAAAGGCATCCGTTACAATGTCAGTTAATTCTTTTTCAGTTAAGTCTTCTTCAACAAAGGGAAGTAATATTTTTACACTACGCTCAACCATCGGCATTGCTAACAGTGCGTCAATATCATCAATTTTGGGCATCGTCGCTGGGAAGAATAACCCTTGGTTTTTACCTAGGCCTTGTTTAACTGCGCCAGCAAAACTAACTTGCTCGTCATTTTCTTTTAAGTTATAAAATTTCACGTTAATATCTCATTTTAAATTTTTGAATCTACCCTTCGACAAGCTCAGGATGAACGGAGTATACCGTTCATGTTGAGCCTGTCGAAACACAACAAACTCAATAGTATTTGATTTTTATATCTCTACTGCGCCAGCATCATCAACTAAACAAACATGCACAAAACCTAACTCTGTCTGTAGATAATTATCTTGTAGCCAGGTTGCAAATACTTGCGCTTGTTGTTCGTTGTCGCAAACACAAAATAACGTAGGCCCAGAGCCAGAAATGCCAACAGCTAAACAGCCTTGTGCGGTTAAATAATCATGTGCTTGCTGGTATCTAGGTAATAAATTGGTTCTGTAAGGTTCCGCGACTACATCCGTTAATACCGAAAAAGCTTGTGCTTTATCTTGGCGATAACAAGCATCAACAAAGGTTGCTAAATTTTGACCATAGCTTATCACATCTGCACGGCTATAACTTGTTGGTAATACGTCACGAGCGGCTTTAGTTGACACTTCAATACCAGGGTAAGCCATTACATAATAACAATCACTAAAGCCCGGTAAAGCCCGACTAATAATTTCGCTATCTGGTACCATTAGCTGCAAGCCACCTAAATAACAAGGAGCAACGTTATCGTAGTGTAAGCTACCACTAATTTGTGCTTCCATTTGCCCTGTCATTTTAAGGACAGTTTTCTCATCAAAGCTAAAGTGGTTATACTTAGCATAAAAGGCATTTAAGCCCACTAAAGCAGCCACGACAGAACAAGCACTTGAGCCTAAACCACTACCTACTGGCATTTTTTTATCTAAAGTAAGTTTTACTTTACTGATCTGCTGCTTAGCTTGAACTAATGCTTCATTAAATAATTGTAAACAAGACCAAACAATATTGTCTTCTTTGTTACTTGGCAGTTTATCGGCAAAAGCACCGATAACAACTAAGCTGTCTTCATCAGCAAATTTAACGGCTTTTTCCACAGTAACGACATCACCCAATAAGGTGCCATCAATGGGCTTAACAGCTAAACCTAACACATCAAAGCCAACACTAACGTTACCAATTGAAGCGGGGGCAAATACTGACACACATTGTTCTTGGGTTGATTCACGGCTAGAACACTCGCTAGTCGTAACGGTATCGGTTGTCATTAGTGCTGTTGCTCCCAAGCGAGTGTTCTTAAAATATCACCAAAAACACCTGCGGCGGTAACAGCAGCACCAGCGCCATAGCCACGTAAAACAAACGGTAATGGTTGATAATAACGACTATGAATAGCTAAAGCATTTTCGCCATCTTTGATACTGTACAGTGGGTGAGCGCTATCAACTGCCTCAATAGACACTTGGCATTTACCATCAACAATATTACCGATATAACGTAAAACTTTACCTTCAGCATTCGCGGCAGCAATACGAGCACTAAAATCACCGTCTATCTTAGTTAAATTAGTCATAAATTCATTTACATCACCGCTGTCATCAAAATCATTCGGCAATACTGACTCAATAGTTATATCAGACAATTCTAATTGCATACCCGCTTCACGCGCCATAATCAACAACTTACGCGCCACATCCATACCGCTTAAATCATCACGGGGATCTGGCTCAGTAAAGCCGTTTTCTTTGGCTATTGCCGTTGCCGCTGACAACGCCATACCTTCATCTAGCTTACCAAAAATATAAGATAATGAGCCTGATAATACCCCTTCAAAACGCTGAAGTTGATCGCCTGCTTTAATTAAACTTTGCAAGGTATCAATTACCGGTAAACCTGCGCCAACTGTCGTTTCATATAAAAAGCGTCTATTGGTTTTTTGTGCAGTGCTGCGTAATTCTTTGTAATACTTCCATGAATCTGTATTCGCTTTTTTATTCGGTGTTACCACATGGAAACCTTCAGCCAAATAGCCAACGTAGCTCATTGCTAACGCTTCATTAGATGTTGAATCAACTAACACTGGATTAACTAAATGATTATCACGTACAAATGCTTTGATATTGTCAACATTGACTTCTAGGGCTTGTTTATTATCAGCACCTTTTTCCATCGCTGCTTGCCAATTATCTAAATCAATACCGGCTTTATCAAAAACCATCCCTTTAGAGTTAGCAATACCGTAAACAGTTAAGGCAATGTTTTGCTCTTTAAGACTTGCTTGCTGACGAGAGATTTGGGCAATTAATTCACTACCAACAACACCACAACCGACTAAGAACACATCAATTGTAGGCTTATGAGAGAAAAAGTTTTGATGGCTAATTTTCATTGCATCGGTACATTTGCGTTGTTCAATGACCACAGAGATACTACGCTCTGATGAATCTTGCGCAATAGCAACCACGTTAACTCTTGCTTGGGCTAACGAACTAAAGAATTTAGCCGCCACACCACGTTGATGATGCATACCATCACCAACCAACGAAACAATTGATAACTCGCCTTTTAAGGCGATTGGCTCAAGCAAACCATTAAGTAGCTCTAATTCAAACTCTTCTTTTAAACTTTGCTCTGCACGTAATGCGTCGCTAGAATAAATGCAAAAACTAATACAATATTCACTTGATGATTGACTAATTAAGACTAAAGAAATATTTTCACGGCTCATGGTAGCAAAAACTCTGCTTGCCATACCCACCATCCCTTTCATACCAGGGCCTGACACATTAACCATCGTTAAATCATCAAGATTAGAGATAGCTTTAACACGTTTTTGTTGATCATTCTCATTAGAAATAAGCGTACCTGGAGCCGATGGATTACTCGTATTTTTAATCAGACAAGGAATATGATACTGCGCGATTGGACCAATAGTTTTCGGGTGTAACACGCTAGCACCAAAATAAGATAACTCCATGGCTTCTTGATACGACAAGTAATCAAGTAGTTTGGCTTCTTTAATCATGCGAGGATCAGCATTATAAACGCCATCAACATCCGTCCAAATTTCACAACATTCCGCTTGCATACATACCGCTAATACTGCCGCAGAATAATCAGAGCCATTGCGTCCTAAAGTAGTTATTTGCCCTTCACCACCGTTTTTACTGACACTCATACCAATAAAGCCAGGCATTAACGACACTTGATTAAGTTTGTCATATTCGCCGATAAACTTTTCTTTAGAAAGCACCAAGTCGGCTACTGCATTCAATGATGACTCAGTAGTAAAGAGGAATCTCTCTGGTACTAATAATGATACTTGTAAACCTGATGACTGTAGTACCGAATCAAGAATAGCAACGCTTAACCGCTCACCAGTACTAATAATGCGAGCACGAATATGATCAGGACAATAAGTCAACATTGATATGCCTTGCATATACCGCTGAAGCTGTTGCTCATAGTTGGTAAGGGCTTGCTCACAGTGTTGTGAATTAAATTCAGGTAAACTCGCGGATAAGTCTTCAATAATGGTGGTAATAGCGCGTTTAAAGTGATTAAGATCTGTAACCATTTTTGCTTCGTCACTGATATTCTCAGCCATTGCCACTAAATGATTTGTCACACCTTGTGGCGCCGAAACGACTACGGCAACTTTTGACGATTGGCTTTTATCTGTGATGATGTCGGCCACTTGACGAAAACGCTCAGCTGAAGCCAATGATGAGCCACCAAATTTAAGTACACGCATTAATTTTCCTACTTTATTTATAATTAACAATTGCTCACTTTTTCACACCAAGACAATATGTATTCTATATTGTCTATGACGTTACTTTATGTAACGTCATATGATCGTGAGCGACTATTTATACCAATTGAATTCATTATTTCAATTGGTATTATTTTGAACATAAAAAAAGCCCGTCACCTTTGCAGGTCACGGGCTTCGATAAAATTATTTTTTTACACGTTAGCCAGCGACCGCCATCTGAATTCGGGTGGTGGTAATAATGGTAATGTGCTGATCGGTAATATTCATGGAGAGTAAAATGCCTGATTTAACAGCGCCTGTCAACCTTTATTCATACTTACAAAAGAGAATAAAAAGTTATAAATTATACATAAAACGCCATAATAGCGATTTTTAAAAGTCTATTAAATAATAATATTTTATCTTTTAGTTTATCTATGGCACTTAATTGCCGACAACTAAATAAAAGCAGGCAACAGAAAGTAATGTTGAGGCGATATAGATAAATGTCATTTTAATCCCATAAATGTTGATTTTCATCATAAAGACCTTTCCTTAATAGTTATCAATAGCGTCAATTAATGGTTAGTTTTCAATGAGTATGTTAATACTTACTCTCTATAGATTTACAAGATATTTTTGTGCTACTTATTAATAATACCAATTGAAGTAATGAATAGATCATTCAGCGAGAATTAAAAGGTGTAGAGGCAAGGCATTGATTGAAGATAATGGTTATTTCCTTGTCAAAATCAATAACGCAGCATATATACCTTTTAAACTCGCCCTTGGGAGCTTGTCAGGAAAGTGATAACGTCACAAATTTGTTTGATATAGAGCGACTATATACGCACAAATTTTGCTTGTTCTAACTTCCCTGACACAGCTCTGAATTGACTCATTCATTATTTCATTTGGTATAAGACCAATTTATTCTCATTGAGTTCGTAATATTAATTAATTCAAAACCAATTTACTCGATGAGTAGTTTGGCAATTATAAAACGATAAGGATATTAACAAAAACTGAAATGAGGGTTGAAACAAATGGTTAACTAATTGTCGATAAATGTAACCGACCTCAGCTAAACTGGAGGCTATTTAATCGGATGATAGCCGCCATAGTAAAGCGGACTGATTTTCTTTTATCCATTGTTTAGCTTCGACGTAGTGGGGGAAATACTTAGCAACAAGTTGCCAAAATTCTTTTGAATGATTTAAATGTTCTAGGTGGCATAGCTCATGGACAATGACATAATCAATCACATAAGTAGGCAACATCATTAATAAATAGTTAAAGCTTAATTCACCACGGTTATTACAGCTTCCCCATCTAGCACGGTATTTTCTTATTTTTATACTTGAAGGGTTTAATGACGTTAATTGAGAATATGTTTCAACTTTCAGTGGAATAACCTCTTCCGCTTGCTGTTTAAAATATTTTTCAATTTGTGTTTTAACCGCTGTAGCTAATAGCCCCTTATCGCTCAATTTTTTTTGATTACGCTCAGCAAGCACTATAGTTAATACTTGTTTGTTATCAATACCGTCAGTTAATACAGTACGCGCTTGTTTGTCAAAAATGATTTGTAAGGTGACTAATTTCCCAAATAGAAACAGCGTTGAGCCTTGGCTAAAGTCGCAGCAAAAATCATTCGTTTGATTCTGTTGTGCAATTTTGGATTTTAGCCAAGCTAATTTTTTGTGAATGAACGTACTAATGAACTTTTCATCCACAGAATAAGGCGCTCGGACGAACACTTGGCCATGCCTAACTTGCAATGAAAGTGTTTTGCGGTGACTACGGACAACTTGGTATTCAATCACGTCACTCACAAACAATACCCATTAAAAAAAACATCAAGTTAGCTTTCATCACTTTACTTAGTAGAAGCCTTCTCTGTCTCTTTTTCAACAGATTTTTTAGTGGCTTTTTTTGCTGGTGTTTTTGGTGGCGGTTTTTTCGCGAGTAAAGCGATTAACACTTCATCTCGATGTTGAGCTAAATAAATACTCAATTCTTCACTGGCGGCATCACTGAGATCTATGGGTGATTTTGCAAAAACATCGGCCAAATTATCAGCCATATCCAACATTTTGTCATAATCATCTGCTGATTTCTTATCCATAAATGTTTTTGCCTCCACCCCATGTCTAATGACGACAAATCGACTTTCAACTGCCATTATTATTCCTTAATTATATTTGTGAACTTAAAAATATTTCAACTTACCAGGATACAATAGCACAACAAACATTGAACTGTATATAATACCAGTGCACTTTTGTTTTAAGTCAAAATTATCTACTACTTTCAATATTTCAACCCAAGACCAAGCGATTATACCGATAGTTTCGTCTGTATGAATCATAGAGCACTCTTAGCGGTATTATCAGTGCTTATGCTGATTTTTAATAAATAACTTTAGCTTTTGGTAAAGCTAAATAATTTTTCCAACCAAGACTGTCCATCTGTTCTTTCTTTTAAACAATTTTCGTTTACTGTCACTCCAGCTACAATAGCAGGATAAGTTGCTGTATTAGCGCAATCTGAAGTCACCGCGTTACCCGTTTGCGCTTCAAATACCGTCATGGCGATAGTATCCGGTTGTTTATTGGTTTTATTCACTACACCCTGCTTTTTAATAAATTCAGTAAAAAGCAATAATGCGCCGCTACTGCCTGTTAACCCTGTTGGTTTGTTATTATCTTTTCCCAACCAAGTAGTCACTAGGTTTTTATCATCAAAACCTACAAACCAACTATCGCGTAGATCATTGCTAGTACCTGTTTTTCCTGCAACTTTATTGTTTTTCAACCGCCATGTAAGCGATTTTGCCGTACCAGTTATCGCTACTTGCATCAAAGCGTAATCCAAAAGATACGCGGCATCAGTTGAGATAACCTTTGTAGCAACTGGTTCAAATTGCCACAACGTTTCACCATAAGAAGAAATAACGTTATTAATCGCGTGTACTTGCTCTAACTCACCCTGGTTCGCAATCGCTAAGTACATTTGATTAATTTGCATCGGTGACATATTAATAGCACCAAGTAATATGGAAGGACGCGTAACAATATCTTCTTCAAACCCGAGTAAATGGATAGCATTAGCAACATTTTCTAGCCCTAAACTCATTCCTAAATTTACTGTTGGAATATTTAAAGATTTAACTAAACCATCAATTAATGGTACTTGGTGACGATACTTACCATCATAATTTTTAGGCTGCCACTTTTTACCTTGACCATTGTCACCAGCATCACTACTTAAAGTGATGGGTTCATCAGCAAGCAAACTAGCAAAATTAAATTGCTCAAAACGCTCTAGCGCCGCCAAGTAAATAGCAGGTTTAATTAAAGAGCCTACTGGCCTTTTAGCATCCAATGCACGGTTAAATCCTGCAAGTCCACTTTGTCTATCACCCACAAGCGCACGAATTTCAGCACTCGCGATATCGGTAACGATCATTGCTGCTTGTAAATCTTTTTGATGATGTGATTTCTCTAGTTGATCGAGTTGAGTAGCAACACTTTCTTCTAATAACTGCTGAGAAACATGAGAAAAGCCAGTAAATACCCGAATACCCATTTTTTGTTGATAAGTGCTTAAATGCTGGTTAAGTTCTCGTTTGACTAATTGTAGAAAAGCAGGATATTTCTCTGTTCTAAAACGTCGATGTTTACGGATAGATAATGACGAATCCAGTGTCTGTTCAAACTCTTGCACAGAAAGCAAGTTTTGTTCAAACATCAAACGCAAAATCAAATCACGACGCTTCTTTGCCCTATCGGGGTGTCGCCAAGGGTCGTAATAACTTGGGCCTTTTACCTGTGCAACTAAAAGTGCCATTTGCCCATTGTTTAACTCAGCTAAAGGCTTGTCAAAATAAAATGTTGAAGCTAAACCAAATCCATAAATACCATTCGCATAATGTTGCCCTAGATAAACTTCGTTAATGTATGCTTCAAGCAGCTGATCTTTGCTGTAACGCACTTCAATAATTAACGCCATGATTGCTTCTTTAACTTTTCGAATCAGCGTTCTTTCTCGCGTCAAAAACATATTCTTAACAAGCTGTTGTGTTAAAGTGCTACCACCTTGGACAGTACGACCAGCAGCAATGTTGTTATACAGGGCACGTAAAATACCTAGCGGAGAAACCCCTTGATGATGATAAAAGTCACGATCTTCAATCAATAATAATGTATCCAGTAAAAGCGTGGGCATATGCTCTAATGCCACTAAAACACGGTCTTCCTTATTGTCGGGTACTAATCTCGCCAATAAAATCGGCTCAAGCTTTACTTGTTCAACAGCATTACCCTCAACAAATAACTTACTCACTCTATTATCGGTAAAATCAATCGTTAATTGGACAGCTTCACTAACGTCTTCGGTAACATCGAGTTCAACATTAGGAAAAGTAAAAGCGCGACGATAAATAATCAATCGATGGGCCGACTGGGCAAACTGTCCCGGTAAATTCACTGACCTAACTTTACTATAGCCATTTATTACCAGTGATTTTTTGATCTGGTTTACATCAATAGTATCGCCAGTACGCAGTGACTCTATTTGACCATAAATTTGTGCCGGTACTTGCCATCGCTGACCTTCAAAGGTTTTTTGTACTTTCGCATCTAGATAAATAACGAAAATTGCTAACGCAAAAGAAAGTGCAAAGGCTAATTTTAAGGCGGTAAAAGCCAGCCATCGCAACCACGTTTTATTTGAACTAACCGACTTTTCAGTTTTGTGCTTTGTTGGCATAAATTGATGCAATCCTAGGTTTTAATTTTTAAATGGCGCTTGGTTTTATTGGTTGGCTCAGCGTTCGCAGGATCGTCAGGCCAGAAGTGTCTTGGATAATTTGATTTCATATCTTTTTGCACAGCTTGATAACTACCCGCCCAAAATTGCGCCAAGTCTTGTGTCACTTGAATAGGACGTTGTGCTGGTGATAATAACTCTAATAATAATGGAATACTGTCTTTATTATTCTGCTTATTATTAACACTTCCTATAGTAGGTGTTTGAGTTGAGCCATAAAGCTCTTGCATAGGTAGTGATACTTTAGGCGATTTTTCTTTTGAATAACGAATAGGGCAATGACGTCCTGTTGGGCCAATATAAACACTAGGCGCCGCTTGTTTTAATATTTGCTGTTGTTGATAATCAAGTAAAGACAACAACATGGCTGATAAATCTACTTTAGCTAACTTAGCCCTTGACTTAATTTCACCAACAAAAGGCGAAAACCAATCAGATAAACTATCTAATAGTGCTTTTTCGCTAATATCGGGTAAATTATATTTTGAAAAATAATGATTCAACCATTGCCATCTAGCTTTTAATGCGAGGTCTTTCTCTTGCCAATGAAGAAAACCCAAACCTTTTTGTTTAACGAGATCACACCACATGTTAGCGATACTTGCCTTTGTTAGTGTATTTTGACTTATTTTTTCTTGCAATGTAAGTGAGGCTAATTTCGTTTGTGAACGAGCAATTATTCTGCCACTAGCATCATCAAATATGGCAATTTCTTGCGTAATAATTTTATCAGAAAATACCTGCTCTATTTGGAATAAGTCAAGCCTAGCAGCCAAACGAACTTGTAAAACCCCTTGAGATTGCATTAAGTCAGCAATCACTAAAAAGTCTTCTCCAGCTAACGCATCTTGATCATTTAAAGTAACCCCTTTGCCATTAGCACAAATAAAATCACCTTGCGCTCCACGTGCTTTAGCGACACGTTCTGGATAAGCATAGGCAAGTAATAAACCTGTTTTATCTAAGCCCATATTCATTTTCGCTAGAGAATCAAGACCTGTTAATTTCATTCTTTGTGCTAAGGTTTTAACTTGTTTTACTATATTCGCGAACACACCGTAAGGTTTATGCCATTGGGATTGCAACCGATTAACTCTATGCTCAAGATTACAATCAAATCGACTCTGTTCATTTGGCAAAATATCTCGCTCTTCTAACAATGCAGTAATCATACAAGCGAGAAAAGTGAGTTGTTGAACATGCTCTCGTGGTATTTCTTTTGCTATTACCGTGTTTGCACAAAGTAACATGTGAGCAAATCGAGGGTGACAAGGTAATTGAGCTACGTGCTCACCATGCTGAGTTAATCGGTTATGCTGATCAATAATGGCTAAACTATTAAGCTCTTGCCATGCTTGTTGCTCTTTAACTGTTGTCGGCAGCTCTAATAACGGTAAATCAGCTAAAGTGTTCACTCCCCATCGTGCCACTTCTATTAACGTAGGTAGTAAATCAGCTTGCTGAATGTCATTGACACTTTGGTCAGGTCGGCGTTCAAAATCATCTTTTGCATATAAACGAATACACTTACCTGCCATTAAACGGCCCGCTCGCCCTGCTCTTTGTATCGCAGAAGCTTTAGCAATTCTTTTTTGCACAAGTTTATTCATCAAACTAGCACTGTCGTAGCTAGCCACTTTCTCTAAGCCACAATCAATAACTAAACTAACTCCTTCAATAGTAAGAGATGTTTCAGCAATATTCGTCGCAAGCACTAACTTTCGTTTCCCTGACTGACAAGGTTCAATCGCTTGTTGTTGTTGTTTTAAAGTTAAATCACCAAACAAAGGGCAAAGTAATAAGTCATCTATAAGATCTGAGTTTAATGCTTGCGTAATAAAACGAATATCAGCAACACCAGGTAGAAAAACTAACGTGGAACCATGATGCTCATACGCTTGTTTTTTAATAACATTAAGCGCGTGAACACGCCAGCGCTGAACATTAATAGGGGCGTTATAAGTAACATCAACAGGGTAACTTCTTCCTTCACTTGCAACCGTAACAGCGTCAGGCAATGCTTTGCGTAAATAATCAGTATCTAAGGTTGCCGACATCAATAGTATCTTTAAATCTTCACGTAAACCTTGCTGAATATCACGCGTTAAAGCAAACGCTAAATCCCCCTGTAAACTACGCTCATGAAATTCATCAAACACAACTAATGCACAGTTACTGAGCTCAGCATCATGTTGAATTATTTGCGTTAAAATGCCTTCAGTGATGACCTCTAAGCGAGTATTTTTAGATACTTTTGTTTCATTACGCAAACGATAGCCAACCGTTTCCCCCACCGGCTCATTTAATTTATTTGCAAGATAAGTCGCAATATTTTTAACGGCAAGACGGCGCGGCTGCAATAAATATATTTTTTGCTCTGTTAATACCTCTAGATTAAGTAACCATAAAGGTAAACAAGTAGATTTTCCCGCCCCTGGTGGCGCAGACAAAATTACCGTAGGGTGTTCTGTTAATGCTTGACAAAAATGAGTTTTAATTGCCTCAATAGGCAAGGGAGTTAATGCTGACATAAAAGCTAAACAGTAGAAGAGCAATAGAAAAATAATAACGGCTATTATAACAATTTTACGCTTTAAGGGTTAACCAAGTTAAAAAATAGCTAAAAACTTTACTAAACAATGAGAACGATACTTCGAAGAGACACTAGGATGGGAATAACATGAATTTTTTACTATAAAGAATAGAGCTTAAAATACCTATATACCGTTACATTAATACAAGAAAAATTAAAATGCACCGACCAGTTGCAACCTTATGAATAGTTAAATAAATATAAACTTGCAAATAAAATAAAATGTGCTTACTTGGCAAACACTAAAAAATTTGCTATCAATAACGTCAGATAAAATTTAGCCAAAGGGATAACACTCATGCAATATTCAACACATGGAAGTTACCGTCTTGAACAACAAAATAATATTTTATTGATTGATATTGATGAGCAAGGCACTTTCAATGATGTTGTCAGCAAACAATATCATAATGACATTAAAATTATTACTCAGAAAATGCGTAATAATCCATGGGCATCACTCATCACATTTAAAGGTAATGGTGTGTTTACCCCTGAGACTGAACAAAATTTAATTGAAACCACCCATTATCGAGTAGAAAATGGCATGGTAGCCATTGCTGCCGTTATAATTGATAGCGCCTATGCCGACACGTTGCAGATGCAGCTACAACGTATTTATCAAGGTTGTTCTGTTCAATTTTATTTTTTTAGCGATACTAAAAATGCTAAAATTTGGTTAGATAGTTTTATTAATTAAACGCTAGTGTTAACACAAGGCTATATCGAAAATCTACCCAAAGCCCGTAGAGTAACTTAACGGGTAAAGATGGCATTAGCCTTCCAACGAATGTATAAAAATAAACAAAATAATAATTAATGACAAAGATAACCTGCCAAAAAACATGCTGTTAACTTATTTTAGCCATGTATTATTTATTCAGTTTATTGCTGACACTATGTATTATCGATATAAAATATAATCCATACTCAATTTTCACCGTTAATTGCTAATGTCAGATATGTACATTAACAGAAATTGGCATTTCAATATTTCACAACGTAAAGTGAAAAAACTGATGACGTATTCTATCCAATGAAAATTAATTTAAAAAAAGCAACGTTAATTAAACGTTATAAGCGATTCCTTGCAGATATTACGTTAGAAGATGGAACTGAAACAACATTACATGTAGCTAACACGGGCACTATGACGGGATGTGCAGAGCCTGGTGATACTATTTGGTATAGCACCTCAACCAATCCTAAACGTAAGTACCCCTTTAGTTGGGAGTTAACACAAACCAAGGACAATCATTTTATTTGCGTTAACACTATGCGCGCTAACCAGCTTGTAGAAGAAGCAATTAAGACTGAATTAATTAGCGAATTAATCGGTTACAAAAACCTTAAACGTGAAGTTAAATATGGAAATGAAAACTCTAAAATAGATATTTATTTAAGCCAACGTACTGCAAATCCAACAAAAAAAGACGCTTATATCGAGGTTAAAAGTGTCACTTTACTTGGGCAAACAACAAAACAGAAAACGGAAGGTCAAGGCTTTTTCCCTGATGCGGTAACAGTTAGAGGACAAAAACATTTACGTGAATTAACCACCTTGAGTCACCAAGGCACTCGTACAGTGTTATTTTTTGCTATACTACACAGCGGCATCAATAAGGTTTGTGCTGCTAGCCATATTGATGAAAAATACAGCCAATTATTAACAGCAGCACAAGCGGCAAATGTTGAAGTTATTGCATACAAAGCTAATTTTCAGTTAATCTCAAACCAACTAGAAGTACAGCTAACTAAAAGCATCTCAGTAAATAACCAATAAATTTTAATTATTAATTACCACTAAAAAATGAGATAATGATTGACTAACCCTAGTAAAAATTGCTAAAAAAGCTTGCTCGATTAAAAAGTCAAAGATAAAGACTGGGCAATTAATGTTTTAGAGTCAGTAACTCTCTGATATTAAGCTAATTATTTTTTATTTTAACTTAATTAATCCAAAGCATTGATTTTTATCACGAGTGATACCATATAGTTCTGATATTTTAGGTCTATTATATAATAGTATTGGCAATTACAACCAAGGTAAAATAGTTAACTGGTGTTTTCATCAAACAACCTTGGTCTTTGTAGTATTAGGAGATTCAGCATGCCAACAAGCAAAGGCAAAACATTAGGTATATTAGCGTTAGCTGGCGTAGAGCCATATCAAGAAAAAGCTAACGAAGAATATATGGATACCCCCCAGCAAGAACATTTTAAAAAGATTTTAGATGCATGGCGTGTACAACTTCGTGAAGAAGTAGATCGCACCGTGACTCATATGCAAGATGAAGCTGCAAACTTTCCTGATCCGGTTGATAGAGCAGCACAAGAAGAAGAGTTTAGTCTTGAGTTACGTACTCGAGATCGTGAACGTAAACTCATCAAAAAAATCGAAAAAACATTACAATTAATTGAAGAAGATGATTTTGGCTTTTGTAAATCTTGCGGTATCGAAATTGGCATTCGCCGTTTAGAAGCAAGACCTACTGCCGATCTTTGTATTGAATGTAAAACCTTAGCAGAAATTAAAGAGCGTCAAATGGCTGGCTAAGTCGTTGACTAACCAAGCATCACTACACAGTACTCTGCCCTCTGAGCGACCACAGTTTCCAAGCATCAATGCTTACCGTGGTCGTTTTGCTCCATCTCCTTCTGGATTACTCCATTTTGGTTCTTTAATCGCCGCTCTTGCTAGTTTCTTAGATGCTAAATCTTTTGTTAGTGCTAACGGAAATTCAGGAAAATGGTTGGTACGTATAGAAGACATTGATCCTCCTCGCGAACAAGTGGGTGCTAGCTCGGCTATTTTAACAACCCTTGAAGCTTTCGGTTTACATTGGGATGAATCGGTACTTTATCAAAGCCAACAGTCAGAAATTTATCAAGACACACTAAGCGATTTACAGCAGCAAAATCGCAGTTATTATTGTCAGTGCACTCGAGCAGAAATTAAAACGCTTGGCGGAATTTATCAAGGTCATTGCCGAACACTAAACCACTCTAAATACAACAGTGCTATTCGCTTAATCAACCAATATGGTCTTTATCAATTTAATGATGTTTTTCAAGGAAAAGTAGATTGTCAGCAAGCATTAGCCAAAGAAGATTTCATCATTCATCGTAAAGATGGATTATTTGCTTATCAACTTGCCGTCGTTGTTGATGATATTTACCAAAATATTAACCATGTTATTCGCGGTTGTGATTTACTTGAACCAACCGCAAGACAATTAACGCTATTCGCCACATTAAATAGCCCTGCACCAGAATATGGACATGTACCATTAGCGGTAACAACTAATGGCTATAAACTAAGTAAACAAAATAAAGCCCCTAGTATTAATAATAACAATCCACAACCGGCATTAATCGCTGCATTAATCTTTTTAGGGCAAGCACCTGATCCAAAGCTGGTGAATGAAAACGTTGATGATATTATCTGTTGGGCGATTAATCATTGGTCACGAGATAAGGTGACTAAAGTTAAAGAAATCAATATCGAATAAATTTAAGATAAACAGGACGGAGAAAAATATGCATCTTGTACAACTTAATATTGCCAAAGCTAAATACCCGTTAGATTCAGCTGAATTAAAAGAGTTTGTTGACAACTTAATACCAGTTAATCAATTAGCTGAAGACACTGAAGGCTTTATCTGGCGTTTACAAGACGAAAATGGCGATGCAACGAGTATCCATGCTTTTTCAGATCCAAATATTATCGTCAATATGTCAACTTGGGCATCAGTTGATGCGCTGAAAAACTTTATGTTTAGAACACATCACCGTGATTTTTTACGCCGTAAAAGCGAATGGTTTGATAATATAGCACTAGACAGCTATGTACTCTGGTGGGTTCCTCAGGGCTGTACCCCTAGCATTGAAGAAGGTATCGCACGATTAAACTATTTACGTGATAATACCGATTCTCCTTATGCCTTTACTTTTAAAAGTAACTTTAGTTCAACTGAAGCGAATGAATATAAATTATAAAAGAGCCTGATATGAATCTTAACTTTTCCGAGTTTTCTCCGAACCAGCGTTACCATTTAATGACGCAAACAATTATTCCAAGACCTATTGCTTGGGCGTTAACCGACTCAAGTAATGGTCAATTCAATTTAGCGCCTTTTTCTTATTTTACAGCGGTATCAAGCGCTCCACCTATTTTGATGATTTCCGTTGGAAACAAGCCTAATGGAGATAAAAAAGATACGCTAGTTAATGTCGTTAACAATAAGAAAATGGTGATACATATTGCCTCAGAACAAAATGCAGCTGTCGTCACCCAAACAGCAGAAACCTTAGCTCATGGTGAATCAGAGTTAACTAAGTCTGCCTTAAAAACGGTTGCTTTTGAAAATTTTTCGCTACCAAGGCTAGCCAATTGTGACATTGCTTATGGTTGCGAGCTTTATGAAATAAAAGAACTTGGTGATGTGCCGCAAAGCTTAATTTTTGTTGAAGTTAAACAAATATATATCAACGATAACGTGATTGAACTTGATGAAAAACAAAGAATAAAAGTGCATGCCGATAAAGTTAAACCCTTAGCACGCTTAGGCGGTGGCGAGTTCGCCACAATCAACAAGCCGTTTAGTATGGCTAGGCCTAAATAATACCAATACCAATAAATATATGATCATTCTAAATGGCCTAAACCTCCAATAACATCGTTGCTTTCAATCCCAATAGCCAGCTATTGCTCAATCAAGCGCCTTGTTCTTGAAAATTTATCCTCATTAATATTTGATCACTAACTTACTGGCATTGGTATAACGTCAATGAAAAATCAATACCTGAATGGCGTCTTTGATAATTATATACTCCTTAACTTCATTAATGACAGAATGATGATTTATAAAGATAATTTTATTATTTCTGGTAACAACATAGCGTCCTACAAAGACCCTGACGTTATGAGTTTTTATCCGAGCTACCGATGAACCCAAGCGATAAAGCGCTTGCTAAAAATTAACTCAAAGACACCTATAAAAATACATTATTATAAGTGTCCTTAATAATTATTTAAGGAAAACAAAATGAGCGAAAAATTATTGTACAAGCAAGATGGACACGTAGTTACCTTGACACTCAATCAACCAGAATTGCGCAACCCTATTACCGATCTCGACTTTGTAGAGTTGTTTGTAGAAGCCATAGCGCGCATAAAAGCCGACTTATCGGTTCGATGTGTCATTTTAACTGGAGCTGGTAAGGGATTTTCTTCCGGCGGTAACTTAAATCATATGCGCGATCGAGTCGGAACATTTAGTGGTGACGTCACCACCATTGCAGATAATTACAAACAGGGTATCCAACGAATTCCCAAAGCCCTTTGGGCACTGGAGGTCCCTGTAATCGCTGCCGTCAACGGCCCAGCCTACGGTGCAGGCTGCGATTTAACGCTAATGTGTGATATCCGCATTGCAGCTAAAAGTGCCACTTTTGCTGAAAACTTTGTCAAAGTCGGTATTATTCCTGGTGATGGCGGCGCATGGCTGTTACCACGTCAGATAGGCCTGTCAAGAGCTGCAGAAATGACCTTTACTGGTGATCCCATCGATGCCGAAACAGCATTGGCTTGGGGACTTGTATCCAGAGTTGTTGATGCTGATCAGCTAATTCCAGAAGCCAACGCGTTGGCACAACGTATTGCAAAAAATCCACCAAAGCAATTACGTATGTCCAAACAGTTATTACGCGAAGGTATGCACAGTCGACTTGATTCGTTATTGGAACTATCAGCTAGTTATCAGGCAAGCTGCCATCAAACCGCTGATCACGTTGAGGCTGTGAATGCATTGCTAGAAAAGCGTGATCCGCTTTTCAATGGAACCTAATGCATACTATTATCCAAACTCAAGAAGTAAATTCCAGTGGACAGGCTATTGATATGGCCTGCAACATTAAAATAGTATGTTCTGGATACGAAATCTACGTAATTTACGGGTTAACTGGTACCAATTTAACCGCTAATGGTGATATTAATAGCGAAGTTGCAGCGGAACGTTTACGCACATTAATGGCTGAATTGACCATCACTGAGTCAGGTTTATGTAAGCACTCTAATGGCGAAATATTACCTTGGTAGAAAATTATCTATAAAGACTTACCTTTTCAATGCAGTGAGGACTTAAAAATCGCTGCTTTTTCATTCTCTTTTTTGCTTGAATGTTATATCATTGCGCCTAGTCAAACAGATAACCTTTCATCCACCTATATTCTCTAAAAAAGGTCAGCGATTATCAAACGCGTCATCAATTTATGTAAAAAGGTTTTTAGTAAAAATGCCAATAAAAAAACCAAAACAACTAAAGTAGTCTCCACACTAGAACAACCAATAGTTTTATCTCGAAGTCAGCATCCTGTCTCTAGACAACTACTCAGCCCAAGCGCTTTAAAAGTACTATATCGCTTAAATAAAGGCGGCTATGATGCTTATTTAGTGGGTGGCGGTGTCCGCGATATTTTATTAGGTTTGAAACCAAAAGATTTTGATATTGCCACTAATGCCACACCTGATGAAATCAAAGGTTTGTTTCGAAACTGTCGTTTGATTGGTCGCCGTTTTCGTTTAGCGCATATTGTTTTTGGCCGAGAAATTATTGAAGTGGCAACCTTTCGAGGTCATCACGACAGTGCTTCAGAGCAAGAACAAAGTTGTACGAAAACCTCAAAGCAAAGTGAACATGGCATGTTATTGCGTGACAATATTTATGGCACGATAGAAGAGGATGCCGAGCGTCGCGATTTCACCATCAATGCCCTGTACTACTCTACTAAAGATTTTAAAGTGTATGATTTTGCCAATGGCGTTAAAGATGTTGAAGACAAAGTTATCCGCTTAATTGGTGACCCAGAAACACGCTACCGTGAAGATCCTGTGCGCATGTTGCGTGCCATTCGCTTTGCCACCAAACTTGATATGGAAATATCACCCGAGACTCGCGCCCCCATCAAAGAACTATCAGCATTAATGGCTAACATACCTGCTGCCCGTATGTTTGAAGAGTTTTTGAAACTGTTTATTTCGGGTAAAGCGGTCGCTAACTATAAACAACTGCGCAGTTATAATTTATTTACTTACTTCTTCCCTGCTGTTGAGCAAGAACTAAATAAAAATGACCAACTGCTTGAACGTTTTATCATGCTCGCCATGCAAAACACTGATAATCGCATTAACAATGAACAGCGTGTTACACCAGCCTTTTTATTCGCGGCAATGCTTTGGTACCCATTACAAAAATATATTCACCAAATTAATATCAATAATCAACTTGCTCCTCAAGATGCTTTTTTTGCGGCATTAAGTGAAATAATGCCCGAGCAACAACGCAGTATTGCCATTCCTAAGCGTTTTCAAGGGGTAATGAAAGATATTTGGATTTTACAAGATAAGCTAGCACGTCGCGAAGGAAAACGCGCCTTTAAAACCTTTGAACATCCTAAGTTTAGAGCCGGTTATGACTTCTTGTTATTACGTGCAGAAATTGAAAGTACACCTACTTTAATTGAGTTAGCACAATGGTGGACCGATTTTCAAATTGTCTCTAATGACGCTCGTGTGCAAATGATTAAAGGTGTTAAAACTTCGCCTAGTGGTAAACGTCGCAGTCCAAGAAAGCGTAAAAAGCCAACTGCAAGTAGCAATAATCCAAGCGCCGAATAAACATTATGAACCCCATCACAACAATTGCGTATATCGGCTTGGGTAGTAATTTATCTGAGCCAGTTAAACAAGTGCAAGCCGCTATTGATGAAATTAAGACGTTAGCACAAAGCCACGTAATTAATGTGTCGTCATTGTACTTAAGTAAGCCAATGGGGCCTCAAGATCAAGACGATTATATTAACGCAGTTTTAGCACTTGAAACAAAGCTAACTCCCCTGGAACTACTTGATGCCTTACAAAGTATCGAAAATAAAGCAGGCAGAGTGCGTAAAGAAAATCATTGGGGGGCGCGTATTTTAGATCTTGACATTATTTTGTTTGGTAACGAAATAATTAGCACTGAACGTCTTATTGTCCCGCATTATGGCATGAAAAAACGTGAGTTTGTCTTATTGCCTTTAGCTGAAATTGCAGCTGACTTAATGCTACCTTCCTCAATAGGGGCAGAAAGGCAAAGTGTAACAGTTTTGAGCCAAAACATTGCTAATAATTCGATGATAAAGCTAAAGCTAAGTTGAACGAATATTGCAGTTGAAAAAAAATTATGCCAAAGTACCCCGATCGAGTAATTACTCAAAGTAATCGTAACAACCCGTTATCTCAATAATAATATTTAAAATAAATACCGCATTGGAACTACTATGGCTAAAATAACTACATCCACCTTGTTAAAAATGAAACAACAAGGCGAAAAAATATCAACCATCACAGCCTATGATGCTAGCTTTGCCAAGCTATTTGATCAAGCAGGCATACATGCCATTTTAATTGGTGACTCCCTTGGTATGGTATTACAAGGGCAAGATGATACACTGCCAGTCAGTATTAATGATATGGTTTATCATACCCAATGTGTTAAACGTGGTGTCGAAAACACCTTGATCATCGGCGATATGCCTTTTATGAGCTACGCTAATTTAGAGCAAGCATTAACTAATTCAGCCAAGTTAATGCAAGCAGGCGCTAGTATGGTAAAAATGGAAGGTGGCGCTTGGTTAGTTGATACGATTAAAGCCTTGGTTGAAAGAGGTATTCCTGTATGCGCCCACTTAGGTTTAACGCCTCAGTCAGTCAATGTATTTGGCGGCTTTAAAGTGCAAGGTCGTCAAGATGCACAAGCACAACAAATGATCAAAGATGCGCAAGCTTTAGAAACTGCAGGAGCACAATTACTCGTATTAGAATGCATTCCTGCTCCACTAGGTAAGGCTATATCAGAAGCGATTACTATTCCAACGATAGGTATTGGCGCAGGTAAAGATACCGACGGACAAATACTGGTAATGCATGATGCTTTAGGTATTTCTTACAGTTATATGCCTAAGTTTTCTCGAAATTTTTTAAAAGAAACGGGCGATATTAAAAAATCTATTGAATTATACATCAGTGAAGTAAGCCTAGGTAATTTCCCTGGCGAAGATCATATATTTAAATAGTTTCGAGTTTCAAACAAAGTCTAAAAATAATACCAAGCTTCGTAAGAGATGAAAATGAATACAGTTGAAAGTATAAAAGATTTACGCGCACAAGTTAAATCATGGCGTATGCAAGGCCTAACCATTGCTTTTGTGCCTACCATGGGTAATTTACACGATGGCCATTTAGCGCTAGTTAATGCTGCTCATCAGCATGCTGATAAAGTCATTGCCAGTATTTTCGTGAACCCAATGCAGTTCGGTTTAAGTGAAGACATTGATAATTATCCAAGAACATTAGCGCAGGATAAAGCGAGCTTGATAAAGGTCAAAACTGACTTATTATTTACCCCTACCGCTGATATTATTTATCCAAAAGGTGTTGGTGAAAATAGCTATGTTGAAGTTCCCAATATTTCGGATCTTTATTGTGGCGCTAGCCGACCAGGACATTTTCGTGGTGTCGCTACTGTGGTTTGTAAATTATTTAATCTAGTTCAGCCTGATGTTGCTTGTTTTGGCTCGAAAGATTACCAACAGTTGCAAGTAATTCAAACCATGGTTGAAGACTTATCCATGCCAGTGGACGTTATTCCAGTGGAAATTATTCGTGAAAAGTCAGGTTTAGCAATGAGCTCACGAAATGGTTACTTAACGCCAGAAGAACTCGCCATAGCACCCGCGCTTTATCAGGCCTTACAGTGGTTAAGTACTGAGTTGCGCAACAGCCATCAACCAAGAGACTACGCTGCAATAATAATGCAAGCGAGTGAAAAAATTGATAAGGCGGGTTTGAAAACTGATTATATTTATTTATGTCATGCGAATACATTAGCGCCTGTAACACCAAATGATAAAAATATTGTTATTCTAGCGGCCGCCTATTTAGGTAAAGCAAGATTAATCGATAACTTACCCGTCAAGCTGTAGTTCAAGCAGTTAATAATGGCTATTAGTATTTTATTGTATTTCTACTCATGATGAATAAAACGAACTATTTTTATGCCCAAGATAATTAGTACGAAACACTTACGTCTAAACCTCTTTCAATACGACACTCATATGAAGCCATCTCAAATTCTCGACAATTCCAAGGACGGTTCTCATAAATAGAACACATAAACGTCTCACGATCTAAAGCTGAGCACCAACCATCGTCTAAACGCAACATCGTTTCACCGCCCCATTCATCGATAGCAATATGCTGGTAGGGAACACCAGTGTCGGTAACAAGCAGAACCTCTAAACGACAACAACAAGCCTGACAAGTTGAACAAGTGACTTCCGTTTCTAGTACTTTTTTAATATTAATAACGAAGCCCATCATCAAAGAGAATAATGTTGTATTTTACCCTAAGTGGAGCATATTCTAAATTAGTTTTGATCGCGGTTGCTACACTAATTAACTCGAAGTGAAATTTTGTTCGCTAGCTGCCTTATGCTATTGCCCGTTAATGTAAAACCCTCAGCCTTGATTGTGTTGAGGGTTTGTCATGTTTATGACCTTGAGTTCTAGTGCTTTTAATCCTATTTAACTTGAGCAAAGTGAATACTTACTTCGCCTTTAACTTTCCATGAACAACGTGTTCCTTGTGGAATAAAGAGTGCATCGCCGCATTTAAAGTAATGTACTTTACCACTATTATCGGTGCAAATAAGACTACCTTTATTAATAAAAATAAACTCATGATAAGGAAAATCAATTAAGCCAGTAGTGAACGCTTTACTTTGCCAAACACCAGCGATAAAACGTTGATTGTTATTTTGATAGAGTATTTTTTTTCGGTGACCATCAGATGTTTCTTTCCATGGAACATTAGTATTTTCATCAATATAAACAACCTTTTCAGTGACTGACTTTTCAGGTATTTCTGGTGGTTCATAAATCACATAAAACTTACGTAAATATCCTTGTTGATGCCACTGACAATCATAACCATGGGGAATGACAAAGCTCTCACCTGCCATGATAATTTCACTTTTACCGGTTTTATTGTTTTTAATTTCTACCGTACCTTCAATTATGATCATAAACTCATCATAGGCATGAGGTGTCGCAGTTTCAGTTATATCTTTGGCACTATAAACACCAATATATAACCCTAACGCTTCATCTTTATAATCGTTATGATTATGTTTAATTGACTGAGTTGACTGAGTTGACCCACATATTGCTGCATCAAACTCATCGGTAATGTCACCAAAGTCAATTGGATTTTCCCTTAACTTTATAATGCTTTTTTCTGACATTTTTTGCTCTGTTTACATTGTTTTGTCCTTCGACTACTCGTTCCTCGTGCTCAGGATGATCGAAGGCACTACGTTTGCCCTGAGCCTGTCGCCCTTCGACTACTCGTTCCTCGCGCTCAGAATGAACGGAGATCTTCCGTTTGCCCTGAGCCTGTCGAAGGGTTACTAGCTATTTGATGAATATGTACATCTCGTTGCGGGAACGGAATGGTAATATTCGCTTCATCTAAGACAGAGTATATTTTTGCATAAGCTTTATATTTAGTCGCATACAAATTCACCGTCGGAGTCCATAAGCGAATAGCAATGGTAATGGCACTATCTGAAAACTCATCAATACCTACTTGCAACTTTCTATTTTCACCCACAATGCCTAAAGACAATACCGTTTCTTCTAACAACTTGGTAACTTCTAATGGGTTGTGATTGTATGAAATGCCAATTTTTAACTCGAGTAACGAATCATGTTGTGAATTATGAAGAATTTCACCTACGATGTGCTTATTGGGAATAGTGATCGTGACATCATCTTCATTTTTTAATAACGTATAAGCAAGTAGCACTTCTTCAACAACACCGGTAACTCCATGTACGCTAATGGTATCGCCAACCACAAATGGTCTAATAATAATAATATTAAAACCTGCAGCATAGTTAGCCAATAAGCCCTGTAATGCTAAACCAGCCCCTAAAGAAATTGCGCCAATAGCAGCAATAAATGGCGTAACACTGATCCCCAACTTACTAAGCGAAACGATAGTGATCATTATTACTATCAACATTTTTGTGGTGTTTGCTAAAAACTGACTTAACGTAATATCTAATTTATGTCGCTGACATAACCGTAAAACAAATTTAGATATTTTTCCCGCGAGAGCATAACCAATGATAAAAATGATTAATGCACCAATCAGTTGGAAACTATAATTGGCAAAAAAATCTATAATTATATTGTATAAATTAGCGACTTGATCTATTTCTTCTTTGAGTAAATTGGCTGGGTTAATCGCTTCGCTAACTTTTTCTGTATTATTTGTTACGGGGGGAGCGAACATGGTTATTCCTTAATGATATCGACAAATTGGTAAAGGATAACAGATTGGAAATAAATGTTATCTTTAAAGGTGATATTTTATTTTTTACCGTTGAAAAGTGCATTTAAAGCACCATATTTACTCTTCCTATACCATTTGTATAATTAAGGTTACAGAGTTCAATGAGATTAAATTTTCAAGAGCAAGACGCTTGATTGAACAATAGCTGGCTATTGAGATTGAAAGCAACGATGCTATTGGATATTTAAGCCATTTGAAAATGATAGCTTAGTTAGTTCAATTGGCATTATATTTAATTGTTTTTTATTCGTTAACGTTCAAGGCAAAACCATGTCTCATGCTTTAGAAATTAAGTCACTAGAAAAAACCTACAAAGGTGGTTTTCAAGCGCTTAAAAATATTGATTTAACTGTAAAAAAAGGCGACTTTTTTGCTTTGCTTGGCCCTAATGGTGCTGGAAAATCTACCACGATAGGCGTAATAACCTCTTTAGTTAATAAAAGCCAAGGCCAGGTAAAGGTGTTTGGCTATGACATAGACACTGACCTAGAAAAAGCAAAGAGCTTCATTGGATTAGTACCACAAGAATTTAATTTCAACCAGTTTGAACCCTTAATGAATATTTTGGTAAATCAGGCAGGTTATTATGGTGTTGAACGGAAAGTTGCCGTTGAACGTGCCGAAAAATATTTAAAACAATTAGAGTTATGGGATAAGCGCGATGATGCTGCTCGTATGTTATCTGGCGGGATGAAACGCCGGTTAATGATAGCGCGCGCTTTGATGCATGAACCACAAATATTAATTTTAGATGAGCCAACCGCTGGCGTTGATATTGAAGTGCGCCGTTCAATGTGGGGCTTTTTACGAGAGCTAAACAGTAAGGGGATTACCATCATTCTAACGACCCATTACTTAGAAGAAGCAGAAATGTTATGTCGTAATATTGCTATTATTAACGGTGGTGAAATTGTTGAAAACACTAGTATGAAAGCATTACTAGCCCAACTGGATGTTGAAACTTTTGTTTTAGATTTATCACCTCATAACAAAAAAATCACCTTAACTGAAACTGACTTTAGAGTGATTGATGATCATACGTTAGAAGTTGACTTGAATAAGAACCAAAATCTAAATCATGTTTTTCAACAATTAACCGAGCAAACTATTAACGTGCTGAGTATGCGCAATAAAAGTAATCGTTTAGAAGCCTTATTTGTTAACCTTATATCGAATAAAGAGCCTAATAAAAAGTCTAGTAAAGAGTCGCCTATCGCGGTGACTCGCACATCAAATAAGAAGGCTAACTAAGATGAATAACGCCATCGCCTTAAAAAGTATTTTAACTAAAGAAATTCAACGCTTTTTACGTATTTGGGTACAAACCTTAGTACCACCAGCTATCACTATTAGCTTATATTTTGTTATTTTTGGCTCTCTTATCGGCTCTCGTATAGGCAAAATGGGCGGCTTTGATTACATGTCGTTTATTGTACCAGGCTTAATTATGATGACTGTTATTACTAACTCATACTCAAACGTGGCCTCCTCTTTTTTTAGTGCTAAATGGCAACGGAACATTGAAGAAATGTTAGTAGCACCCGTGCCAAATTGGGTGATAGTAGCCGGTTATGTTGGTGGAGGTATGGCGCGCGGTATTTTAGTGGGCTTAATTGTTACCTTGGTATCATTATTGTTTGTTGATATTAAAATTCATAACGTTTGGGTGATTATAGCGACGGTATCATTAACATCAGCGACATTTTCTTTGGGTGGTTTGATTAATGCTATTTTCGCCAATAGTTTTGATGATATATCTATTATTCCCACATTTGTACTGACACCATTGACCTACCTTGGTGGAGTGTTTTATTCTATTAGCTTGTTGCCTGATTTTTGGCAAGGAGTGTCACAGATTAACCCGATCGTTTATATGGTCAATGCTTTTCGCTACGGCTTTTTAGGTATTTCTGATGTTAACATTGTCACTGCCTTTTTAGTCATTGGATTTTTTATTGCCACCTTATTTACTATTGCTATGGTATTGATCAGTAAAGGTATAGGATTGAGATCTTAATGAAAGATAATATGGCTGAACAACAAGATCCGTTGGGTGACTCTAAATCCATTATAACTAACCAAACGGGTATTCATGAAAAGCTAAATGAAGTGGTCGCAAAGCATTTATCACATCCTTTTAAAAAACCTTATCAGCCGCATACCCAGCAAGCTTTTCAGGAAATGGATACGTTGGTGCAAGCATTTTTACAGGCTAATTCAGCTGGCGAAATCATTTTAGATGCCTGTTGTGGTGTTGGCCAAAGTAGTCGGATTTTAGCTCAGCAAAATCCACAAGCACTCGTTATTGGTGTCGATAAATCTGCACACAGAATTAATCGAAATGTTGAGGGCTTTTCACAAGAAAACGGCTACCATGCACAAAATTATCATCTAGTTCGTGCTGACTTAAATGATTTTTATCGCTTGGTTAAAGCGGCTAATTGGCCTGTGACTAAGCATTATATTCTCTACCCTAATCCTTGGCCTAAATCTAAACATCTACAACGTCGCTGGCATGGCAGCGCGGTATTTCCACAAATGACAGGAATTGGCGATACATTGATATTGCGCAGCAATTGGCGTTTATATTTAGAAGAATTTCAACAAGCGGCGAAACAAATAGCCTTGCATGGAGAGCTTTCTCAAGTTAACGTAGCAGGAGAACAAGCACTGACACCTTTTGAAGCTAAATACCAAGCCAGCGGCCAAGTATGTTGGCAGTTAACCTTATACAAGTAATAACTAAAATGACAACACCTAAACGTACTGCACAAGCAACAAATGAATCTTTACACAGAATATTTACTGTTGCCGAAGCACCAGATTCTACTTTAGGACGTATTGAACAAGAGATATCGCACAGTTTATCCGATTTTCTCAACAATTATATTGTTGCCAGTAAAAATGCCTTAAGTGATATTGAACAAGATTTTGTCAGTGCACGTATTCCTGAGCAGCCTGAATTTGTTTCTGATCATATGCACCATTTACTTGATAAATTAGTAGCACATTCAGTACATACTGCTAGCCCGAGCTTTATCGGTCACATGACGTCAGCCTTACCCGCCTTTATTTTACCCTTGTCTAAGTTAATGGTTGGTTTAAATCAAAACCTAGTTAAAGTAGAAACCTCGAAAGCATTTACCCCACTAGAGCGGCAAGTATTGGGTATGATGCATAATTTGGTTTACCAAGAAAATGATGATTTTTACCAACAATGGTTACATAACCCTAATAATTCGTTAGGAGCTTTTTGCTCTGGTGGTACAGTCGCTAATATTACTGCCTTGTGGGTGGCTCGAAATAAATTACTTAAAGCCGATGGAAATTTTCCAGGTATTACCCGAGCAGGCTTATTTAATGCCCTACAGCACTACGGTTATCAAGGTTTGGTAATTTTAGTCTCAGAACGGGGTCATTATTCATTACAAAAATCGGCAGATGTTCTCGGTATTGGACAAGACAGCGTAATTGCAATTCCAACTGATGAATACAACAAAATAGATTGCCAAAAACTTGCACACAAGTGCCAACAATTAACAGATAAAAATATTAAAGTGCTCGCGATTGTTGGTGTGGCAGGCACTACCGAAACAGGTAACATTGACCCATTAAATAAAATGGCGGATATCGCTGAGCAATACCAATGCCATTTTCATGTCGATGCTGCTTGGGGTGGAGCAACGTTATTATCCAATAAGCACCGTTATTTACTTAACGGCATTGAACGTGCTGATTCAGTAACCATTGATGCTCATAAACAAATGTACGTGCCTATGGGCGCGGGCGTGGTATTATTTAAAGACCCATCTGCGGTGGCTGATATTGAACATCATGCCGAGTATATCTTACGCAAAGGTTCAAAAGATCTGGGCAGTCATAGCTTAGAAGGCTCTCGTTCTGGTATGGCTATGCTAGTTTACGCTAGCTTGCATATTATTAGCCGCCCTGGCTATGAAATGTTGATTAATAGAGCGATAACCAAAGCAAAGTACTTTGCTGATATCATTAATCACCATGAAAATTTTGAATTGATCACTGAACCAGAGTTGTGTCTATTAACCTACCGTTATGTGCCTAAAACAGTACAAACTGTCCTTGCTAAGGCTTGCGTTAATCGTGATAGTAAAACACGAAATGAGCTAAACTTGTTGCTAGGCCAACTAACTAAGTTTATTCAAAAGCGCCAACGAGAAGATGGCCGTTCGTTTGTTTCACGTACTCGTATTGAAGTGTCACGTTACGGAGGTGAAAAAGTAATTGTTTTTCGGGTTGTACTTGCTAATCCATTAACCAGTAAAGTAATTCTTAATGATATTTTGGCCGAGCAGTGTTTACTTGCACAAGAAAGCGAACTTTATTTGCCACAACTATTAGCTCTATCAAGCTAACAATACCAAATAGAAAGGCTTGATGATCATCATGAGGTCTTGATATTTTGCCTGTTTATCTAATACCTATTTCATTTATTAGGCGCCTTACCACGGTTTAATTTTCCTCTATACCACAAGCTCATAAACATAATTACATAAGACAATATCCTCCATAAGAAGTATATACCTAACTACCTACAGCCGCTAACATAGACTACAGAATAAATACAGATATCGCAGGTAGTAGTTACTTTGTTAAATGAATTAATATCTAATGAATTGTCTGAAGGTACAGTGCCACCGTTATCCTCATTGAGTAAAATAGCGACTCATCCACTACGTGAGAAACTATATAACGAATTACACAATAGGCCATTTCAATCGATATCAACTCCTGCTCAGCTCACCCATATCGCTATTCAACATCATGGAAAATTAAAGCAACAAGAACATGAGTTTATTTCATTGTTATGTAATAGATTTCAAGTAAATTCACCTGCGAAGTCAATGCCATGTTTTTATCAAGATTTTGGTTTATTTAGCCTTCGTTGGGAACGCCATTTAGAATATTCAACCTATACCTTTATTCGCCAAGCACCATTAACTGATCTTCCATTTATTAAAAATGCTATCGATTTTATTCCCCGTAGCTGGTTTGAGAAAATGCCCGGCCAAGTAATTGCTGCTGTGCACTTGATCATCGAGTCTGAAAATATTGATAAAGCGAGAACACACAAGGTTGAAAAATATTTTGACAATATGCCATTAATAGCCAGTGCTCCTGTCAATTCACAGGCCAAAGTGTGGAGTTCATTTAAATTACATGAGGATGGTTTTGGTCGCTTTCTAATATATCAAAAAGACTTATCACCTGCTCAGCTAGGACGATTGGTTCTTCAATTATTACAACTTGATACTTACCGGGTGATGGCAACACTAGGTTTACCACTCGCACAAGCAATCAATAGTGAGCTTAATCAACTAGATTTACAACTGCAGCAGGTTACTACTTACATAGCGTTAGGTACTGATAAAAGTGATAGAGAGTTACTAACACAAGTATCCAAAATTGCAGCAAAAGTAGAGGATTATCGTAGTCAAAGTACTTACCGCTTCTCTGCTACTAATGCCTATTACAATGTGGTATTACAACGAATGGAGGAACTAAAAGAAGAAGAAGTTTCAGGCTACATGACCATACAAGAGTTCTTAATGCGGAGGATTACTCCTGCAGTTAAAACCTGTCAAACTGCATCTAACCACTTAGAAGACATCTCTAGAAGAGTTACACGTGCGAGTGATTTATTACGAACACGCGTTGAAATGGTGCTACAAGAGCAAAATCAAACCTTATTAAAATCAATGAACCATCGTGCTCATGTGCAAATGCGTTTGCAACAAACAGTTGAAGGCTTATCAGTTGCCGCAATAAGTTATTATGGCATGCAACTATTTGAAACCATGCTAACGTCCTTACCAACATTTGGTATTGAATATAACCACGAACTAGTCAGTGGTTTTGCTGTTCCTATTGTTATTGGTATTGTTTTTATTGGCACGCGTTTAATTCATAAACGTTTAATGAAAGGGTTAAAATAATGTTAAATCGCCTTACTAGGCAGTTTACTCAATACTCTGAGTTAGGAATAAATTTAATAGAATAGGTATATACCCGCTCCACTTGAAGATGCTCGTTTCAGGAAGTCTGAGCGACTCATAATCAAGGAACATTTTTTTATTAAGGGTTATTCCCTTAAAAACAAATGTAACGCAGAGTATGATTTGCTCAGCCTTCCCCAAGGGGCTGGTTTATAAACGCTTTATACTGCGTTATTGATTTTGAGAAGGGAATACCATTCTCTACAATCAATGCCTTGCCTAAAGACGTTTCTAATTCCAGCTGAATCATGCATCTTCAAGTGGAACGGGTATAAATACACTACTTGTGATTTGAATAGTTTAAATTCTTTGACTCAATTGATATGCTATAATCAAAATATATTTTCAGCTCATTTCAACTTGTACGGATTTATTCATGGCTAAAAAATCGCTTAGTATTAGAGAAAAAACCATTTTTGACGGCATGTTTACTAAATATTTCTTAAAATCAATCTTTGCTTTATGGTTTAAATTAGCAGGTTGGAAGGTTTCTAAATTTACCCCCGAAGGAGCAGGAGTCGCAATTGCCGCACCTCACACCTCTAACTGGGATTTTGTTTATGCCCTTGGCGCTGCCATTTTACAAGATGTCAAAATATACTTCTCCATTAAAGAGAGTCTGTGTAAGGTACCGCTTTTAGGAAGATGGTTAATGTGGCTTGGCGCCATTCCAATTGATCGTTCATCAAAAGGTGTTGGTCAAGTACAGCAAATCAAAAAATTTATTGATTCACAAAAAACACAATCTGAAAATGGAAAAAGGATATTTTTCTTATTTACTCCAGAAGGAACTCGCGGTGTAGTAAAAAAATGGAAAGCTGGTTTTTACCATATTGCTCAAGGGTGTGAATTACCAATTTTCCTCGCTAAAGTTGATTATGCAAGTAAAGAAACAGGGGTGTTTCATACATTTCACTTAACGGGCAATAAAGAGGAAGATATTAGTGCTATTCAAGCCTCTTATGAAAGTATACAAGGTAAATATCCAAAATTACAATTCCCTCATTATATTGGTAGTTTGCCGACAATATCTGATTCTGAAGCAGCCATCATTCGAGCACTGTATTCCATTAAAGGTGTCGCTACCAAAATGGAAATAGGTACCAAAGCTAAAGTGGCTGAGTTATCAAACACCATGCTTACCTTGTTGATAGAAAAAGGATTATTAGAAAAAAGTAATACTAACAAGAACAATACGACCACTTACCAACTTACTTTTGCTGGCAAGGGATACTGTTTACATTTATCGCCTACGGCTTAGAATTACGTTCAATTTCCTGAACCAAATTCAGGAGTTCAAAGTGATTATGCATAGCCGAGCATAAACAATAACGTCAATTCGAGTCCACTTTTCTTATAAACCCAAGCCACTTCAAGATGCGAGTTTCAGGACGTCTGAGCGAATCATGATCAAGGCGCATCTTTTTATTAATGGTTACTCCCTTAAAAATAGATGCAACGACGAGCATGTTTTGCTCAGTCGCCCATAAATGGCTAGTTTAGAAACGTGTTATGCTGCGTTATTGATTTCGACAAGGACGCTACATGGATGTAGCCTATTAGAGAATGCAGGAGCATATTCTCCTGAATAACCATTCTCTTCAATCAAAGCCTTGCCTAAAGACGTTTCTAATTCCAGCTGAATTCTGCATCTTGAGGTGGCTTGGGTATAGTAAGCAGACTTAGAGACTGGCGCTATTATCAAATTTCACCCATATCGAGTAGGGTGAGGCTCATGCCTCATCCCTCTCACAGAACCGTACGTACGGACCTCGTATACGGCTCATGCAATTTACTATTTCTCATCACTTTGATCAGTAATAAGAAGCGAGAACGCCTGTTT
>NZ_QOLD01000022.1 GCF_003333305.1 Candidatus Colwellia aromaticivorans | reverse complement strand
GAATGGATTAATACCATTCGACTATCTCATGCATTGCCTAGAGCAATTGACCAACTCTGCACTTGATATCGAAACATTATTGCCCTGGAATGTAAAACTTAGCTAAGTGTTTTACCCAGACCTTCACCCTACATCGGCAATTAAGGTTTTAATCATGTTAACGACGGATATGGTTGCCAGAGTGATCAAAACACATCAGAGAAAATTCATTAGTGGGATGTCCGCTTTAGGTATTTTAATTCAAATTTGAGTATTTCTTTTTCAAGTTTTAAGATGAAAAATTAGAACACTTCATTATCTAATGTAGGGAAGATTTTGTCGGTTCAGTTGCCGTTAGATAAGCTAAGGCGAACGTCTATTTTCGTATCTTTGTTAACATCGCACCAGTGAGAATTAGAGCATTCTTCAGTTAGCCAAATATGACGTTAGCTTTTCAATAAATAATGACAACTTGGAGCCTTAGCTGCCATTGAGTTTTTGTGAAATCAAGATTATATTCATGACAATTCTACCCCCAATTTACTGCTCGTTTATGGGGCTAGTTTAAGCTCTATCTAGTCTTTCAGTCCTGAATTAAGTCATACTTAACTAGTTCAGCTCACGTGCCTGCTTCATACGAATAACAAGCGGTCTATTCTTAATATCTTTTAGGTAGTCCAGTCAGAAAATAATCATTCACTGAACAGTAACAATTCTGTTTTTTTGACATCATCTAATTACTTTTTTATCTCATGTTTAGTTAGTAATAGTCACCTTGTCAAACATATCTGTTGCTACATCGATAAGCTCATACTGCTCTTCATTCGTTGCTTGATATTCAATTCGAACAACAAATTTATCACTAGTCCCATATCTAATGGTGAAAGCTCGATCACCAATATCAATACTGTTAACTATATAGTGGCCTATCAGCTTCTCGCAACTACATTCGATATAGCATTCCTTATTCGGAAATTCAAAATCACATTGTTCAATTCCAAATAACACCAAAAACACAACAATGTTTGAGCCAATGGATATACTTGAAAAGCTTATCTTCACCAGACTTCTTATTTCCCAGTTCAAGGAGATTAGGGCAACATATTTGCTATCACT
>NZ_QOLD01000074.1 GCF_003333305.1 Candidatus Colwellia aromaticivorans | reverse complement strand
CTAAATGGCAGGCTTTAGTGGAGTCGTATAGCTAACAAGAATTTAAAGCGGGACTGCTAACAGTTTGCTCGGTTTCGCTTCGCTACACATTTTAGCAAACTATTATCAGCCCCTTAAATGGGCGTTATGCCTCTGAGTGTATTCTGGTCATGGAGAACCAATGAAAACTAAAATATTAAACCTTCAATTTGCATTTTTTTTGCGAGATATTGTCGAACGCCCAGATCTTGAATTTGGTGAGTTAAATTCACGAATGCTTAATGCATTCGATGCTATGCCTCAAATGATACCGACCCCTAGAGAGTTGCCTCCTGAAGTTCCTGTAATGATATTAAAATCAAGCAACGGAATGTATAACTGTAATATATCTAGATCTAGAATTGACTTTACTCTAGTTAGAATTGATGAAAATAAATCTAACTCAGATATATTAAAAGATTTTAACGCTAAACTTTCAGGGCTTATAAAATACATTCTCGAAAAACAAGAAGTAGTTAGATTTGGGATGATTGCTAGGTACTTTCATAAAGATAATACTGCGGTTAGAACCTTGCGTAATAAATATTTCACGAACAGTGTAGATGGCTCAGAAGAGTTAAGCCTCAGATATAACAAACCAACTAATTCATTTGGTTATACAGTCAATGATATTCTTGAAATAAGTGCTGTTGACGCAGTAAATAATGGAGTTCCAGAAAAAGGTATTTTAGTACTTAGGGATATTAACAATACCTTAAAGCCTAATACTCATTTTGATTTTTCAACTCTTTCACAACTATCTCAAAAGTATGCACCGAAATTATCAGAGGCTGAAATAGAGGTGCTAGTAAAATGAGTACGGCTACCACATCAACGAATACTCCATATTCCGGTAATCAATCATCTTCCGCGGCATCGTCGCCGAGTAACTATGTGCCGACTCATACCCCGCAGACACTAAGCCCAAATGAATCTGGATTCACTGCAAAGGAGGTTTTATTATATGGTGGTGGGCTCGTGCTAACAGCTGTCGTAACATATTTCTCAACCTTGATTTCAGTAAACTCAGAAATATCAAGTAACAAGGAAAATATATCTATTCTAAAATCTGACGTCGGTCATCTTCAAGGTGACTTAGAAGGAGCAGAGAAAGATATTGCTAAAAATGAAAGCATTGTATCCAAAGTTGGTATTATTGAGGTTGAAATTAAAGGCCTTGAAAAACAATTAGATGCTCATATAGGTGCAGCTAACAAAAATAAAGGCATAACAAGTAAATAAACAAGGACAAAAAACAGTTGGCTGTTTTCGTCCCTCAACATTTTAGCAAACAATTTTTAGCCCTTTATTTGGGCGTTAGGTTTTCAGGGAGGTTTAGTGTGTATCAGGACTTTGAAGAAAGCAGACTCTTTGGTTATTACGAATATGAATTGATCTGTTTGGCTAAAAATATAATTTCAGCATGTGAAAGGCTTTTCCAATTAGCGCCAGTATCAACAAATCATACTTATGAAAAATGTTCGAATGAAGCTCACTTTCAAATAAACGCTTTATTATCTGAAGCTGCAAAAATTAAGAAACTAGTTTCTCCAAATATTTCTCCCGATGCTAATTTAGCCGTAAGAAAAAATAAAATTAAGAAAGATAGGGAAGCATATTTTTCAACTATGCTAAATCAAATCAATTTGACAGAGATATTAAAGCCTAAAATTAGAAATACTCTAGAGCATTTTGATGAATATTTAGATGAAGCAAACATAAAGTTGTCAACCCCAGAAAATATTCAACATGATATGGCATTTAGTAATCTTATAATTTCTGACTGGAAACACATGCCAAATAAAAAGGTTTATCCAATTCGCATGTATATAGCGAATGAAAAGCGCTTTTATAATATGAAATGGTCAGTTGATATAAATAAAGTTTATGAAGAATCCAAAGCCATTCAATCTTATTTGAGAGATAATTATCATGGAGCGGACTTGCTAGAAGAAGTCGGAGCCATGGGGCTAGTTTTGCGCAGTTGAAAACCTAACAAGAAAATTAAGCGGGACTGCTAACAGCTTGCTCGGTTCCGCTTCGCTACACATTTTAGCAAGCTATTATCAGCCCCTTATTTGGGCGTTATGTTTTTATCGACAACTGATGCGCATCACGCTACACTTATTGCATGATTAAATCTTTCAAGCACAAAGGCCTTAAGAAATACTTCCAGACGGGTAGTATTTCAGGTATTCAGGCAAAGCATCAACGTAAATTGCGTATGCAACTTACCGCTATTGATACCACTCAAGAAATTGATGATATCAATTTGCCCGGTTTTAAATTACATCCTTTACAAGGCAATCGAGATGGGATTTGGTCTATTACTGTAAATGGTAACTGGCGCATTACTTTTGAGTTTATCGATGGTAATGCATATATTCTCAACTATGAGGACTATCACTAATGAGTATGCATAATCCGCCACACCCTGGAGAGTTTATCTACGACGTTTATCTAGAGCCAGCTGGTTTTAGCTGTCGTTATTTAGCTAAACAGTTAGATGTTGCATCGTCTACTTTAAATCGAGTTCTAAAAGGTCAGAGTGCAATATCTCCTGAAATGGCATTGCGCTTATCTAAAGCCATTGGCAGAACTCCTGAGAGTTGGCTCTCAATGCAAGATAACTATGATCTTTGGCATGCTAAACAGCAAATAAATTTAACCAATGTCCACTTAGTAAACTTTGCAGTGGCATAAAAAATATAACAAGTTGCTTAAACGGAAAAATAACAGTTGGCCATCGCTTCGCGATTATAGCCAACCATTATTTTCCGCTTAGCAAGGCGTTAGCTTTACATAAGGATATTCGAGCACATGCGAACAAGTCGAGTTTTTGGTGAAAGAGAGCTTAGTGATTTTCTTGAGGCATCAAAACACAATGTTTTATCATCTATAGATTCAGAAAAAGATGACTATATTCTCAATGTAAATGAAAGCGACTACATTGCGCATAAGCTATCAGAAGCAGTCATTGAGCCATTAGAAATACATGAAGATCAAATATATGCGTCTTCATCTGAAAGAGTGATTCCAGCAGAACACTCCCCTCGTTCATTTCATGTTTACTCAGGTAAATCTTATAAAAAAGATGTTATAAAATTCCATGTTCCAATAAGCGGTAATATACAGTTATTACACTGCGTGCCAAGTACTAGGCTTATGTGGACAATGAACATAGAAGTAAATAGAAATGAATTTTGTTTTGAAATAATCAACTTTTCCAATGAGCCTGAGAGTATTGTTAGAGAAAAAGATTCAAACCTTAAAAGTATCATGCAACAACTAGCACATGTTCAACGAGATGTAGAACGGTTTAATTCTAGTTTTGAAGCACAAATTAAATCAGCCTTTGAATCAAAGAAAAGTAGGATTAAAGAAAAGTCAGGTGTATTAGCTTCATTGGGTGTACCAATTAAAAAAACTTCTGCGACATCACCAACGTTTGCAGTTCCTGCTCCGCAGAAACGTAAAAAAGTTACTGTAAATAAACCACAAGTTAATGAGAACGGGTATAGCCCAGAGCCAAGTTTAGATCAATCAGTCTATAACGACATCCTTCAAATGATTCATGATGTAGGTAAAGAGTTTGAGCGTTTACCAAGTTTATATGCACAAAAAGAGGAAGAGCATTTAAGGGATCATTTTCTCATGATGCTTGAGCCAAATTTTAATGGCTCTGCAACGGGCGAAACTTTCAATAAAACAGGCAAAACAGATATTCTGTTGCGCCATGAAAATACTAACGTATTTATTGGCGAGTGTAAGTTTTAGAAAGGCCAAAAAAGTTTCCTAGCGACTATCAGTCAATTGTTGGAATACCTAACATGGCGAGATTCAAAAGCCGCTGTGATTATGTTTGTACCAAACAAAGATTTTAGTAGTGCCGTTGATGTTGCCAAATCATCAGTTAATGAGCATGAAAATTTTATTAAGTTTGTAAATGAAAAAGATGAAACATGGTTCAATTATGAGTTTCACCTTAACGGCGACAGAAACAGAACAGTAAAGATTGCTGTCATGCTTTACCACACGCCAAGGTAAAGCTAACAAGCTAATTAATAAGGAAAGTCGGTGCACAAATTATTATTATTTATTTTGGTTTGCTTAACGGGGTGTTCTGCAACACCTGTTAAATACGATTCCGTAGACATAGCCTCTGAAAGTGATGCTATAGCTATTATAGAGCAGTTATTCTGGGAACAGCCCGAAAAACATCGAGTTTCAGAGTTGTATATTAAGTCTAATTTTATTGCATATTCTGATGGCGTATCTGTAAAGAGCAAAACTATAGGTAGTAATATTGCCCTTACTGAAAATGTAGGCTTATCTGTATCCAATCAAAAAGCTGAATATAAGCACCTAAGCAATAGGGTTTACTTCAATTCCTTGTCAGCGCCTAAGTTATTTAAAAAAAGAGATTGGTTTATTATTCAACTAGTTGATCTTAGTGATAGAGTTATTAAAAATATCTATACAAGAGACAGGGTAAAAGCACAAAAATTTATAAGCGCAATATTATATTTTGGTGCAAGTTAACTACTAACAAGAAATTAAACAAGGACAAAAAACAGTTGGCTTTCACGAAAATTTTTTGAGAGCAATCAGTGGTATTCATTACATGGTGTAATGACTCATTATCCAAAGCTTTAATTTATTGAAAAGTATTTATAATCACTATTTAATATGTAATTTACTGCATTTATTTACTGAAGAGTTATTAGGCTTTTTATTGATACTTCTAAATATAAATTTTGTAAGTAAAGACACTAAGAATATTTCATAGGTTGCGGCTAACAAAAATACACATATTGATGCCCATATCGCTATTTTGGTAGAAATCAAGCTCATGAAATGTAATAAAAAAATTAAAATCAAAAGAATTGACGCGCTAACTAAAGAAACGCAAAGTAAATAGCTGTTGAAAGGAAGCTTACTCTTTTTTTTAGTAATATTTCGCATTTGTCTACTCCATTCCATTTTTTGTTAATATGCAACTATGGTACGGTGTTACTGTTAGTTTAGTACAAATTTCAGGCTATTAATGCCTTTTGTTAGTTTGTTTTATTTCATAGTTTCAGTTTGATATATATTGTGGTTATCAAAAGCTAACAAGGCAATTAAACGGAAAATTTACAATTGACTGTTTTTCGTTCCTCAAACATTTTAGCCAACTATAATTTTCCGTTTATTGCGGCGTTAAATTTCTCAAAAGTTTGGAGTCATAAATGTATCAAGATGATCCAGAAAAAGCTGGTGAAGCAGTACTTGAAGTAATCGATAATCAGATTAATGATAATAATCCACCTCAAGTAAAAGAAGCATTCGACCGTTTACGAAAATTAGGAATTAGCAGGCGTGAGTCGAAGAAATATATTGCTTGTGCATTTTCTGTAGAATTGTTTGATGTTATGCGTGAGGGTAAAGAAATGGATTACGACAGATATTTTGCTAATCTTAAAAATTTGCCTGAGATGCCATGGGAAGATGAGTAAAGAAACTTAACAAGAACTTCAAACAGAAAAAATACAGTTGGTTGTTTTCACTCCGTTCAACATTATAACCAACTATATTTTTCCACTTCAGTAGGCGTTATATGCCCGTAATGGCAAAGTCGATCGCTGCAATAATTTCATCTCTTAATGACTCAACTGAGCCTACAGGGTTTCTGAGTAACTTTGCAGGCATCGATGAAACTTGGGGAGTAAGTAAAATATATTGTTCATTTTCATATTCAATCAATGGAGTTAAGCCATCCATTTTCTCATTTCTAAAATGGTTGAGTTTCCCCTGTAAACACCGCCCTAAAAGCGCCACTATTTGCCGAATTTAACGATAAACCGATCTTTCCCCAAAAAAAACCATCCTTTAAAATCATCTCACTCAATAGGGATTTTGAGTAATAAAAAATCAAATAA
>NZ_QOLD01000050.1 GCF_003333305.1 Candidatus Colwellia aromaticivorans | reverse complement strand
TAGATCCATTTCAATTAAAGATTAAGATAGAAAGTAAGTTGAAAGCCATTTTTAAACTTGTTTCGGTTACACCTAATGTGAGATTACGAGTATGACTTTCGGTTACCTTTTCTTTTGAGTCAATGCGGGAAATAGTCTTGCTTTTATTAAGTCTTGAGCGCCAGGTTATTATATTTAATGCATGCAGCTCAGCCAATATACTCAGTTCAATTCTTTGGTAATTATTGACTAATAATGAAAAGCGACTAGATTAAAACCTAAGGTATGTAGTATTCAGTTTCTTTATTTCTATTATTAGTAACTTTGTGTGCAGCTATCTTTGTTAATATTTGTTGAATTAATTTGCTAGCTGTCTGAGATGTTCACGGCTAAATGGAGAATATTAAAATATGCAGAAAATCTTAGTCCCAATAAATTTTTCCAATGACAATGAGCAAATAATCCAAAAATCAATGCAAATGGCAAAGGCTTTTTCTAGTTCTATTTATCTTGTTCATGTAGAACAGCCCATTAAAGATAGTAGTGGTCGAGATAATGGCGATCCAATTGTTGAAATGAACAATCATTATCCCGATGAAACAGCAAAGTTGAATGCTCTTGCTCATAGGATTCGAGATGAAGACATAGAGACACATGCCATATTTATAGAAGGTGTTCCTAGCCTGTCAATACTCGATTTAGCACAAAAAATTAGTGCTGAATTAATTGTCATGGGGACTCATGGCCATGCAATGATTACTAGTTTATTACTGGGTGGTCTTAGCCAAGCTATTATCAAGGAATCAGAGTGCCCTGTTTTGTTGGTACCAATTTGAGTGAAAATTCAGAGTGTTCTATATGTATTGAATTCAATTCTTCGATGCAGGTATCGTCCACACCAATGGCTAGCAATTGCCAATATAACCAAATTTAAGTTAACGCTCCATATCAGGAGAAATATTTTATATTTTGCAATGCTGAAAAATATTACCAACAACAAAGCCAGTAAAATTAGGGATTACAACAGGTTATTTGTGAATAAAGTAAGGGTACATAAATTGGTAAAAAAATGAACTGCGCTAGCGCAGTTTAATCCTCTATTTATGGAGTCCAAATGAAACAGAAACTTGTGATAATAGGTAATGGCATGGCCGGAATGAAATCCGTGGAAGAGCTATTGTCCTCCAGCCCTGAAAAGTTTGACATCACTGTTTTTGGTGCTGAGCCCTACGGCAACTATAACCGCATTCTGTTATCTCCAGTACTCTGTGGCGAAAAATCTATCAAAGACATTATGATTAATGACCGTCAATGGTATGAAGACAACAACATAATTTTGCATGCTGGCCCTGACAAGGCGGTGATCAGCATAGACCGCATTCGTAAGGTTGTGGTAAGTAAAGATGGCACTCAGGCTCACTATGACAGATTATTAATTTCTACCGGTTCTAAGCCTTTTATTTTGCCCATTCCAGGCAATGATCTTCAGGGGGTGATTGCCTTTCGTGATGTTTACGATGTCAATACAATGCTCGACTACAGCAAACAAAAAACACATGCTGTGGTGTTAGGAGGAGGGTTACTCGGCCTAGAAGCGGCTAATGGGTTAGCAAAAAGAGGCATGCAAGTGACTGTTGTACACAGCAATGCAATCTTGTTAAACCGTCAGTTAGACAGTACCGCAGGATATTTGTTGCAGCAAGCATTAGAACGGCGTGGGGTAAGGTTCAAAATGCCAGCAAAAACCTTATCGTTAGTTGATGATGGCAAAGGGCATGTTAAAGCGGTGCTCTTTGCTGATGACAGTGAGTTGCCCTGTGATCTCTTTGTTATGGCTATTGGTATTAGACCCAATATTGCATTGGCACAAAGTGCAGGTATTCATTGCGAGAAGGGCATCGTTGTCAGTGATACCTTACAAACCTATGATCCAAGTATTTATGCCGTTGGTGAGTGTATTCAACATCGGGGCGATACCTTTGGCTTGGTCGCACCGTTGTTTGAACAAGCAAAAGTATGTGCTAACCACTTATGTGGTCATGGGGTTGCCCAATATAAAACCCTGCCCAGCGCGACCAAACTAAAAGTTACTGGTATTAATCTATTTTCGTTGGGTGAATTTAATGGTGACGAACACTGTGAAATTATTCTTTTTAGCGATCCCAGTGCTGGCGTATATAAAAAATTGGTGATCAAAAATAAACATATTATCGGCTTGGTACTTTTTGGTGACACTAAGGATGGCGCTTGGTATCAAAGTTTGCTCGAACAACGAACTAATATTGAAGACATGCGTGAATTACTCATTTTTGGGCAAGCTTATTTTCAACCAAACTTGGCAACAGAGGTTTAAGATGACAAATCATAAACAACAAAACCTGATTGCCACAACCGTAAAAACTACTTGCTCTTACTGTGGGGTAGGCTGCGGGATCGTCGCCGAGGTCAATCGTGATACCCGTGAAGTTATTGTGATTGGAGATGACGATCACCCAGCCAATTTTGGACGTTTATGCTCTAAGGGTTCTTCATTAGGGGAAACACTGGAACTGTCTAGCCGTTTATTAGAGCCTCAGGTGTATGGCAAGCAGGTAGGTTGGAGCACTGCGCTAGATATTGTGGCTAACAAATTTAATCAGATTATTGATCAATACGGCTCTGACGCCATCGCCTTTTATGGTTCGGGTCAGTTGTTAACTGAAGATTATTACGTTGCCAATAAACTGATGAAAGGGTTTATTGGCTCAGCCAATATCGATACCAACAGCCGCCTGTGTATGTCGTCTTCAGTGGCTGGTCATAAAAGGACTTTTGGCTCAGATACAGTGCCAGCCTGTTATGACGATTATGAACAGGCCGAGCTGATTATCTTAGTTGGCTCTAATACCGCTTGGTGTCACCCCGTTTCTTTTCAACGTATTAAGGCTGCTAAGGAAAGTAATCCGAAGCTAAAGGTAGTGGTTATTGACCCTAGAAAAACCCAGACCTGTGATATCGCAGACCTTCACATTCCGGTAAAAATTGGCACCGATGTCGTATTGTTTAATGGTTTATTAAGTTATTTGTATCAGGAATATGCCCTAGATCAGGAGTTTATTCAGCAGCATACTCAGGGCTTTGAAGAAACCATTATGGCCGCACAAAATGACGCTCTGAATGTTGCCACAGTAGCCCTGAAATGTCAGGTTGCCCCCCACATTCTTGAAACGTTTTATCGCTGGTATAAAGAAACAAAAAAAACCTTGAGTTTATATAGTCAAGGGGTGAATCAATCATCTTCGGGAACTGACAAAGTCAGTGCTATTTTACATTGTCATCTGGCCACAGGACGTATTGGTAAACCTGGTTGTGGCCCATTGTCTTTAACGGGTCAACCCAATGCCATGGGCGGTCGTGAAGTCGGAGGTTTGGCACACCAACTTGCAGCACATATGGATTTTAATCCTGAAGATATTGAGCGAGTTAAACGGTTTTGGCAGAGTGATAATATGGCCGATAAACCCGGTTTGACCGCCACTGAGCTTTTTGATGCCGTGGCTGATGGAAAAATTAAAGCTATCTGGATCATGGCCACCAACCCAGTAGTGAGTATGCCAAATGCCGACAAGATTAAGCAGGCGTTGAAAAAGTGTGAGTTTGTGGTGGTATCAGATTGTGTGGCTCATACTGATACCTTAGATCTGGCTGATATTAAATTACCAGCAGCACCCTGGAGTGAAAAAGACGGCACAGTAACCAACTCGGAACGCCGTATATCCCGTCAGCGAGCACTACTGCCGTTAGCTGGCGACGCGAAACCTGATTGGTGGATAATTACCCAGGTGGCAAAAAAAATGGGCTTTACTAAGGGATTTACATACCAGTCTAGTGTTGAAATATTTCGTGAACACGCTCGCTTGTCTGGTTTTGAGAATAACAAAAAGCAGCGATTACGTGACTTTGATATTTTTCAATTGGCTAATATCAGTGAAGATGATTACCACAATCTACAGCCAATCCAGTGGCCGATTACTGCCAAGAAACCAAAAGGTACGGCACGTCTTTTTGCTAAAGGGAAATTTTTCACCCCGACGAAAAAAGCCAACTTTACGCCAATAAAATTCAAACCGCCGGTAAACTTACCTAACGAGCAATGGCCATTGGTATTAAATACCGGCCGGTTACGAGACCAATGGCATACCATGACACGCACCGCTTTGGCGCCCCGTTTGAATCAACATAAACCTGAACCCTTTGTCGAAATCACCTCAGCAGATGCACTCGATTACGGTCTAATTCACGGGGAGTTGGCTCAAATCGCAAGTACTTGGGGAAAAATGCTGGTTCGGGTAGTTATCACCGAAACGATACCTCAAGGTGTTATTTTTGTACCTATGCATTGGACAGCGCAATTTAGTAGTCAAGGTCGTATGGGAGCGTTGGTAAATCCCGTCATAGATCCTATTTCGAAACAACCGGAGAGTAAACATACGCCGGTTAATATTAAAGCTTATGATGCACAGTGGCATGGTTTCATCATTTCTCGCCATCCGCTAGTATTTGATGGCATTGATTACACGGTATTGGTTAAAGGTAACGGTTATTTTCATTACGAAGTGGCTAGCAGTAAAAAGATCCGCAATTGGCAATATCATCTGGCCAACCAACTTTCCCCTTATACCGATAAACTCGATTGGCAGACCTATCAGGATGAGAGAAAATCACTTTTCCGTTCCGCTTGTTTTTCTGCTAAAGAACTACAAGCGGTATTGATCATCAGTCCTCATAGTCACTTACCAGAGAGAGGCTGGATCGGTTCATTGTTTGATCCATTACGCACTGGGTCATTAAAGGACGATGAGCGCATGGCCTTATTAACCGGCAAACCCCCGTTGGGTACACCGGATGTAGGTAAAATAATCTGTGCTTGTTTTAACGTCGGCGAAAAGATAATTTTATCGGCAATAAAAAATAGTAAATTAACTACGCCACAAGCGGTGGGAAAATGTTGCAAAGCCGGAACCAACTGTGGTTCCTGTGTGCCAGAAATTAAAGAGTTGATCAATAGTAGTATCACTGTTACTGGTAACTAAGCACTTATTCCAATTTATTCAGCGAAAATTGAAATTGCCATATGTGATCTAATAACATCATAACAAATGTAATAATTGAACGGTGGCATAAATTACATGGAAGAAGTTTAAGTGATGAAAAAGCCAGATAAAAAAACTAAATAATATAAGCAAAAACCTGAATAACCCCATAACTAGAAAATTTAAATATTAATCTGCCAAAAGGGCAGTCAACACATGCTTTACGCTATGCTTTTGCTAGTCATTTTATGATAAAGGGTGGTAATACTTTAGTTTTACAACAAATATTAGGTCATGCAGGTATTACCGAAATTATGTTATTAATATGGCTTTGTGTTTATAAAAAGAGGATGTTGAAATACCATTGCTCAATACAAAAGTCCTTAACCTTTAAGTCACTATTATTCTGAGCTTGACAGGTTACGACGCATACGTTCGTATGTGGGTCAGGAAAAGCGCGTTTGATGAAGGCTTGGATACAGTATTATTTAACATGGTGAAAAAGTGGCTAAAGGAAGATTGGCCATTTGATAACCCCGGTTTTCCCGGAAGGGAAATCGAGTGGGATCAATGGAACTCGCTGAAAAATCAATAGTGGTTCTAACATTCGCATTGAGTCAATCGGGGCAAGCCACGCTGACTCATGTGGATGTTAGCATGCCAAAGTGTATTTGCAGTTGGCTACCTAAAGTTGGGGTGCAAGGCGGTTATCGATACAAAATTCTAATCCGAAGAGCTTTTTGACGCTAATTACCTAATGTCGTGTTTGTGGCCAGCCTGTGGCTTAAGTTGTCATAACAATAATTTCGGTGTAAAAATAGGTAGTATGATTATCATTAATAATCGTTGCGGTTAGGCAACCTAAAGCACATCGCCGAATCTATAACTCAAGTGATGTAATCGTACATCCAACAAAGGAGATTACTATGCGTAAATTTTTAATAACGACAACGGCTATGTTTGTTATGCTTTTTAGTCCAATTCAGCTTTGTTCGGTTGCAGAGTAATCGCACTAGGTACAACCGACTTTAGCAATGTCGTTAAGGGGCAGTTAAGGTACGAATATGACAGTACAGATTTACAAGGTAGGAATAATAATTAGGCATAAAAATCACCACTTTTTTTGTATGTGACTATATAGAGTGAGTCGTTGATATGGCTCAATAAACAGTATTCTTACTATTTAATCAGATCCATTTTAAGTTACAGTATAAGTGATGGCAATGGACTAGTTAAAGCGTTAAAGCTAATGCCCTCTTTTAGCGGCTGTGTTGTAGTTGAGTGTTGGTGAAAATCATTTGGTTACGTGCAGAGCCTATTACTTGTGGCCTTTACAGTAAAAAATACTTTATGAATTAATGTCGCTGCTTAAATAAAAACCAAGTGCCAAAGTAATAAAAAAGGGGCAAATAGCCCCTTTAAAAATTTACTTTGTGTAGTTTGTTAATATTAGCTAAAAAGCGACATAACGTCATCAATAGCAAGTAAAGATTTTTCACCGGTAATACGGTTTTTAACTTCTACTTGTTGCGCATCTAAGTTTCGTTCGCCGATAATCAGTAATAAAGGTGTCCCCATTAATTCGTGATCAGCAAACATAACCCCAGGGCGCTCTTTTCTATCATCAAACAGAACTTCAATACCCACTTGGTTAAACTGTTCGTATAATGCTTCAGCTGTTTCTTTTACGCGTGCTGATTTTGCCATGTTCATTGGTACAATAGCCACTTGAAAAGGCGCAATGGCTTTTGGCCATTTAATACCATATTTGTCATGGTTTTGCTCAATGGCAGCAGCAACAATACGTGATACACCGATACCATAGCAACCCATGGTTAAGGTTTGATTTTTACCGCCTTCATTTAATACTGCGCAGCCCATAGCTTCGGCATATTTTGTGCCCAATTGAAAAATATGACCGACTTCAATGCCACGTTTAATAACAATATTTCCTTGTCCACAAGGACTAGGATCACCAGCAACGACATTACGAATATCGGCAACTTGATAAGTAGAACAATCTCTTTGCCAGTTAGTACCCGTTAAGTGCTGGTCATTTTCATTAGCGCCACAAACAAAGTCACTTAACTGTGCGGCACTGCGATCGACAATAATATCAATGCTTAAACCAACAGGACCAATTGAACCAGCATTACAGTGTACGACCGCTAATATTTGTTCTTCGCTCGCAAATGTTAGTGGTGAGGCAACTTGTGATAAATGTTCTACTTTGATCTCGTTAAGCTGATGATCACCACGAAGCACTAGTGCCACGATGGGTGTTTCACCTTGCTCATTTTCAATACCACAAACAAGTAAGGTTTTAACGGTGGTTTTAATATCAACAGCTAAAAAGTTCACCAGATCATCAATAGATTTAACATTTGGGGTGGCAACTTTTGTCAGTGTTTGAGTTGGCTCTGCGCGTTCGGTTTGTGGCGCTAACGCTTCAGCTTTCTCAACATTGGCAGCAAAGTCACTGGCATCACTAAAAGCGATGTCATCTTCACCTGAATCGGCAAGCACATGAAACTCATGGCTAGCATCACCGCCAATAGAGCCAGTGTCAGCTAGAACCGGACGATAATTTAAACCTAAGCGATCGAAAATACGACAATAAGCATCAAACATTTTTTGATAGGTTTTTTCTAAGCATTCTTGCTCTAAATGAAAAGAATACGCATCTTTCATTAAAAATTCTCGGCTACGCATAATACCAAAACGAGGACGAATTTCATCACGAAATTTATTTTGAATTTGAAATAATGATAAGGGTAATTGCTTGTAACTATTTAGCTCGTTTGCAACTAACTTGGTGATTACTTCTTCATGTGTTGGGCCTAAAACGAAAGGGCGCTTATGGCGATCATTTAAACGCAATAACTCTGGACCATAATCATTCCAACGGCCTGACTCTTCCCATAAATCGGCAGGTTGAACCATTGGCATTAATATTTCGTTAGCACCTGCACGTTGCATTTCTTCACGAACAATGTTTTCTACTTTTTTCAACACACGTAAACCAGTGGGTAGCCAGGTATATAAACCTGAAGCGAGGTTACGTACAAGGCCTGCGCGTAGCATTAACTGATGGCTAATAACTTCGGCACTAGCAGGAGTTTCTTTTAAGGTAGATAGTAAATATTGACTGGTACGCATCACTAAAATTTCCGTAAAATACATGTAAGCGAGATTAGCTCGGATTTAACATGAAGACAAATAAAATTGTCGCTATTCTATCAGGGAGATTCGAGATGAAAAAGTAATAAATGATAAATTTTAACTCTTGTTATTTTCTACACAAAAACCACTATAAATAACGCAAGAATAAAACTGTCTGTAAAGGCTTTAATAGTAGCAGTAGCAAGGGATATACTTACATAATCAACGTTATCGTAACCTTATATAGTAAATTGACAAATATAATGATGAAAGAAAGAAGGAAATCTTCTTATTAAAGGCTATACCACTGAAGCTATGGAATTATAACCACCTTTATCTTGAAAATTTATTCTCATTGAATTTTCTACTCTTCATTAATCTAAATGGTATTATTAACAAGTGTTTTTTAACTATTATCGAGGAATAGATGAGTATTAATGTAATTAGAGCTGATTATAATAATGAGCAACATGGCAAAGATTTAATTATGTTATTAAATGCTTATGCACTTGATGAAATGGGTGGCTCTGAAGCGTTAAGTAGTCATGTACAAGAAAACCTTGTATCAACCATGAGCAAACGCAGTGATGTATTTACTGTACTTTGTTATGTCGATGAAAAGCCTGCGGGTATTATTAATTGCATAGAGGATTTTTCTACCTTTAGTTGTAAACCATTAATAAATATACATGACTGTGGCGTGTTGGCTAAATATAGGGGGCTTGGCCTGAGTTTAAAACTGTTTGGTGAAGTGGAAAAAATAGCAATAGAAAGAGGCTGTTGTAAATTAACCTTAGAAGTTTTACAAGGTAATAAGCTTGCTCAAAATGCTTATAAAAAACTAGGTTTTTCTGGCTATGAGCTAGATCCTAAATTGGGGCATGCACTTTTTTGGGAAAAGAAATTAAAATAGCCGGAATCAGGGGGTATAACGCCCTAAAATGAGATTGGTTTTCTTTTACTTTTTTTAGCAGCATGTTCATCTTTGGATATTGCTGCTGATTTTTTTTCAGACTTAGCAATTTTTTTCTGCTTATCAACAAAACTAGCAGTACTTCTAGTTTGAGTCGTTTGTTCTATTTTTTCTTCACTTAACTCATCTTCTAAATTTTCATTCACAATGATCTGTAACATTTCACCATTAAATTCAACGATATCATTATGATAAACTTTTTTCCGTTTTTGATACTCGACTTCACCGTTAAGTAAAACATACCCTTCACTAATAACCACTTTAGCTTCACCGCCGCCGGCGACTAAGTTAGCAATTTTTAATAATTTACATAGTTCTATAGGTTGTTGATCTAATTCTATTTCTAAATAACTTTCCGACATTATATTATTAAATTCACTTGAAAAATATTCAACGTCATTTTATCAGTAATTGGTCTATTAAAAAATAAAAAACTAAAAATAGCTTGCTCTAGTGGTACGACCAGTGTTTTAATCAGAGCTAATATCTTTAGCTGAATGGGTATATAACTGCAGCTATTTAAATCATCCAGTGGTAGGAGCAAAACATGCTTAGTTACAAGGCACCGATAACAGACATCAAATTTTTAATTGAAGATGTTTTTGATTATTATGATCACTATCAAAAATACCCAGAATTTGAAGACGCAACACCTGATTTGGTTGATACTATTTTTCAAGAGTGTGCTAAATTTTGTGAAAATGAATTACTTCCTTTATACCAAAGTGGTGATAAGGAAGGCTGCAAATGGGATAAAGGTGTTGTAACTACACCTAAAGGGTTTAAAGCTGCGTATGATCAATATGTAGCGGGTGGATGGCAAAGTTTATCTCATCCTATAGAACATGGTGGACAAGGTTTACCACCTTCGTTAGGTATGGTTAAGTCTGAAATGATGGGAACAGCAAATTGGTCATGGTCAATGTACCCTGGATTAAGCCATGGTGCTATGAATACAGTACAAACTCATGGAAGTAATGAGCAAAAAGATTTATACCTAACACGGCTAACCGAGGGGAGTTGGACAGGCACTATGTGTTTAACTGAACCTCAATGTGGTACTGATTTAGGCCAAGTAAAAACCAAAGCAGAGCCAAATGGCGATGGTACCTATAATATTACGGGGACTAAAATTTTTATCTCCGCTGGCGAGCATGACTTAACAGAGAATATTATTCATATAGTGCTCGCTAGGCTCCCTGATGCGCCAGCAGGCACTCGTGGTATTTCTTTATTTATTGTGCCTAAAATAAAAACAGATGCCCAAGGAAGTTTAGGAGAGGGTAACCATGTTACTTGTGGCTCCATTGAAGACAAAATGGGTATTAAGGCTTCTTCTACTGCGGTATTAAATTTTGATAATGCAGTTGGAGAATTAATAGGCCCTGAAAATAAAGGCTTAGAATGTATGTTCACCTTTATGAATACTGCTCGTGTAGGTACCGCTTTACAAGGAATATGCAGTGCAGAATTGGCTTATCAAAATTCATTGATTTATGCTAAAGAGCGACTATCGATGCGCGCGCTTACAGGGAAAAAATTCCCTGAGCAAGTGGCTGATCCTATCATCGTTCATCCTGATGTACGTAAAATGTTAATGACACAAAAAGCTATTTCTGAGGGCGGCCGTGCCATGATTTATTATACGGCTAAAATTGTTGATGATATTGAGATGGCGAAAACTGATGCCGATAGAAAGGTCGCTGATGACAAGCTAGGTTTTATTACGCCTATCTTAAAAGCCTTCTTAACTGAGCTTGGCTGTGAAAGTGCTAATCAGGGTTTACAAATATTTGGTGGCCATGGTTATATCAAAGAGTGGGGAATGGAGCAAATTGTTCGTGATGTGCGTATTGCTACGCTTTATGAAGGAACGACGGGTATTCAAGCATTAGATCTACTGGGTCGTAAAATTTTATTGTCACGCGGTAAATCATTAAAAGCGTTTACTAAAGAAGTCTTAGTTTTTTGTAAAGATAAAAGTATGATTTCGAGTAATGCGCATAAGCGTCAAATGAATAAATTTATTTGGCCGTTAAGTAAATCAGTCGCTAACTGGCAACAATATTCTTTACGCTTGGCATTAAAAGCGAAAAAAGATAGAGATATTGTTGGCTCTGCTTCTGTTGATTATTTGATGTATTCTGGTTATATAGTGATGGGCTATTTTTGGGCACAAATGGCGCAGACGGCTTATGAAAAATTAGCCACGGATGTAGAAAATCGTGATTTTTATCGAGCAAAAATTAAAACGGCAGAGTTTTACTTTGAACGGATGTTACCAAGAACTAAATCATTAGCTAAAACCATGATGGCAGATCCAAAAACCTTGATGCAACTTGATCAAGAATTATTATCATTTTTATAATGTTATACCAATCTCACTAACTATGTGATCATTTCTACTGGTTAAAACAGCCAACTACTTCGTTATTTATTTTAAACAAAAGTTCACAAGGTAAAACTTGTGCACTTTTTCGAGGATTATATTTTTAGAATTTTGTTAAGTTATACCAATCAGATTAATTAATGGTTCAAATTTTAATGAGGGTAAATTTTCAAGAACAAGACGCTTGATTGACCAATAGCTGGCTATTGGGATTGAAAGCAACGATGTTATTGGATATTTAGACCATTTAAAAAGATCACTTAGTTAGTCTGATTGGTATTAGATACCTTCAAGTAAACTTTTGAACTTTTTCTGTAGATAATTAGTATCATTTTTATTACTGATAAGTTCATTACTATCAAAATCATCAACCGAAATAATGGCTTTTCTGCCTTCTTCTGTCTTAATTAATAATGTGGCTTCAGTTGCTGAAATGGCATTTATGCCTAAACCCAATTTGGCTACTTTATCTAGATGATAAAAAGGTAATTTTTTATCTAATGCAATACATACTTTAGCGAAAATAGGCTCACAGGCAATAATATTTTCTAACGTTTGCTCCAATAGTCCAAAAACATTGTTGCCATCACGCGTTAAATATTGATCTTTACCAAGTCGTGTTCTTACGTCACTAGGCGTTTGTAACAACGTAGCGATTTGATGATCTAAGTTATCACTGGGTTTAGTTAACCAAGTACCTAGGGGAAAGATAATCAGCCGTAAACTGCGAGCAAGCCATTTATTGGGGAAATTATTCAATAGTGCATCAATCGCTTGTTGAATAGTAAATAATGAATCTTCAACAGCCCACTGTAATAGGGGTAAATCGTCTTGTTTCCTACCTTCATCATTAAACCGCTTTAAGCAAGCACTTGCTAGATATAAGTGGCTTAATACATCACCGAGACGTGCTGAAATTCGTTCTTTTCTTTTTAAATCGGCGCCTAATGCTAACATCGCAATATCACTGAGCATGGCTAAATTAGCACTAAAGCGTGTTAACAATTGATAATAATGTTTAGTTTCATCATTAAAAGGGCTGGATATAAAACGTGATCCAGTAAGTGAACAAGATAAACTGCGACTAATATTACTGAGACTAAAACCAATATGGCCAAATAATGCATGGTCAAAATCACTTAATGCTTGTTCTTCATCATTATTGCTTGCTGCTTGTATTTCTGCCAGTACATAAGGATGGCAGCGTATAGCGCCTTGACCATAAATAATTAAACTGCGCGTTAGTATATTCGCACCTTCCACAGTAATAGCGATAGGGGCGCCTTGATAACCTCGGGCAAGGTAATTACTCGGCCCCATGCAAATACCTTTGCCACCATGAATGTCCATGGCATCAATCATTGAGGAGCGCATTTTTTCTGTTAGATGATATTTAGCAATAGCTGATATTACCGATGGTTTTTCACCAAGATCAATTGCCCCTGTAGACATTATTGTTACTGCATCCATTAAATAAGCATTACCGCCAATTCTAGCTAAAGCTTCTTCAATACCTTCCATTTTACCTATTGGTAATTTAAATTGTTGACGTATACGGCTATAGGCACCGGTAGCTAATGCTACAGTTTTAACACCGCCAGCACTGTTTGAAGGTAATGTAATAGCACGACCAACGGATAAACATTCTACTAGCATGCGCCAACCTTGCCCGGCCATATCACTACCACCAATAATATAATCAAGGGGTACAAAAACATCTTTACCTTGTGTGGGGCCATTTTGAAAAGGGATATTTAATGGGAAGTGTCGTCTACCTATAGTGATCCCTTCCATATTGGTTGGAATAAGCGCGCAGGTTATGCCTAAATCTTTTTTATCACCAAGTAAACCATCAGGGTCTTCTAATTTAAACGCTAAACCTAACACGGTGGCGATAGGAGCAAGCGTAATATAACGTTTATCCCAAGTAAGTTTCATCCCCAATATCTCTTTACCTTCAAATTTTTGTCGGCAAATAATGCCGGTATCAGGAATTGCACTTGCATCGGATCCGGCCTCCGGACTGGTTAGGGCAAAACAAGGAATTTCCTGTCCTTTAGCAAGACGAGGCAAATAATAATCTTGCTGCGCTTTGGTGCCGTATTCTTGCAATAATTCCCCAGGACCTAATGAGTTTGGTACACCAACGGTGCTCGCTAATACGGAACTTACGCCGGTCAGTTTTTGTAATACTCTGGATTGGGCAAAAGCTGAAAACTCTAATCCGCCGTATTTCTTTTTGATAATCATGGCAAAAAATTGATTATCTTTTAGAAATTGCCAAACCTCGGGCGAAAGATCGGCAATTTCGTGCGTAGTATGCCAATCGTTTACCATGGCGCAAACTTGCTCAACTGGTCCGTCTAAGAAGGCTTTCTCTTGTGCACTAAGGCGAGGTTGAGGGTAGTTATGTAATTTTGTCCAGTCTGGATTACCGCGAAATAGCTCTGCATCAAACCAAGTAGTTCCTGCATCAATAGCTTGTTGTTCTGTTTCTGACATTGGTGGCATTATTTTTTTAAATAGGTTTAACAAGGGCATACTGATAAATTGCAGGCGAATAATGTCTATATTCAGTGGGAGGGCAATGACAGCAAATAGTAACCAAGAAACGAAACCGATAGTATTAAAGAAGGTACCAATAGCTAATAGCGTCATGCATGCAAAGGTAAAGGTTGACAGCGATGCTCTCACATAGCTCATAAACCAAGTTAATGAAAATGCTGCGATGAGCCATAGAGTAATATCCACAAAGTATCCCTTTTACCAACGAATTATACCAACTGGAGTAATAAATTAACTAATTCATTATTTCATTTGACATAGCGTTATAAAATTAAAAACTAGTTGAATTTAAACACTGTTTTAACTGTATAATCTAGTTATAGATGAAATGAATAAGATAGCCAAGCATAAGTTAGGACTATTTTATTATAATTTTTGGTTTTCTTTAGGTTTAGTTTAAGCTTTTATTTAGGGTTTAGTTATGTGTGAGCTTTTAGCGATGTCAGCTAATGTACCAACAGACATTTGTTTTAGTTTTAGTGGTTTAATGCAGCGAGGGGGAAATACAGGCCCTCATAAAGATGGTTGGGGTGTTACTTTTTACGAAGGCAAGGGATGTCGAAGTTTTAAAGATCCCAAGCCAAGTGCTCATTCACCTATTGCTGAGTTAGTTACAAAGTATCCAATGAAAAGTGAAGCGGTAGTTTGTCATATTCGCCAAGCCAATTCAGGGGGCGTTTGTTTAGAAAATACTCACCCTTTTATTCGACAAATGTGGGGAAAAAATTGGACTTATGCTCATAATGGACAATTAAAAGAATTTAGCGAAAAATTACCTATTAAATTACATTTACCGATAGGAACTACAGATAGCGAACATGCTTTTTGTTGGATTTTAGATCAGCTACATTATAAGTTCGGCGCACAGCAACCACAGGCTGAAGTTCTTTTTAAATTTATTGCTACACTGACATGGAAAATTGATGAGCTTGGCGTAGCAAATTTTATTATCACGGATGGTGAGTATTTATTTGCTTATTGCTCAAATAATTTACACTGGCTCACTAGACGTGCTCCTTTTGGTAAAGCCAGTTTGATTGATGCTGAAGTGGCAGTAGACTTTCATAAAGAAACAACAGATAAAGATATAGTGACCGTTATTGCCACTAAACCATTAACAGATGATGAAACATGGCACAAAATGGGTGCCGGTCATTGGCATTTGTTTTGTTTAGGGGAGTCAATTTCTTGCGGTGTAGAAAGTTAATTTAGTGATAACAAGATCATAAAACTTTTATTATCTTGTTTTGAAAAGTAGCTTTAAAAATTTATTTGTTATTTTTTAACTATTTTTCCTTCGATTTCTAGGCTTGAAAGTTGTGCTTCAAATTGTTCAGCTCCAGCCTTTGTTTGATAAAGTTTCACTAATAAATAATCAAGTTCAGGGGCAAACCAGGCAAAAGTAATTCGATCTTTTTCTTTTACCTCTCGTTTTAAGCGAATTGTTTTAATTAAACCATATGGTAGAATTAATTCCTCTTCACCATCATATTGATAAATATAATCTTTAATTGAACCTGAAGTGTTAATTACGGGGTAGATATAACGCGTTTGTTGGGCATTGATTATTAGATTTAAGCGATGCTGTAAGTGGTAACTAAGTTTGTCTTGTAGATTATTAGAGAAATCAACTTGATGCTCTCTTTTTCGTTCAATATCTTTTGCTTTTCCTTTTGCTGCATCATAACGCCACTCATAGCGTTTATCGCTGCCAGTGCCTTCTCTCGTATAAATATAATGTTGTGGTGATACTTTGTTATTATCTATGGTAAGTATTGATGTTTCACTGCGAGTTTGAGAAAAAATCAGCCATTCAATATGCGTTTTATAATGGTAATTGACACTGCCATTTGCTTGGTAACTTAATTCTCTCGTGGCACTGCCAATAGGATCTGATTTATGTAATACGGTATATTTTGCAGAAAATTCAGGTAATACTTGTTGGTTTTCAATTTGTTTATCGGTAGCAGCGAGACTTGAAAAGCAAGTGAGTGATAAAATCGTAAGTAACAAAGATAAGGGAAATTTCATTAGCACAAATAATCCAGTATAAAGGCAAGGAATTAACTTACCTTTATACTAACAGTTTATTCGTCGTTCGCATAACCACAAGTAGGTAATGTACAACCGTCCAAAATGGCGTGTTCATTTTGACTCTCTACTGACATACTAAGGCGTTTTTCACATAACCATTTTACCACTAAAGGATAAATTCTGTGTTCCTGTTCATGTACACGTGCAGCTAAATCATCGCTAGCATCACCTTCAAATACAGGAACTTTTGCTTGTAAAATTACTGGACCACCATCAAGTTCCTCAGTAACAAAATGTACACTTACACCATGCTCTGTATCGCCAGCATCAATAGCACGTTGATGTGTATTAAGGCCTTGATATTTGGGTAGTAATGAGGGATGAATATTGAGTAACTTACCCTGATAATACTGTACAAAAGCAGGTGACAGTATACGCATAAATCCTGCTAGAACGATAACATCGGGGAAAAACTGGTCAACTTTAGTGATTAATGCTTGATCATAACTTTCACGACTATCAAAGTCTTTATGAGATAAAGCAACGGTGGCAATATTGGCATTTTCAGCACGTGTTAAACCATAAGCATCACTTATATTCGATACAACGCCAACAACAGAGCCTGGGTAATCAGCTACTTCACTGGCATCAATAATCGCTTGTAAATTAGTGCCACTGCCTGATATTAATACAACTATTCGGCTAGACATGTATTTTCCTTTCTCTATATATTCTCTATATAAATAAAAGGAGCTAATGATAGCTCCTTTACTTGTATTTTAATTTACAGTAATGAACTTATGAAAAAACGACTTGCTCTTCACCATCAGCTTTATCATTGATTGCGCCAATGTGCCAAGCGTTCTCACCATGAGCGGTAAGTATTTCAATACTTTGTTCTACTTTATCTGCTGGTACTACGATAACCATGCCGACACCGCAGTTAAAGGTACGATACATTTCATGCTCAGTAATATTACCGTTGTCTTTTAACCAATTAAAGATTACCGGCCATTGCCAGCTATCACCATTGATCACAGCTTGTGCTGTTTCGGGTAAAACGCGTGGGATATTTTCCCAAAAGCCACCACCAGTGATATGAGATAACGCATGAACGTCAATATCTTTCAGTAACGCTAATACGGATTTAACGTAAATTTTAGTGGGTTCAAGTAAATGTTCGCTGATAGCTTTCCCATCAAGTTGCTCATTGGTATCAGTGTTGTTAACTTCTAATACTTTACGAATTAATGAAAAACCATTTGAATGAGGCCCTGAGGCACCAAGTGCAATTAATTGATCACCCGCAGCGACTTTAGTTCCATCAATTACACGTGATTTTTCGGCCACACCAACACAAAATCCTGCGATATCATAATCGCCTTTATGGTACATGCCAGGCATTTCTGCTGTTTCGCCACCAACAAGTGCACAACCGGCTTGAATACAACCTTCAGCAATACCTTCAACAACTGATGAAGCAACAGCCACATCAAGTTTTGCTGTCGCATAGTAATCTAAAAAGAATAATGGCTCAGCACCTTGCACGATAAGGTCGTTAACGCACATAGCAACTAAGTCGATACCGACTGTGTCATGTTTGGCTAAATCGATGGCTAAGCGTAATTTGGTTCCCACGCCGTCAGTACCTGCAACTAAAACTGGCTCTTTATAGCCTGTAGGTATTTGACAAACACTACCAAAACCACCTAAACCGCCCATAACTTCAGGACGAGTTGTGCGCTTTACTGCACCTTTAATGTTTTCAACAAGGGCATTACCAGCATCAATATCAACACCAGCATCTTTATAGCTTAAAGACTGTTTTTGTTCGCTCACGGGAAACCTCAAAAAATTACCGATAGAATAATACCTAAGCAAGCCTAGATTAATAAGCTCAGTTAGATTTAAAAGATGCGTATTCTACCAGTGCCTGAGCACATACTCAAAATCTTTATATCAAATAGATAAAATTTTTTATTTGGCGGTATAAAATGGTGTGATTGTGGTAACATCATCGATAAATTTTTACATTAATAATTCACTATGTTTAAAATATTAATTCTTTTACTTCTTGTTATTACAAGTCTTTTACCTTTTACAGCCATAGAAGCGGTAGAGGTTAAGGACTTGTACCAAGCCAGTGTTACCATAAATTCTCGAAATAACACTGACAGAGCCATCGCTTTAAAAGAAGCACTAGCGGCAGTAATGGTAAAAGTAGGCGGCAACAAAAGTGTATTAGATAACAAAATCATCAAAAAAGCGTTGATTGATTATCAACGTTATTTAAACCAATATCGCTATCAGTTTGATACTATCCACACAATAAAACCGATAGTAGATAATCAAACACAAACCAAACAATTATTCTTATTAGCTAGCTTTAATGAAGATAAAATAAATCAATTATTCCAGCAAGCTAACCTTGCATTATGGGGAAGTTTACGGCCCCAAGTTTTACTGTGGTTAGTTGATGAAGATGGCTTGGTTCGCACTATCATGTCTAATTCTACAGATTCTAGCCTACCTTTTATGGTTAATAACTTCTCTGCTCAACGAGGTCTACCTATTATGATGCCGTTGATGGATTTAACGGATGCTAGTCAAATAACGCTAAGTGATATTTGGGGGCGTTTTGAACAACCGGTTAGAAAAGCTTCTAGTAGGTATCTTGCTGAAGCTATCGTGGTCATGAGGATATCAAACTCAAGCTTACTGGCTGTTGAACCGGAAACCAACAATGATGCTAGCTCGAGTAATTGCGGGTTATTATGTACTCAAACATCATTGAAAGAACAAGGCTATACACTGGATTGGAGTTTGTTAGGATGGGGCCTAAAAGGTGATCAGAAAAGGTTTAGTCAACAATACAAAGGTAGTGAACGACAAAAGTTATTACAACAAGGCTTAGCTGATATAACTGAATTGATTTACCAATATTATGCTTTATCAACAACGAGTAACAATAATTTTATGATTGAAGTAGCTAATATAGACTCGTTAGCTACTTATGTTGATGTCTTTGACTTTTTAACTAATTTGTCTGCAGTTAAGTCAGTTACTTTACTGAGAGCAGAAGGTGCTTCAAGACGTTTTAATTTACAACTTTTAGGTTCTTCAGAAGCGTTAGTTGCGTCATTAAAACTGAATAAACAGCTTAAACAGTTTATAGATCCACTGGCTAGAATTAACACGACTACACTGAATAATGAAGCAGACGAAATAGCCGTACCCATTTTTTATTGGGGCAATTGATGAAAAACACCTCACAATTAACATTGTCGGTTCAATTACCCGATGATGAAACCTTTAGCAGTTATTTGAGTGAATCTAATCATTTGGTAGTGAGTCAATTAACACTATTTATTGAGCAAAGCCAAGTGCCTAAACCCAATCAACCAAATAGTTTTTATTTATTTGGTTTAACGGGGGTAGGAAAATCTCATCTATTGCATGCATGTAGTGCTTATGCTGCGAAATTAAATAAAACCTCAGTTTGTTTATCTTGTGCTGAATTACTTTTACTCTCAGTGGAAGTCTTAGATGGATTAGAACAAATTGATGTCATTTGTTTAGATGATATCCAACTTATTTCCGGCAACAAAGTTTGGCAACAAGCTATTTTTGATTTGTACAACCGAGTAATAGAACACAATAATTGTCTATTAATTAGCGGCGATCAAAGTGCCACCCAGTTAGGGCTTAGTTTACCTGATTTAGTTTCTCGTTTAAGTTGGGGATTAACAGAGCAGGTTAAACCGCTTGATGATGATGAAAAAGTTACTGCACTACAATATCGTGCTTCTAAGCGTGGTTTAACTTTGAGTAGAGAAGCAGCCAGCTTTTTACTTAATCGTTTATCGCGTGAAATGGGAAATTTGATTGCCTCGCTTGATATACTTGATAAAGCATCAATAAGAGAGCAACGTAAAATAACCATTCCTTTTATTAAAGATGTTTTAAATTTATCCTCATGATACTTCAAGATGCGCGTTTCAGGACGATTGAGCGATTGATGATCAAGTCGCTTGTTTTTATTAAGGGTTGTTCCCTTAAAAAAAGGAGCAACGATGAGCGTGATTTGCTCATACGTCCCCATAGGGCTGGTTTAGAAACGCTTTATGCTACGTTATTGATTTCGACAATGGCGCTACATGGATGTAGCTTATTAGAGAATGCAGGAGCATATTCTCCTGAACAACCATTCTCTTCAATCAAAGCCTTGCCTAAAGGCGTTTCTAAATCCAGCTGAATCCGGCATATTGAAGTAACATGGGTATAACTTAACCCTTTATAGTGAGTGCATAATGAACACAGTAATTGTTGATAAAAAGTTGGTTATACCATCGAAAGTCATTTGTATTGGGCGTAATTATGTTGATCATATTACTGAGTTAGGTAATGAAGTTCCTGATGAAATGGTGGTGTTTTTAAAGCCTAACTCAGCTATTTCAACACAGTTACAGTCTTTTCACCAAGAAGTGTTACATTATGAAGCTGAGTTATGCTTTCTATATCAGCAAGGTAAATTTAGTGCTGTTGCGGTAGGGTTAGATTTAACAAAGCGCACGCTACAAGCAAAATTGAAAACAAAAGGCTTACCATGGGAACGTGCTAAGGCTTTTAATGGCGCGGCTGTTTTTAGCGATTTTGTTCTTATAGATGAAGTAGATAATAGTCTGAGTTTAACCTTAGCAATCGATGGCAATATCATTCAAGCCGGTGGTGTTAAATTAATGATGGTTAAACCGGCAGAAATTTTAACTCAGCTACAAGATTTTATTGATCTTGAAGATGGAGATATTGTTATGACCGGCACACCTAAAGGGGTGGGGCAGATAGTGAGTGGAAGTCAATTTATTGGTAAAGTCATTTGCCAAGGTAGAACACTCGTTTCTGCTACTTGGTTAGCGAATTAACTGTCACTTAAGCATCAATTAATGACTTGAGTGACGGCTTCTTCTTTTGGCTTACTTGGATCAAAGCGTCTTATTTGTACTATCATGCCAATATAAGGGTGGTCAAAATAATGTATTTCGCCAGTGATTGCCCGTTTGTTTTGACTAAAATTAATAAGTTTTACCCTGGTTTTGTTAGTCGTATTACTAGTGCTTTTATCTAGGGATTGATCGAGAATATTAAAATCCGCAGTGATATAAAGATAGTGATCCAAGTGTACTTTAAATACGCCATCTAAAAACCAAGGCTGTAGCGGCTCTACTGGAGGCTTACTTATGGTAAAAGGCTTGTTTTCGTCAATATTAGATTCATTTATTGCAATTAATTCTTCAAATTCTTGTCGTTCAAGATCGCCAATTAAATTATTGATATTGACACTATCTATGGTTTCTAACTCATTAAATACCTGCATTAATTGTTGTTGCTTAATTTCAGCATAATTATTCTTATTTTGCTCTATTTGAGCCGTTGAACCATCAATTTCTTGTTGCTCTACATTACCTGACTGTTGGAAAGCTAATTGTTGTAAAATTAATTGCTCTGCCTGTTTAGCTGCATCAAGCGCGGACTGATGTTCGTTCGATGCTTGCTGATATTGGTAGTCAAGGTGCTTTCCCGCAAACAATTTAATAGGTATGGCTTTATCTCGGGTAACACCTATTTGTCGCCAGCCTAAGTGCAATAAGGGCTTAAACTCTTTGCTCCACTGTAAGCGTTGTTTTATGTCTGCTAATAATAATGATTCATTAGCGATCAGGTAAGGGTTATCACTAATATGTACACCTGAAGCATTAAGTTGAACTGGCAGAGTTTCGATGTCGAAAGCATTTAACTGAAAGTTAGCAAGTTGCTCATCAGTAAATAGGTTTTCAATATCTTTTCGGCTAATAACACAGATATTTTGAGTTGAAAACAGCGGGCTCGCCAGTTCTTTTTGTAGATTAAAGGCAAGCTCTCTGTGTTGAGCTATTGTTAATGAGTCATCATTATTTTCGAGGATACTTTCAGGTGTTTTTTGTGCATCGTTTTTAATAATAACAGTTTCAAGTTCAGCATCGTTTGCAGTTATATCTGTTTTTTGAGCACCTTGTTGGTCAACCGCTTTATTTTCAGTTGTGAACTCAGACATTTTGAAACTATCTATATGCTCAATTGCTTTGATAGCATCGGGAAAAGGTGTTTTAATTCTCGGTAGTGAGTCAATAAAGGTATGCTGTACTTCATTCTCATCACATCGGGGAGTAAATTGCTTTATGCGAGTTAAATTTGGTTGTAAGTACGGTGTCAATAAGTCAAAATATTTTTTGTATTGAGGTAAATTTGTTGAACTAACACGGTCAGGGAATTGTTCTTTTAATACTTTCTTATCACTTATCTGCTTAAATAAAATAACTTCTACTTCAAACCAGCGTTCAGGCGCTTCAGTTTGAGTTGCTAATACACTGCTGCTGACACTCGCACAGAGCAGTGATATATAAAGTGATGAGAAAAACCTGACTCTAAGTTTCATTAACTATCCATTCGTTAGGGTTGATAAAAATTCTTGTACTTCCTGCTTTAATTCTTCGCTACTGATGTTCTGCGCAGCTGAGTTTGCCATAGTTGCGTATTCTAATGCTTTACTGCTTTCTTCAAACTCTTGCTGTCTTTGAGCCATCGCTAAATAAACAGAAGCAATGAAAGTTTCAAGTTTTAACTTTTCAGCAACACTTAAGGCTATTTGATAAATGTCCATTGCTTGATCGCCATCGTCAGTAAAGTCAGCGAGCGCTTCCCATTGTAATGGATGATCTTTTGGAGAGTTTTGATTGTTCGCACACAGTTTTTGTAATTCGCCACAGGCACTGTTTCTCGCATCGTTGTCATCTTTTTCTGATGCATTAGCAATGTTTTGACAAATGTTGAGAATCTCATTGTATAAAGGAGCTTTCATTTTGTTTCCAAATTAAATAAAGGTCAATAGAGTCTTTTGACTTTTCATGCTGAAAAATAATCAGCAAAGTTCAATACGCCCTAATATTAATGTAAATTATTGTGTCATTGTATCGCATAATATTGCAAGTGCGTGATATATTAGGTGCTTAATTTTTTAGTTAGCTAAACTTCAAACAACCCCCCATAGGTCTCTCTTATGCTATGTGTCATTTATAAAAGTGCTAAAAAAGCGCAAACGTACCTTTTTGTTAAAACCCGTGATGATTTCTCTTCGGTACCGGAAGAGTTAATGACAATGTTTGGCACGCCAATTTTAGTTACATTAACGAATCTGGCGACCAAAACAAAACTTGCCTTTGCTGATTTAGAAAAAGTGAAGACGAACTTAAATGAGCAAGGATACTATTTGCAATTACCACCTCCGCCAGAAAATTTATTAAAGCAACATAAAATCCAAATGGACAACGAAACTCAAGGAGAGTAGTTTTATGCTAAAAGTACACACGCTTTTATTTGCCTTACTTGCATTAAATGTTTCATTCATTTTCACAAGTACACTACAAGCTAAAGAACTGACAAAAATTGGTTTTGAGCAATATGTTGTTGAGTTAAAAGCTGAGGCATTAACAAAGGGGTTTACACAAAGCCTAATTGATACCAGTTTTGCAAAGGTTAAATTTCATAAGCGGGCGGTATCCGCAGATCGAAAACAACCAGAAAAAGTTGAAACCTTAGATACGTATTTACCTAAACGTGTCCCCAACTGGAAAGTAAAAAAAGCCCGTACGTTATATAAGCGGCATCAAGAAATATTGACTGAAATAGGCAATGAATACGGCGTGCAACCACGTTTTATTGTGGCCTTATGGGGACTAGAAACCAATTTTGGTAAATTCACCGGGGGTTATAATGTTGTTTCGGCTTTATCTACTTTGGCGTATGAAGGGCGTCGAGAAGTTTTTTTTAAAAAGCAATTATGGGCCGCATTAACCATATTGAAGCAAGGGCATATTGATAGTGTTGATATGAAAGGTTCGTGGGCTGGCGCTATGGGACAAAACCAGTTTATGCCAACGTCATTTTTAGCTTATGCGGTTGATGGTGATGGAGATGGGAAAAAAGATATCTGGCATAACCAAGTAGATATTTTTGCTTCAATGGCAAATTATTTAAAACAAGAAGGGTGGAATGATGAATTAACGTGGGGACGTCAGGTTAAGTTACCACTAAATTTTGACATAACCTTAGCTATCCCCAAAAATACCGGCAGCCGTAAAAATTGGTTAAAAGCGTGGAGTAACACTGAAAAAACACTAGCTCAGTGGCAGGCGCTTGGTATTCGTCGTACCGATGGCACTAATTTACCTAATGTTGATATTAAAGCGGCGTTGGTTTTTCCTGATGATGAGAGTGGCCGAGCTTATTTAGCCTATGATAATTACAAAAGTCTTATGCATTGGAATTTATCTTATTATTTTGTTAGCTCAGTTGGTCACTTATCTGATCGCATTAAATTTCCTCCTATTCGCTAATTGATAAATTTGAAGAGAAGCTTGAAAAAAACATGAACAAAAACGATACACACATTGTGCCTTTTTGGCAAAGTAAAACGCTAGCTGAAATGTCTCGAAATGAGTGGGAATCATTATGTGATGGTTGTGCTAAATGCTGTTTAAATAAATTTATTGATGACGAAGATACTGATGAACAAACAGAATTACAGCCAACAAATCATCTTAAAGCAGGTGAGCAAGTGCATTATTCAAGTATTGCTTGTTATCTGCTGAATGAAAAAACATGTCAATGTAGCCAATATGACAAACGAACTACGTTAGTGCCCGATTGTGTTAGATTGACGCAAGACAACTTAGCGGACGTTTTTTTTATGCCGCCAAGTTGTACTTATCGACGATTGCAAGAAGGTCGAGGTATGCCATCTTGGCACCCGTTACTGCATAAAGGGAAGAAGTCAGCTATGCATAAAGCTGGCATGTCAATACGTGGGAAAATAGTTAAAGATGATGATGTTGCACTGGAAGACTTTGAAGATTATATCGTTTCTTGGCCTTTAAACGACATCGATTAACGTTCACTCAATACTAAATTATTTATTAACTTCGAAATTATTTATGAATCCCCAACAACAAAGTCTGCTGTATTTACATAGCGCTGTTTTACTTTTTGGTGGCACTGCGCTTTTTTCAAAGCTCATTGGTTTACCGGCACTTGATATTACTGTTTACCGTACCGCAGTTGCTGCAATTGTTTTATTTATTTTACTAACATTGCAAAAACAAAAGGTAACGCTGGCTAGCGCTAAAGACTATGGAATTGCTTTACTACTTGGCATAGTAGTGGGAATTCATTGGGTTACTTATTTTGCGAGCATGCAAATGGCGGGTGTCACTATTGGCATTATTGCTTTTTTTACTTACCCCGTTATTACTGTCTTTTTAGAGCCGCTGTTAGCCCGTTTTATTAGTAAGAATAAAAAAAGCAGTAAACCAAAACTAAAAGACATCTTTATTGCCCTTGTTGTAATGTTTGGGATTTTCCTATTAATACCGGAAATTAGTTTAGGTAATCAAGTTACTTTAGGTATTGCTACGGGGATTTTTTCCGCATTTTTTTTCGCATTAAGAAATATCCTTCATAAAAACTATTTTAGTCACTATTCTGGGCCACATACTATGTTGTACCAAACTTTAGTGGCTTGTTTGATGTTATGTTTATTTGTGGAAGTTCCACCAATGGATGTTACTGATAATGACTGGCTACTTATTTTATTGGTAGGTGTGGTTTTTACTGCAATGCCGCACGCCTTATTTGCATCATCTTTACGTCATTTGTCGGCAACAACTGCGGGGCTTATTTCTTGTTTGCAACCTTTATACGGTAGCGTGTTGGCATTTCTGTTATTAAGTGAACGGGTGAACATGTGGACAATTATTGGCGGGCTTTTAGTGATCAGTGCAGCACTATTTGAAACGTGGTCAGTTAGTCGAGGGCGATAATTTGTTCATATAAAGCACAACTTATTTTATATTTTAAGTAACTGTTTAAATAGAATCTAAAGAAAGGGTACTTAGTATGTAAAGTAGGCCTAGTACTTAGTATGTAAAGGAAGGTCCTTTAGTATGTAAAGTAAGGTTATTTCTATATTTATATTTAAAATTAACGCTATAAGTGGTAAAACATTAGATAGTCTGGTTAATTTATTTTATTTCTCAACTGTTTAAATCAAAGGTGTTTTATGAACATTGGAATTCCCAAAGAGTCATTAGGCGGTGAAAATCGTGTCTCCGGCTCACCAAGCTCTGTTAGTGCACTAATTAAGCTAGGTTTTACGGTACAAGTGCAAAAAGGTGCGGGTGCTAAAGCAAGCTTTACTGACGACGAATATAGTGCCAGTGATGCTGAAATTGTTACCAAAAATATCTGTTGGCAAAGTGACATTATTTTAAAAGTAAATCCGCCAACATTAGAAGAAGTAGCTTCTATGAAAGATGGAGCAACACTTGTTAGCTTTATCGCACCAGCACAAAGTCCTGAATTACTTGAAGCGCTTAAAGATAAGTCAATCACGACGTTAGCCATGGAAATGGTTCCACGTATGACTCGTTCTCAATCAATGGATGCGTTGAGCTCAATGGCTAACATTGCAGGTTATCGTGCGGTTATTGAAGCTTCTAACCTGTTTGGTCGTTTTTTTACCGGACAAATAACAGCTGCGGGTAAAATGCCACCAGCTAAAGTGATGGTAATTGGTGCTGGGGTTGCAGGCTTAGCCGCAATTGGTACCGCTGGCAGTTTAGGTGCAATTGTAAGAGCATTTGATACGCGCCCTGAAGTAAAAGAGCAAATCGAAAGTATGGGCGCTGAATTTCTTGAGCTTGACTACGAAGAGCCTGAAGATACAGGCTCTGGCGATGGTTACGCGAAAGAAATGAGTAAAGCGTTTATTGATGCTGAAATGGCGCTGTTTTTAGAGCAAGCCAAAGACGTCGATATTATTATTACTACCGCCATGATCCCAGGTAAACCAGCACCTAAGTTGATTACTGAAGAAATGGTTGAAGCAATGAAACCAGGTAGCGTTATTGTGGATTTAGCTGCAGCTGGTGGTGGTAACTGTGATTGTACAGTCCCAGGAAAAGTTGTTAGTGCGCATGATGTTAAAGTGATTGGTTACACTGATTTGGTATCTCGTTTGCCTAATCAATCTTCACAACTTTATTCAAATAACCTAGTAAATTTAGCTAAGTTACTATGTAAAAATAAAGATGGAACCCTTGATATAGATTTTGAAGATGTCGTCATTCGTAATATGACAGTGGTTAAAGAGGGTGAAATTACTTTCCCACCACCGCCTATTCAAGTCAGTGCAGCGCCTGCTCAAAAAGCAGCTGAACCAGTAGAAGTTGTTGAAGAAGAGCCTGCTTCGCCAGTTAAAAAATACGCCTTTATGGCGGTAGGAATTGCATTATTTGGCTGGGTGGCCAGTGTTGCTCCTGCAGATTTCCTTACTCACTTTACTGTCTTTGTACTTGCTTGTGTTATTGGCTATTACGTGGTTTGGAACGTCAGTCACTCTTTGCATACACCTTTAATGAGTGTAACCAATGCTATTTCTGGCATTATTATTGTTGGTGCTTTATTGCAAATAGGCTCAGATAATATGCTCGTACAGATACTCGCCGCCTTTGCGACATTAGTGGCCACTATCAACATTGTCGGTGGCTTCAGAGTCACTAGTCGTATGTTAAAAATGTTTAGTAAGTAGGGGGTAGCATGGAATCTACACAAATAGCGTCTAACGGTTTTATAAGTGCAGCATATATAGTTTCTGCCTTACTTTTTGTTTTTAGTTTGGCTGGTTTAAGCAAGCAAGAAACAGCTCAGCGTGGTAATTTATTCGGTATGGTAGGTATGGCTATCGCTTTACTTGCTACGATTATTGATCCGCGTGTTTCTAATGTTGTTGTTATTATCATTGCCATGGTTGTCGGTTCAGGTATCGGGCTTAGATTAGCTGATAAAGTAGAAATGACACAAATGCCTGAGCTTGTAGCAATATTGCATAGTTTTGTTGGTCTAGCTGCAGTTTTAGTTGGTTTTAATAGTTATTTCGATGCAGGGCATAGTGTTGTGGTGACGGCCGCTGAGCATACTGCAATGAACATTCACTTAAGTGAAATTTTCATCGGAGTATTTATTGGTGCAGTGACGTTTACCGGCTCTATTGTCGCTTTTGCGAAACTACGTGGCACGATAAGCTCTAGTGCGTTGATGTTACCTCATCGTCATAAAATGAATTTAGCCGCAGGTGTTATCAGTTTTCTATTGCTACTGGCTTTTGTGAATAATGATGGTTTAAGTACACCATTGTTCTTAATGACCATTATTGCGCTTGTCTTTGGTTGGCATTTGGTTGCTTCAATTGGCGGTGCTGATATGCCGGTTGTTGTTTCTATGTTGAACTCGTATTCAGGTTGGGCTGCTGCTGCGGCTGGTTTTATGTTAAGTAATGATTTACTTATTATTACGGGTGCTTTAGTAGGCTCATCAGGTGCTATTTTATCTTACATCATGTGTAAGGCGATGAATCGCTCTTTCATTAGTGTTATTGCTGGTGGCTTTGGCACAGATGTAGTGATTGATAATGATAAAGACTACGGCGAGCACACTGAAATAAATGCTGAAGCGGTTGCTGACACATTACGTGGCGCAAAATCTGTGGTTATCGCCCCAGGTTACGGCATGGCTGTTGCACAAGCGCAATACCCTGTTTATGAACTGACTCAACAGCTAATGAATAAAGGTATCAAAGTTCGTTTTGCTATCCATCCGGTGGCGGGTCGTTTACCTGGACATATGAACGTGTTATTGGCTGAAGCAAAAGTACCATACGATATTGTTTTAGGTATGGATGAGATTAATGACGACTTCCCAGAGACTGATGTAGTTTTGGTTATTGGTGCTAACGATACAGTTAATCCAGCAGCAAATGATGATCCTAATAGCCCAATTGCAGGTATGCCTGTATTGGAAGTTTGGAATGCCAAAGAAGTTATCGTTTTTAAACGCTCAATGAGCACTGGTTATGCTGGTGTACAAAATCCATTGTTCTTTAAAGATAATACTCAAATGTTGTTTGGTGATGCGAAAGAGACAACAGAGCAAATATTTAGGGCTTTATAACAAACGCCATAGATGATTTGTGAAAAATAAAAGCCTCAACAATCAATAATTGTTGAGGCTTTTTTGTTAATAGTTTAACTTATACCAATTACATTAATTAACTTCCCAAATTAAGCCAATCTCTAAAGCATATATTTTTCACACGATTTATATCACTTCTGAAGCTATTCAATGCATCACTACAAGACTCAACAATATCGTCATAATCCTTAAAACATTTATTCGCTAATTCATTTTGTCGTAACCATTGCCATACTTGCTCAATTGGATTTAACTCTGGCGAATAAGCCGGCAATTTGATAATGCTAACATTATCAAATTCATCAACAATATTCTCTGTATGCCAACCCGCTCCATCCATTATGACAACACTGTGCCTTCCTGTTTGAAGTGGTCAAGTAATATTGGCCACGCGTTTGCTACTCAATTAGAACTCGTTCATAAGTTCGCATTTAATTCTTTAAAAGTGATTTTCATTGTTGACAAGGGGGAGTCCACATAAGCTACATCCATGTAGCGCCATTGTAGCAATCAATAACGCAGTATAAACGTTTCGAAACTAGCCTTTTAGGGACGAATGAGTAAAACATGTTCGTCGTTGCATCTATTTTTAAGGGCGCTACATGGATGTAGCTTATTAGAGAATGCAGGAGCATATTCTCCTGAACAACCATTAATAAAAAGATACGCCTTGATCATGATTTTCTCAGGCATCCTGAAACTCGCATCTTGAGGTAGTTTGGGTATAGGTATATAATCCGCCTCTTTATTTTTATTTGTTCTTTTAGGTGACGTATGAGTGTTGATGCAATTGGTTTATCGGCTGATTTATTAAAAGCGGTTAAAGCGTGTGGTTACAAAAATTTAACGCCAATTCAGCAGCAAGCTATTCCGATGATCCGGTCAGGCGCTGACTTATTAGCAAGTGCTCAAACGGGTACAGGGAAAACGGCGGCTTTTAGTTTGCCTATTCTAGATGCCTTAGCAAAGAATACTGCTCAAGGACAAACCATTAAAGCACTTGTACTTACACCTACACGTGAGTTAGCGGCACAAGTAGCTGATAATATGACAGCATATAGTCAGTTTTTACCACTGAAAATAGGTGTGGTTTATGGTGGCGGTAAAATGTCATCTCAAACTAACTTATTAAAACAAGGTCTTGATGTATTAGTTGCAACACCAGGACGACTAATTGAGCACTTAGCTTTACGTAATGTCGATTTATCACAAGTAAAGCATCTCGTATTAGATGAAGCTGATCGTATGCTTGATATGGGCTTTTTAACTGACATTGAAAAATTGATGGAAGCAATGAAGCATAAACACCAAACCCTGATGTTTTCAGCAACGTATTCTAATAAAGTAAAGTCTTTAGCTAATCAACTATTAACTACACCAAAAGTTGTAGGCGTGGCAAAACAAAACTCCACTTCTGGTAAGGTGAAACAGTCAGTTTACTGGGTTAGTGAAGCAAGAAAGCGAGAATTATTATCTGAATTAATTGGTGTTAATAATTGGCAGCAGGTGCTTGTTTTTGCGGGTACAAAAGAAAGTGCCAATATTCTTGCTAAAGAATTGAAGCTTGATGGCATAAAAGCGGCACTTTGTCATGGCGATAAAACGCAAGGCGCTCGTAATAAAGCACTAACGGACTTTAGAGAAGGCAATGTTCGTGTGTTAGTTGCAACAGATGTTGCAGCGCGTGGATTAGATATTGATAACTTACCTTTTGTTGTTAATTTTCATTTACCATTTTTAGCTGAAGATTATATTCATCGTGTTGGCCGTACAGGTCGAGCAGGAAAGTCAGGTACTGCTATCTCTTTAGTTAGTCCAAAAGACGAAAAGTTTTTAGAAAACATCGAAGCGCTTATTGAAAGAAAATTTGAACGTATTATTGTGCCAGGTTATGAATTAAAGCGGGATGAAGCTCTAGAGTATCAACAAGTTACAGAAAAGCGTGCCAGTAAAAACCGCTATCGTGCTAGCCAAGAAAAAAACCAAAATATAGCGAAAAAAAACGCTAAGAAAGCTGTGTCTTCACGGGCTTCAGGTAATAAGTACAATTCAAAAATCAAGAAAAAGCGTTAGTGAAGAAAAAGTTAACGACCCAACAAGCAGCATCAAATGCTGCTTTGTTAGCTATAACGTCTGAAACGCCCTTTGATAAAAGGCACGATTGTTGGTTTTGCGGTGAGCCTAACCAATATGTATTTAATTACAGCAATACTATCGAATATAAAGTTTCAGAAAGTAGAACTATTCCAAAGTTATCGCTACCAAGTTGTAAAGAGTGTTATCAAGTCGCTAAAAGCTCTTTAACAAAAGCTAAATATGAAGGTCATTATTATTCTATTTGGACTATAAAAGCACAGGTTAAACAGTATTTAATACACCATCACCGCAAAGATCTAGCTATTGGCATTAATTGGACTAAAGCAGAGCTAGAAGAAAGTGGTTTTGAAGAGGGAAATTTTGCAGGCTTCCAACGAAGTGCTTGGTTTATGTTTGAACTAGCGAGAGCTAGGGTCAATTATGTTAGTTGGCCGCTTATTGTTGATGGAATTACGGTACTTGATGAGTATCAGGAGCAGAGTTTTAATTTTGACGATGTTGTTTATCCAAATATTGAACAAGCAATGCAGCATTACGCAGATACCTTGTCGTTAAGTCTTGATTATTTTCGCTCAGTTTTAGAATTATTAGGCGATAATAATTTTGCTAAAGCAGTTAGATTTTGCCGATTATTAGTTGCGGCTAATGCTTTTGAACGACAACAGGCACTACGTCAGTTACGTTTAGATGTAACACAACTTAACGTTAGCAAATCAAACCACACTTAAGCGCTTTGATACATTCATTTTCTGACGATATAAAGCCTGATCTGGCCGTTCAATTAAACTATGCTCATTATCAGCCCTATTCATGAAAGTAGTGCCTAAACTGCAACTTACTTGGTATTTGGCTAATAACACATTAGTTTTTAAAGCGTTATGAATTCTACTTTGGATAATACCTAACGCATCTTCACTTGCATGTTCTACTATAATAGCAAACTCATCGCCGCCAAAACGAAAAGTGCTATCGGAATCACGAATACAAGAGCGAAGTATATTAGCAAATTGTTTTAATACTTGATCGCCAGTGCTATGGCCATAAGTATCATTGATGGCTTTAAACTTATTTAAATCACCTAACACCAAACCTACTTGGGCATGATTACGGTTAGCATTATGCATAGCGCGTTTTAATTGTTCATCAAAATAACGACGATTTCCTAATCCAGTAAGCCCATCGTGCATTGCAAGCTGTAGAGCTTGGTGATATTGCAAAGCATTCTTTAATGGGTATAGGATTATTTGATGAATGCGTTGTAAGTCTTTATCATGATTCATACTTATAGGGCTATTAATACCGTAGCTTAATGTACCAATAAATTCATTATTGAGTTTTAATTCAAATTGACGTTCATGCTTGGCTTTACTGCTTCCTCGTAAGGTTTTACTCACTGTTTGGCTTTTAAAATACAAACCACAAAAATTGACATAGCGCGCCGCTTCCATAGCAATAATATCAAGTAACTTGTCTAAATCTAGAGTCGTTTGCATTTGTTCTAGTAAACTAGAGTGATTTTTACCATATGCGTTGGAACTGTTTTTTAATGCGTTAAACGCATTAAATGCATTGAACGATGATGCTGGATTATCAAGTATATTCAATGTTTGCATACTTGCGCTTCTCTATATAGTAGCCTTGTCAATGTGATAGAAAACTATTTATTGACGGTCATATTAGTTTATTACTTTATGCCTATATCTAAGCAAAAACTGTTCCAAATTGTAAACAGCATTAATATATAACGGTTACTATTTGATTCTTAGCTTCTTTATTGCAAGAATTACAGTACAGTTTTTTGTAAACTCTGTTAACAGCTTTATTGACAGTAACTTGACGGCAAAAACTTGCCATGTGGCAATGATGCCTATTACTTTTAAGGAATCTATGTGAACGGTCATCTTGAAGTTTTAGCTATTTTGTCTAGTGCGGTATTTATTGTCTGGCTATTTCGTCGATTAAAATTGCCTGCTATTTTAGCGTATCTCGTTGCGGGTATGTTAGTGGGTGAACATGGTTTAAATATAGCTCAAGACCAAGTTGATTATTATCACTTTGCTGAATTGGGTATTGTTTTTTTATTGTTTACTTTGGGATTAGAGTTCTCTTTACCCCGCTTGATGGCAATGCGGCATTTAGTGCTAGCGGTGGGAAGCTTACAAGTTGGCATATCCTTATTAATTTTTACGATTGCCAGTATGTTCTTTGGTCTTAGCTTTGAATCAGCTTTTGTAGTTGGTGGTATTTTAGCATTATCCTCTACGGCTATTGTTATCAGGCAACTGAGTGAAACAGGCGCAATGAAGCGTAAATCAGGTCAGTTATCCGTCGCTATATTATTATTTCAAGATGTCGCTGTAGTGCCATTACTTATTATCATTCCCATGTTAGCACTAGACAGTGACACTTCTATGATTTGGGCTTTGGGCATTGCCATTTTTAAAGGCGTGGTGGTTGTTACTTTATTATTATTTATTGGCAAATGGCTTTTACCTAAAGTATTTAATATTATTGCGCAAGTAAGAACGGATGAACTTTTTGTTTTAACAACACTATTAGTTACCTTATTAGCCTCAGCACTGACGCAATGGTTTGGTTTATCTATGGCATTGGGCGCTTTTTTAGCGGGTATGATGTTAAGTGAAAGTGAATATAAACATCAACTAGAGGCTGACATCAGACCTTATCGTGATATTTTATTAGGTTTGTTTTTTATTACTGTTGGTATGAAGCTTGATGTTGATTTATTAATATCATCACCTTTTAGTTTACTCGCTATTATGCTTAGTTTTATGTTAGTTAAAGTTGTGGTGATTAAGGTCTTAGCGACGCGGGCAGGGGAGTCTTCAAAAGACGCTTGGGCATCAGGGTTAATGTTGGCTCAAATGGGCGAATTCGGTTTTGTACTTATTGCACTTGCTAATCAAGTGCAATTATTACCAAGTGATGTGTCATCTATGTTACTTGGTGCTGGTGTTATCAGTATGGCAATCACTCCGTATATGATTGATCATGCTCGTTCATGGGCTCTCTTTTTAACTCAGGAGAAATCTACTGAAAATAATGATTTAGAACAATTACCAGAAAATGAAAACTTGAAAGATCATGTTATTATTTGCGGATTTGGCCGAGTAGGGCAAACGGTTAGTCGCTTTTTAAAACAAGAAACCATTGATTTTGTCGCCATTGATATTGATCCCCTACGCACCCGAACAGCTCGAGAGGCTGGAGAAAATGTGTTGTTTGGCTCATCAAGACAAACAGAGCTACTCAATGCTGCACATTTATCGCAAGCTAAATTGGTAGTGATCGCCTTTGGTGAAGATAAACAATCATTGGAGGTTGTTCAAAAAGTACGTTCTTTATCACCTGATGTACCTATTCTGGTACGTACACGTAATGATGACAATTTAGATATGTTACATGATGCGGGTGCAAATGAAGTGGTTCCAGAAAGCTTAGAAGGCAGCTTAATGTTAGTCTCGCAAGTGCTATCACTTACAGGTGTGCCGTTTTCTCGCATTATGCGCCGTGTACAAAAAGAGCGTAAAAATCACTATAATCATTTACATGGTTTCTTTCAGGGAGAGCATACTGATATGAGCCCTGACGCTATTGATAGAATTGAATTTGCTCATGCTATTTTAATTAATGATGATTCTTTTGGTTGTGGTCGCAGTATTGAATCACTCACTCTTGGAGATAGAAAAGTAAAAATTATTGCTCTACGCCGTGGTGATATTGAATGCGAATCACCAGAGGAAAATACTATTTTACAAGATCAAGATACACTGATTCTTCGTGGAAAGCCTAGAGGCGTAGAAAGAGCAGAGCGTTATATACAAGAGGGCATTTAATCTTTTTAATTGTTTGTGTATTTTGGTGGTGGCTTATAAATGCAAAAAATGTTTTATTTGACTCTCTTGTTCCAAAGCATCTTCAAACCCTAATTTGATTAATTCAGCACAAAAGTTTTTTTCAAATAACAGATAACTAATAATACTTGATTCAGAATCGTCGCTAATACCTGCACTACGTAACAATAGCCGAACAGGTAAAGGTAAATCATAATAGTATTTGTGTGCTATGGCATTAAAATCATGACTAGGATTAATAATAAAACTGTCGATATTTTTTAAGCCTTCCATATTGTCTTTTTTTCTTTTTGGAATTAATTTTAGCGTTTCATTAATGCGCGTCATTCGCTCTAAATCACTATTCATCGTATCTGCAAATATGGAGTCTAATAGATGACCGGCAATTGTTGCAGCTGTTGGTGGGTGTGAGTTATTTTCACTGGCATGTAAGGGCTCTTTAGGTTGGTCTACGCCGATAACAAAGATACGTTCAGCACCCAAATGAATAGCAGGGCTAAGTGGTGATAATTGATGTACTGAGCCATCACCAAAATGTTCGCTTTTTATTTTTATTGATGGAAAAACTAATGGTATGGCCGATGATGCCATTAAATGTTCGCTATTGAGTTGCGTTGGTTGACCACATCGTTTTGCTCTTTCCCATGGCAGAGTGCTATCTTCTGCTTGATAAAAGCTGATAGAATTCCCTGTGTTATAACTTGATGCAGTTACTGAAACGGCTGACAAATAACCACGTAAAATATTGTTGTCAATGCGTTTAAAATTCATAACTGAATTGAGTAAATGTCTTAATGGATCATTATTCAATAAACTTCGAGGTAATTTATTAGCATAGTCCGCTTGAAAACTCGCTAACATACCTTTTCCAATATGACCAAAAACACCTTTGGCATCATTATGATAAATCTTTGCCGTGTCTAAATGTTTCCATATCCATTCTAGTTTTTTTACACCTAAATTAAAACATGAGGCGTAGCAACCTAACGCAGTGGTATTGATAGCACCTGCTGAGGTACCACATAGAATAGGAAAGGGAGTACCATGGTTTCTCGGAATGAACTTAGCAATTGCTGATAACACACCTACTTGGTATGCAGCACGTGCGCCACCCCCAGTGAGTACTAAAGCATTTTTACTTGCAACATAGTTACGTTTCTTAGTCATGATTTATTGTTATACCAACACTATTACTTTCAGCTCCACTTAATTGTAAGTGTATGATGTTTTATGATTTTTCGCTAGTTTGATTTGTAGATTTTAGATAATGATTAGGCAACAAGATGATTCTTGATTTTAGAGTTATGGTGGTAGCTACTTAAAAGGGAGAAATAACGTTAAGTGGAGTTTGTGCTTGAATCGATGATACAACAGATGTTAATGATAAAAATATCGACCGCAAGCGATCGATATTTTATTTTGTGCAAATTTAATAGATAGAAAGAAAAACAGAAGAAATGATTCTTCTGTTTTATTCCGTTCTTATCTTTTTTAATCCTCCGTGAAGAAATAGCTATTCTTCGGAAACTTTTTCCTGTGCTAAATAAGCATTAGATACTTTAGAGATAGGTGCCTTACCTAACTTATTACTAATAAACCAACCTGCTTTTAGTAATTTATTAAAGTCGATCCCTGTTGTAATACCCAAACCATTAAGCATGTAAACAACATCTTCAGTGGCTACATTGCCTGAAGCACCTTTAGCATAAGGACAGCCGCCTAAACCCGCAACAGCGCTGTCAACAACACTAACGCCTAGTTGTAATGCCGCGTAGATATTTGTTAACGCTTGCCCATAGGTATCATGAAAATGCACGGCTAGCTTTTCTACCGGTACACGAGCGCTAACGGCTTGTATCATTTTTGTTACGCTAGCTGGGTTGCCAACACCTACGGTGTCACCTAAGGATATTTCATAACAGCCCATGGCAAGTAGTTTTTCAGCAACTAATGCGACTTGCTCTGGCTCTATATCACCTTCATAAGGGCAACCTAATACACAAGAAACATAACCACGTACTTTGATATTAGCTTTTTTAGCGGCTTCCATAATAGGAGCGAAGCGCGCAAGGCTTTCTTCAATAGAGCAATTTATGTTTTTTTGGCTAAAGCTTTCAGATGCTGCGCCGAAAATAGCGACCTCATCAGCATTTACTGCCAATGCGGCCTCAAAACCACGCATATTAGGTGTTAATGCAGCATAGGTTACATCTTTATTTCTATTGAGCTTTTCAAATACTTCAGTAGAGGTGCCCATTTGTGGCACCCATTTAGGTGAAACAAAGCTGCCACTTTCAATATAACTAACGCCAGCATCGCTAAGTTTTTCTATCAGATTAATTTTATCATTGGCACTAACGGGGATCGCTTCATTTTGCAGACCGTCTCTAGGACCTACTTCAACAACTTTTACTTGTTGTGGTAATTTGCTTGATAACATAATTACTCCGATTCTTCGCTAGTATTTTCTTGTGCAGTAAAAGCTAATAACTCAGCACCGCCATCAACCATGTCACCTTCATGGAAAAATATCTCATCAATAGTGCCGTCACTTGGCGCTTTGATAGTATGTTCCATTTTCATCGCTTCCATGATCACTAGAGCTTGACCTTTACTAACTTGTTCGCCAGCTTTAACTAACACGCTGACCATGGTGCCATTCATTGGCGCCGCTAAACCACCATGATTGTCATCATCATCATTCTGACCACAGTCAGGTAATAGTTGGGTAAAATTTAATACGCCATTAGTTCTGTATAGGCTAATGGTATTTTCAAAATGATTAAAGGTAGTTTGGCTACGATGTCCGTTAATAGTCGCTACTATTGTGTCATCATTATGTGGTGTCGTTAATATCTCGCCTTGGCAGTCAAATTTTTCACCATTTACATCAATTGAATAATAGGCATCATTACCTTTGCGCTTTTGTTCAACCGTTACCGAGTACTCAGTATCATTGTGCGCTAGGACTAGGGTATGTAAATTAGCTTCATTTAGACGCCATGCATTAGCATTATACCAAGGTGAATGAGGGTCATTACTTTGTTGCGCTTGTTGTTTTGCTTTGTTTTCTTTAGATAGAATAAGAAATAAAGCTGCTATAGGTAACTCATTAACTAAAGGTTTTTCATTATTATGGAAAATCAGGTCATGATTTTTTTCAATAAAACCAGTATCAATATCAGCCGCTTTAAAAGGTGCTGATGTTGCTAAGTTATAAAGAAAGTCAATATTAGTGACGACACCATTAATACGATACTCACTCAATGCTTTTGCTAAGCGCTGCAGTGCTTTTTCACGATTTTCATCCCAGACAATTAATTTAGCAATCATAGGATCGTAATACACACTAACGTCATCGCCTTGGCGAACACCGGTATCTATACGAACATGCTCGCTCTCAATTGGGGTTTTTAATAGACTCAACTTTCCTGTTGCAGGTAAGAAGTCGTTATTAGGATCTTCTGCATAAATACGTGCTTCAAAAGCATGACCATTAAGAACGAGTTGATCTTGTGTTTTTGGAAGAAATTCACCAGCGGCTACGCGTAATTGCCATTCTACTAAATCTTGCCCACTGATCATTTCAGTAACAGGGTGCTCAACTTGTAAGCGAGTGTTCATTTCCATGAAATAGAAAGAGCCGTCAAAATCAAGTAAAAATTCAACGGTACCAGCACCTTGATAACCTATAGCTTGGGCAGATTGAATTGCCGATTCGCCCATTTTAGCGCGTAATTCTTCACTCATACTGAAAGCAGGAGCTTCTTCAATTACTTTTTGATGCCGACGCTGGACTGAGCAATCACGTTCAAATAAATAAACAGCATTGTCATGATTATCACAAAATACTTGTATCTCAACATGACGAGGTTGCGTTAAATACTTTTCAACTAACATGGTGTCATCACCAAATGATGACATTGATTCACGTTTTGCTGCTTCTAAACCTTCATCGAATTCTGCTTCGCTCCAAACTTGGCGCATTCCTTTACCACCGCCACCTGCTGTGGCTTTTAATAGTACAGGATAGCCCATGTCGTCAGCGGCTTTTTTAATTATATCGCGAGACTGATTATCACCATGGTAACCAGGCACTAAAGGCACATTGGCTTTTTCCATAATGTTTTTAGCGGCAGATTTTGAACCCATCGCTTCAATGGCACCGACAGGAGGGCCTATAAATACAATATTTTCAGTGGCACAGTTACGACAAAAATCAGCATTTTCAGATAAGAAACCATAACCAGGATGAATCGCTTGAGCCCCTGTTTGTTTGGCAGCAGCGATGACTTTATCACCGAGTAAATAGCTTTCGCGTGATGGCGATGGCCCAATGTAAACGGCTTCATCCGCCATATGAACATGCAATGAATCTTTGTCGGCATCTGAATAAACGGCAACGGTTAATACACCCATCTGTTTGGCTGTTTTAATAATACGGCAGGCAATTTCACCACGGTTGGCAATTAAAATTTTACTGAACATTTATATATCCTTTTATTCTTTTAGTATCACTTAGTATCACTGAGTAAGGGGGTAATTGGACGCTTATTTGGTTTACCAGTTAGGCGTTCTTTTTTCAAAAAAAGCGGTTAAGCCTTCCTGTCCTTCAGTTGATACGCGAATAGCTGCTATGCGCTCACTAGTGTCTCTGAGTAAGTTTTCATTAATTGTTTGAAAGGCGACATCTTGGCTAAGTTTTTTTGCCTGTCGTCTAGCTTGGCTACCATTAGCTAATAACTTGGCTACCATGTTGTTAACTTCATCAGTCAACTCCTCAGGCGCGACCATTTCATCCACTAAGCCAAGCTGATGTGCTTTGTCAGCAAAGAAACGTTCGGCAGTTTGAAAGTAACGGCGGCTGGCTTTTAAACCGATAGCATCAACGACATAAGGGCTGATAGTTGCGGGTATTAAGCCCAACTTGACTTCGCTTAAACAAAAGCTTGCTTTAGTGCTAGCGATAACAATATCGCAACAGCTAGCTAGCCCAACAGCACCACCAAAAGCGGCCCCTTGAATCTTGGCGATAGTCGTTTGTGGCAGAAAGTTTAATGCTTTCAACATTTGCGCTAACGCGTTGGCATCTTTCAAGTTATCTTCATATGAGTAACCTGCCATACGCTTCATCCAACCTAAGTCAGCACCTGCACTAAAACTTTTGCCGTTTGAGGCTAAAATCATAATGCTAATGTCATCGCGCTTACTGATGTCATTGAAAATATCAGTTAACTGTTTAATGATGGCATCATCAAAAGCATTGTGTTTTTCAGGATTGTTCAAAGTAACGGTGGCAATACCTTGCTCATCAACTTCTAATAAAACCGTGTCGTTATTGGTATTCATAATCAGTACGCTCTACCTTTGTTCTGTACGGGTAAATAACGGTTATACCATTTACATTAATTAAGGTTACAGAATTCAATGAGAATAAATTTTCAAGAACAAGGCGCTTAATTGACTAATAGCTGGCTATTAGGATTGAAAGCAACGATGTTATTGGATATTTAAGCCATTTGAAAATGATCACTTAGTTAGTGTAATTGGTATTACATACGGAAGATGCCAAACTTAGTATCTTCAATTGTTTTGTTTAATGAGGCTGAAATAGCTAAACCTAACACTTGTCTAGTATCAGCAGGGTCGATAACACCATCATCCCATAATCGCGCTGAGGCGTAATAAGGGTGACCTTGGTGTTCATAGTTATCGATGATAGGTTGTTTAAAGCTTTGCTCGTCGGCTTCGCTCCAAGTTTCACCTAATTTTTCTTTTTTATCACGTGTTACTTGTGCCAAAACGCCAGCAGCTTGCTCGCCACCCATTACTGAAATACGAGAGTTTGGCCACATAAATAAGAAGCGAGGATCATACGCTCGTCCACACATGCCATAGTTGCCTGCACCAAAGCTACCACCAATTAAGATAGTAAATTTCGGTACTTGTGCTGTTGCAACAGCAGTTACCATTTTTGCACCATGCTTAGCGATACCACCTGACTCGTACTGTTTACCAACCATAAAGCCGGTAATGTTTTGTAAAAATACCAGTGGGATTTTACGTTGTGCACATAGTTGAATAAAATGAGCACCTTTTTCGGCAGACTCACCAAATAAAACACCATTATTGGCAACAATACCAACGGGGTAGCCGTAAATATTGGCATAACCACAAACTAAGGTGCTGCCATAAAGGGCTTTAAACTCGTGAAAGTCACTGCCATCAACAATACGAGCAATAATTTCACGTACATCAAAAGGCTGGCGGGTATCTTTAGGAATAATTCCGTAAACATCTTCAGTTGGATATGCTGGTTCAATAACTTCCTGGAAATCTATAGTTACTGGTTTGACTCTATTTAAGTTATCAACGGCAGATCGAGCTATTTCAAGTGCATGATGATCGTTTTGTGCGTAATGATCGGTAACACCTGAAGTACGACAATGTACATCTGCACCACCAAGATCTTCAGCGCTGACTACTTCACCCGTAGCTGCTTTTACGAGTGGAGGACCAGCTAGAAATATAGTCCCTTGTTCTTTAACAATAATAGATTCATCGGCCATTGCAGGAACATAAGCACCGCCTGCTGTACAAGAACCCATAACAACGGCAACTTGAGGAATGTTATTGGCAGACATATTGGCTTGGTTAAAGAAAATACGACCAAAATGTTCTTTGTCAGGAAATACGTCATCTTGATTTGGTAGGTTTGCACCACCAGAGTCTACTAAATAAATACAAGGTAAGTTGTTCTCTTGAGCAATAGCTTGTGCTCTAAGATGTTTTTTTACTGTAAGCGGGTAATAAGTACCGCCTTTAACCGTGGCATCATTGGCAACAATAACACACTCTTGCCCTGCAACTCGGCCTATACCAGTGATAATCCCGGCACTAGGCACGTTTTCATCGTAAACTTTATAGGCCGCAAGTTGTGAAAACTCTAAAAATGCTGAGCCATCGTCAAGTAAAGCATTTACTCTGTCTCTTGGTAATAACTTACCACGTCCAATGTGTCGCTCACGAGATTTTTCGCCACCGCCAAGTTTGATTTCACTTAGCTTTTCTCGTAAATCATCAACTTGGGTTTGCATATGTGCAGCATTGTCTAAGAAATCTTGGCTGCGAGTGTTTATCTTACTTATTATTTTTGCCACGGGAGAAAGCCTTTTAATTAGTTAGTAATAGCTTGTTTTTTTGCTATTGAGCTCTAATACTGCGTTGAAAAATGCTCATTGACTAACGTCAACTCCGCTTTTTTGCCTTGTATTAGAACTAACTTGCTGCAAAACAAGCTATCACTGGTTAACTCATTATTTGTTTAATCACTACTACTTAAGTTACTTAAGTAGTAGTGATTCAGCGGTTAGCTGTACGGTTTTATTAAAAGGAAAAAGCACGGAGTTGATAATTATCAATGAGTACTTTTGACGAATTAATTAGGCTGTACAGCAACCAGATGAATTACTACATAGATTCGTTGAATAACTCACGACCTATCAGCATACGACGTATCTCTGAAGTACCAGCACCAATTTCGTATAATTTAGCGTCACGTAATAAACGACCCGCTGGAAATTCATTGATATAGCCATTACCACCAAGTAGCTGAATGGCATCTAATGCCATCTTTGTTGCTAATTCGGCAGAATATAAAATAACAGCAGCGGAATCTTTTCGCGTTGATTCACCACGATCGGCTGCTAATGCACACATGTAAGCATATGATTTAGCGGCATTCATTTGAGTATACATATCAGCAATCTTACCCTGAATAAGTTGAAATTCACCGATAGCTTGACCAAATTGTTGTCTGTCATGAATATAAGGAACAACGAGATCCATACAAGCATCCATGATACCTAAAGGACCACCAGAAAGTACTAAGCGCTCATAATCTAGGCCTGACATCAATACACGTACACCTTTACCTTCTTGACCTAAAATGTTTTCCGCAGGCACTTCACAGTCTTGAAATACTAATTCACAAGTATTTGAGCCACGCATACCTAATTTATCTAATTTTTGATGACGAGAAAATCCAGGGTAATCACGTTCAACAATAAAGGCAGTAATACCTTTTGAGCCCGCACTGGTATCTGTTTTAGCATAAATCACATAAACATTAGCGTCGGGTCCATTGGTGATCCACATTTTGTTACCATTAAGTATGTATTTATCACCCTCTTTTTTGGCAGAGAGTTTCATACTGACCACATCACTACCGGCATTAGGTTCACTCATTGCTAATGCACCAATATGTTCACCAGAACAAAGTTTAGGTAAATACTTCATTTTTTGTTCATGAGAACCATTTTTACTTAATTGGTTTAAGCATAAGTTAGACATAGCACCATAACTTAAGCCAACAGAAGCAGATGCGCGACTTATCTCTTGCATTGCTACCATATGCTCTAAATAGCCTAAATCAGAACCACCATATTGTTCTTCAACGGTCATTCCTAATAGACCTAAATCACCAAATTTACGCCATAAATCATTTGGAAATTCATTATCAATATCAATCTGTGCAGCACGTGGTGCTATTTCATCACGAGAAAAAGCATTGACGGTATCGCGTATCATGTCGACAGTTTCACCTAAATTAAAGTTAAGTGAGCTAAATTGAGAAATCATGTTTTATTCCTATATAGTGTTTTATGTTGTTAATGTCGTTAGTATTTTTTGGCAGTTATTTTCTATGTCATCCAATTCGATTAAAATGGCATTGATATCATCAAGCTTTTGTTTTAAAACGTTTTTCTTTTCAGATATTAATTCCATCATAATAGCTAATTGTTTAGCGCTGGATTTATCTGCATCATAAAGCTCAAACAAACGGCCTGTTTCACCGAGCGAGAAACCTAAGCGTTTACCACGTAAAATAAGCTTTAACCGAACCTTATCACGCTGACTGTAAATGCGTGTTTGTCCTTTACGTGTAGGGGCTAATAGCCCTTCATCTTCATAAAATCGAATACTACGAGTAGTAATATCAAACTCTTTTGATAATTCACTAATCGAATAATTTACTTGGCTTGTTTTGTTTATCAGGGTCATTATTTTCTTTAACTTGTTTCGTCTTAATTTTGTGATTGAAACAACTCTACAGGAAGTTTACGTAAACGTAAAGTTAGTGATGTGACATTATTTAAAAAAGTTTAGCTGATATTTCATTTAAAGGAGCACATTGTTGAATTATTTATACAAACCCCAATTCTGTTTACGAAAACGAAAACGAAAACGAAAACGAAAACGAAAACGAAAACGAAAACATAAACATAAAATAAATAAAATAAAGTGAAGAGTATATTAGGCGAAATAACTAGTACTAAAGTACGTTGGCGTGAAGGTTAAATTGAGTTAGGGTATATACCCGCTCCACTTGAAGATGCTTATTTCAGGAAGTCTGAGCGATTCATAATCAAGGCGCATTTTTTTATTTAGGGTTACTCCCTGAAAAAGAAATGTAACGCAGAGTATGATTTGCTCAGCCTTCCCCAAAGGGCTGTTTTAGAAACGCTTTATGCTGCGTTATTGATTTTGAGAAGGGAACAACCATTCTCTTCAATCAATACCTTGCCTAAAGACGTTTCTAATTCCAGCTGAATCATGCATCTTCAAGTGGAGCGGGTATTTATTGCGTTATAAATTTATTATCTTTTTCCCTTATTTGGAGAGTGTCGTGTCTATTTCTGATCCCGTTGTTATTGTTTCCGCATTAAGAACCCCTATGGGTGGCTTTAGTGGCTGTCTAGCTAATACCAGTGCCACAGAGCTTGGTGCAACAGCAATAAAAGCAGCTGTACTTCAAGCAAATTTGACCAGTGATCAAGTTGATGAAGTTATTATGGGTTGTGTATTACCGGCCGGTTTGAAGCAAGCACCAGCCAGGCAAGCTGCTATTGCTGCAGATTTAGCTTTATCAACGGTTTGCACCACTATTAATAAAGTGTGTGGCTCTGGTATGAAAGCCGCAATGCAAGCGCATGATGCTTTACTTGCAGGCTCAATTGAAGTTGCTGTGGCTGGTGGTATGGAAAGCATGAGTAATGCACCATACCTATTACCTAAAGCAAGAGCTGGGATGCGCATGGGTCATGGTCAAGTACTTGATCACATGATGCTTGATGGTTTAGAAAATGCTTATGATGGTATATCTATGGGCTGTTTCGCACAAGAAACTGCAGATGAAAGCAATTTTACTCGTGAGCAAATGGATGAGTTTGCTATTAGATCATTAACACGAGCAAATGCTGCGATTGATTCTGGCGCTTTTAAAAATGAAATTGCCCCTGTTACAGTAAAAAGTAGACGTAAAGAAATTATTATTGATACAGATGAACAGCCGGGTAATGCCCGTCCAGATAAAATCCCTTCTTTGCGAGCTGCATTTAAAAAAGATGGCACAATAACAGCTGCTAACTCTAGTTCTATTTCAGATGGCGCGGCAGCATTAGTTATGATGAAACTATCAACAGCAAAAGCGCGTGGTTTGACGCCTCTTTGTAAAGTTGTTGCTCATGCAACTCATGCACAAAAGCCAGAAGAATTTACCATAGCACCTGTTGGAGCAATGAATAAGTTATTAGAAAAAGCGGGTTGGACGGCAGGCGATGTTGATTTATTTGAAATTAATGAAGCGTTTGCCATGGTCACTATGCTTGCTGTTAAAGAGATGGATTTAGATATTAATAAAGTCAATGTTCATGGTGGCGCTTGTGCTTTAGGGCATCCATTAGGCGCAAGTGGTGCGCGTATTTTGGTAACGCTTATTCATGCATTAAAGAACAAAGGTTTATCAAAAGGCGTTGCTTCTCTTTGTATTGGTGGCGGCGAAGCAACATCAATTGCTGTAGAGTTACTGTAACAAAATATAATTTAAGGGATTTTGTTCTGTATTATTGATCAAATTTTCCTTTAATGTCCATATTGGGATTGTCTATATTGAGTAGGCGATAATCCCATTATTTTTTTGAAAAGGCGTGAAAAATAGTAAGGATCGTCGTAGCCAATCTTTAAAGCAACGTTTTTAACTGAAATGTTCGATTCATCAAGTAATTTACACGCATGTTTTATTTTTAGTTCTAAAAAATAGCGTATAGGGCTAACGCCAGTATGTTGTAAAAACTTTTTTGCAAAATAAAACTTTGACAACTTTAGAGAGTCAGCTATTTGTTGTAAGTTTATTTTTTGACTAATATTTTCTTCCATAAAGCCTGTCACTTTTGACAAATTGAAGTCTTGCTTTAACTGTTCTAGTTTCACAGGGCTATTCACAGTGAATAGAGCAAACATTTTTTTTATTATATTTGAAGCAAGGATAAAGGAGCTTAATTGATAGCTTTTGTTTCTTGTTGCAAGTAATTGTTCGAACTCATTAATGAATGCTGTTTGGTTGGAGATATTTAAAATTAGATTAGCACTATTTACACCAATAAAATCCATGAATTGTTCAAATAAGTGCCCCTCAATGTGAACCCAATATATTGACCAAGGTTCTTTGTTGCTCGACTTGTATTGGTGTTCTATCCCTTTAGGTAAAAAAAGCACATCACCTTTATTTATCATACCTTGGCATGTAGATGTACTAAATTGCCCAACACCATCAAAGCAAAAAATAACTAAATTATCAGTATGGTTGTGCCTTTTAGTATAATGATTACTTGCAGATACATACTTTCCAAACGATGATGGATAAAGGCCTCGACTTAATATATTTAATGCTAATTGATTTATCAACGGTTTGGGAATTAGGTATCTAATACTATTGTTTGGTAACGGCCAATTGGATGCTGTACTCATTTTAAAATCTCTTGGTGATATAGCAATATAATCCATTAAAGTAGCAAGTTAATCAATGTATTTCTAACGATTTATTTGTTTTAATCAGTACATGTATTATTAATTTGCTTGAGTAAATTACAAAGATACCCAAGCCAGTTCAAAATGCGAGTTTCAGGATGCCTGAGCGAATCATGATCAAGGTGCATCTTTTTATTAATGGTTGTTCCATTAAAAACAGATGTAACGATGAGCATGTTTTTCTCAGTCATCCCCGCAGGGCTGGTTTAGAAACGTATTATGCTACGTTATTGATTTTGATAAGGGAGTAACCATTATCTTCAATAAATGCCTTGCCTAAAGACGTTTCTAATTCCAGCTGAATTCTGCATTTTGAAGTAGCTTGGCTATCTATATTCAATGCATTGTTTTTTATCAGTGATAGTGATAGATATTCCTCTATTAACTAACGCTTCTTAGTTAACTTAGATATTTAGGGATTTAATGTGAATTTTGATTTAACCGAAGATCAGCAAATGTTTGCTGATCTTGCTAAGCAATTTAGCGATAGTGAGTTTTTACCTAATGCCGCAAAGTGGGATCAAGAACATATTTTCCCTAAAGATGTTATTGCCCAAGCGGGAGAACTCGGGTTTTGTGGTTTATATTCACCTGAAGATGCAGGTGGCTTAGGCCTAAGTCGTCTAGATTCATCTATTATCTTTGAACAATTAGCAATGGGTTGTACTGCAACTACTGCGATGATGACTATTCATAACATGGCTACTTGGATGGTTGCCACTTGGGGAACTAGCAGTGTGAAAGATGCTTGGTGTCCGTCACTGGTTTCAGGTGAAAAACTTGCTTCATATTGTTTAACTGAACCAGGCTCAGGCTCTGATGCTGCCTCTTTAAGCACCTCGGCAAAAAAAGACGGTGATCATTACGTTGTTAATGGTTCAAAAGTGTTTATTTCAGGTGCAGGCGATACTGATATATTAGTTGTGATGGTTCGTACAGGTGAAGCTGGTCCTAAAGGTATTTCAGCACTTGCCATACCGGCTGATTTAGACGGTATTATATACGGAAAAGCTGAAGAGAAACTGGGCTGGAATGCACAACCTACACGCCAAATAACCTTCGATAACGTAAAAGTTCCGGTTGAACATCTACTGGGTAATGAAGGCGAAGGATTTTCAATAGCAATGAAGGGACTTGATGGTGGTCGAATCAATATCGCGACTTGTTCTATCGGTACTGCACAACAAGCATTAAATTCAGCAATGGGATATATGCAAGAGCGGGAACAATTTGGCAAACCAATCGCTGCTTTTCAAGGTTTACAGTTTAAGCTTGCTGATATGGCCACAGAATTAGTTGCTGCACGTCAGATGGTACGTTTAGCGGCTTATAAATTGGATAAAAATGATCCAGAAAAAACGGCTTATTGTGCCATGGCAAAACGTTTTGCAACCGATGTTGGTTTTCAAGTATGTGATGCAGCATTACAAATTCACGGCGGTTATGGCTATATAAAAGAGTATCCATTAGAACGTCACTTTAGAGATGTACGTGTTCATCAAATACTTGAAGGCACAAATGAAATTATGCGCGTTATTATCGCTCGTCGCTTGTTAACTGAAGGCGCAGGGCAACTTTTATAAGACGGTAATATACCAACTTAATAAACATCCATATATAAATATAAATAAAAAGAGAATAAGAATTATGTCTGACTATTCATCACAGTGCCTAACGGTAGAAGTAATACAACATACCGCGGTAGTGACTTTTAATAATCCACCTGCCCACACCTGGACACAGCAAAGTTTAACTGATTTACGTGATTTGGTTTTAACGCTAAACGAAGATAAAAATATCTATGCATTAGTACTCACAGGCTCTGGAGATAAATTTTTCTCAGCGGGTGCTGATTTAAATGTTTTTGCAGAGGGTTCTAAAAAAGTAGCTAAAGATATGAGTGATATTTTTGGTCAATCTTTTGAAACATTATCTAATTTCCGCGGTGTTTCTATCTCAGCCATTAATGGCTATGCCATGGGCGGTGGTTTAGAAGTGGCGCTAGCATGTGATATTCGTTTAGTTGAAGATCATGCTGTTATGGCATTGCCTGAAGCGAGTGTTGGTTTGCTACCTTGTGCTGGCGGTACGCAAAATTTAGCGATACTTGTGGGTGAAGGTTGGACTAAGCGAATGATTTTATGTGGTGAGCGTGTTGATGCAACAACTGCTTTACGTATTGGCTTAGCTGAAGAAGTTGTTGCTAAAGGTGAAAGTAAATCAGCAGCAATAGCATTAGCAGCGAGAGTTGCAAAGCAAAGTCCTGTTGCTGTTTCAGCGTGTAAAACACTTATTCAAAAAAATAGAGAAATGCCAATAGCGCTAGCGTTACCGCAAGAGCGCCAAGCGTTCATTGATTTATTTGATTCAGAAGATCAAAAAGAGGGTGTACAAGCCTTCTTAGAAAAACGTAAACCCGTTTGGAAGAATAAATAGTAGTTGAATAAATAACTGAAAATAATAAAAGTTAGATAGGAATCTTATATGACTCAAGTAGTGACTTTTCAAGAGATAGATAGTGCGAATGGTAAAAAAATTGCTGTTATAACATTAAACTCTCCAAAATCATTAAACGCCCTCGGCATGGATATGATTGCTTTAATCTATCCGAAATTGAAACAATGGCAAACCCAAGATGATATCGCTGCTGTATTTCTTCAAGGGGAAGGCGATAAAGCTTTTTGTGCTGGTGGCGACATTGTCTATATGTACAATGACATCATAGCGGATAAAGGCAATTTCTCCCCTGGTGTTGAAAAGTATTTCACCACAGAGTATGAACTTGATTACTTTATCCATACCTTCAATAAACCTTTTATTGTTTGGGGTAATGGTATTGTAATGGGCGGTGGGCTTGGCCTGATGGTGGGTGGTAGTCATCGTATTGTTACTGAAAATTCACGTATAGCAATGCCTGAAATTAGCATTGGTCTTTATCCTGATGTGGGTGGAAGTTACTTTTTAAACCGTATGCCTAATAATTGCGGCATGTTTTTAGGTTTGACGGGGGCGTCTATCAACGCTGCCGATGCTAAATATAGTCATCTTGCTGATTATTTTGTTGCTAGTGATAATAAAGACTCATTAATGGAGCAGTTAACTCAAGTAGATTGGCAAGATTCGATTACGCTTAATCATGAAAAACTTTCAAGCTTATTAACCGATTTTGAGAACGATTCAATTAGTTTACTTCCTGAATCAAAACTTACAGAACATGAAACCTTAATAAATCAAGTCACCAGTTTTAATAACTTAGCATCAATTGTAGAAGGAATCTTAGCGGTTGAAGTTGATGATAAATGGTTTGTTCGCGCACAGAAATCTCTTAAGAGTGGTAGCCCATTGAGCGCTTCTTTAACCTTCCAACAAATACAAAGTGGTGCATCACTCTCATTGGCTGATTGCTTTCGAATGGAATTAAATTTATCTGTTAAAGCAGGTAAGTTTGGAGAGTTTACTGAAGGCGTTAGAGCGCTATTAATTGATAAAGATAACTCCCCTAAATGGCATTTTTCTTCTGTAGAAACGGTAGATAATAAAGTCATTGATTGGTTTTTTGAATCAAAATGGACACCAGAACAACACCCGTTAGCTAATTTAGGCAACTAAACAGGCAACTAATCGATTTTTATTAAATTTTTACTAAAAATCATTTTTAAAAATTATAAGGAAAGAACAATGGCGAATATAGCATTTATTGGTTTAGGAAATATGGGTGGCCCAATGGCCATTAATCTTGTTAAAGCAGGGCACAACGTATGTGTTTTTGATTTGTCAGAATCTGCTGTTGCACAAGTGGTAGCAGAAGGTGCTAGCACTAAAGTAAGCGCAATTGAGTGTGTTAAAGATGCTCAGTTTATTATTTCCATGCTACCTGCAGGAAAACATGTTGATAGTGTTTACTTATCAGCTGAAACAGGTTTGATTAACTATATTAGTAAAGGCAGTGTTGTAATTGACTCTTCAACTATCGACGCAGCAACATCACGTAAAGTTGCTGCTGCATTAGCACAGCAAGGTATTGGCTTTGTTGATGCACCTGTCTCTGGCGGTGTTGGTGGTGCTATCGGCGGAACATTAAGCTTTATGGTTGGTGGTAGCAATGAAGAATTTACTAAAGTAGAGCCTATTTTAAATGCGATGGGGAAAAATATTTTCCATGCGGGTGATCATGGCGCCGGTCAAATTGCTAAAGTTTGTAATAACATGTTGTTATCAGTATTGATGGTTGGTACGAGTGAAGCACTACAATTAGGTCTTGCAAATGGCTTGGATGCGAAAGTACTATCGAACATAATGAGTAAAAGCTCAGGTAGCAACTGGACACTTGATGTATATAATCCTTGTCCTGATGTTATGGAAAACGTGCCATCATCTAATGATTATCAAGGTGGCTTTATGGTAGATCTTATGGCTAAAGACTTAGGCTTAGCCATGGATACTGCAGTACAAAGCCAATCATCAACCCCTATGGGCGCATTAGCGCGTAATTTATTTGCTATGCATGCGGCGTCAGGAAATGGCAACAAAGATTTTTCAAGTATATTCAACTTGTTTAATAAATAATGATTTAGTACATTAGGTGGGAAATATTATAGATAGAGAATATTATGAATTTAGAAAATAAAACGATTGTCATCACTGGCGGTGGTCAAGGCCTTGGCCGTGCAATGGCGATTGACTTTGCTAAAAGTGGTGCGAATATAGCTTTAATAGATTTGAATGAAGATCTATTACTTGAAACTGTCGCATTAGTTGAGCAAAGTGGTACTGCCAATACAAGTGCTAAATATTATCTTGCAAATGTTAGTAATGAAGCAGAAGTTGAAAGTACCTTTAAGCAAATCAATGATGATTTTAATGGCATTGATGGTTTAATCAATAATGCTGGTATATTACGTGACGGCATGTTTGTTAAAGCCAAAGATGGTGTAGTAAGTGATAAAATGTCAGTAGCGGATTTCCAGTCCGTTATTGATGTAAATTTAAGCGGCGTGTTTCTTTGTGGTCGTGAGGCTGCAGTTCATATGATTGAATCAGGTAATAAAGGTGTCATTATTAATATGTCCTCTATTTCACGAGGCGGTAATATAGGACAAACCAATTACGCTGCAGCCAAGGCGGGTGTTGTTGCGATGACAATTACTTGGGCAAGGGAATTAGGACGACACGGTATAAGAGTTGGCGCAATAGCTCCAGGTGTTATTCGTACGACGATGACAGATTCAATGAAGCCAGAAATGCGTGATCGATTAGAAAAAATGAAGCCAGTTGGCCGTTTGGGCGACGCAGTTGAAATCGCACATACTGCAAAATTTATTTTTGAAAATGAATTTTTTACTGGCAGAGTTGTGGAAACAGATGGCGGTCTTTCAATGTAATTGTAAATACAGCACCTTATTTGACTATTCTTTATTAAAGTTGTACAAGTTTTGAACGATTAAACTGAAATGCTAAATAAAATGATAAAAGGTGCTTTTTATACTTGACCTAAACTATAAACTCTATACAATCCGCTCCAGTTCCAAGGGGTTCAGCCAAAAAGCTTAACCAAGAGGGTGTTTTGATAAGTTAACTCCTTACTATTGAAGTAAATTAGCTAACTTAACGTTTACTTTTAAAATGAAAAATAACCTTTTTCAAAATAAATAAAAATAAACGTTGACATCAAAACTTGGAGGCGTACAATGCGCATCCTGCTTCGGGCAAACGGCAACGTTAACCAAGAGGCGCAAAGCGAGTAACGAATGCGATTACTGCTATCTCTTCGGAGAGTTCTTTAACAATTAGTTATCATGCAATTTGTGTGAATACTCACATTAACTTGTTTTTACATAGTTCTTCACTTTTCGAAGTGAGAACAAAATAAAACGCTTAATGAATGATGTTCATGCAAATAAATACAGTTACTTATCTTTAGTTAGGTAGGTAACGACTATGTAATGCGCTATTTACTTTCGGGTAGATAGCACGACAGAATTCATTGAGCAGTAACACATCATTTATGGTGAGGTTACACAAACGATTTTTAATTGAAGAGTTTGATCATGGCTCAGATTGAACGCTGGCGGCAGGCTTAACACATGCAAGTCGAGCGGTAACATTTCAAAGCTTGCTTTGAAGATGACGAGCGGCGGACGGGTGAGTAATGCTTGGGAATATGCCTTATGGTGGGGGACAACAGTTGGAAACGACTGCTAATACCGCATAACGTCTACGGACCAAAGGAGGGGATCTTCGGACCTTTCGCCATTTGATTAGCCCAAGTGAGATTAGCTAGTAGGTGAGGTAAAGGCTCACCTAGGCGACGATCTCTAGCTGGTTTGAGAGGATGATCAGCCACACTGGGACTGAGACACGGCCCAGACTCCTACGGGAGGCAGCAGTGGGGAATATTGCACAATGGGGGAAACCCTGATGCAGCCATGCCGCGTGTGTGAAGAAGGCCTTCGGGTTGTAAAGCACTTTCAGTTGTGAGGAAAGGGATGTAGTTAATAACTGCATTCTGTGACGTTAACAACAGAAGAAGCACCGGCTAACTTCGTGCCAGCAGCCGCGGTAATACGAGGGGTGCAAGCGTTAATCGGAATTACTGGGCGTAAAGCGTTCGTAGGCGGTTATTTAAGCAAGATGTGAAAGCCCAGGGCTCAACCTTGGAACTGCATTTTGAACTGGGTAACTAGAGTACTGTAGAGGGTGGTGGAATTTCCAGTGTAGCGGTGAAATGCGTAGAGATTGGAAGGAACATCAGTGGCGAAGGCGGCCACCTGGACAGATACTGACGCTGAGGAACGAAAGCGTGGGGAGCGAACAGGATTAGATACCCTGGTAGTCCACGCCGTAAACGATGTCAACTAGCCGTTCGTGGACTTGATCCGTGAGTGGCGCAGCTAACGCACTAAGTTGACCGCCTGGGGAGTACGGCCGCAAGGTTAAAACTCAAATGAATTGACGGGGGCCCGCACAAGCGGTGGAGCATGTGGTTTAATTCGATGCAACGCGAAGAACCTTACCATCCCTTGACATCCAGAGAAGCGACTAGAGATAGACGTGTGCCTTCGGGAACTCTGTGACAGGTGCTGCATGGCTGTCGTCAGCTCGTGTTGTGAAATGTTGGGTTAAGTCCCGCAACGAGCGCAACCCCTATCCTTATTTGCCAGCGCGTTATGGCGGGAACT
>NZ_QOLD01000101.1 GCF_003333305.1 Candidatus Colwellia aromaticivorans | reverse complement strand
ATATTGAAATTAAACAACGCAATGCCCAACACCTTGAGGAATTAATAGCGGCTAGTCCCAACGTTAATTTTGCCAGTGGCTCACAACGTGCTCGTTATTATCAAATCCGCGGCATTGGTGAACGTAGCCAGTTTAAAGAACCAATTAACCCTTCTGTTGGCATGATCATTGACGAGGTAGACTTTACCGGTATTGGCAGTATTGCTAATTTATTTGATACTAGCCAAGTTGAAATTTTTCGCGGACCACAAGGCACTCGTTTTGGTGCAAATGCCTTAGCAGGTATGATTAATATTACTACGAATGCACCAGCAGAAGAGTTTGAAGGCGCGATTAAAGTAGATGCTGGTAATTATGACAGCTACGGTCTAGGTTTAGCACTTTCAGGGCCGGCTAGTAATGATGTTAATTATCGTTTTACGATAAATAAACATGTTAGCGATGGTTATATGGAAAACGTCTACCTCAACATGGATGACACCAACAACCGAGATGAGTTAAACATTCGCGCCAAATTATCAATTGCAGCCACTAACGACTTAACCATAGATCTTACTGGTTTTTATTTTGATTTCAACAATGGATACGATGCCTTTTCATTAGATAACACCAGAACAACCTACTCGGATGAGCCTGGCTTTGATGATCAAGAAACTAAAGCCTTAGCTGCAAAATTCACCTATCAAGGCTTTGATGCTTTTACTTTAGTATCGATATTGAGCACTGCTGATTCTGATCTTGCTTACGGCTACGATGAAGACTGGGCCTATGCGGGTATCTCTTATCCTGAAAATATTGAAAATCAAGATTACGCTTACTGGGAATATACTTCTAAAGATCATTATTTCCGTGAAAAATCAGTACAAACTATCGAACTAAGAGCACTATCAGACGTGGGTAACGAGCTTTTTAATGGCACAACGTCTTGGGTGACTGGTGTATATTTCAAACAAGATGATGAAGATTTACAACGACTACATACTAAGCCAGCCAAGAGTTTCACTTCAAGTTTTGATACGCGATCTATTGCTGTTTATGGACAACTTGATAGTCAATTAAATAATCAATGGTCATTGATTACAGGGCTTCGCCTTGAACAACGTAGTGCCGATTATGATAAATCAGACGGATTTACTGATAACCTTGATGATACTATGATTGGTGGTAAGTTAGTGCTTAGTTACCAACAAAATGATAGTAGTTTTTGGTATGGTTCAATCAATCGCGGCTATAAAGCAGGTGGTGTAAATACCGATGGTACCCTACCTGATGAGCTACGTACCTTTGACCCAGAGTATTTAACCAATTATGAAATCGGTTATAAAGTTTCACTTCTTAATAACGATGCTTATGTGCGAACGGCCATATTTTATATGGACAGAACCGACATGCAAGTGAAAAGCTCTCAAATCATTTTGAGTGACGATCATAGTGCAGATTTTACTGAATACTTAGGTAATGCGGCCTCAGGTAATAACTATGGTCTAGAAATAGAATCTGCATGGCAGGTAACCGACACCATCAACCTTTACGGCTCTTTAGGCTTACTCGATACTGAATTCAATGACTTCATTACCGCCGACGGTCAGTCATTAAGTGGTGAAGAACAAGCTCACGCGCCAAATTATCAATTTAACATTGGTGTTAATTATCAACCAACCGATGCTTGGCTATTCAATATATCACTGGACGGTAAAGATGAATTCTATTTCTCTGATACAAGATATTATGATTATAATGGTAATGAATCTGTAGAACTTGATGAGGCTATCCCTGAACAGGATGTAAAATCAAAAGCTACGGTATTACTCAACGCCTCAATTTCTTATCTAGCAGATGATTGGCAAGTAAAACTTTGGGGTCGTAACTTGACCGACAAAGACTATGCAAACCGTGGATTTTACTTCCCTAACGATCCACGTGACGGCTATGTTCCAAAACAATATACGTTATTATCTGAACCACTCATTTTTGGTGTGACACTAGATTATCAGTTTTAACCGAAAATTTTAGCCTTATCTACACGCTCAGACAGGCAAATAACTTTTGTTTTTCTGGAGCGTAAGCTAGAGTAATATAGAAAATCAGGGCAATTAAGGAGTTTTTATGAAAATATCAATCGAGTTAAGCTTATACCCATTAGCCATGGATAATTTTAAAGATGAAATCTGGGCCTTCATCAAGCGCCTTCGTCAAGTTGATGGTTTAAACGTGGTAACAAATGGTATGAGCACGCAAGTATTTGGTGATTATGACCTAGCAGTAACTAATGTAATGCACGAAATTAAACAGGTTCATAGCACGACAAATGCCGCCGTATTTGTCTGTAAATTTATTAATGGTGATCGCTCACAAGTAGAAGCAGAAAGCTAGTGACTGATTTACTTGTTAGCTTGAGTGAATACCTATCAAATCTAGCTGGGCTTGAACTTGTTGCCATGCTGCTCGCCCTTGCCTATATAATTCTAGCCGCACAAGGTTCACTGTGGTGTTGGCCTGCTGCCTTTATTAGTACTGCGTTATACACAGTTGTTTTTTATGATGTGCTGCTTTTAATGGACAGCGCACTCAATGTTTATTACTTGGTAATGGCGGTTTATGGTTATTGGACTTGGCAGAAAAGCACTTCCGTAGACGCCATTCAAAATCATCCGACCAAAACTACTCCGTTAGCTATAATTTCGTGGTCAGCTAACAAGCATTTAAAAATTTGCCTTACCTTAACGATTATTTCCTTGATACTAGGTTATATAATTGCCAATTACACCCCTGCTTCTTTCCCTTACCTTGATACTTTTACCACCGTTTTCGCTGTCTTCGCAACATATTTAGTCACTCAAAAAGTATTAGAAAACTGGTTATATTGGATAGTTATTGATGCGGCTTCAATTTATCTATATATAGAAAAAGGGTTAATACCTACCACGGTATTATTTATCATTTATGTCATTTTTGCCGCTTATGGTTACTTCAAGTGGCAAGCAATTTATAGAGAATCTAAAGCAAATCAAATCAATTTATCTGACATAGTTGCGGGTTAACTATTGTGAAAGATGCACTTAGCGCTTTATCTTGTTTTACTCAGGTGGAAAATATTTCAATAATAGCACCTGGATTAAGTCAACATTGCTTTAAAGTCAATGCTGATAACAAGGTCTATTTTGCTAAAACCATCAGCGACAACACAGAAGTGTCTATGGCGTTATCCGCCGGTGAATCAGGCCTTAGTCCAAACGTTGTTTATCATGATCAACATTGGCTCATCAGTAACTTTATCAACGCTAACAATCTGGCGCTTAGTACAATAGTGTCCGATGAAAAAATAAATCATGCAATTAAGTTGATGGTGCAATGTCATCAGTTGAAGGTAGAACCTGCTGAATTAGTCGTAAAAGATATTATTAACTCACTCGTCAACAACTTAGCTTATTCTGCGCTACAACAAACCGAACTATGTCAACTTGCTGACTTGATTTCACCGCCACTGAACATCAGTAGAAATATTGTTTGTTGTCATGGGGATTTGAATTTTAGTAATGTGTTAATAAACCTAAAGCAACGCACTTGGTTAGTCGATTATGAATGCGCTTGTACTGCACCGATTGAATATGATTTAGCTATGTTTATCGCGGTGAATGGTCTGGCTAGCGATGAAGTTTCAATAATTATTGAGCAATACGAATATCAATCGTCTGTATACGTTGATCCGCGATTACTCAATCACTATCTATTGTTTTGTTACTTTATTAATACCTTGTGGTATTTCAATGCTTATCAAGAAAAAATACGATCTGAAGAGTCTAATTCTCAAAGTACTAGTACTGAACATAATAAAGCACTATTAAAACACGCCCAAAAACAGTGGTACGCGCTTCATTCATCACTAAAGATTGATGATTCTCCGCTACTTAGTGGTTTGAGTATAAAACTCACTAATATATTGCCCGCCCTTGATCTTAATAATCAAACGTAATTTATAACTATCGCCTTTATTACTAACTAAACTACGTAATTGCGTCTTACTACGCCAATAATAAGGGCTTTTTTTCATACCTAATGGGTAAGCTGTTACTTTGTCGTGTTTATCCACTAAAAATAGCGTTGCGGTATCTAATGGAAAAGTAGAGTTAACCTCTGTAACACCAGCTTCATCAGAAATATTTACTTTAAATTCACCTGATTTAAGTACACAACTTTTATTAATTATATCGCAATGCCCTTCTGGTGCTAATTGAATGATTTTTGCTCTAGCAGCAACACTCTCACCGTAGTAATCAGCGCCAACATAACCTAATATCGCAAGAAAAGGAGCAACCATAAAAGCGGCTTTAAGATGTCTATTCATATTATTTTCTATTTAATTTCTATTTATTATAACAGGAGGGTAATTTAACAGAAAAAGCTAGACGACTCTTTATAAAAATTGTCGTCTAGCTTTTATTTTTTAGATTTTACTCAATATTCAATAATTAAATGTTGAGCTTATATCTTAGTGGTCGTGCGCTGCTGCACAATCACCTGGTGCACGCATGTTGTCTACCATCTCTTGAATATGAGCTGGAGCTGGACCAGTTACTTGAAGTACCGCGAACGCTACTGCAAAGTTAACTAGTGCACCAACCGCACCAAATGCGTTAGGAGAAATACCCATGAACCAGTTAGGACCCATGTCACCTAGGAATGCAGTACCTGGAATAAACATAATGCCTTTATGTTGGAACACATAAAGCATAGTTATACCGATACCAGCACACATACCTGCAATTGCTGCTGTACCACTCATTTTCTTAGAGAATATACCCATCATTAATGCTGGGAAGATACTTGATGCCGCTAAACCAAAGGCTAGTGCAACCGTACCTGCAGCAAATCCTGGAGGATGTAACCCAAGGTAACCAGAGATCAATATTGCTATAGTCATAACGATACGACCCGCAAGTAACTCATTTTTCTCTGATAAATCAGGTGTTAATACGCCCTTCATTAAATCATGTGAGATAGATGAAGATATTGCTAACAATAAGCCCGCAGCAGTAGATAACGCAGCCGCTAGACCACCGGCAGCAACTAAAGCAATTACCCAGTTAGGTAAATTAGCAATCGCAGGGTTAGCTAGTACCATAATGTCACGGTCAACTTTAACCATTTCATTTGGAAGTAATACTATCTCTTCCCCAGTCATTGAATTTGTTTTGGTGATAGTTTCATCTGTTGTATTAGATGTATACTGAATTTTGCCATCGCCATTTTTATCTTCAAATTTCAATAAACCAGTTTTTTCCCAGTCTTTGAACCATTGTGGACGTTCGTCATAAACAAGGTTCTCACCTGCTGTAGGTTCAATGGTATTCATCAAGTTAAGACGAGCCATTGCGCCAACTGCTGGAGCAACTGTGTAAAGTAAACCGATGAAAACAAGCGCATAACCTGCTGATTGACGTGCCGCTTGTACTGAAGGAACAGTAAAGAAGCGCATAATTACATGAGGAAGACCCGCAGTACCAATCATAAGAGAGATAGTGTAAGCGAACATATTCAATGTTCCGCCTAAGTTACTTGTTGTATACTCTTTAAAGCCTAAGTCAGTAACAACCATATCTAACTTATCAAGTAAGTAAACACCACTACCGTCAGCTAAAGTACTACCTAAGCCTAGTTGTGGAATTGGGTTACCCGTTAGTTGGAATGAAATAAAGATTGCAGGAATGGTATAAGCAAAAATCATTACTACATACTGAGCGATTTGCGTGTAAGTAATACCTTTCATACCACCTAGTACAGCGTATACCCAAACAACGAACATACCGATGCCTAAGCCTAAACCGTAATCAACTTCTAAGAAGCGAGAGAAAGCTACACCCACACCTTTCATTTGACCGATGATGTAAGTTAATGATGCAATGATTAAACAAGCAACCGCAACAATACGTGCAGTTTTTGAGTAATATCTATCAAAAATGAATTCAGGTACTGTGAACTTACCATGCTTACGCATGTAAGGTGCAAGTAGCATGGCTAATAATACATAACCACCTGTCCAACCCATTAAGAAAACTGAGCCACCGTAACCTAAGAAAGCAATTAAACCAGCCATTGAGATAAATGACGCAGCACTCATCCAATCGGCACCAATTGCCATACCATTTTGTAATGGGGTGATACCACCGCCCGCTACGTAAAAATCACTGGTTGAACCCGCACGAGCCCACCAAGCAATTGCGAAGTATAAAGCGAATGTGCTAAATACTGCGATGTAAGTATAGAGTTTTAACTCATCCATTATTTACTCTCCGTATCATATTTTATATCAAGCTTATTCATTTTGTGGCCATACCAAAAAATTAAGCCAAGAAATGCATAAATAGCACCTTGCTGCGCAAACCAAAAACCAAGTTTGTACCCACCTAAACTAATTGCATTTAGCGGCTCTACAAGTAGCAAGCCAAAACCAAATGAAACTACAAACCAGATTGCAAGGCAGATCAAGATGATACGGATATTTTCCGACCAATATGTTTCTTTATTTTCCACAATAGTCTCCTAGCGACGTTATTTTAATTGTTATTACGAAATCAGCGTTTTAATATTATTGTTACGCCAATATTAATGAAAAGCACTTACCATGTAATAATTTTAGAAAAGTGTGGATATAGATTACTTTCAATCACCCCATAACAATAAGACAGAGACAGAAATCCATATTCAACTTTTACTGTTGCTAATTTACCAAGCTTTGTTTTTTGCGGGTATTACACTTTAGTCTAGAACACTGACTATATTGGATTTTTATAGGAGTAAACGTCACCAAACAACCTGAAATAATGGACTTTTTAGCACTTAACGTATTTCAAGTGCAACTTTAGTCTAAATTACTATCTCAGTGGTTGACTGTAAACAGATACCACTCTAGATTAATGTTTAATACTAAGGGTATTAAACGTGGGTATGGATTCGCCTTGAGGGCTCAAATGCTACCTGCAGGCTCCTCTCGATGCAAGCAGACACTAACCATGGATATTGAACTCTCTGAAATCTCAAGCTTTATACAAAGCATTCCTCCCTTTGACACTTTACCAAAACCTGCACTTGCAAGACTAATACGAGAGTTAAGTATTAACTACGTACGTAAAGGCGAAACCTTACCTCCCAAGGGCATCAATGATCCACGTTTATATATTGTTCGTAAAGGCGCACTCAGTTGTATGTCTAGCGATGACGAGCTTATTTCTCGTTTAGGGGAAGGCGATTTATGTACCGAGTTTTGCAAACAAATCTTACACATACCAAACGATATTGAACAAAGAGCGCCACGACAAATACAAAGTGACGAAGACTGCTTAGTCTATAGCGTTCATTACGAAGTGATACGCGATCTTGCTGAGCAATTCCCAAGTATTAATGACTATTTCAGTTATAACTCAGCTCAACGACTCAAACAAAAAATGTCTAAAGCTAATGAAGATGCTGTCATTTCGTCTTCTTTAATGAACACCTCGGTAAGTGATTTTTATCACTCCCCTGTCGTAGGCATCGACGCTACCCAAAGTATTCAACAAGCAGCAATAAAAATGACCGAAAAAGGCTATTCTTGTTTAGTCGTGTTTGATAACACCACGTCAATTGGCATTGTTACTGACAAAGATATTCGCCGTCGTTTCGTCGCTGAAGGCTTACCTTTTACTACCCGTGTTAGCGACATAATGACTCAAAACATCTGTACTATTGATATAAAAGATAGTGCTTATGATGCATTGATGACCATGACCGCCAAGCGCATACATCACTTACTTGTCACAAAACAGGGCGAAGTGGTTGGCATGGTTACCACCACTGATTTAATGAATAATGAAGGTCAAAATGCCGTCAATTTTTCCAGTATTATTAAAAAAGCAAAAAATATAGACGAATTAACAAAAATCAGCAAGTTACTACCAAAACTACAAGTTCGCTTAGCTAAATTAGGTACTAGTTCTGATCATATAGGGAAAAGCATTAGTGCTATTACCATGGCATTTACCAAACGTTTAATTGAAATGGCCGAAGAAAAATATGGTCCAGCACCGGTTCCTTATGCATGGCTTGCAGCAGGCTCACAAGCAAGACAAGAGCAATTAGCTCATTCAGATCAAGACAATGGCATAATCATTTGTAATTCTATGAAACCATACGATGATGCTTGGTTTGAAAGTTTAGCGCATTTTGTTTGTGATGGTTTAGCAGACTGTGGGTTTATTTATTGTCCCGGCGATATAATGGCAACAAACCCCAAATGGCGTCAGCCTGAAAAAGTTTGGCAAAAGTACTTTGATGTATGGGTTGATACACCAACCCCACAAGCATTATTGAACTCTAGTGTGTTTTTTGATTTAGATACCATTTGTGGTGATCGCAGTTTACTTGAGACTGTTCGGACAAATTTACTTAAAAAAACGACAAAAAGTAGTTTGTTTATCGCGCATTTATCCAAAAATGCCTTAGGCTTACGCCCTCCGCTTGGTTTTTTCCGTGATTTTGTTTTAAAGCAAAACGGTGACCACAAAGACACGTTAGACCTTAAACATAATGGCATTGCTCCTATTGTTGATCTTGCCCGTATTTATGCACTTTCTCAGGGGATTAGCGCGGTTAATACTATTGAACGTATTAAGCAAGCCGCTGGCACTGCTGCTATTACCAAAGCATCAGCAGAAAACCTGATAGATGCTTACGAGTTTTTAGGGATTTTACGGGTAACACACCAAGCAAATAAGTTGATGCTAGGGCTTGAGCCAGACAATTATCTATCTCCCACAGAATTGTCAAAATTAGAACGAGAGCATTTGAAAGATGCCTTTAAGGTTATTAAAACACTGCAAGATTCAAGGCAGGCAAGCTTCTAATGGCAATTAAATCATTAATTAACTACTTAGTCGGCTATGAAACCAAACGAAAAAAACTCTTAAAGAAAGTGCCAAAGGGTCCTTTGCACGACTTTTTGTCTGTACCTTTTCCTGCACTGGACACCCCTATAGATAAACTGCCTATATTAGCAGTAGATTTTGAAACTACAGGCCTTGATGCCAAAGTCGATAAGTTGCTCAGTGTCGGTTTTGCTTCAATAGATCAAGAGCAAATAAAACTAAACACCAGTTACCATCAAATAATTAAAGCTAAAACACTACTTGAAGAAAGTAACGTAATTATCCATCAAATTACCGATGCTCAAAAAGAACAAGGGCAACCACTAGGCGTCGTCGTAGAAAAACTATTAAAAGCGTTAGCCGGCAAAGTAATGTTAGTTCATTTTGCCCGAATTGAACGACAGTTTTTACAACAAGCTTGCCTTGAGCTTTATGGTTTTAGGCCTGATTTCCCTATGATTGATACCTTAGTTGTTGCTAAGCGACAGCTTGATAAACGAGATGTCTCTTACGATCCCTCGGAATTACGTTTGTCAAATTTACGGCATCAATTTAAACTACCCGATCACCATGGCCATGATGCGTTAAATGATGCTGTCGCCACAGCAGAATTATTACTCGCTCAAATGGCAAACAGAGCCGATTCTGACAACGTAATACTCAAAGATATTATTTTATAAATTGGTAACTACTCACCTATCGTCACTCCCGAGATTTCTTTGCCTACATGGATGTAGGGTCTAGCTTTGGTCTGGACACCAAAGCTGAATCGGGAGTCTACTGTTTAAAACAGGCAGATTCCGGCTTAAGACACAACCGGAATGACGTGCACGCTGGGTATGGTGAATAATTACCAAAAAACGAACTAAAGTCTAATGGTTCCATTTAGCTATCCTCGTATGCTAAGGTTGGAAAGTTAAAAACTCTACAAGCCTATGCACATAGCTCAGGAACGTCATTCCCGTGGTGTCTTAAGCGGGAATCTTAGTCTAAAGTGACGAGATCTTCGATTAAAACACCTCAAAGATGACGTCAATAATTAAATCCTGAGTGAACTACATAGGCATGAAACTCTATGCGGTAAAGGTAATTACATGAATAATCAAACAACTCCTATCATTTTTTATGCGCTTATTAGCGCAATACTCATTGCACTCTTTCATTATTATGGTGCTAATCTTTTTAACTCACCTTTACATACTGCATTTGGGCTCGCGACTTTAAGTTTTCTATTAATTTTTTTCACTGCAAAACATAACCAAATTACCTCAGATAGTGAACCAGAAGAAGAATCGACGCAACCGTTTACAAAAATTGGCGAAGAAATTGGCATAAAGGCTAGTGAGTTGGCGATAAATTCAGCGGAGATTAGCTTTTTTTTAGCGCAATTAAGTACCGCAATTGAAAAGTCGAGTGAAGATGTTGATCGCCTTGCTACTGCAGCAGAACAAATGTCTGTTAATAGCAACCAAATAAATGACAATGCTGGTTTAGCCTCACAACAAACGAGCCAAGCAATGAACGCTAGCAGCGAGAGTTACAAACAATTAACCGAGAATATAACTGTCGTTAACCAACTGAATGAATCAGTGAATAATGCTTCTGAAAAAATAAAATCACTGGAGCAAAAAGCAGCTGAAATACAAAGCATAACGGATGTAATTGATGGCATATCTTCTCAAACCAACTTATTAGCATTAAATGCTGCCATTGAAGCAGCTAGGGCTGGCGAACAAGGTCGGGGTTTTGCTGTGGTAGCTGATGAAGTAAGGGCTTTAGCCGCAAAAACAGCTGCTGCTACCAAACAAATTGGCGATATGTTAAATCAGATTAGTAATGAAACAAATGAAACAACTACGGTAATGACCACTATTGTTCAGCAAACCGATAGTGTTGTTAATACCATGACCGATCTATCACAATCGTTCGCTGACATTGACCAATTGATGGCCGACTCATCCGCTGCCAGTGATCACATCAGTCATGCTTTACAAGAGCAAGATTTAGCGGCTGCTGAAATATCATCTTCCGTGGTCAATTTGCATGATTTTCTTATTGATAAAAGTAAAGAAACTCAAGCAGTATCTAAGCAGGCACAAACACTTTCTAATGGTACCGAATCTATTTTTATTCATCTGTCTGAATTTGAGGGGGATACTTTAGTTAATAGAATGTGTAGCCAAGCAGAGTTAGCAGCAAAGCATGTGAGTGAGTTATTTGAACAAAGCGTAACCAATAATAAAATATCACTACAGCAACTATTTGACTTCAATTACCAAGAGCTAGGCAATACAAAGCCACCAAAATTTACCACTAGCTTTGATCAGTTTACCGATAGAAATTTACCAAGCATTCAAGAGCCATTACTACAAAACTTCTCTGAAATGATTTATGCCGGAGCCGTCGATTTTAATGGGTATTTTCCTACCCATAATAAATGCTTTTCTAAGCCACTAACCGGAAATGTTGATGTAGACATGATGAATAGCCGTACTAAACGTATGTTTAATGATGCAACAGGTATACGCTGCGGCCAACACACTGACAAGTTTTTATTACAAACTTATAAGCGCGATACAGGCGAAATTATGCATGATGTTTCTGCGCCAATTTTTGTGCAGGGAAAACATTGGGGCGGTTTCAGAATTGGTTTCAAGGCCAACTAACCTATTGTATAACGAGAAAATCTTCACTTTTCGACTAAAGTCTAAGCTAAAAAATGACATTTTAGACTTAGGTCTAATTTCCTTTAAAGACAATTAATCCTACCTTATTAACAGAATAATAATTGAACATCACTTTTACATTACCTTGAAAAAAATATTGAAAAAATGATGTAACAAAACTGAAGCGAAAGAGACCAAGAGCTCCGCTTTACAAATGAAACACAACAATAAAATGGGAATACATAATGCTTAAGAACTCACTTTTTAATAAGAGTAAACTACTACTGGCCACAGGTTTATTAACAATGGCTGGCGCAGCTAATGCTGGTTATACTTTCGACTTAACTGATAATGATTCAATCACCTTTGGTGGTTACATCAAAGCAGACGTACGTACAATTGATGGTGATGTTAGCTCACCAATAACCAATAATGATTACTGGATTGGTCACGGTGCTAATACTGATGACCTTTCAACAACCAAATTTTCAGTCAATGAAACTCGTTTTAATGCTAAATACGTTCATGGCGATGTTACTGGTTTTATTGAATTAGATTTTTTAGGTGGTGGTGGTAATCAAATCATCTCTAATTCATCAAATCCAAGATTACGCCACGCTTTTATCAAATATAAAAATGTCTTAGTGGGTCAAACTTGGACTACATTTATGAACACTAGCGCACTTGCGGAAGCGGCTGATTTTGGTGGTCCATTAAATGCGTCTTCGTTTATTAGACAAGGGCAAATCCGCTACACAAACGGCGGCTTACAACTTTCTTTAGAAAATCCATTTTCAGACGAAGGTGATGCTTCGGAAGATTCAATTCCTGATTTTATTGCTAAATACACCTTCAAAGGTGATTGGGGTAATGTTTCAGTTTCAGGTTTAGCTCGTCAGTTAAACACTGTTGGTGGAGAAGAAGAAACAGCTATTGGTTACGGCATTGCTGGTCGCATTAAAACAGTCGGTAAAGATGATATCCGCTTTCAACTGCACGGTGGTGAGACGGGTCGTTATGTGGGTGTAGTTGCCGCGAGAGATTTAGTGGGTGAAGAAGTTGAAGAAACAACCTCATACATGGTAGCTTACCGTCATTTTTGGAATGATGACACACGCTCAACTGTATTTTATGGTAGCACAGACGCTGACGAAGCCGATACAAAGCGTAACCATGTAGCTATTAACCTATTTAAAAACTACACCAAACAACTATCTTTTGGTGTTGAAATAGGTAACTTTGAAATGGATGAAATAAGTAAAGACTCTAACTACTTACAATTCTCAGCTAAATACGTTTTATAGTCTTTAGCTAAAACTTAACTACCTTGCGTTAGTTAACCTCCAACCGAGGTTATTTTATGGGGAAGCTTTTGCTTCCCTTTTTTTAACAAAAATGTATCAATTATTTGCCCTGATAGTTATTTCTAGTGACATTCCTAGGCATCACAATCAAAAAACAATCACGCCTTTCATCTTTTATCACATTAATTAACCGACACTTTTTTGTAAAGACAACTAAACTTAATCATTTTCATTTTCATTTTCATTTTCATTTTTAAAGGGAATTTATGAGTTTTTTACGTAGATACACTATTCAACAACGTTTAATATTACTTTTGGCACTGGTAATAGCTGGATTGATCATTTTAAGTTCAATTAGTTTATCAAAAGCATATCAGTCTATATTACAGCAAAAGTACAGTGCTAATCAGCAAGTCGTTGAAACGGCTTATAGTGTGGTAGAGCACTTTTATCAACAGCAAAATGATGGTGTTTTAACTGAAGAACAAGCTAAGAAACAAGCTATTGATGTATTTAAAAGCCTTAGATATGATAAAACTAATTATTTTTGGATAAATGATTTTTCACCAACAATTATTATGCATCCCATTAAGCCAGCATTAATTGGTAGAAATGTGGCTGATCTCAAAGATGTTGATGGTACCAACATCTTTATCCAAATGGTAAATATCGTTCGAGCGAAAGGTCAAGGTTTTGTACCGTACAAATGGCCAAAACCGGGTGTTGATGACCCTGTTGAAAAAATATCTTTTGTTAAAGGTTTTACGCCATGGCAATGGATTATTGGCTCTGGTACTTATATTGATGATATAGACGATGTTTTCTCCTCACAACGGAACACTTTGCTTTCCTACGCCCTCGTCATAGTTATCATTATTGCCATACTAGGATACTTTATTGGTAAAAGTATTATTATTCCAACCCATGCTGCTTCTAATTTAATGAAGGATATTGCCCAAGGCAACGGTGATTTAACTCATACTTTGGACAGTAACGGGCGCGATGAAGTGTCACGCTTAGCCCATTATTTTAATGAGTTTACCACTAAAATGCGGGCCTCTTTAACCGATATTTCAAAAAACTCTGACCAAGTATTAGAACATGCTGACTCTGTTGCCAATGCCAGTCACAGTGCTCAGTCGCTAACACAAAATCAAAATGATATTACTGCGCAAGTTGCTACCGCGATGGAACAAATGACTTCACAAATTCGTGATGTTAGCAATAATGCTAATTCTGCCGAGCAGGCGGCTAACGATGCTAGAGTCAATACCACCGCAGGTAAAGACATTGTGTCCAGTACCATTGATCAAATGCAGTCTTTATCAAGTAATATTGACGAGGTATCACAAGTTATTGCTAGTCTTGCTACCGAAAGCGATAATATAGGCTCTGTACTTGATGTAATTCGTGGCATTGCTGAGCAAACAAACCTACTGGCACTCAATGCCGCTATTGAGGCTGCCAGAGCAGGTGAGCAAGGGAGAGGTTTTGCTGTAGTTGCCGATGAAGTTCGCACCTTAGCCAACCGTACAGAACAAAGTACCAATGAAATTCAACAAATGATTCAAAAATTACAATCAGGTGCTCAAGATGCTGTTTCCGCAGTAAAAGTTAGTCAAGATATTTCAAGTCAAGCTGTAGAACAAACGAGTAAAGCCGATGATTCATTATCTGAAATTGATAGATTAATGGAAGTGATTTCTGAAATGAACACCCAGATCGCTCGCGCTACCGAACAACAAACCCAAGCAGCTGATGAGGTGAACTTGCGTATTAATGATCTAGCCGGCATGACCGATGAATCATTAGCTACTTCAGCGCAGTTGAGTGATGCAAGTTTACAACTAAAATCGAGCAGTAATAATATGTCTGAAGTGGTTAATCGTTTTAAGTTTTAAGTTTTAAGTTTTAAGTTTTAAGAGCGCATAAAAAAGCCAGTGAACTATTTCTGTCGAGGAAAAATAGCACTGGCTAAACCATCAAAATTTGTAACTATTCACCTATCGTCACTCCCGAGGTCTTTAAATCTGGAGTCTAGAATTTTAAACACTGAGATTCCAGCTTCAGCTTTGTAGTTCCAGACCAAAGCTAAGTACCTACCTCCTGTAGGCAAAGACACAACTGGAATGACGTCCCTGAGTTATGTGCAAGGCATGCTATTTATTAACTGCAGTTAGCATATGCTACCACCGAGAGCACAGAGAGCACAGAGACACGCTTCGCACTATACAGAGAAATAATCTATAATTACTCAGTTTTATCTCAGTGGAGGACGCAGTCCCTCAGTGTGCTCTGTGGTTAATTTTACTTTATAATTATTTCTTTAGCTTGGCAAATGCATCAGCAAAGGCGTTACCCATAGCGGCATTATCGATTGGTTTAGCTTTAGGTTTATGCTGCTTTCTTTGGTTAGGCTCTGGTGATTTAGCATTTGAAGTTTGCTTATTACTTTGCTCATAACTTTGCTTAGTACTTTGATGCTTTTGACTTGTCGCGTGTGGTTTAACTTTTGAACTCTGCTCACTAACGTTATCATTTAGACGCATCGTTAAACTGATGCGTTTACGCGCAACATCCACTTCTACCACTTTTACTTTGACAATTTCACCTGCTTTTACAAACTCACTAGGATCTTTAATAAATTTATCCGTGATCGATGAAATATGTACTAAACCATCTTGATGCACGCCAATATCGACAAAAGCGCCGAAATTAGCCACGTTAGAAATAATACCTTCTAGTACCATACCAACCTTTAAGTCTGACATTTTATTAATGCCGTCGGCAAAAGTAGCAGTTTTAAATTCAGGTCTTGGATCACGACTGGGTTTAGCTAATTCACTAATGATATCTTTTATCGTCACTTCGCCAAATTGCTCTGTCGCTAACTCACTAATATTCACCTGTTTTAATTGCTCGTTATTATTTAATAAACTAGCACTATCAAGGCTCAGTTGTTCAATGATTTTTTCAACAATAGGGTAGGTTTCAGGGTGAACTGCACATTGATCCAGCGGATTATCGCCACCACTAATACGTAAAAACCCTGCTGATTGTTCAAACGCTTTTGGCCCTAAACGCGCAACTTTTTTCAATTGTTTACGGTTGGTAAAAGCACCCTGCTCATCTCGAAAACTGACAATGTTATTGGCCATGGTTTTATTTAAACCTGCCACACGCGTTAATAATGCCGCTGACGCGCTATTCAGGTCAACCCCAACAGCATTTACACAATCTTCCACCACATCATCAAGGCTTTGACTTAATTGGCTTTGACTAACATCATGTTGATATTGGCCTACGCCAATGGCTTTTGGATCTATTTTCACTAACTCAGCCAATGGATCTTGCAAGCGTCTGGCAATAGAAACCGCGCCACGTAGTGACACGTCTAAATCAGGAAATTCATTCGCGGCAAACTCTGACGCAGAATAAATGGATGCACCTGCTTCGGAAACAACCATTTTTTTGAGTTTTTGAGGCTCAAATTGACTGATAACGTCACTGACTAATTTATCGCTTTCACGTGAACCTGTACCGTTACCAATAGCAATTAGCTCAACTTTATATTGGCGACAAATATTCACTAAGGTGCGTACTGACTTATCCCAATGATTTTGTGGTGCATGAGGAAAAATAGTGGTGGTATGTAATAACTTACCTGTGCTATCAACAATGGCAATTTTACAACCGGTACGTAAACCGGGATCTAAACCTAAGGTCACTTTTGGGCCCGCTGGTGCTGCCATTAATAAATCAGTTAAGTTTGTCGCAAATACTTTAATGGCTTGCTGTTCAGCTTGCTCACGCTGATGGCTTAACAACTCATTACTTAAACTAACACTTAACTTAGTTTTCCATGCCATGCGCACGGTATTTGTTAAAAAACTAGCCGCCGCTTGCGCCTTACCTTGTGCTTTACCTTGTGAAACACATCGTAAGGTTAAATGTTCACTGATGATTTGCTCTGCACTGGAAACACTCGTGCTTTCTTGACCAGGGTCGACATCAATCTTTAATTGTAAAAAACCTTCATTTCGCCCTCGTAACATCGCTAATAGTCGATGTGATGGCACCGTTTTCAATTTTTCACTGTGATCAAAATAATCACGAAACTTTGTCGCGGCTTGTTCTTGCCCTTTAATTAATTTAGCCGTTAAATGCGCTTGTTTTAAAATGTGATTACGCAATTTTTGCAATAAGTTAGCATCCTCACTAAAACGTTCCGCTAAAATAGAACTAGCGCCATCTAACACAGCCTTAACATCATCAAAGCCCGCTGACTTATTCAAAAATGACAACGCTTCTTGTTCTGGTTTCAGCTGCCAGTTGTTAAATAAACTATTAGCCAGTGGCTCAATCCCTGCTTCGATAGCCATTTGCCCTTTGGTACGGCGCTTGGGTTTAAAAGGTAAATATAAATCTTCTAAGCGGGTTTTGTTATCCGCATTAGCAATTTGCTTTGCTAACTCAGCCGTTAATTTATCTTGCTGCTTGATACTTGTTAGTATCACCTGACGACGAGCATCTAAATCACGTAAATAACTCAACCGTTGTGCTAAATGACGTAGATGATTATCGTCTAACCCTTGCGTTGCCTCTTTTCTATATCGAGCAATAAATGGCACCGTGTCACCCCCATCTAGCAACGTGATGGCAATATTGATTTGACTAGTTTTGACGTTAAGTTCTTGAGCTATTTGTTCGGCAATGGCTGACATTAATTTACAGTTCCGGTTTTAGTATTAGATTTCTGGTAATTATTTACTGACTCTGATCCTGTCGCCCTTCGACTGCTCGTTCCTCACGCTCAGGGTGAACGGTATACTACCCCGTTTGTCCTGAGCCTGTCGAAGGAAGCCTGTCGAAGGAAGCCTGTCGAAGGAAGCCTGTCGCCCTTCGACTGTTCGTTCCTCACGCTCAGGGTGAACGGTATACTACCCCGTTTGTCCTGAGCCTGTCGAAGGAAGCCTGTCGAAGGGAGCACAAACGGCAACGCATAAAATAGCCAGTTGAATAGATACGAATTTTTTAATGTTGTTGATCATACCAGAAACTCACTTAAGCGGATATTGAACTTTAATTGAAAAGTAAATAGCTGCAACACTCCATCTTTAATTTACTTGGGTTAGAATATAATTATCAAACGATTGTAATAATCCCAAGGAATCAAATGAAGTCGTTATTAACTGCACAACATGAAGGCACCCCTCTGTTTGTCTTTGAACAAAAACAACCTTTCGAGTCTTGGTTATCAAAACAGACACCATTTAGTCAAAACTGGCTTAAACAAATAAGCTTTTCAGGTAACGGTTTAGCGCTGATCCCCAATGAACAAGGCGAATTAGCTCAGGCTATTTTTATTGTTGATGATGCCAGTGACTTTTTTGCTTGTGGCGATTTAATTAAAAAACTTCCTACAGGACAATATTTACTGCATGCCGACGCTAAGCATCAGCAAGCTATTTGTTTTGCCTGGCTAATTGGTGCGTATACGTATACCCGTTATGTAACTAAAAGCCCAAACAAGCAGCCTTTACCTATATTAGCAGTCAACGATCAAACACTAGTAGATAGCGCTATAAAGTATGCTGAGGCAACCGCTTTAGTTCGCGATTTAATCAATACACCTGCGGCTGATATGATGCCAAAAAATTTAGGTGAAAGTGCACAAACGCTTGCTGATAATTTTGGCGGCAAGCTCAAACAAATTATCGGTGATGATTTACTTAACGATAACTACCCTACTATTCATGCTGTTGGGCGTGCCAGTATTCACCAGCCGCGCTTAATTGATTTATCTTGGGGTAACAAAAATCACCCAAAAGTAACTTTAGTTGGTAAAGGCGTATGTTTTGACAGCGGCGGCTTAGATTTAAAACCTTCCGCTGGCATGCGTAATATGAAAAAAGACATGGGTGGCTCAGCTCATGTGCTTGGTTTAGCACAGTTAATTATGTCGCATAATTTACCTATCAATTTAAGAGTATTAATTCCTGCGGTTGAAAACGCGGTATCAAACAATGCCATGCGCCCCGGCGATGTGCTAACAACACGCAGTGGCTTGACGGTAGAAATAGACAATACCGATGCTGAAGGTCGCTTGGTTTTATGTGATGCGTTAACCGAAGCAGATCAAGAATCGCCCGAGTTAATTATCGACTTTGCAACATTAACAGGTGCCATGCGCGTTGCTTTAGGAACTGAATTACCCGGCTTTTTTTCCACCTGTGATGACATCGCCACAGGTATAACCAACGCCGGCGGCAAAATTAGTGATCCCGTTTGGCGTATGCCGCTATATCAACCTTATACCGACTTATTTAAAAGTACTATTGCCGATATGACTAACTGCTCTTCAACACCTTTTGGTGGCGCGATTACTGCCGCACTTTATTTGCAAAAGTTTGTGCGTAAAGAAACTAACTGGGTGCATTTTGATGTGATGGCTTTTAATGTTCGTACCTTATCTGGTCGTCCTTTAGGTGGCGAAGCTTTCGGTATACGTGCGGTATTTGATTATTTACAAGCGAAATATAAGTAAATGATAACGAATTGCACCCAATTATGAGCAGCTTTAAAGGCGATGTGCCTGAATACATATTCAAAATTTTAAAATAAAATGAACAGCAAATGAAAGCCTCACGTTACAATAATCCGAGGCTTTATTTTTACTAGGAAAATGATATGACTAAGACATCAGGTGAACAAATTCGCCGACAAGTAATGGGCGATGAATTTGTTGATCGCGCTTTAAATAATACTGATGATTTCACCCAACCAATGCAAGATTACATCAACGACCACGGCTGGGGATCAACATGGCAAAGAGAAGGTTTAGATCGCAAAACGCGTAGTTTAGTAACTATTGCTATGTTAGCCGCATTAAAAGCGCCACAAGAACTAAAAGGCCACATTCGCGGCGCACTCAATAATGGCGCAACAAAAGAAGAAATTCGTGAAGTGCTTTTGCACAGTGCCGTTTATTGTGGTGCCCCTGCAGCACAAGAAGCGTTTAGAGCCGCCAAAGAGGTTCTTTAGTTCAGCCAATATAAAGCGTTAACCGTGATAAGAAACTTTCACAAAAAAACTGGCAGTATGTGAGCACCCACCTACTGCCAACGCCACTATACACATAGTCAGATTAAATATATTTCATAACCCTATGACTGAATAAACTCACCTATCAACCGATAAGTTTCATCACATTCACTTTTAACAATGCTATCAAGCAACATGTAAGCATGGATCATCCCATCAAAAGTAACTTGTTCTACTTTCACTCCTACTTTTTCTAAAGCCTGAGCATAAGCAATGCTTTCATCTCTAAGGGGATCACAACCGGCGGTAAAAATAAGGGTTTGTGGCATACTTTTCGCCATTGGCATAAATAAGGGTGATGCCTGTTCACTCTGTTCTTTGTCTTGCAAGTATTGATTAAAGTACCAAATCATTTTCTCTTTTTCTAATAAAAATCCTGTGCCATTTTCTTCTGTAGAAGCACAGCTCATCGTGTAATCAACACTGGGATAAATAAGGATCTGTTTATCAATTTTAATCGCTGAATTACCGATATTATCGCTTACTAATGTCGTACAAATAGCACCTCCAGCACTGTCTCCAACAATGATTAATTGCTGAGTAAAATTCACGTCTGATAAAACGTCTTGATAATTAGCTAATGCGTACTGGCTATCTTCAACACCTGCTGGGTATGGATATTCAGGTGCTAGGCGATATTCCACCGCTATAACAACACACTTTCCAGCTTTCGCAATTTTTCGGCTAATAGTATCGTATAACTCAATACTGCCACACATATGACCACCACCGTGGTAATGCAAAACCACAGGTAAAGCTTGTTCAGGATCAGGGCTATAGACTCTAACGGGAATAATGTGCGTAGAGGTAACAAAAGCACTTTCTTGTACAAAAGCCAATTCAGGCCCTTCCCCAATAAATACATTTAATTTTTCAAGATTTTCACGTACTAAGCTAGGAGTAAGTTGTATACCACTTTCTTTAAATACTTGAGCAGCAATATTTGCTTGTTCCATCAATCCAATAAGTTTATCTGATATTATGCCTCGCATGAGGACTCCTTTTTTTCAGGTGCTTGTTTAACTTCTAATTTCTTATAGTTTGCCGTTTCTGGCAAAAAGAAGCTACCAATAAAAAATGTACTACTCACAACTGTGATTAAGGTAAAAGCGCGAGTAAAGTCACCTTGGTTGATATCAACCAGTCGACCAAAGTTCCATAGCACTATCGTCGCTATTAAATAACTGATTGAATAAAACAAACTGAATACGACTGTGATTCTTTCCCCTGTCATATTAGGCAATTCGTGAGGGATAGTGACTAGTGCAGTAACAGGAAAAAAGATAAAGAAGCCTAGCGCCATGGCACAAACAGTTTGCAGCCATTCAGCGTTGCCAAAAGACAAACCTAGCACAGTTAAAATAATGACTAAGCCTGACCAACGTATAACCGGAACACGTGCGGTAAACTTTTTACTATAAACAATTCCTGCCAAGGTACCAATAATGCCCGAACCAATAACGAGCGCACTTTGACTAATACCGGCTTTAGGGTAAAAGGTAAATAAACAGATGTAAAAGGCTAGAATTCCTGAATAGGTTAACGCATAAATCCAGTTAAATTTATCTTTCAAACCATCTATATAGGAGTATCTTACTGGCGCTTCCTCGTCTTGTTTAGCCGCTGTATTAGACTCTTTATCTTTCACTAATAACCAAGCAATACTTAACAAAATACTCACTAAAGAAAACATCAATAAGGTATTTTTCCAGCTACCTGTTAGTGAATTAAAATTACTCATCTGCCATAGAATAATACCCGTACCCACATTAAAGGCTACCGCGTTAATACCATTGATTGTGGGTCGTTCCTCTGGTGTAAACCACGCCATTACAATGGGATTAAAGTAAACAATCATAAATGCGCCACCAAGCCCCATCAAAAACCGACTAACGAGCAGTAACTCATAATTTGGCGCCAATGGCGTTAATAGTCCTATAGAAATTAAAATGCCGGAGATAAAAAAAGCTTTTTTTACGCCTACTTTTATAGCCAACCAAGCCGCTATAAAAGTACCAACTATTTTAGCTAAGGTAACCGCGCCACTAATAAAGCTAGCTGAAGCTAAACTGTCAACTTGCATACTTGCCATTATTTGGCCCATGCTCGCCGTTCCGCCAACCCAAGCCATAGCAAATAAGGTATAACTAACGAAAACAAGCATTGCCACTAAGTATTTGTTGTTTATTTTAGGTAGGTTCATTAAAAATATTTCAACTCTACATTATCACTTTTAATCAGCTTAACTAAATAGACAACATAATTATGTACTACCTTCGTTCGCTGTGTTTTTTCTCAACGCATGTTATTGTATTAGTAATCATTTACTCGCGTTATTACAGCAATATTTATACCCGTTCCACTTGAAGATACATTATTCAACATCTTCAAGCGGAGCGATTATATCTAAGGAATAATCTTTGTTAGTTTGGCTCTCTCTAGATACTTGGCTGATATCTTTACTCTCTATTAGCTATTTATTACTACTTTTTGTGGTCGCCTATTGGGGACAAAAAGAAACCAGTAAAAAATGGCTTTCTCGTCCTTGGATATATAGTTTATCGTTAGGTGTTAGTTGTACTTCTTGGGCTTTTTACGGCACAGTGGGTCAAGCCGCAACAACGGGTGCTTGGTTAGCGCCAGTCTATATTGGTACTATTTTATCTTTTGTACTCGCCTGGCCAATGCTGCTCAGAATACTTCGCATTACCAAACAACAAAACTTAACCTCTATTGCTGATTTTATCGCTTGTCGATATGACCGTTCTCCCGCTATTGCCGCAACGGTCACCTTAGTTGCCTTATTAGGCACTATCCCCTATATAGCTTTACAGCTACGCGCTATTAGTAAAAGTTTTGACTTACTCACAGGCTCGTATCAATCAGGCATCAGTACTACGTTTATCATGACACTGGTATTAATTATTTTTAGTATTTTGTTTGGCGCAAGACAAGCAGCAATAAACAAACAAAGCCAAGGCTTAGTGTTAGCAATCGCGTTTAGTTCTGTCATAAAATTATTCGCACTTACTGCGGTTGGAATTTTTGCCACTTTTTTTGTTTTTGATGGTGTTGCCGACTTATTTGCACAATCTCAACACGTAGTAGATAGTCAGCCAACAAGCAACAGTTACTTTGCCATATCTCAAGCCATACTAGGCATGATAACCATCTTCATTCTGCCACAGCAATATCATATGATGATGATAGAAAATCATCAGGAAAATGAACTAAAAAGTGCTCGCTATCTATACCCATTATATTTAATTGCTATTAATATCTTTGTGCTACCTATTGCCCTTGCTGGTCAAAACTTATTTCCCGGTGGAAATGTTAACGCTGATACCTATGTCATCACCATCCCATTATTTTTCCAACAAGCTTGGTTAGGTGGGCTCGCCTATATTGGCGGTTTAGCTGCGGCAACGAGCATGGTCATTGTTGCCACTATTGTATTAAGCACCATGGTAACTACAGAAATAGTTACCCCGTTATTACTGCATTACAATAGCTTTGTCAGCAAACAAAAAACTCAACTGTCACATATGTTACTCAACATACGTAGGGTAGCTATTGCGTTACTGCTACTTTTAGCCTTTACTTTTGAGCGTATAATTAATCAACAGAATCATCTAGCCACCATTGGTTTACTCTCTTTTGTTTTATTATCGCAGTTAGCGCCTTTGGTTATTGGCGCTTTATATTGGCGTAAAGCGACCAAAAAAGCAGCGTTAGCTGGCTTAACTGTTGGTAGCATAATCTGGCTTTACACCTTGTTATTACCTAGTTTACTGACGGAATCGCTCTGGTTAAACACTGGTATCTTTGGCATTAACTGGCTCAAACCTTACGCATTATTTGGCTTCAACTCACTTGATCACATTAGCCACGGGCTACTTTTTAGTTTATTAGCCAACAGCTTATGCTTCATTATAATTTCCTTACTAAGTCATCGTAGCGTGTCAGAAAAGCTACAAACAGAGTTGTTCGTTTACAAGCAACAAGGCGCTTTTGAGCAGAACCTATCCAGTAAAGATTTATATCATTTGTTACAACGGTTTATTAATAACCATGCCGCTGAAACCTTTCTTCATGATTATGCCAAGCAATTAACAAGTACTAAGGCCTCCGAGAAATTAATTGACTATACCCGTTTACAACTCTCCAGTGTACTCGGCTCTGCTTCTACCCGTATGGTAATGAAAGCTGTGACCACACAACAAACAATGCCACTACAAGATGTAGTGAATATTGTTGATGAGGCCAATAAACTCTTTCACTTTAATCGAGAGTTATTACACGCTGGCGTTGAAAATATTGAGCAGGGTATTAGTGTTATTGATGCGGATATGCGTATCGTTGCTTGGAATAAACGCTATATTGAGTTACTTGGCTACCCCGCTGAGATAGTGAAGGTTGGCAAGCCCGTTGCAGAGCTTATTAGCTTTAACGCAGAGCGCGGCATTATTATCACCCGTAAGAACAATGTAAATACTAAAGAAAACGAGGATGACTTTATCAGTCGTCGTATTGAGCATATGCGCCAAGGCAATAGTCACCATTTTCAACGTGAAATGCCTAGCGGGATTGTGTTAGAAATTCGTGGACAAGCAATGCCAGGCGGTGGTTTTGTTAGTACTTTTTCAGATATAACCTCCCATATTGAAGCGACAAAAGCGTTACAACAAGCCAATGAGAATTTAGAACAAAGAGTCACCGAACGCACAATAGAACTAACCAAAGCAAAAGCCGAAGCCGAAGCTGCCAATACCAGTAAAAGTAAGTTTTTAGCTGCTGCTAGTCATGATCTAATGCAACCTTTCAATGCGTTATCGCTATTTACCAATATGCTTAACAAAAAAGTACAAGGGAGTGACTTAGCAGAATTAGCAACTAACATACAATATTCATTAAGCGCAGCAGAAAGTTTACTAGCTGATTTGGTTGAAATATCTAGACTTGATAATAGCTCGCAAAAAATTGATATTCACTGTTTTTCAATTAACGACTTACTCGAGCCATTAGGTAAAGAGTTTTCCTTAATGTCTCAACAAGCAGGCTTACAATTTAACTATGTAAAATCAACATGTATCGTTGAAACCGATCAAAGACTACTGCGCCGTATAGTACAAAATTTTTTATCAAATGCTCTAAATTACTGTCCTCAAAAGAATAGCCAAGGAAAAGTACTACTTGGCGTTAAACACCAGAAAAATAAACTAGTTATTGAAGTATGGGATAATGGCCCAGGTATCGGTTTAGCGGATCAGCAAACAATTTTCAAAGAATTCGAGCGTTTAAAACAAACACAAGATAAATCTGGCTTAGGCTTAGGGCTAGCGATTTGTGAGCGTATTGCAAAATTACTAAACGTTGATATAGCGGTAAAATCAACCCTAGGAAAAGGTACCTGCTTTAGTGTCACCTTACCTCGAAGCACGGTAAAGCTAACACCAATGCCCGCTGTAGAGACTAGTACACAAAATAAAACGGCAAGTGAATTTATCGACCTACCCATTTTATTAGTTGATAATGAAGCCATCATGCTCAAAGCCATACAGTCACAACTACAAGAATGGGGCTGTAAAGTACTCGCGGTTAAGGATGAAAAAAACCTAACAACCTCACTCACTAAACAAGACTTTATCCCAACGATAATTATTTCTGACTATCATTTAGACAACGACGAAAATGGCGTAGATTTAATACAAAGAACACTGTCGAAGCAAGCTTGGCAAGTACCTTGTATTATTTGCTCAGCTGATCCATCAGAGCAAGTACGAGAGCACACCAATAGTGCGCAATTTTATTTTATGCGCAAACCAATAAAGGCCTTAGCATTGAAAAAACTAATGAAGCAGTTATTGATGAGCTAGTTTATAGAGGCATTTTCTTGCGGTGCTAGCATTAATTGCTGATACACTAAACCCGCTTGAGTACGGTTATAAACGCCCAGTTGCAGTAAAATTGCCGACACATGTTTTTTTACCGTATTTTCTTTAATATCTAAAATCCCTGCAATCTGCTTATTTAACTGCCCATCGGCAACCAAAGATAAAACGGTATACTGTTGAGGCGTCAGTTGCGCCAACTGCTGCGCTAATTTTTTATGCTCTTGGGCTAACTTAGCATCATTATTAACCGGCATATTAACCGGCAGCCAAGTGTTGCCCGCCAGTACGGTATTAATCGCTTGTGCAATGGTTGTTAAGTCAACTGACTTAGGAATAAAAGCAGCTGCGCCAAAATTAATCGCTTTTTGCATAATGTCTGGATTTTCATCTGAAGACACCATAATAACGATTAAATCAGGATGGTTGTTTTGCAATTGGGTCAAGCCAGTAAAACCATCATTACCCGGCATATGTAAATCTAAAAAGATAATTTCTAACTCAGGTGACTTATCAATTTCAACCAGTAAATCATCAAAGCTTGATGCCTCTTTAATATCTGCATCAGGCATACAGTCAACTACCGCTTGTTTTAATGCAGTACGAAATAACGGATGATCATCAGCAATAACTACTTTAGCTTGATTCATAATAATTCCTTTTAGAAAAACAATTTGCTTATTATCAAAAAAAGAGCCGGTAAAAACCAGCTCTGTTTCTTTTTCAATATAGAATGATTTTTAGAAACTATAACCAACAGTTAATGCAACAGTGCTAGGATCACCGTAATAAGCAATTAGGCCGTTGTCAATATGGCCATACGGATAAGCACCAACAGCATATTCTTCATCGGTAACATTTTTCCAATGTAGTGCTGCCGTCCAATCGCCTTCTGGGCTGTACCAGTTAACGCCTAAGTTAAGTAAGCCATAACCGTCTTGAATCAACGTGTCTCTAACTTCTACTAATTGATATTCACCACGATAGTAGTAATTACCATTAACAATAAAAGAGCCAAAATTTGTTTCAATATCGTAAGTAACACCAACGTTAGCTGTTAAATCAGGCGTATTAGCAATTACATAACTATCTGAAATATCGTTATAACCACCATCGCCATCATACTCAAGTATTTCAGTAAATTCACTATCAATATAACCTAAGGCAAAATTAAAGTTTAAGTTATCTGTTGCCGCATATTCTACATCAAGCTCTATACCAATCGCTTCAGATGCACCAATATTACCTAAACGTGATTCTCCTGCAGGGTTTTCTGGGGTTTGAACAATACTTTTATATTGACGATCTGAATGTTCAAGTGCGAAAATTGTTGCATTAACACGTAATTGATCGAACCATTCACTTTTAATACCTAACTCAATTGAATCAACAATTTCAGGGTTAACCGCAGGCTCATTACTTGATGCACGCGGGTTAAAAGTGCCTGATTTAAAGCCTTGGGAATAACTAGCAAAAACCATCATGTCGTCATTAACTTGATACTCAACACCTACTTTAGGTGTAAATCGAGACCACGTTTCATTACCATCTAACACTTTAGTTTTTTCTAAATCAGGACGAACATAATCAGGAATCCAATCTGAATAAGGGTAGACTATTCCGCCAAAATTATCATTGAACACCCATGCTGTTTTTTCTTCTTCCGTATAACGAGCGCCTAAAGTCATTGAGAATTTATCAGTGAAATTATATGAACCTTGTGCATAGGCTGCATAGCTTTCAGAATTATTACAACCACTTACTTCAAAGGTTAAAAATGCTTTATAGATAGCGTCATACTGACCACATGACTCACCGTCAAAGTAATACAAACCTGATACTAGAGTTAAATTATCATCGCTATAGTTTAACTGAAATTCTTGACTAACCTGTTCATCACTATATAGAGCAGGTACATCAAAAGTTTGTACTAAAGTATTATCAAAATCTATATTGGTAACTGAAGCATTTTCACGTGCGGCAGTAACTGATTTTATTGACCAAAAATCATTAATGTAATATTCCGCCGTTAAGCTCCATCCTTCACTTTCAACTGTATTCCAAGTAGGTAAACTGCTATAAGAATTGTAAATATCATCTTGTACGGCGCCACTATCACCAATAGCAGGGTTATCTTCAGGTGAAATATCACTAGCGAGTAAACGATGACCACCTTTTGAGTTTGAATCATCATTCGTTTGATCGTAGTTAAAACGGAAGAATAAATCATCAGTAGGGATAAATTCAACCGTTACTCTGCCAGCAAAAATATCTTTATTATAGTTTTCTGAATCTTGACCATCTAAAGTCGTTCCAAGAAAATCGCCATAACCATCACGCGTTAAACTTGCAAGAGCAAAACCAACATACAATTTATCATCTATTACTGGCATTTTACCGGCAACTTTATAATCTTGACGACCATAGTTACCAAGCGTTGCTTTCAAATCAAATTCCATATCACCCGACATTTTCTTAGTGACATATTTAATAGCACCGCCAATGGTGTTCTTACCGTATAAACTACCTTGAGGACCACGTAATACCTCAATACGTTCCACATCAATAATATCAAGTACTGCACCTTGTGGACGAGCTATATAAACATCATCAACATAAATCCCCACACCTGGTTCATAACCCCAAAGTGGATCCTCTTGACCAACACCACGAATAAAAGCAGTGAGCGTTGAGTTAGTACCACGGCTATTTTGTAAAGTAGTATTTGGCGAAAATTGCTGAATTTCAGTCATGACACTTATGCCACCTTGAGCCAGCTGCTCAGCACCAACCGAAGTTACGGCTACTGGTACATTTTGCAACGTCTCTAAAGATTTACGCGCAGTAACCTCAATCCGTTCAAGACCAGAATCATTAGCCGCAGGAGATGCGTCCGTTGTTTCTTGTGCAAGTGCTAAGTTACTGGTTAATGCCGCGGTAATAGCCAAGGCGAGATAACTTCTATTTCTGTTGTGATGTTTCATGAAGGAACCCTTATTAATAATTATTTTATGTTTTTAGTTAATGTGTTTTTATTTTGTTAGTGAAGCTTTTTTGCCAACTAATAACACTCTATCTGATAAATTTCAAAAAATAATTAGCACTATAGTGCCATAAGCAAGCTATTGTTTTAAATGTGGATTTTATTACTCATGGCTTATTGATAAAGATAACTGCCAAAAGTCAATGACATGTTTTACAGTACTGACTGGCGAGGCTAATAAATAATCCGACACCTCTCCACCATTTTCAACTTGCGGATTGACCATAATGCCGTGGCCAAGATTGCTCACTTCAATTAACTCTACTCGTGCTTCTTTAGCTGAATTTTGCCAGCGAGTAATGGTATATCCTGATTTTTTATTAATAATTGGTTTATTCTCTAATGTAGATAAGTTAGCCCATTGCTGGGCAAACACAGATGAGTTCAATGGGTTAACAATACTATCGTTTTCTCCTGTCCAAACGGACAGTTTAGGCCAATTTGTTTGTTGCGGATTGATGTTTTTGACTAGTGTAGCCAGTTCATCGGCAGTTTGTGAAGGACCATTTCTCATACACGAAATACCAGTGATTAAACCATCGGCGCAAGGAAAAGGGATACCTGCCACCACGGCCCCACCAGTAAACAATGTGGGGTAATTAGCTAACATACCACTTGCCATCGCACCGCCACCTGATAAGCCAATAATGTATACATCTTCACTACCCAATTTCGCTTTAAAACGATTTATCATATTTTTTATTGATAAGGTTTCACCTAAGTCTCTAGTGAAATCATCCGCTGAATACCAATTAAAACAACGTTTAATATTATTACTCAAGCCTTGTTGTGGTAGTAATAAAGCAAAATTATGTTTTTTTGCCAAACCGAATAAACCACTCTGCAGTGCAAGTTCATCACCCTGCTGAGCACAACCATGTAACAGTACTACCAAAGCAGGATTTTCAATATTAGGCGTAAAGTAACTGGCTTCAAGATCACCCGGATTTTCACCAAATTTTTCCAGTTTAAGAAAATCAGCTTGAGCAGATAAGCTAACCCCTATGGTTAGCAATAAAATAACAAGTGGTTTTAGTCTCCGCATATGGTGTTTACTCGAATAGATTTTTTGTTATCATGACTGACTTTCAATGAACTTTTCAATGGCACTTTAGTGTAATGGCATCTGGGTGTATCATGATCCATCTCTAAATTAATACCAATTGAAGTAATGAATAGAGCACTCATTACTTCATTTTATATAACAACCTTCTAATAACGAGTTAATGTTGTGAAGACTAAATTAATTACCCGCGTTGGTTACGAAAAACTGCAAAAAGAACATGATTACCTATGGAAGGTTAAGCGCCCAGAAATAACAAAAATTGTCTCTTGGGCTGCAAGCTTGGGCGACCGCTCAGAAAATGCCGATTACCACTTTAACAAACGCGTGTTACGTCAAATAGACAGCAGAGTGAGGTTTTTGCGAAAACTGCTGCCCGAGCTAAAAATTGTTGATTACTCGCCTCAACAAGAAGGTAAAGTTTTCTTTGGTGCTTGGGTAGAAATAGAAAATGAAACCGGAGACATTAAAAAATTTAGAATTGTAGGCCCAGAAGAAATTTATGGTGATGCTAAAGGCTATATTTCAATAGACTCACCAATGGCACGGGCGCTGATCAAAAAAGAAGTTGATGATGACATTGGTGTAATGACGCCTGAAGGCGAGAAAGAGTGGTGCATTAATTCAATCACATATGAAAAAAAATAACACGGGGGCTGCTACATCACAATACTCATCTCTTTCAACCTATTACGGTGTATGCTGCTCAGTTAGGTAGACATTTCAATTTGATAACCTTATTCATTAATAATCAAACTGTACGCCTACTCGAATATTTACCCCACGTCTAATTTCATCGCCATCAAGTGTTACAGTATCTAAGGTGGTAGCAAGATCAATATTAATAAACTTCATTACCGTAACGCCCGCATTTAAATACGCTAATTTAGTACCCGCTAAATTTCGACTAAAACCAACTCTTGCACTAGGTAACCACCAATTATCAGCAGCATAACCTGCGGTTACCGTTAACCATTGATATTGGTCTCTCATTGGATCTTCTACCGAATTAGCATCCAATTCCGCGTTTAAGCTCCAATGACGTTGCTCTGTATAAATGCCCGCCTCAAGCTTCACCTGACGCTGCATGGTAAATTCTTCATGATAATCTAGCTTCGTTAAGATGTTCTTCGAACTAAAGCGTCTACGATCGATTTCAGGAAACTCATAAGTATGTTCGAACAAACTCGTTATTGATGCGCCCAATTGATAATGCGGCGCAGCCCATACAAGCCCTAAATCAAGATCAAAGCCATTTTCATAGACATAATTTGCATCTTTTATATCATCAAACAAGGCTTCTGAATCAGTAATATCACCTATTCTAGAACTAACATTCGTCAACCCAACGCGATAAAAAGTGGGTTTAATTCCCCAATATAAATCACCAGAATCAAACGATTGCATTTGGCGGCTATAAGACAATGAAAATTGACTGATTTTAGTCGCTTTCACTAATAGCAAACTATCATTATCAACGGTTAGCTTTACTTTGTTATTAGCGGGATTATAAAAAAGCGTAATACCACCACTTAAATCGATGTCTTGAATGGGGTCTGTTTCTTCAAAATTGGGAATAGTACTTAACTGTGTTTTGGCAAATTCACTATCAAACGTAATGGGCTCAAGAATACCAATGGCTTTGGCATTTCCTTTATAAGAAGCACCAATCATTAACGTGCCACCATAAAGGGTATCATTTAAAACAAAGGTCATTTCTCCTGTAGCTTCAGCTTTAGCATAACCTTCAGCAGCAATAAGTGCTAACAAACCTGCCGTTACCGACACTTTATCTTTAACCGCATCGAGGCGATCTTCTAATTCAGGATATTCGTTAAAAAGATCGTCCCAAGTAGAATCTCTTATTGGGTTTTCTGGGGTTGGCGGCAGAGTAGGATCTACAGGTTCATTAGGTGGCTTAAAGTCATTTGACAATTCATCAAACTTCGCAAATAGCTCGTTTAAATCACCATATTCAATCCCTACTCCAAATTCAATTAATCCCCCTGTTATTACATGGGGATCTTTACGCTTAAAAATTAACGCTGCCGCCGCGGGATTTCCTACGTTAGACAATGATTTTTGTGAGTAGTTTAAGCTAGCACTACGCGGCTGAATGTCTGCCATTGCGGTAGTAAAAGGCATCACTAAAACAACACCAAATGTAAGACTAATAACTTTTTTTAGGTAGCAGTGCTGCGATGCAAGTTGTCGAATAAAAAAGAAGAACAAAATATTTTCTCGTGATATAAAAGTTCATAGGGACAATAAAACATTTTACTAATATTTCAATGCAAAATAATGGTCATTTACCAATCAATAACATTTTAAAGCTTGCCTTTTTTTACGAGCCTACTTTGAATTGGCACTTGGCAAATATCTAATACTGATGGTGGTTTTTTATAGAAAAAGTCACTTTCTCTGGCACGACGTTTGATTAGTCGCTCAGAAAAAACTGCTGATTCTGTATTTTCAATTTCAATAATAATACGGTCTTTTAAGGGAATATCCACCATTAATTTCATACTAACAATAGGAGTATGATCTCGGCTGTCTACCGCATATTCTCCTGCAATAACCGAAGTGCGCTTTATTGCTTGAATGTGCTCCATGCCATAAACCACTCGACCAAATATAGTCATTATTTTATCTAAATACCGTGGGGCTTGTCCAATAACAAAATAAAAATGACTCGATGCAGAGTCTGCCTCATTGCTTCTTGCCATTGCTAATGTACCAGGGCAATGGGTTAACCAGGCACTTTTATTGTTATCACTTGCCAAAGCAAAGCCGTCTTTAAATCCTGTTATTGCGGCAAATAAGTCGTTGTTTTGCACTTGAGTAAAAGAGTAATCATTCCCTGTTAAAAATTGCCCCTCCATTGCCAATACTGAAACTGATTTATCTTTATCACCCCCCTCTTTAGGACCCGCTTGAGCGACAAAACCGTCAATCACACGGTAAAACTTAGTACCATCGTAAAATGATTTTTTTACTAACGCTGAAAATTGTTCAACATGCTTAGGCGAAAATTGCGGTGCTAACTCAATCACCACTTTACCATGAGGTAATGTAAGCAATACGGTATTATTAATATCTAGCACACGCCATTGCTCACTTGTAGAGTTGTCTGCGCCACAGGCACTCATGAAAACAAAGGAAAATAGAACAACTAATTTTTTAAACATTGAATAAATCCCTCAATTCGGATAAATATGAACATCATTTTAGCGAAGTAAATTCAATGCTATCATAGCGTTTATAGCCAAGCGAATTCAAACGACGGAATCTTTAGTGAATAAAAGTATCATCACCAACTTAATAGCCTTTATTGCAACACTTGTAGGCTACATTTCGGAGCAGCATCTCATTTTTACTGTTGGTTTATTTGCATTATCAGGTGCTATCACTAATTGGCTAGCGATCCACATGCTTTTTGAAAAAGTACCAGGGTTATACGGCTCAGGTGTTATTCCTGCACGATTTGAGGATTTTAAATTAGCCATTCGTCAGTTAATGATGGAGCAATTTTTTACCAAAGAAAATATCGACCGCTTTTTATCAAGTAACTCTGGTAGTGCCGCATCTATTGATTTGAGCCCTATAATAGAAAAAGTAGACTTATCACCCGCTTTTGACAGTTTAGTATCAGTGATAGAAACCTCATCATTTGCACCCATGCTAGCGATGGTGGGTGGCACTGAAGCATTACAACCAATGAAAGAGCCCTTTATTGAAAAGATGAAGGTTTCTATTCAAGACATCACCCAAAGTGAACAGTTTAGTACGCTATTACGTGACGAATTAGAACAGCCCAATATGATTGCGAGTATGCAGGATAAAGTTAGCGACATTATTGAAAAGCGCCTTAATGAATTAACACCACAGTTAGTGAAAGAAATCATTCAAGCGATGATAAAAAAACACTTAGGTTGGTTAGTGGTTTGGGGCGGTATTTTTGGTGGCCTGATTGGTTTGATTGCCGCGCTAACTAATAATTTTTAGTGCTTATCCAAAACCCAATCACAAACTAGAAAAATTAGTCTCAATTTTTATCTTAAATATCTTAATTTTGACGCACTTTTGAGCTATTCTTGTTTTTAACTATTTCTTTCAATTAATACCAAATGAAATAATGAATGAAATAATGAATGAAATAATGAATGAAATAATGAATGAAATAATTCAGAGGGGTTCAGGGAAGATAGAACAAGCAAAATTTGTGCATATATAGTCATTCTATATCAAACAAATTTGTGACGTTATCACTTTCCTGACAAGCTCCCAAGGGCGAGTTTAAAAGGTATATATGCGGCGTTATTGATTTTGACAAGGGAATAACCATTCTCTTCAATCAATGCCTTGCCTCTACACCTTTTAATTCTCGCTGAATGATCTATTCATTACATCAATTGGTATAAAGGGTTTAATTCATTAAATTATACCCGTTAAAATATAAGGTAAATTCCAACCATGTTTGCTAGTTTAAAAGCTTTGCCTGCCGATCCTATTTTAGGCCTTTTGTCTAAGTATCGAGAAGATACTAACCCCAAAAAAATTGATTTGGGTGTTGGCGTATACAAAAATGAAGCCGGTGAAACTACCGTGCTTAATTGTGTAAAAAAAGCCGAGCGTTACCGCACTGATACTGAAACCAGTAAGGTTTATATTGGTCCAACAGGTTCAAGCCTTTTTAATGATGAAATGGCCAACCTTATTTTTGGCTCAGACCACAAGGTGTTAAACGAAAACCGTGCTCGCACTGTGTCTACTCCTGGTGGTACTGGTGCACTTCGTGTAGCGGCTGAATTTATTAGATCATGCAAAGCTGGTGACACCATTTGGGTCAGCAATCCAACATGGGCTAATCACACAGCTTTATTTGAAGCTGCAGGTTTAACGGTAAAAACCTACCCTTATTATGATTACGATAATAAAGACTTAGACTTTGACGGTATGTTAGCTGCACTTAAACAAATATCGTCTGATGATGCTGTGTTATTACACGCTTGTTGTCATAACCCAAGTGGTATGGATTTAAACCAAGAGCAATGGCAACAAGTTGTTGAAGTAGCTAAGTCGGTTGGCTTTACTCCTGTTATAGATATGGCATATCAAGGGTTCGGCCAAGGTTTAGACGAAGATGCATATGGCTTACGTCTTATGGCAGAATCAGTAAACGAAATGATTGTTTGTAGTTCATGTTCGAAAAATTTCGGCTTATACCGTGAACGTATAGGTGCTTGTACTCTTATTGGCAAATCAAGCTTGCAGGCTGATATTGCCACTTCTGTATTATTATCAGTAATAAGGGGTATTTACTCGATGCCGCCAGCACACGGTGCGGCACTTGTTGAAACCATTTTATCTTCAGACGAATTACGCAACGAATGGTATAGTGAATTGGCTGAAATGCGAAATCGCATTAATGGTAATCGCCAGCTAATCGCCAATAAGCTAGTTGAAAATGGTGTAACTCGTGACTTTAGCTTTATTACTCGTCAAACAGGTATGTTCTCTTTCTTAGGTATCACTCCTGAGCAAGTTCAACAACTACAAGATGAGTACAGCATTTACATGGTTGACTCAAGCCGAGTAAGTATTGCCGGTATTGCTAACAGTAATGTAGATTACTTAGCGCAATCTATTGCCAAAATATTATAGATAAAAAAATAGTAACTACTCACCTATCGTCACTCCCGAGATGTTTTAATCGGGAGTCTAATGTTTAAAATAGGCAGATTCCGGCTTCAGCTTTGGTGTCCAGACCAAAGCTAGACCCTACGTCCCGTAGGCAAAGACACAACCGGAATGACGTGCACGCTGGGTATGGTGAATAATTACAAAAAATAATAAGTATTCATGCTTATTTATCATCAAGGCTAGGCTTTTTTTATTCTAATAGAGTAAAGTGAAACTTAGCTTTTTTCGTCTTAGTTTACTCATAATCAAAGGAAGGGAAACATTGTGACAGCCCCCGGTAATTTATTTATTCTTTCTGCGCCTAGTGGTGCTGGAAAATCTAGCCTGATCAATGCATTACTAGAACAAAAATCAAGTAGACCCATGCAAGTATCGGTATCTCACACTACACGAGATCCTCGTCCCGGTGAAAATAACGGCGAACATTATCACTTTGTTTCCATTGCTACGTTTAAAAAGCTCATTAAAAACAATGCTTTTTACGAATATGCTGAAGTTTTTGATAATTGTTACGGCACCTCTGAAGCCGCAATAGATGCTCAGCTTGCTCAAGGCGTCGATGTTTTTCTTGATATCGACTGGCAGGGTGCTCAACAAGTACGTATGAAAAAGCCTTCCGTAACAACTGTATTTATTAGCCCCCCCTCAAAAAAAGAATTAGAAAGTCGTTTACGAGGCAGAGGACAAGACAGTGAGGAAATTATCACAAGCAGAATGGCGAAAGCGCAGAATGAATGTTCGCATTTTCAAGAATTCGATTACATTATTATTAATGATGATTTTAAACAGGCCCTAGCTGACTTAACCACCATAGTTAATAATCAACGACTCAAGCGTACCCAACAAGTGGCACAGCATAAAGTTTTATTAGATGAACTAATTTGTTAGGGGCTGTTGATCTTTATTTATCGTGCTGGCGATAAACACGTAAGAGAGTTACCTACTTATTAGTTCAACATCACATTGATAAATACGACTTTATGCAAAGCGGTGTTAAAGGCTATTTAGCCGCTAAAGTAGAAAATTCAGATAACAAAAAAATTAATGTACTACAATTTATGCCCGAACAAAGTCTTTTACTTGCTAAATGACCTATCGATCAGTAAAATGCAGCGCTATTTTATAAATTTAGTTGGAGTGACCAAATGGCTCGCGTAACTGTTGAAGATGCCGTAGAAAAAGTCGGTAATCGTTTTGATTTGGTGTTAGTTGCATCACGTCGTGCTCGTCAAATTGCAACGGGCGGTAAAGACCCTTTGGTTGAAGTCGAAAATGACAAACCAACCGTATTGGCTTTACGTGAAATTGAAGCAGGTTTAATTACCGATGCTTTAATGGATACATCAGATCGCCAAGCACAAATTCAGCAAGACAGTGCTGAATTAGATGCCGTTGCGGCAATTGTTGGTAGTCAAACACAAGAATTAGGTTAAACAAGCAACCACGCTTACTTTTCCTTGTAAACGCGTAACTTTTCTCTATTACTAATAGAAAATAAGTTACGCGTTTTTTATTGCTTATTGTACCATACCCGTTCCACTTGAATATGCCGATTTCAGCTGGAATTAGAAACGCCTTTAGGCAAGGCATTGATTGAAGAGAATGGTTGTTCAGGATAATGTGCTCCTGCATTATCTAGTAAGCTACATCCATGTAGCGCCATTCTCAAAATCAATAACGCAGTATAAAGCGTTTCTAAACCAGCCCTTTGGGGAAGGCTGAGCAAATAATACTCTGCGTTACATTTCTTTTTAAGGGAATGACCCTTAATAAAAAAATGTGCCTTGATTATGAATCGCTAAGACTTCCTGAAACGAGTATATTCAAGTGGAGCGGGTATACAGATGACTTCACAATTTACTTTGCATTTGACGCAAAGCCACGTATTCTAGTCATTTACCATCAATTGGGAGTGATAGGTGTATCTATTTGAACCATTAAAAGAATTAAGCTCTACTTACCTATCAAAAGTGCAAGTAGACCTGCTCAAAGATGCCTATCTTGTAGCAAGAGATGCACACGATGGTCAAATGCGTTCAAGCGGTGACCCTTATATTACTCATCCGGTTGCCGTAGCAGTTAATCTAGCCCAAATGAATCTAGATCATGAAACCTTAATGGCAGCACTACTGCATGACGTTATAGAAGACACCCCGGTTACTAAAGATGAGCTCGCAGAATTATTTGGTCATACGGTTGCAGAACTCGTTGAGGGGGTGAGTAAACTCGATAAGCTAAAGTTCGATAATAAAGAAGAAATGCAAGCAGAAAACTTCCGTAAAATGGTTTTGGCCATGGTGCAAGATATACGTGTTATTTTAATTAAATTAGCTGACAGAACCCATAACATGCGTACTCTTGGAGCTTTACGCCCCGATAAACGCCGTCGTATAGCCCGTGAAACGCTTGAAATTTATGCCCCCATCGCTAACCGTCTTGGTATTCATGATATTAAAAATGAATTGGAATTACTCGGCTTTCAGGCGCTTTACCCTATGCGTTCTAGAGCACTGAAGTCAGCAGTAAGTAGCGCTCGCGGTAATCGAAAAGCCATTATTAATAATATCCAAGAAGAAATATCAGCACGCTTATCTGAGAGCGATATTGACGCTGAAATTATCGGTAGAGAAAAGCACCTATACTCTATTTATCGTAAAATGCTTAATAAAGAGCTGATGTTCAATGAGGTCATGGATATTTACGCCTTTCGCGTGATTGTTGGCGATAAAATCGACGATTGTTATCGCGCATTAGGCGCTATGCATAACTTATTTAAACCCATTGACGGTCGCTTTAAAGATTATATCGCCATTCCTAAAACTAATGGTTATCGTTCGTTACATACTTCGCTCATTGGCCCTCATGGGATCCCTGTTGAAATACAAATCAGAACCAAAGGCATGGAACAAATGGCTGATAGGGGCGTTGCCGCTCATTGGTTATATAAAGAAGGTGGTGGTAACGCCGACACTACTGCACAAATGAAAGCTCGTCGTTGGATGCAAAGCTTACTAGAATTACAACAAAGCGCCGGTAGTTCTTTTGAATTTATCGAAAATGTAAAATCCGACCTATTTCCAGAAGAAATTTACGTGTTTACCCCAGAAGGGCGTATTATTGAATTACCGATGGGCGCTACCGCAGTTGATTTTGCTTATGCGGTGCACACAGACGTTGGTAATTCATGCGTAGGCGTAAAAGTTGATCGCAAACCTTACCCTATGAGCCGAGCATTATATTCCGGACAAACTATTGAAGTAATCACGTCTGCTGCAGCTAGACCTAACGCTACCTGGCTCAACTTTGTAGTAACGGCAAAGGCTCGTTTGCAAATAAGAACTTATTTACGCAGTCGAGAAAAAACAGAATCAAAAGCACTAGGGTTACGCTTATTAAATCATGCTTTAGGCAACATATCACTTGACGATATACCCGAAGATAAAATTGACGCGGTTATACAGCAAAATGGTAATAAGGATTTAGATGGCTTATTGACTAATATTGGCTTAGGTAATGCGTTAAGTATTGGTATAGCCAGACGACTTACCGATGAATTTACTGAAGACAGTGAATTAACCCCAACAAACAGCAAAGCCAAAATGCCTATTAAGGGTACCGAGGGAATGTTAGTTAATTATGGAAAGTGTTGCCGCCCTATTCCAGGGGATACAATTTTAGCCTATTTAAGTCCAGGAAAGGGCTTGATGGTGCACCAACAAGGCTGTACAAACATTAAAGGCTATGAGTCTGGCGCTTTATTCCCAGTAAAATGGGATAGTGATATCGATAAAGAGTTTATTGCTAAACTTAGAATAGAAATAATCAACCATCAAGGTGCATTAGCACAGCTAACTAACGTAATAGCCAAGTGTGGCTCCAATGTACATAGTTTAAATTCGGGCGAAAAAGAAGCGGGTCTTTATATTATCGATATGGAAATAACCTGTCGTGACCGTATTCATTTAGCTGATATTATAAGAAAAATTAAGGTAATGGTTGATGTTCAACGCGTCATCCGTAATAAATAAAAAGTGACAAGTAGCGAGTTACTCGTGACGAAAACACAAAAATAAATTAGCAGGAAATAAAATGAAAAGCATCATCTCTACAGATCAAGCACCTAGTGCTATCGGTACCTATAGCCAAGCCGTCAAAGTAAATAATACGGTTTATTTATCTGGACAAATCCCACTTATTCCTGAAACGATGGCAGTAGTCGATGGTGGTTTCGCTGAGCAAACCGAACAAGTATTTAAAAACCTTTCTGCCGTATGTGAAGCAGCAGGTGGTAGTATCAATGACATGGTGAAAGTGAACATTTTTATGACTGACCTAAGTAACTTTGCCACGGTTAATGAAATTATGGCGAAATATTTTCAACAACCTTATCCTGCGCGTGCCGCAATTCAAATATCTAAGCTACCAAAAGATGTTGATATTGAAATTGATGGGGTTATGGAATTACCCAACGTCAACTAGCATATTATTCATTTAAAATATGTAACTATTCACCATACCTAGTATTTCCGTCATTCCAGTTGTGTCTTTGTCTACAGGACGTAGGGTCTAGCTTTGGTCTGGACACCAAAGCTGAAGCTGGAATCTCAGTGTTTAAAAGTCTAGACTCCCGATTTAAAGACCTCGGGAGTGACGATAGGTGAATAGTTACTAAAATATTAACTTTACTAATAACAAAACTATGACTCCAAAAAGACTAAAACGCATCAATACCATGCTTGATAAGCGCCAGCCAGATCTTACCGTGTGTATGGAAGGTTTACATAAAAGCCATAATTTAGCTGCAGTAGTGCGCACTTGTGATGCTATTGGCGTTAGTGATGTACATGCCGTATGGAAAAGTGAAGAAGCAGAAGTCCGTGGCGGTAGCGCTGCAGGAAGCCAAAACTGGATTGATGTTCATAATTATCATAAAACGGCTGATGCAATTGCCGCCATGAAAGCGCAAGGCATGCAAATATTGGTGACGAACTTATCTGATACTGCTGTCGACTTTCGTGAAATTGATTACACTAAGCCCACGGCTATTATCTTGGGACAAGAGAAATTTGGCACTTCCGATGTTGCCTTAGCATTAGCAGATCAAGATATTGTTGTTCCTATGGTTGGCATGGTGCAATCGCTTAATGTTTCAGTTGCCTGTTCAGTGGTGTTATACGAAGCACAGCGCCAACGACAATTAGCCGGTATGTATGATAAACCCAAGCTGAGTCACGAACGCCGACAGCGTGTTTTATTTGAGGGTGGTCATCCTATTTTTGCCGAAGCTTGTCAGCGCAAGGGCTTACCTTATCCGATTATAGATGAAGAAGGACAAATTGTTGCTGAAGAAATATGGTGGCAAAAAATGCAAATGAATAAAAAAGCTTGGCAGCACCTTGATGATTAATTACCAAGAACGGTTTTAAACCAAAAATCATCATGGAAGCATTGACCAAACTCTCTCAAGTCGCCCTAACAACACTCAAAGGTGTTGGCCCAAGTATGGCAAAAAGACTAGAAAAATTGAGTTTATTGTCTGTGCAAGATTTATTATTTCATTTACCACTTCGCTATGAAGACAGAACCCGCGTATCCACTATTCGAGACTGCCTTGTGGGTACACATACTAATATCATCGGCGAAATAACCAGCAATCAGCTTACCCATGGTAAACGCCGGATGATGGTAGTCAACGTAAATGATGGTACTGGCAATGTACAATTATGTTTTTTCAGCTTCTCGGCTAGTCAAAAAAACAGCTTAAGTGTCGGACAAACTATTCGTTGTTATGGCGAAATAAAACGCGGTCCAAACGGCTTTCAAATAGTGCACCCTGAATACCGTTCTTTAGACGATGATCGTGCTTTGACGCCAATGGAAGAAACCTTAACACCGGTTTACCCCACTACTGATGGTTTAAAACAAATTTCACTGCGTAACCTAACCGATCAAGCACTTATTCGACTTCAACGTGGACAAGTGGAAGAGTTATTACCTAGCCATTTATTCGACGAGCATTATTCACTAGCACAAGCATTAGCAATAATTCATAGGCCTCCGCCCGATGCTTCGACTAGTCAACTTGAGCTTGGTAAACACCCTGCGCAATTACGTTTGATCAAAGAAGAGTTAATTGCTCATAATTTAAGTATGCTTAAACTCAGACAAAGTAGTGATGTTCATCATGCTGTTTCATTAACCCTTGAACAAGCAATTGAGGGCTCTTATTCCACTAAAGACTCTTATTCCGCTGAAGGCTCTTATTCCGCTGAAGGCTCCTTTTTAAACGCGCTACCTTTTTCGCCTACTAAAGCACAAGCGCGCGTAGTAAAAGAAATAAAAACTGACTTAGCTAAATCTCAACCCATGATGCGCTTAGTCCAAGGTGATGTTGGCTCAGGTAAAACCCTCGTAGCAGCCCTAGCTGCATTAACAGCCATCAGTCAAGGTTATCAAGTGGCGCTAATGGCGCCAACAGAAATATTAGCCGAACAACACGCCATTAATTTTGCTAATTGGTTTACTCCACTTAATATAAGCGTTGGTTGGCTCGCCGGAAAAACCAAAGCCAAAGCGCGTCGTTTAGCACTCGAAAAAATGGCCAGTGGCGAAATGCAAATGGTTGTCGGTACCCATGCATTGTTTCAAGCTGATGTTGAATTTAACAAGTTAGTTTTAGTTATTATTGATGAGCAACACAAATTTGGTGTTCATCAACGGCTATCACTACGAGAAAAAGGCGTTTTTGATGATAATTACCCACATCAATTAATTATGACTGCCACGCCTATTCCTCGCACTTTAGCCATGACCGCATATGCTGATTTAGACACTTCGGTTATTGATGAACTACCGCCCGGACGAACACCAATCAATACGGTTGCCCTACCCGATGCTCGTCGCGAAAATGTTATTGAGCGTATTAGAGAAGGTTGTACCAATGACAACCGTCAAGCGTATTGGGTTTGCACGTTAATTGAAGAGTCGGAAGTATTACAATGCCAAGCAGCAGAAGACACTGCATTACATTTGCAAGCACAACTACCTGAGCTAAAAATAGGCCTTGTTCATGGACGAATGAAAGCGGCAGAAAAACAAGAGATTATGACTCGCTTTAAAGCGGGTGAAATCCACCTGCTTATTGCAACCACCGTGATTGAAGTGGGCGTTGATGTACCCAATGCCAGCTTAATGGTAATAGAAAATCCTGAACGTTTAGGCTTAGCGCAACTACATCAATTACGCGGCCGTGTGGGTAGAGGCTCAGTCGCGTCACATTGTGTATTATTATACAAAGCGCCACTGTCAAAAACTGCCACTAAGCGTTTAGCGGTATTGAGAGAAAGTAATGACGGTTTTGTTATTGCTGAAAAAGATTTAGAAATCAGAGGCCCCGGCGAATTACTCGGTACCCGTCAAACGGGTTTAGCAGAATTGAAAATTGCCGATTTAGTCCGCGATGGTTACCTTATTCCTGACATTAAACAAAAAGCTTATTTATTATCACGCCAAAACCCTGAATGCGCTCAAGCACTTATTCAACGTTGGCTTGGTAATAAAGAGCGCTACTCAAACGCATAGCTTCATGCTTATAGTTTTATTTTCAAAGTTATAAAAACAAAAAATCTGCCAACCTGAAACAGGTTGGCAGTAAAAACATGGAACACACAACACAATAGGAATAGTTACTGTGTAATAGATAAGAACTTACTTTGCACTATAAACTTTCAAATTAAAGCCTAACTTAAAACCTAATGCGCTTCTTCCCAGTTATCCCCTATCCCTGCTTCAGCAATTAACGGCACACTTAATTCAACCGCATTATTCATCAGCTCAACTAATTTAGCCGTAGTTTCTTCCACAATATCTTGATGGATTTCAAAAATTAATTCATCGTGTACTTGCATGGTCATTTTAATGCGATCATCATTTTGTTCAGATAACCAAGCCGCAACGGCTAACATAGCTTTTTTAATGATATCTGCCGCTGTACCTTGCATAGGAGCATTAATAGCGGCACGTTCTGCTGCTTTTTTACGCAGTCCATTTTTAGCATTAATGTCTGGTAAATATAATCGACGACCATATAACGTTTCTACAAAACCTTGTTCACTCGCTTGTTGGCGAGTCTCTTCCATATACGTTAATACGCCAGGGTAGCGTTCAAAGTATTTATCTTGATACTCTTGTGCTTGATGACGACCAATATTCAATTGCTTAGCTAGACCGAATGCTGACATGCCGTAGATCAACCCAAAGTTAATCGCTTTAGCGCTACGTCGTTGATCTGTAGTTACTTCATCCAGTTCAACGGCAAAAATTTCAGCGGCTGTAGCACGATGAACATCTTTACCCTCACTAAACGCTGTCACTAAACCTTTATCATTAGATAAGTGCGCCATGATCCGCAATTCTATTTGTGAGTAATCAATGGCTACAATTTTATGATCTTTAGGGGCGATAAAAGCGCGGCGTATTTTACGGCCTTGCTCAGAACGAATTGGAATATTTTGTAAGTTTGGATCGGTTGATGATAAACGCCCGGTCGCGGTTACTGCCTGATGATAAGAAGTATGTACTCGTCCTGTTTTAGGGCTAACCATTAAAGGTAATTTATCTGTATAGGTTGATTTTAACTTACTCAAACCGCGGTTTTCTAGAATCACTTTTGGCAATGGATAATCAAGCGCCAGCTCTTGTAACACTTCTTCGGCAGTAGAAGGGGCACCTTTGGGGGTTTTTTTAATAACAGGAATTTTTAACTCTTCAAACAATATTTGTTGTAATTGTTTAGGAGAGCTAAGGTTAAAACTTTTTCCGGCAATATTATGGGCTTCAATTTCTAATTCGTCTAATCGCTGGCCGATACTTTGGCTTTGCTGATCGAGTATATCGCAATCAATCAACACCCCTGTTTGCTCCATTTGTGCCAATACTGGCATTAACGGTATTTCAATATCGTTATAAACACTAAGCTGCTCAGGTAACTGCTCAAGTGCAGGAAAAATAGCTTGGTGTAAACGTAGGGTTATATCTGCATCTTCTGCGGCGTATTGACCTGCCTTTTCAATCTCTATTTGATTAAAGGTTAATTGCTTTGCCCCTTTACCGGCAATATCCTCAAAATGAACCGTTTTATAATCAAGATATTTAAGCGCTAACGCATCCATATTATGGCGCGTAGCAACACTGTTATAACAATAAGATTCAATCATGGTATCAAAAGCAACACCTTGCAATTTAATATCATAATGACTTAATACATTGGCATCGTACTTTAAATTTTGGCCAACTTTTTTAATACTAGTACTTTCTAATAATGGCTTTAATTGTGCCAATACCCAGTCTCGGTCGAGTTGCTCGGGTGCGCCGACGTAATCATGAGTCAGCGGTACATAAGCAGCCTTGCCCACTTCTACGGCAAATGATAAACCGACAAGTTCGGCTTTCATATAATTGATACTCGTAGTTTCAGTATCAAAGGCAAAAGCATCACTGGTTTTTAATTTATCTAACCAGTTAGTAAACACTTCTTTGTCGAATATTATATCGTATTCACTTTCAGCGACTTCTACTGTAGCAACCTCAATACCCATCGATTCAGCTACACTAACCTTCGCTTTTACCTTAGACGTACTCGTTGTTTGTTCACCGCTGCTACCTTTATCTAAACCAGCTAACAAACGTTTCAGTTCAAACTCTTGATAAAGCAATCTTAATGCATCAGTGTCTGGTTCATTGGGCGCTAATTCTGCCGCAGTTTGCGCTAATTCAACATCACATTTAATGGTCGCCAATTGATAAGACAGCGGTAATTGTGCTAATGCATCACGTAGGTTTTCACCAATTTTTCCTTTCACTTTGTCCGCGTTGGCAATCACTTCATCTAATGTGCCATGTTCTGCTAACCATTTAACCGCTGTTTTGGGGCCACACTTCACTACGCCTGGAATGTTATCCACTTTGTCGCCCATCAAGGCAAGGTAATCGATGATTTGATCAGGTCGAACACCAAATTTTTCACTAACACCCGCAACGTCCATCTCTACATCTGTCATGGTATTAATCAAACGAACATGAGGCGTTACTAGCTGCGCCATGTCTTTATCGCCGGTAGAAATGACCGTTTCAATCCCAAGCTCATCTGCTTGTTTTGCCAATGTGCCAATAACATCATCGGCCTCAACCCCAGGAATAACTAAAAGCGGTAAACCCATCGCACTAATAATATCGTGTAAAGGTGCAATTTGAGTACGTAAATCATCCGGCATTGGTGGACGATTTGCTTTGTATTCTGGATACATATCATTGCGAAAGGTTTTACCTTTAGCATCGAAAATAGCGATGATATTGCCATTTGGGTAGTCTTTTTTCAAACTACCCAGCATATTCAATACACCAGTAATTGCGCCAGTAGATTGGCCACTTGCAGTAGATAATGCTTGCAGATAAGGCACATGATAAGCGCGAAATAAATAAGATGAGCCATCAACTAAAATAAGTGGTTGGTTTATTTTTGAAGAAATTTGCAAAGATTTTTCTGGCAAAGTTGTCATAAGAATTGAGTCTAAACAATAAGATGGGGTAAGCATGCCACAAAGCACGCTTTAGCTCTACTGCACTATGACAATTGGTACTAGCACAATGTGGATAACTTTGTTGATAAACACAATGAAAAATCAGAATATAAAGCATTGCCACTCTGAAAATTAAAGCTATACAAATGATTTAATTGAAAAAAATAAGAAACCAGTACTTTTGTCGCATAATGTTTTTTATTTTTATTTTTGTGGATAAATAAATTTTATCATCGTTACTTTTTAATTGTATAAAAAAAAAGCCCAAAAAATAACGAGGTAAGAGACTATCAGAATTTCACGTTATTACTAGTACATTATGAAAACTTTTTAACTCTTTTTTTCTGCTCACAATAACAAAAAAATATAAGCTAACACTGGCGCGCCTTAACGGACGGTCAACCAGTTACAATAACTTTCAACATATTTTAAAGTAACGTTACAATTAATTAATTGTTATTGATTAAGGTATAAATTCGAAAGCTAAATAACCTCGTTGGTAGTAATAATACCATTAATTGAATTAATGAACGCACCATTTAGCGAGAATTAAAAGGCTTAGAGGCAAAGCATTGATTCAATTGGTATAAAAGATGTTTTAGGCTGGTTATAAAAATGAAGGCAACTTGTTTCGATAAATATTGAAACAAGTTGCCTTGTTGCTAGCCAAAAATTTTTATTCAGGCGTAACTGGAGGAATTAATATTTCCTTGTTACACCATCAAGTCATAGTAACAAACTCTTCCGCAGAGGTTGGATGAATAGCAATAGTATTATCGAAATCAGCTTTCGTCGCGCCCATTTTCATCGCAACGGCAAAACCTTGTAGTAGTTCGTCACTACCAAAACCAATACTATGTAACCCAACAACTTTTTCATCTACGCCAGCACAAATTAACTTCATTCGTGTTGGATCTCGGTAATCTTCAGTAATGGCTTGATAAAGGGCCGTGAACTGTGAATTATAAACACTAATATTGTCTTCACCATATTGCGTAACAGCTTCTCCCTCTGTTAATCCTACCGTGCCAATTACAGGGTGGCTAAAGACAACTGTCGCGATACCTGAGTAATCTAAATGTTCATCTGGTTTATTGTTAAATAAGCGTTCACATAAACGACGACCTGCAGCAACAGCTACTGGTGTTAACTGTGCACGCCCAGTATTGTCACCAACTGCATAAATACCCTCTACATTGGTATTTTGATATTTATCTGTAACAATAAAGCCTCGTTCATTGAGCTCAACACCCGCCAGTTCTAGATTAATATTATCAGTAGCTGGCTCTCGACCTATTGCCCAGACTAATTTTTCAACTGGGCCAACCGACTGACCATTAGTTAAATGTACTACGAGGTTTCCATCTGCTAATTTTTCAATGCGTTCAGGCGTACTGTGGTTATGCAAGGTTGGACCATGCTTTGCCATTTGTTCAACTAATGTGGTACTTAACATATCATCAAAGGTGCGGAGTGGTTTCTCATTTCTAACCAACAAATGCGTTTGTGTGCCTAGCCCATAAAATACACCTGCTAGCTCTACCGCAATATAACCTGCACCAATAACAGCAACTGACTTAGGTTGCTCGGTCAGCGCAAAAAAACCATCTGAGTCAATGCCAAATTCAGCACCTTCAATATCAGGGATAGAAGGACGCCCACCAGTCGCAATAGTAATATGATCTGCGGTATATAAGGTGCCACCTACCTCAACCGTATTTTTATCTATAAATTTAGCAAACCCTTGAATAACAGTGACATTGTTCGCATCAAAACCGCGTTGATAGGCACCATGAATTCTTTCTATATACGCTTCACGATTGTTAACTAAATGGTTCCAGTCAAAACCTTTTTGCTCTAATTTAAAGCCATAGTCATGTGCATATTTAAGCGCGTCGCTAATTTGCCCCGCGTACCACATGGCTTTTTTGGGAACACAGCCAACATTCACACAAGTACCACCAAGGTATTTGGCTTCAATTACTGCTGCTTTTTTACCAAGCTTTGCTGCTCTGTTTGCCGAAGCAATACCGCCACTACCAGCGCCAATGGCTAAATAATCAAAATGTTGTGTCATTAGAGAATCCTTAGGGTTAACTATTTTTATCTTTAGTTTTATCTTTACTATGTGGGTACAAAAAACCATACAATCAAGCGAAGCGTTAACTAATTTACCTTTAACTCAATAATATTAGGGTCTGTTGATCTTTCGAGATTGTTTTAGCATCAATGGATTTACTGTATAAATACTCCTGAAAATAATGCGTTTTGTGTTACTTCTATATTAAGTAAATTTTTAAGTAACTACTCACCTATCGTCACTCCCGAGATGTTTTAATCGGGAGTCTACTGTTTAAAACAGGCAGATTCCGGCTTCAGCTTTGGTGTCCAGACCAAAGCTAGACCCTACGTCCTGTAGGCAAAGACACAACCGGAATGACGTGCACGCTGGGTATGGTGAATAATTACGTTTTTAATAACGTTGCTACAAAATCAAACAAAATATTAAATAGCAAAAAAAATGCCTCTGTTAAGTAATTACCCTTGAATATTTCCTTTGTTGTCATCACATCTACACTATCATTTATTAAATTTGAACCATTATGACTAACCCTTTATTGCTAAACTCACCTTTACCCGAATTCACAAAAATAAAGCCCGAACATGTAAAACCAGCAGTAGAGCAAATGATCGCAGATTGTAAAAAAACAATTGAACAAGTATTAACTGAACAAAGTACTTTTACTTGGCAAAATCTAGTGATGCCTATTGATGAAGTTGATGACATATTATCCAAACTTTGGTCACCAATTTCCCATATGAACTCGGTAATCAGTAGTGATGAATTACGAGATGCTTATGAGTCATGCTTACCTATACTGTCAGAATACAGCACGTTTGTTGGCCAACACCAAGGACTATATCAAGCTTACCTACAGTTAAAAAACAGCAGTGAATTTTCTAGCTTAGCTACTGACCAACAAAAAGTTATTACCAATGCTTTACGTGATTTCAAATTATCAGGCGTCGCTCTAAATGATGACAGCAAGAAACGATACGGAGAAATAGTCAGTCGTTTATCAGAATTAAGCTCAAGCTTTAGTAATAATGTGCTTGATGCCACACAAGCGTTTAGCATTAATATTAACGATAAAAATGATTTAACAGGTTTACCTGACAGTGCCTTAGCCGCAGCACAAGCACTAGCCAAAAGCAAAGAACAACAAGGTTATAATTTCACGTTAGACATACCTAGTTACCTACCGGTAATGATGTATTGTGACAATCAAGCATTACGTGAAAAACTACATCGTGCTTTTGTTACTCGCGCTTCTGATCAAGGACCAAATGCTGGGGAATTCGACAATAGCGGTATTATGAATGAACTTTTAGCGCTTCGTCACGAATTAGCCCAATTGCTCGATTTTACTAACTACGCTGAACATTCTCTCGCCACTAAAATGGCCAACTCCACCAGCGAAGTAATGGAATTTTTAGAAAACCTTGCGATTAAATCCAAACATCAGGGTGAACAAGACTTTCAAGAATTAAACGATTTTGCCAAAAGTGAGTATTCACAAGATACTTTACAGGCATGGGATTTAGCCTACTACAGCGAAAAACTGAAACAAAGCCGTTATACCATTTCAGATGAAGAACTACGTCCTTACTTCCCCAAAGATAAAGTTGTTGAAGGGTTGTTTTCTGTTGTGAACCGTTTATTTGGCTTAACTATTACCTGTCGCGATGGTGTTGATGTTTGGCATGATGACGTGAAATTTTATGACGTTTTTGGCGCTGATGGCCAACTACGTGGCAGCTTCTATTTAGATTTATACGCCCGTGAGAAAAAACGCGGCGGTGCTTGGATGGATGATTGTGTTGGTAGAGCTAAACTTAGCACAGGTGAAATTCAACACCCTGTTGCCTACCTAACCTGTAATTTCAATGGCCCTGTTGGCGATACGCCGGCACTATTTACCCATGATGAAGTAGTCACCTTATTTCACGAGTTTGGTCACGGCTTACACCACATGTTAACGCAAATAGATGCGAGTGCCGTTTCTGGGATTAATGGCGTTCCTTGGGATGCGGTGGAACTACCGAGCCAATTTTTAGAAAACTGGTGTTGGCAACCAGAAGCGCTGGCATTTATTTCTAACCATTTTGAAACCGGTGAATCATTACCTCAGGCGCTTTTAGATAAAATGCTTGCAGCAAAAAACTTTCAATCGGCCATGCAAATGTTACGTCAATTAGAGTTCAGCATTTTTGATTTTACTATGCACGCCAGCTATACCAAAGAAGCCAAAGAAGACCATATACAACAAGTACTAAACCAAGTGAGAGAACAGTATTCCGTGGTAAAAGCGCCAGAATTTAATCGCTTTCAACATGGTTTTAGTCATATTTTTGGTGGTGGTTATGCCGCGGGCTATTATAGTTATAAATGGGCCGAAGTATTATCAGCCGATGCCTTTGGTTTATTTGAACAAGAAGGTATTTTCAACCAAGCTACGGGTCAGTCTTTTTTAACCAATGTTTTAGAGAAAGGCGGTAGCGAAGAACCAAGTGAATTATTTAAAAACTTCCGTGGCAGAGCACCTGAAATAGAAGCCTTACTTCGTCATTGTGGTATTGAAGCTTAATTTTATGACTGTAAATACCACGGAAAAATTTAGTGATTTATATCAGCGCGCCGCGAAACGAAAAGGTGGCGTAAAGGCATTAGAATTATTGCTTGGTAAAAAAATTATCGGTAAAAAATTACTTAACGATGAAGCTGCACAACAAGGTGTGGCAACGTTAAGTGATGATCGCCTATTATCCGCATTTACCAAACAAATTTTTAAATCGGGGTTTGTCTGGCGTGTTGTAGAAAATAAATGGCCTAACTTTGAAGAAAGCTTTTTCAATTTTAACATTGAAAAGGTGCTAATGATGCCTGAAGAGATGCTTGAAAGAAAAGCAGCTAATCCTGATATTATTCGCAATTATAATAAGGTAAAAACCATTAAAGCAAATGCGCAAATGATGTTCGATCATCAAATAGAACATAAAACCAGCTTTGCGCAATTTATTGCCGAATGGCCAAGCAGTGACATTATTGGTTTATGGGCGTTTTTGAAAAAGCACGGGCAACGTCTTGGTGGTAATACTGGGCCTTACGCGTTAAGGCTATTAGGCAAAGATACCTTTATATTGAGCTCAGATGTAGAAGCCTACATTAGGGCACAAAAGGTAATTGATGGCGGTTTACAAAGTAAAAAAAGCTTAACTGCAATTCAGGCCTTTTTTAATCAACACCAGCAAGAGTCGGGTTACAGCCTAACTCAACTAAGCCGTTTAATTGCCTTTGCCAGTGGTGATAATTATGTACAACTTGAGGAAGTTTAATGACTAAGCTTCTTCATCAAAATGTTGCCGTTGCCTATAGTGATTCAATTGACACTGATCGCTGTAAACTTATCGCGAAAAAATGGCACCTTAATTATATTGGTGATATGGCATCAGCACGCAAAAATGCCTCATTAGATTTTTTATTGCAACTAAACCATCAAGTACTTGAGTTAATAAAACTTGATGAACCAAAGCTTAGCGGTATTAACGTTGACTTTGTTGACGGCGCAGTGGCGCATCGTCGTAAATTTGGTGGTGGTAGAGGCCAAGACATTGCCAAAGCCATCGGTCTAAAACATGGTTTCGCCCCGCATGTACTAGATGCTACCGCAGGGTTAGGCCGTGATGCTTTTGTATTAGCGAGTCTTGGCTGCCAAGTCACCTTAATGGAACGTATGCCGGTAGTTGCTGCCCTACTCGATGATGGCTTAGAACGCGCTAAACTCAATGCGGAGGTAAGTGAAATAGCGCAACGTATGCGGTTAGTTCACGGTTCATCTATTGAGAATATGGCTTTAACCGATCAGGTAGATGTGGTCTATCTTGATCCCATGTACCCACATCGTGATAAATCAGCCGCTGTAAAAAAAGAAATGCGAGTATTTCAATCATTAGTGGGTGAAGACTTAGATGCTGATGCGTTATTAGCACCCGCACTTGCTTTGGCTAAATATCGCGTGGTAGTAAAACGTCCTAGCTATGCTCCTCCGCTAAATAACCAAACACCGACAACAAGTATCAAGATGAAAAAAAATCGTTTTGATGTTTATGTAAATAAAGCAATTCCTAAAATTTAGCTCTACACTTAATTTTAGCGGTACTAACTTATGGCAAAAGCATTATGTAAATGGAAAAAAAAGATATTGAACATAATATCCATGAGTTGGTACATATCGTCAGTAAGCCTAGGTTTATACCCAAGTGAACTCAAAAAGCGGATTTTAGGACAACTGAGCGAGCCATATACAAGGCGCATCTTTTTATTAATGGTTACTCCCTTAAAAAAGGATGCAACGAAGTAGATGGTTTGCTCAGTTGTCCCCGTAGGGTTGGTTTAGAAACGTTTTATGCTTCGTTATTGATTTCAACAATGGAACAACCATTCTCTTCAATCAATGCCTTGCCTAAAGACGTTTCTAATTCCAACTAAAACCTGCACTTTGAATTCACTTGGGTATATATGTAAAGTTGCGCGCGGGCAACACACGATAAAAGTTATTTATGCAAACCAGTTAAACTTAACTAACACCCTAGTAATTATACCGTTTATACTCGCTAACAAAGCACACTTGAACATTGTCATCACCCAAGGCAAGATCCTAAATAGATAATCAAAAATAAAGAGACCTCAATGTTAAAAAACGAAATGGTAGAACAATTAAATCAACAAATTAACCGAGAATTTTATTCATCTAATCTTTATTTGCAAATGAGTGCTTGGTGTGAAGAAAAGGGATTTTCTGGCGCCGCTGAATTTATGCGTAAACATGCCGCAGAAGAAATGGATCACATGACGCGTTTATTTACCTATGTTAGCGAAACAGGTGCTTTACCTATACTAGGAGCTATTGAGGCGGCTCCTCATGAATTTAAATCTTTAGCTGATGTATTTGAACAAACCTACAAGCATGAATGCGAGATTACTGAACACATTAACGGATTAGCTCATCAAGCTTTTAGTAGCCAAGACTACTCAACCTTTAATTTTCTACAATGGTATGTCGCTGAGCAGCATGAAGAAGAAACACTATTTAAAAGCGTTCTAGATAAAATTAATCTAGTGGGTCATGACGGCCATGCTTTATTCTTTGTTGACAAAGATTTAGCAGAAATGGCAAAAAATGGTTCAAGCAGTATCATGACAGAAACAACAGCATAAACGTTTAACAGCGCAGTACACGGTTAAACTTAGTAAACTAAAGAAAGGGCTTTTATAGCCCTTTTTTTGTATAAGCATGATTACAGAAAGATTATACTAGTCTCGAAATTTTCAACCCTCTTCGTGAAGCTTTACTTATAAGTTTTATAGTTTGGGTTTTATTCTTAAGGTGTAACAGTGATCACAACAGACGTATTAATAATTGGTGCCGGTGCGGCAGGATTAATGTGTGCAGCACAAGCAGGCTATCGCGGTAAAAGCGTTGTTGTGGTTGATATGGGTAAAAAACCCGCTAGAAAAGTATTAATCAGTGGTGGTGGCCGTTGTAACTTTACCAACCAAGGCACAACACCTAATCACTTTATTTGTCAAAACCCGCATTTTGTTAAATCAGCCTTAAGTCGATTCTCTGCCGATGATTTTATTGAACTCGTAGAAAGACATAGCGTTAATTATCATCATAAAACCTTAGGGCAATTGTTTTGCGATGATAGTGCTCAAGACATAGTTGATGTTTTACTTACCGAGTGTGATTGGGCAGGCGTGTCTATTAACCTTCGTACTGAAGTACTTTCAGTGCGTAAAGATTCAGAACGTGGTTATCTTGTAAAAACCTCTGATAAAGATTATCAATGCCAATCTTTGGTTATTGCCTCTGGTGGGCTTACCATGCCAAAACTGGGCGCATCTCCTATTGGTTATAAAATTGCAGAACAATTCGGGCTCAATGTTTTACCCACTATAGCGGCCTTAGTACCTTTCACTTTACATGATCATGACAAAAAACGCTTCGAGGGTTTGTCTGGTATTAGTATTGACTGTCAGGTAACCAGTGAAAAGGGTATAAGTTTTCGTGAAAACATCCTTTTTACACACCGCGGCCTATCCGGGCCTGCTATATTGCAAATTTCATCTTTTTGGCAAGCAGGTGAAGCGGTTACTATCAATTTATTACCTGAAAGCAATCTCAACGAAATTATCAATAACTGGCGTGAACAACAACCTCAAAAGTCATTAAAAAACCTCTTAGCCACCTTATTTCCCAAACGCTTTGTTGAAGCATTAATTAACGATGAAACGATTGCGACAACAGTCGCAGATAAAGCCATCAATCAGTTAAACCATGACGAGATAGATAATATCGCTGGTGAAATCCACGCTTGGCAAATAAAGCCCAATGGCACTGAAGGCTACCGCACCGCAGAAGTAACTTTGGGAGGTATCAATACCGATGAGCTTTCCTCTAAAACCTTTGAAGCCAAAAAATCGAAAAGCTTATATTTTATTGGTGAAGCAGTCGATGTTACCGGCTGGCTTGGCGGTTATAATTTTCAATGGTGTTGGTCTAGTGGTTGGGCTTGCGGACAAGCGGTTTGATTGACAATACGTAATTTTAGCGAACACTATGTTGACTCCCAGCCCTTAACAACAAGCAACTATTTTTTACAAAAGTTGAAATTGTAGCGAGCAAGGACTCTGTAGGCCACAGCCTGCTTTAAATTATGACATAACAGTGCTTCAGGCAGAGTTGTTCTTTACTATTTAACAAACTTAAGTGTAGTGGTTCATATTTAAAATGTCGTCTCTTGCCACTTTGAACTAAACCGCTCCGCGGTAATGGTGACCTTGGCAAGCACCGTCTCCCCCTATAACACATTCACTTTTTCCTACACTAAGTTTTGAGGCATGTCGCCTCATCTTAGATTGGAGAATATCCCA
>NZ_QOLD01000097.1 GCF_003333305.1 Candidatus Colwellia aromaticivorans | reverse complement strand
CGACCATTTCAATGATGAATTGCCATTTTAGTCATCGAGTTGATTAGTTCAAAAAATTGGTAATAGAGCCTTCTGAACGGTAAATTATTATGCGGCAAATAGTGGCGGATTTACGCCGGCACCAACATCCCCAAAGGAATCACAATTCTTGTTGTAATATCGCTAATTAAGGCATTCTGAATATCAATAATATACGGGTATGCTTCACGGCTTTTTTTACTTGGATTTATATATACATCAAATTGCGACATTAAAATTCTCTAAATTCATCACCAAAACATCCATTATCATCTACAAAGTCATTGTAGGCTTGTATGGCATTTTTATTTTCTTTTACCCATTTTTTAGCTTCAATACTTTTTAATTTATCTTTTAATGCTTGCTCTAAAGTTGCAGATAAATTAATGTTAAGTGCTCTTGTTCTTTTTAGTAAGTCACTATTTAGACTAAGATTTGTCGCTTTTTTGGGGGCGTCAAAATCGTATAATGCTTGCATAATATGTCTCCAAGTAGTTATTGAATTAAGTATGCGCACTCTAATGCGTATTGTAAAGGGCATATAACAAGCAAATTAACAAGGACACGTAACAGTTGGCTACGTTTCGCTTCGCTACACATTTTAGCAAACTATTATCAGACCCTTATGCGGTCGTTATAAGCACACTGAATTACGGTGAACATTTCTAACATGGGGAGTAAAATGAAAAAACTAGTTTTTTTTGTATTAATAACTTTTGGGTGTATAGCAAACGATGACACCCTATTTGATTCATCTACATTAGATGACACGCAAATAATTTACTGGGTAGACAGCCAAACAAGATCAGCTGTTTTATATGCTAATTTTGAAGTGTTCCATAAACTGAAAAATTTAGTTTCAACGACTATTCTTACCACTAATGCTACAACCCAAACATCTGAAAATCTTTGCTCATACGATAAGCTTGTATTCGTAGATAGCAATAAAAATATTAGTTCTATATTTCATATAAAAAATAACAGTATGATTTTTAACAATAGTGATTTTACAGTACCAAGAATGCAATTAAGTAAATTTGTTAATCACAACCAAAACCGCATAAACAAAGGTGACGGGTTGCATAGTAAAGCAATGAAGCGCAATATTAATAACTACAGTGAAAAGTGCTATAAGAAATTAAACAAGGACAAAAAAACAGTTGGCTTTTAACGAGGCGTTAGCAGTATCACTGGAGTAAAGATATGAATCGTAATTTGGTAATGTTCGGAACTGCAATAATATTTCTTTCAGGTTGTAGTTCATCTTATAAGCATAATGAATTCTAGTCGCCAGAAGTTAAATTAGATCAAAGCGTAGCTGTTTTAATCTCAACACCAGAAAATGGTTGGTATGATCAAACGGAATATAGAAATTCTGGTCGAATGACAGCAAATACAGTTAGAAGTGCCTTTTCTAAGAACGCTTCTAAAGTAACTATTACTACTGATTGTAAAGGTCAGGAGTGTTTAGAGTCTATTGATCCGAATGCATATGGTTACTTTGTACAACCTATTATCCTGCATTGGGAAGATAGGGCTACGGAATGGTCTGGAAAATCGGACAAAGTAGAAATTCAAATCATTACTTACGATTCAAAGACCCAAAAAGAGATCGGGAATACAACGTACACAGGCAAAAGCAAGTGGTTAACTTTTGGGGGAGATCATCCTCAGGATCTACTTGAAGAACCAACCCTTAAATACGTTGAAAGCTTGTATAAGTAACTGCTAACAAGGCGTTTAAACGGAACTAAAACAGTTGGTTAGGTTCCGCTTCGCTCCACATTATAACCAACAATTTTTAGCCCATTATTGGGGCGTTAGCACTATAGGTAATACATGAGTTCAGAATCAGATAAAGGACTTTATGAAATAGAGGTGTTTAATCAGTTCTGTTCTAAATTATCTCATATTGAAGTATCTGGTGTTGTTAAATGCTTTCCTCCCAAGCCTGATTTAGTCTGTAATTTTGATGGGAAGGTTACTTATTTTGAGTTAGCTAGAAATTATACTAAAGAGTCCGCTAAACCATTCCTTGATTGTTCAAACAATACCAATGAGGTTTGGGGGGAAGACAGCACGAATAGAATACTGCATGCAAAGTTAGAAAAAAAATATCTGGTTAAAGAACCAATTCAATTATTACTTTATGATGATTTAGAATTAGCATTACCAAATGATGTAGTAATTTCAACTATAAAATATATTTTATCAAATAGAAAAAATGTTCAATTTGATAAAATATGGTATTTTGCAGAAGATGAGGCAATAGAAGTATATAGTGCTAACAAGAAAATCAACAAGGACACGTAACAGTTGGCTATGTTTCGCTTCGCTACACTATTTTAGCCAACTATTTCTGTCCGCTTAAGTGGGCGTTATAACTCAAAATCAAAGGCTTGTGTTTATTTCTAATTCTTCCTATAACCAGTACTATTTAAAGTACAACTAAAGGTATCACCATGAGTAGACTTCATTTTGATAAAGATATTCAACCCTTATCAGATTTTAGGGCTGGAGCGGCTTCATTTATACGACAAATTAATAAAACAAGACGGCCAATTGTTATCACCCAGAGAGGAAAAGGTGTAGCTGTAGTTATTGATGTCTCAGAATATGAAGCGATGCAGGAAAAAATTGAATTACTTGAAGAAGTTCAAGAAGCAGAGGCTCAACTTTCTGCTGGGTTAGGTATTTCTAATTCAGATGCCCGCACAAAAATATTGCAGAGTATTAAGTCTTGAAAGTAGTTTGGTCTCCATTAGCATTAGAGAAATTATAAGCAACAGCAAAGTTTATTGCTCTTGATAAACCATCTGCGGCAGATAAATGGGTAAATGATGTTTTTGATCGTACTGATTTACTTGGTTCTCAACCTGAATTGGCTCGAAAAGTACCAGAGTTGTTAGGTTCAAATTATCGTGAAGTAATATTTGGTAGTTATCGTATTATCTATAAAATTGAGAATGAGATTAAAATACTAACTTTACGTAATAGTCGTCAATTGCTTGGTTTGGATAATATTGAGTTATAACAAGCGCTTCAAACTTATAGATCAGCCTGTCTTTCTGGGAAATTAAGTCGGACACATAAAAGCTTGCTGTGCTCGTACCTCGCACATTTAGCCAACTATCCTACGCCGTTTAACAGTAATCCTGATTTTTTAAAACCTTAGAATACCGCCCTACTTTGGATCATCTTTTGGAAGGTACTTATAGCCAGTAATCATGGCAGAAACCAATGCAGTTTTTTCTCTTCTTTCAGCGACGATAACACCTATAATGTGCAATGGAATAAGAAAAAGAAAACAATAAAATGCATAAACATGGGCTGTAATGAATGGTTTTCGTATATCCCTCATTGCTTTGTAAGCTGTTTCATCAACATTCACTTTTGAGTAAGGCTTAATTGCTTCAATATTTTGTTTATCTATTGCAATACTCTCGGCAAAGTATCCTCCAAAAGGTGGATAATAAATGTCTGTGCCAGCAATCACCAGACCTGAAACCATTTGAACGAGCATTAAAAATAACAATGCCAACACCATTAATTTTCCTGCAGGATTATGCCCTTTATAAGCTGATTTTTTCTGCTCCTTAAATTCAACTAACTCTTGTGAAAAGCCTTTATTAAAGGGTAACACTTTACTCCATCGTTCGTGTGCTTTACCTATAAAACCGATAATTATTCTAAAAAGTAAGTTGACCGCAAAAACATATCCTACGCTTACATGTAACGTTTTTAAGAGAATTTTTCCATCGGTACTAACACCAAATAATTTCGCATTTAAAATGATTAATCCTATACAAATAAGTAACGTTATCGCTATTACATTTATCCAATGAAATAACCTTATGTTACGACTCCATACAAAAATTTGTTCTCGTTTGATATCCATATTAACCTCTCTTTTTTGTCGTAAATAGTATTAAAAATGACCATTTTCTATAACGGGTGTTAACCAATACCTTAATTTTGCTGGCTGGTAAACAGGCTTCAGACATTCTTTTAGCTTACTAACCTCACTTGACGCGATAAGCACTTCAAATTGAAAAAAAGCTTTGTAACCTTCAACTTGTTCAGATATATCAAATAAGCTGTATTCTTTACTATAGCCGCTTATCTTTTGTAAGTTAAATCCCGAAAGGTTTGGCAAGCTAATTAATTGATCAATTATCTCATCTTTTAGGCTTGTCGGCACATTTAATGTAAACATTAATACTTCAGTCATTTTTTTCTCCAACCAGCAGTAAAATATAGGTAATACATACAGTGTAGTAATCGTGGATGTTATCAACCCGCCAATAACAACTATCGCTAAAGGTTTTTCAATTTCAGCGCCAGGGCCTGTTGCAAAAACTAATGGCAGTAATCCAAACATGGCGGTTGGCGCTGTCATTAGTACTGGCCTTAATCGACGATTTGCGCCTTCAATAACACGTTTATAAAGATTTGGGTGTAGTTCTTTTAAAACGACGACCTATTACTAAGCTACCTCGAGCGAGTGAATTGATTGTATAAAGACGCTTTTTCGATTGCTGTTTATGGAAGTCCCAGTACTCATCAAAATCACCGCTTGATTTTAACGATCTCAGCTTAAGTAACGCCTCTGCTCCTTTCAGCCCCAGCGAGCTCCTGTTATATCTAATCTATCATTAATTAGGTGGCGACAGGCTACTTCAATAATACCGCTGGCTATAGGGAAACCTGCAACCAAGGCCTCATCATACTTCAGCCTTTTTTATTATTCAGCAAGTACTTAGCACAACTGTCGACGGTGCCATGCTCTTGAGTAAGCGGTAAATCCGCACTTAAATGAGTGATCATAGTATTTAGCTGCTGCTTCGCATCAGAAAAGAATGAAAAATCGAAAGAATTACCGTAAAGCTGGAGTCATAAGAGGCTTTTTGGGGTGTTTATTTTTCTTCGCGGTTAATAACTACCACAATATGGCCTTTTTGTTATTTTATGTTAAAGGTAACTCACTGAAATAAAAGGATCTTACCTTATTTTCTGTCGTCACAAAGGATCTACACCCAATTTAGATTGACTAATTTGGTATACAAGTTCTAGCTTTGTCGAAGACGGTAAAATAAACACCCGAAGAATAAAGCGACACCAAGAAAGCCGATACTAAGCAAAAGAAATACACACCTTTGCTTTTGTCTTATTTCACATCAATAGATTAACTTGTTAGTTGAGCTAAAATGACCTTTTAATCAAATAATTTATTGGTGGATATAGTGTCAGAGTCTTTGAGCCTATCGCGTTTCTCAAGTGAAAAAATCATGAGTTACGCTTTGGTGTTTTTTACAAGTTTAGTGATCTTCTTTATCGCACAAGTTATTCAATTTTATCTTGGCGCTTATGATTTTAACACCATGTATATTTCTTTTTGCGCAGGCTTTGTTCTATTTATTCCTTTAGTGAGCTTAGTCTTACACCCCCTACTCCTTAACAAAGAAGGAAAAAGAGATACTTTTCATTTTAGCGACTTACTCGCAAATATCGGTTTAGTCTGTGTGGTGCAGTTTCTCTTCTTTCTCATTTGGATTACCGATGCTATTGCTTTGTATAGTATCTATGTTGATCAAAACTCATTTCTTGCCAAAGCCTTTGATATACAAACACAAGCCAGAGGTGATATGACCTTTGAGTTTTATTGCTTTAACTTTGTGCTTGCTTGGGTGTTTGCACTTTTATCTATGGTTGTTGGTCTACTACCGTGTTTAATTGCCCGTTTAGACAATTTAGGGATAGTTGGAAACTTTGTTGCTGCTTTTTCATTAGCAAAAAGGCATAAAGGTATGTTTTGTCTCTATGCCTTGTTAATTACTAGTTCAGTCTTAGTGCCCTTGCTATACGCTAAGTATCTTTTTTTAGTAGTTTTTCCTACTGTATTAGTTTGGGTTTTCATTAGTTTAAATGAAAAATACTTATTATTACCAACCTCAAAAAAGTAACGTGTATACCTAGCCACTTCAAAATATAGAATTAACCCATTAAAAGCCTTCTAATACGATTTTTCCAATTGATTTACCTGATTCAATCTCTTTATGGGCAGCTCTTAAATTTTTAGCATTAATTGTTCCTAATGTTTTACCGACCGTAGTTTGGATATAACCTTGGTCAATCAAATCAGAAACCTTGTTCAGTAAGTGATGTTGTTCGTTGATATCTTTTGTTTTGAACATTGATCGGGTGAACATAAATTCCCAATGCAGTGACAAACTTTTCTGTTTAAGTTTAGTGATATCAATTGATTTAGGGTCATCAATTAATGCAATTTTCCCCATTGGAGCTAACAGCTCAACATAGCTATCTAGATATGAATCGGTGTGGGTTAAGCTGGCAACATGCGTTACTTGTCCAATATTTAGATGCTCAATTTGTTTCTGTAATGATTTGGAGTGATCAATTACATAATCAGCGCCAAGTTTCTTTACCCAATTTGACGAGCTTTCACGAGAGGCGGTAGCGATAACTGTTGCACCGGTTAATGCACTCGCTAATTGAACTAAAATTGAGCCTACACCACCTGCTGCACCAATAATCAAAATCACATCAGTTGACTGTTCTTTTGTGTCAGGGTGCTGTTGTGGCACGGCCAATCGCTCAAATAATAATTCCCAAGCAGTAATCGTTGTTAATGGTAATGCAGCAGCTTCTCTATCAGATAAACTTTTTGGCTTATTACCGACAATACGTTCATCAACTAATTGATATTCTGCATTACTACCCTGCCGATTTAAGTCACCTGCATAAAACACCCTATCTCCAGGCTTAAAATTATTTACTGATTCACCTATTGCAACCACTTCACCAACAGCATCCCAACCAAGTACTTTGTAATCATCACCTTCTGGTACAACATTTTGACGAATTTTACAATCAACTGGATTAACAGCAATCGACTTAATTCTCACTAACAAGTCATGACCTGATGCGGTAGGTTGCGGTAGCTCAATATCTATTAAAGATAATGGGTCGCTGATAGATAATGATTGCGTGTAGCCAATTGCTTTCATGGTTATTCTCCTGTGTATCTAAAATTGATAGCTAAAATTGATAGTTAATGTTCACAGTTAACTTGGGAGTAATAATATAACTTGATTGATCAGATGGAAACAGCATAATGATTGAATCTTTATCAATTATTATTTGACAATCATGCTTTTAGAAGACCTTAATGTTATTTTAAAGGTTGCTGAATTTCGCAGCATTACCGCCGCCGCAGAAAGTTTAGATATGCGTACAGCAACAGCCAGTGCGGCAATTAAACGGGTTGAACGTGCGCTGGGAGTTGAGTTATTTATACGAACGACTCGACGTTTAAGACTTTCTGTTGCGGGTGAAAAGTACATTCCCAATTGCGAGCAAGCATTACAAATGCTCGACCAAGCCCAGCAAAACGTTAAAGATGATTTAGATATTATTGATGGAGAATTAAGAATTTCAGTTCCGTCTGATTTAGGCCGAAACTTGATTTTACCTTGGCTTGATGAATTTATGCAAGCACATACAGGTATTCGTATAAAACTTCATATCAGTGATAGTAATGTTGATTTCTATCGTGACCCTGTCGATATCGCGTTGCGTTATGGCTCTCCAAATGATCCTAACCTCTATGGCTTTAAGATTTGTAATGTGCCGCGTGTGGTTTGTGCAACAGCTGAGTACCTAGAAAAATATGGGTTACCTAAACACCCGAATGATTTAACAACCCATAATGGACTTTTGTATCAGCTTCATGACATTATTTATGATGTTTGGGAATTCTCTCATCGAGGTGAATCTATTAAAGTAAAAATACAAAGTAATCGTACTTCAAATGATGCTGAACTGGTTAGGCGTTGGTGCGTCAGTGGTAAAGGGATCGCAGCAAAATCTTGTTTAGATATGTCACATGATTTACTTAGCGAGAAAGTCGTTCCGCTATTATCCAAATTTGAAGCTAGATCGACTGAACTATGGCTTATCTGCCCTAGTAGACAAACAATTACACCGGCAGTTCGACTGCTTAGAGAACATTTAAAGGTCAAATGTGCTGATGTGTTAGCCCAACTCGTTAATAAAGGCATTTTGACTAAAACTGGATTATGAAAAAAGGTCTTAATCAGTGGGAGTTTATCTTGAGCCATTAACAAAATGAGTGCATGTCTACACATTATAGTATGGACTATTATATAGACAATTGAAGTTATACTGGGGCACATAGCCACAGAAAGTGATAGCCAAGACTAAGGCATTAGTTAATGGCCTTCACAAGCACATTTTAGATTTCCGAAAAATGACATTTATTCTACTTATTACTAAACTCTGTTTATTTAACCGATAAAAAAAGCTTGTAAAGCTCTATTACTAGCTCAAGGCTCTCAATGGATAAATAGTCTACACTTGAATAACAGTCTTTTTACAATGCAGTGGACTAATTTATAAAAAGGAGAATTAAAATGACCAATGAGGTAGTAATAGAAGCATGGAATACGGTGTTATTTGACAAATTCACACGATTTAAATATCTCTTTGTTGAAGGCTATGCGGCAATTAGTGAACAAGTTTTTGAACGGCATCCTCCACCAGTTGGTTCAAAAATATTAGATGTTGGCTGCGGATTTGGTGATTGCACGGTTCGTATAGCCAAGTTAATTGGCGATAAAGGTATCGCTTCTGGTGTTGATTGTGCTAGTAACTTTATTCAGCAATGTAACCTTTTAGCTGAACAAGAAGCCCTTAACAATACAAAATTTTTTGTTGCTGATATTGAGGTTGATGATTTATCAGGTCCATATGATCAAGCATTTGCCCGCTTTGGTACTATGTTTTTTAATATGCCAAGCCTAGCGATGAAAAATATCCGCCTATCACTAAAACCTGGTGGTAAGTTTACGCAAGTGGTGTGGCGTAAAAGAGAAGCAAACCCTTGGCTACATGATGCTGAAATGTGTGTAAGAAATATTGTGCCAGTAGTTTCTCATGATGAAACTGATGCTGTGCATTGTGGACCTGGTCCATTTTCAATGGCAGGCCCTGATATGGTCAGTGACATGCTAAAGGCAGTAGGTTTTGAGCGTATTCAGTTTGAACGGTTTGACTCTGAAATATGTATTGGTCGTAATTTGGATGAAGCAATTCAATTTGCCCTTGAGATTGGTCCCGCAGGTGAAATAATTCGTCTTGCCGGTGAAGAAGGACAGCGCCTAAAGGGACAAGTTGAGAAGGGTTTGGCCGATGTTATTGCCAAGTTTGAACGAAACGATGGAACAATCTGGGCGCCTTCAAGTGCATGGTTTATCACGGCTTTTAATCCAAGTTAGCCACAATGATACGGGGGTATTGTATCGCCAATGATTAATACCTTGTCGTTAAAAGGTGACGGTGTGCATATTGCTCGCGACTGCACTGTTGTTCCGTGAGCTATATCTCTGACTTTCTATTTTAGAAAGTCGCATGCTCGAAGTTTACAGTCGAGTGCCAAATTGAACATAGTTAGCTCGCGGAAATTATTACTAATATCCAACCTTGTACGAATTGAGCATATTTCTTCAAGCTTTAGCAGTAACTTTTGTCCAACAAGTTTATCTTTATTCCAGCTTGGTTTTGGAATATAAGGAATTATTTGATACATGATAGCTCTCCTTTGATAGGGACTATTAAGTATGGCAGCTTTTTCATGGTCAAAATGCCATTGGTCTCATACTTTAATTTGAATAAAAAAGAAGTTAGAAGTGAGTTATATCTAACTTCGCCTGTGCGCTCAGACAAGTGAAGTTATAAAGGATCACAAAGGGTTAGATTATGAAGATATATAGGTAGTAGGTCACAAATTTACGCTCTGTATTAAGAGGCAATTGTGACCTGAAATGACTAACCGTTAACAGCATCTTTTAATGCTTTCCCAGCTTTAAAAGCAGGTACTTTTGCCGCAGAAATTTGGATCTCTGCACCTGTTTGAGGATTACGACCAGTACGAGCAGCACGGTCATTTACTTTGTAAGTACCAAAACCAACTAATGCAACATCACCACCATTAGCAAGTTCGGTTGTTATAGAGCCAATTAAACTATCTAAGGCACGACCAGCAGAAGCTTTTGTAATGTCTGCGCCTTCGGCGATTTTCTCTATCAATTCACTTTTGTTCATTATTATTATTCCTTGATTATGTTTGTTACCAACATATTAAGGAATATCGGTGAATTGAGCAATAGAAATAGTATTCTTTGTCCTCAATACTACCTATCCATCTGTCGTTTTATCCGACATTGCGGTCATAAGCCTCAAACATTTTGCTCTATATTGTCTACTGAATAATTTCTGTCGTATTACTTAGTATAATAACACCTCCAGTTAGGTGGCTAAATAAACTATGCACTACAAAGAATGGAAATCACTCGCATTAACGATAAGAGAGTACTACGCTTATCTGTGTATATTAAAAAATAAACGCTATTTACTGGTAGCAAAAAAGTAGCCTAAGCAAGTTATTTGAGTGTAATAGGAGGCATGTTGCCCTTCTCATTAATCGTTGAATATCTTATGCTGGTGCATTAGGCTTAATGCAAGTTTTACCAAGAACAGGAAAAGAATTAGGTATTACAAATTTAAACGATCCTGAGCAATCAATTATTGCTGGTGTAAGGTATTTAGATTGAACCCGAGATCGTTTTTCAAGTTCCTTACCTATTCAAGAACAGGTTTTGTTTTCTTTAGCATCCTACAATGCTGGTTTTGGTCATGTAAAAGATGCTCAACGACTTGCTAGGCAACTTGGATTAAGAGATGACAAGTGGTTTCATAACGTTGAAAGCGCTATGCTATTGTTGCAAAAAAACATTATTATCAACATGCACGATTTGGCTACGTCCGTGGCAGTGAGCCGGTAAAATATGTCTATGATATTCATCAACGCTATTTAGCTTACGTGGAATCAACAAGTCGATAAAAAAAGAGCTAACTTAACACTAACACTCAAAATATCATGCTCTTTTGCAGAAATAAGTTACCCCAAAATTTGATTACCCATTTTTACATTAGGGGCTGTTGATCTTTCGAGATTGTTTTTGCAGCAACTTGTTGGGTATTTATACAAGGCAGAGCCTTTGTCATGTGGTTGTTCAGGACAATATGCTCCTGCATTGTCTTATAAACTACATCCATGTAGCGTCACATAAAAAGGTGATAACGCCGTAAAAATGACAAAAAAATGCTGTCCGATGGATTCGGCTAAAAGCGTTTTACTCATTGTTGAGTAGTATTTGCTTAGAATGATTAGGCTACATACTACTCGCCGCGATTAAAACGCTTTTATCTCGAACAAAATTTAACCGCGAAAGATCAACAGACCCTAAACTCGTCAAACAAATAAGCAAACATAATGATGTAAATAATGTCATTTCGTAGGTAGAATTGCGTCAATCATGTCAACAGTCATCTTATTTGATATAAGTTGTCTAGCAAAAGGTAAGTAAAGTTAATGGATTATTTTGAACAGTTAGGTGTAAGTAGAGTATCGACGACTCTCGATATTAAAAAAGCCTATCGTAAACTCGCTAACAAATATCACCCTGATAGAAATGACAGTACTGAGGCATTAGAAAAATTTCAATTAATTCAACAGGCTTATGATGTTATTTCTGATCCAAAAAAGCGTTCATTATACTTAAAAAGCAACTATACCGTCATTACTGATCCCCGAGAAATTGCTGATTCTTTTTGGCAAAGTGCTTTAAACTAAGCTTTGAATGAAACGCTAAATTAGACTTTTGCTAGACTCTCCATTAAACTTTTTGTTAGATTTTTCATTAGGACACAATGAATGCAACCCGAAACAAGCTTACCTGATTATTTAACCGATGATTTTTCTCTCTATTTAGAGAATATGATTTCATTAACTGATCCTGAAAATCCTGATTTATTATCAAATTATTTATCTAATTTATTCGAACAATTAAAACAAATGCCTTTGTTATTTAATGGCATGGTAGATCAACTCGCAATGGCAATATCAACCAAGGTGAGAATTGATAGCAAAAACCTAGCAAAAGTAGAACTGACAGCAGAGCCTACTTGGGACGAAATAAAACCTTTGGTGGGAGTGCACGCTGATGCTAGAGCCTGCATAACAGAAATAATGACCCATACAGAACAGGATTTAAAAACCGCCATTTTACTCATTCATTTTTATAATGGCTACGATGCTACCCCGTTAAAAGCTGAAGAAGATGAACATGAACAGCTCGATAGCTATAACTCAAATGAATACGAATATAATGACTATGATGAGAACTACTAGGCTTTATAAAACCTATAGCCGTTCCACTTGAAGATGCATGGTTCAGCTGGAACGGGTATAAACGTAACCAATTAAGAAGTCTCATTAAGATATTTACTTAATGAATCTATTTAAAAAATATATAAGCTTTAAGGAATCACCTTGACAAAAAATGCATTAATTCTTGCTACCGACATTATTGAACAAGCACAACATAGCGGTAGACGCGCAGGAACCTCATTAGAAAACATTGCTTCTGAGCAAGGTGATGAGACTATGCTTGCAGTGTTAACCGAAATGGATATCTTAACCGTTGCTAAAATTGTTAGAGAGCACGACGCGACTATTCCTTCTATTGCAACATGGTTAATGGACGCTGAATCAATTAAGCAGCTATTAAACGTTGAACCATCCTATTGGCAAAATATGGATGAAGATCACGTGTTTTGTGCACAAACTGAAGCACACAGTTTATTAACACAAATTTTCCTCTCTTCTGATGATGAAGAAAAACAATTGGAAGTATTAACTGCCATTGTTGAAGATGATTTTGGCCTTTTATATTTATCTTTACCGTTTATTGGTCACGATTTTTCGGAATTAGAAGAAGACGAAGAACAAACGTCTGGCAGCATTGAAGAATTGTTAATGAAAATAAAAACGCTAAGCGAAGAAGCTTATCGTGAAGTAATGACCGTAAGTACGAATGGCACACTCGACAATATCGAAAACGCTTTAAAACAAAATGCCAATAAACAAAGAGTAACTGCTGTTGAAATGGATACCGACGATATGTTCGCGCCACTTTAATTTGTTAGGTAATTTGTTAGGTAATTTATTAGGATTCATCAATGAAAATTGCAGCGTTAAGAAATCAACCATTTCTCCTTTTAATCTTAAAAGATGGCGAAAGTGAAGGCTATTTTACGCCAGAATTCATGCATAAAACTAAGCAACAATTATCCGATATGTCATTGAGAATAGCCTCTGATAACTTGTCGATTATTTATGCTGATCAAATAAACAAAGGCTGTGAAATTGTTCTGGGAATGAGTAATTTAGGTCTATTAGAACTGTGCGATAACGATACAGATAAAGCAAAAGAATTACTAAAAACTCAAGGTATCGTTTATTGCTTTAGAGCCGGTTGGGCAAAGTATGCTCAATTAAAAAAAATATCTCCTTCATATTTTGAAGAGGTCTCGCTCAGTAGTTATGCGTTGGCCATTAATGATACCTCTGATATAAGGCTTATGCACGCGACATTAGTGAGTGAAGGCTATCAAAGTGCCATGCTTTTAACCGTTTATAAAAGTATTGCCGCAAACTATTGTGCTAACGCCCTACTTATTGATACTGATGAAGACGTGTTAATATTTGAATTACAAAAGTTTCTAAATACTGCTATTGCATTGCTGCTCATTGATTGTGACAAAAAAATGTTTACCAATACATTATATCAACAGTTGAACACTTATCTTACTAGCACGGATAAAGCGGCGCTGCTTGTTAAAGTGGACAGTAGTATCAAACACTTCACCCAGCAACTACCGCTATTAACTAAAGAGTATCTGCAAGAAACAGGTTTATTAGATTTCAATGAGTTAAAGGGAATTATTGATCAACAAGTTAATATCTCTATTTTTATCCCAGAAATATTAGAACTTCCTATCACTGTTGCCAATGAATTGAATGAAGATTTTGAGGGTGGTTATGACTTTCATGCTGATGATGAAGATGATATTGCTTATTTAAAACCTGACGAGCAATAAAACAAGCGCTCTACTGTGCGCAAAATCTGGGGAGTATGGAACTCTCCAGATTTCTTTATTTCTAAACTTCAACGTTAACCTTTGATTAATCCGTTTTCACCTAAAGATTTAATCTAGGCATTTCTATAGCAGGACAGCGGTTTACAATCATTGTGATATCACTTTCTAACGCCAATAATTCAGCCTTTACGTCAATTACCCCTAGTTGTGTCCATACATAGGTAATATTAGCTTGTTTAGCCTCAACAACTATATCGTACAAATACTTAGACTGGCGAAACACGTCAAGCATATCGATAGATGATGGTATGTCGCTTATACAACTATAAACCTCACGGTTCATTATTGTTGTTCCCTCAAGGAGAGGGTTGACAGGGAAAACTTGATAGCCCCTGTTTATTAGGAAAGCCATCACTTTATAACTAGCACGATCTGGTTTTGAACTAGCCCCTATTAAAGCAATAGTTCTGACATTTTTTAAAGTTTCAATGACTTTTTGATCTTCAAGATCATAAATAAGCTCAGTGCTCACATTAAAGTCCTTTCCATTGTGGTGCTCTTTTATCAAAAAATGCGCTCACGCCTTCTTCACATTCATCAGACAACATAGCTTGCAACATAGCATGACTTGCTGAAATGTATGCGTTTTCGATAGATTCATCAATTTGCTGATAGAAAGCAAGCTTACCTGAATGAATACCAACAGCGGATTTTTGTGCAATTCTATTTGCTAACTTTTCGGTTTCATCTTTTAAGTATTCTATTTTTACAACCTTATTCACCAATCCGAAACGCATGGCATCTTCTGCAGAAAACATATCACCTGTTAATGCTATCTCCATCGCATGCTTACGGTGCATGTTACGGCCTATACCTACAAGTGGAGTGGTACAAAATGTACCGATATTAACGCCCGGCGCACAAAATTCAGCCTGTTCTTGAGTAATAGCTAAATCACACATAGATACCAGTTGGCAGCCCGCCGCACTTGCCGTGCCTTGCACACAAGCAATGACTGCTTTAGGAGATTTAATGAGTGACATCATTAGTTTCGTACAGTCATCTAAAACAGTTTTGATTCGTTTAGCATTATCAGGCTCGCAGTTCTCTTTTCTTCCTGACATTTCTTTTAAATCATGACCTGCAGAAAAAACACCACCTTCGCCTGTTATAACAATTACGCGAACATCATCATTTGTATTCACTTCATTTATATGTTCATGTAAAGCCCTTAACATAGTAGAAGATAACGGGTTTCTTTGTTTCGGACGATTCATAGACAACCAAAGAACATGGTTTTTGATGCTTGCTAATACATAAGGCTGATTTTCATTACTTTGAGTCATAACTTTCCTAGTTTTGATTATTATTCCATATTATGCGTGACAATAACGCCTTGCTATGAAGCTAAAATTCGTTAGCTAAAGTTAGCGAGATATAAACAAATATTCCACTCAACTCCGTATTAATTTTAAACACATTAACACAAAAGTATTTCGCTTTCATTTAATTGAAAAATGAATCCAAGTGAGCATGATTTGCACATTCGCCTGTTTAACTTAAAATGTTGGTTGTAAGAATATTGTTAATTGGTCTACCTATTCACAAGGTTTTTCTATCTTATTGTTGCTTAACTGGAACCATTATCTAAAAGTAATATTTGACTGTTAATCCGTATGTACGTGGGTTAACGTAGATGTTTCTTCGAGTGCCAAAAAAACTTTTTTCACCTAGTATTGTTGCACTATCTTCATCCGTTAGGTTTCGTACCCATAAATGAAGGCTGATACCATTATCTAACTGCTCTAAACTGATAGCACCATTGATAATACCAAAACCATCAACATGCCCAATACCGAGTATTTCACCATCAGCCAGTGTCACTGTTGTTTGACCGTCAAGATCGGTATTATAATCATCTTGATAATTGTAACTCAGTGATACTGACAACTGTGAATTTGCGACGGGTATAGGATAGTAATATTGAACACTTAGGTTAACGGTAAAGTCTGAAACTCCCGGTAATGATGTTCCAGAAAGATCTTCTCCATTACTACCACCAGCTGGAAACTCATCAAATTTAGCCTCAAGTAAGCCAGCGGCTGCGTTTAATACTAAGTAATCAGTTAATTGATAAGTTAACTCTAGTTCTGCACCATAGCTTTTTACCTTTGCTGCATTACGAATACTTAACGCGGTAGTTCCTGCAGTAAGATTAACCAGCTGGTTAATTTGATAATCATCGTATTTAGCATAAAAAATTGCACTGCTAAATCTCATTTGGTGATCAAATAAGTCACCCTTTAGACCCATTTCGTAGCTAGCGACTGTTTCTTTGTCAAATTCAATACCGGCATCAAGTTGAGCTTGAGTTAAAAAATCAACATTATAACCACCACTTTTATAACCTGTGGAGTATTTAATATAAGCATTTACATCGTGATTAACTTGATAATTTAAAGAGATTAACGGCGAAAAATCATGATCAGTTCGTTTATCTATCACTTGGCCATTTGCTAATTCGAATATTGGAATAACGGGAATGTTTGTTTGAGGATCAATACTTGAGATTGTCCAATCTACTGACTTTTGTTCTGTAGAATATCGAAAGCCTAGATCGAGCCTAATATCATTATTAAATTGATAGTTACTATTAAAAAACATTGAATAACTTGTAGTATCAACATTACCAATAGTACTAAGAATACCAGGATGGAATGCCGCTAGCATAAAAATTGATTCTGGATCAGATAATGATGCGCCGTATTCAAAATCACTACGTGGTACGCCAGTAAATAAAGACAATGTTTCATCACCTACATTAGGTAAACGCTTGGTAAAAGCATCTTGCTGAAAATAATATATTCCTGCAACGTATTGAAAATCACTTTCAGGAGAGATAAGTTGTAACTCCTGACTCCATTGGCTGTAATCATCAACATAATCTAAAAAGGCAACAGATTGTGCTGAAAAGTCAAAATCATTCTTAAATTTAATAGTTGAATCTCTATGCCCTGTAATAGATTTGACGATAAAGTCATTATCAATATTCCAATCGACCGTAATTGACTCTCCACTGATTTCACGCTCTTCTTGGGGGTCAATATCAAAGCTCACTTTATTCTGCTCTGGTGATTCTGTATTTTTCAAAGTACCTAATGTATTGGTGATTGGCTCACCATCAAACGATAAACGATCTGATTTTAAACTATCAATGGAAAAGTTTATTTCAATGGAGTCAGATAGCTTGGCACTAATCTGCCCTCTATAAGAATAACTGTCTTGTTCATTTAATGAACTTCCTGTTGCAATATTTTCAACAAAACCATCTCTTTGATATTGGTTAACACTAAATTTTGCTGCTAAACCATCACTGATCGGTGCATTTAAAATAGCGCTATACTGCCTTAAATCATAATTGCCAACTGATATTCCAACATTGCCACTAAATTCATCTTCTGGTTTTTTGGTAATAAGGTTAATTGAGCCAGCTACATTATTTTTACCGAATAATGTTCCTTGTGGCCCACGTAGTATTTCAATACGCTCAAGATCTAATAAATCTTGATTATGTGCTGGTGACTGCCCTACATAAACACCATCTAGATAGAGGCCTACCCTTGCATCAAAGCCAATATTACGGCTGTGTGAACCAACGCCACGAATAATAATACTTGATGAGAAATCATTGGTTTGACTCATTTTTAGGTTTGGTATAAATTCCGCGACTTCATTAAGCTGCCGTAAGGCCATTCTTTCAATACGTTCGCTGCTAAAACTTGCAATCGAAATTGGCACTTTTTGAATGTTCTCTACCCGTTTTTGAGCGGTAACTTCAATAATTTCAATTTGACTATCACCATCTAATACGTTCAATTTTTTCTCTTCTTCCGCCCTGATCATAGTTGAAAAAAATAAGATAAATAGTGGTAGAAAAAATTTGCTTGGAATATTTTTAGATAATTGAATCAATAATATAAAATGAAAACGCATTAACGATGACCCTGTTTATAGTACGAATTAAAGAAGTGATGGATATATTTAAGGTAGGCTGCAAGGCACTGCAGCCTACCTGATGTTGCTTACATAAAATTTTTAATAGACAGAGCTAAACAATGATATTTTCAATGACTAACATCAATAAAAAAAACAAACTAAAATGACGGGTATATACAAATGCATTCGGTGCAAACCACAATGGCCATACTTCTTCACGAAATCCTTCGGGCATGATTTTAGGACGATCGTGATTAAAAACCTTGAATGTTTTAATAAGTGTAGGAAGGGTAAATAACAGTACTAAAATACTGATGCTAATATAGCCATTCAAATAGATATAAGCCGCTAGAATATATTGAGATAACATCATTAATTGAACTGCTTTTCTAGCGTTAGCAGAGCCTAATAATACCGGTAATGAATAAATGCCTTTACTTTTGTCCATATCAATTTTATCAATATGTTTACCAAAAATAACAGCGGTGGGCGCTAACGCATATAAGGTGCCTATTAGCATTGCAGCGAAACTCCAATGTCCACTACTAACAAAATAAGAGCCTCCTACCATCAATGGCCCCCAAACAAGTAATACCGACAATTCACCTAAAGCAAGTTTCTTGAGTGGCCAAGTGTAAAACAACACAAAAAATGAACCGGCTAACATTAACCATAAAATCTCTATGCCACGTAAATAAACAATAACGCCGCCACAAGCCAACGCTAATAGCCCGGTAAACATAATGTAGTTCATCAATTGTTTTTTGGTTAATAACCCACCTTCTAAAACATGAGTGCCGTACTGAATACGAAAGTAATTTCCTTTGTCCACTCCTCTTACCGAGTCAGTATAATCATTAAGTAAATTATTTGTCGCATGAGCGAAAATTAAGCCTATTACACATATTATTGATAGGCCAAAATCAACGGTTCCTGTGCTTAATGCCAGCAAAACACCTATGATTGCTGAAGTAAAAGTCATAATTGTTACGGAAAATCGAGAGGCTATAAGCCATTTTGTGAATATATTTAAAGTATCCCAACATGTTTTATCAATTTGAGGAACTGTTCTTAAGGCTTGAACCCATATAGCTTGTGACATTAACGCCTCTAATGTATTTAGTGGTTTTATAAAATAAATCAGCATATCAACGTTGATTATTGATAAAAAAGATACTTATAAATAATGATAAATATCTATATTTTTGCAGTAATAGGGTTTATAAATAATAAAGTGAAAAATATATACCTTCTATTGTACAAGTGTATGTAATAAATAATTATTTGTCACTACAACGAGAAATATAAAACCACTAAAAACATCAATTATTGGCCAGCATGGTTCGATATGGTTCAAGGGATAACTGGGCTGATATTAGTGTTATACCAAATGAAATAATGAATGAGTCAATTCAGAGCTGTGTCAGGGAAGTTAGGACTGTGGTTAAATTATTCAGTTCTTAGCGCTTCAATTGGTGTTAATTTAGCGGCATTCATCGCCGGATAAATACCGGCTAATAATCCAATAAAGGCAGAGAATCCTAATGAACCTATTAGTACATAAATATTAAGTTCTATTGGAACAGTAGGCAGTGATATTTTGGCAATAACGAGTAATACAAAAACTATCGCATAACCAATTAATCCACTCAGTAAAGCTAAAAATACCGCCTCAGTTAAAAATAATTTTTGAATTTGTTTTGATGAAAATCCTAATGCTCTCAACAATCCTATTTCGCTGGTTCTTTCTGTTACGGTAATGGTCATAATTGTTGCAATACCTACAGCACCTACAAGTAAAGAAATCAAACCTAAACCCGCACCTGCCATTTTAATAATAACAAGAATATTATCGAGACTTTTTAACATCTCCTCTTGAGTGATCAAGGTGAAATCTTCCATGTTATGTCGTTTGATTAAACGCTGTTTTATTTGCTCTGCAATCATTTTTGGATCTAAACCTGGTTGATAAAATATATCTAATTCCATCAAACTTTCGCGATTAAATAATTGCATTGCTTTAGCTGTGGGGATGTAGATCATATCGTCTAGATCTTGGCCCATAAACTGGCCTTTTTCTTTTAACACGCCAACAATACGAAAACGTTGACTACCGACATGGATGTTTTTACCTAATGCAGAAGAATTGCCAAATAATTCGCTTTTCAGTGTTGAACCTAGCACAGCAAAACTGCGTGGCTTTTGGTGATTATCATCTGGCAGAAACATTCCTTGAGCAACCGTTAGCTTCCAAGCCTGTGCAGCTTTTTCACCTACACCGGCAACTTCAGTGTATCTGGCTCTATTTTCTGATTTTATTTTTGCAGTGCCCATCACAACAGGTACAACAAACTCAACATTTTTATGCTGGTTTATATATTCACCATCAGCAAGAGTTAATGGTCTTACTGTATTGAGTAAACCACCCATGCCAAAGGTTTCTGTTTTTCCCGGAGTGATAGCAATAATATTACTGCCAAATTGAGTGAATTCTTGCATGACATAATCACGAATGCTTTCCCCAATAGAATTCATTAGTACTACTGCCGCCATACCTGTAGCAAAACCCGCAATCGTTAATCCTGCCCGCAATTTTTGCGACATTAATGATCTTTCAACCCATACAATAAGATCAAGTAGCTTCATAGATGATTATCCAAACGATTAATCATGCTTAGTATCCTCTTAAGGCAAGCACAGGATCCTGCCTTGCCGCGTATGAAGCGGGTAACCATGAGAATAACAGCCCAATAGCAAGTGCAACTGATGAACTAGCAATAGGTGACCACCACGGAATAGCAAGTGGAAAATCTGGCCAAAAATAACTCGCTAAAGTAACAACCCCGTAACCAAATACGGTGCCAGCGATTACGCCTAAACTAACCAACATAAATGACTCAATTAAAAAAAGTTGTCTAACTTCTTTGGCTGTTGCGCCGATCGCTTTTAACAAGCCTATTTCTTCACGTCGTCGACTCACGGAAACATAGCTCACATTCATAATTAAAAAGCCTGCAACAACTAAGCTTATGGCGGCAATTGCGCCAATACTGGCCGTAACTAAGGTTAAAATATTTGAAAATGAACTCATTAGTGCATTTTGACTTAATATAGAAATATCGTCTTCACCGTCATGTCGTTTAGCAATGATTTGCCTAATTTTTTCTTCGGTATAAATTTCACTGCCTGTTTGATTTAATTCGAGTAGAATTCGAAATAAACTTGGAGAGTTAAATAAGGATTCGGCTGACCTAATGGGAATTATTGCCATTTCACGTAAGTCTAATCCCATTGACTCACCACGTTCAGCTAAAATGCCAATAACCCGAAAGCGTTGCCCTGAAAATCTAACCCATTCACCGATAGCAACATTATTACCAAATAACTCCTGCTTTATTTTGGCGCCAAGCACACAAACAGGTGAAGAAAAATTGTCACTACTTTTTGGCAGAGCTTTACCCTGCCCTATGGTAAGTTTTCTCACCGGAAATATCGCCTGAGTAGAGCCTAATGTAATGACTTCTCGACTTTTAGATTGATAACTCACCAATGTTGTTCCTGCAATAATAGGTGCCATTATTTTTACTGTTGATATTTTTGCAATTGCATTAGCATCTTCAATGGTTAAGTCACGTGGAGAGGTTCCATAAATGGGGACTGAGCCACCTGTAGTTTCTTTCTTTCCGGGCAAAATAATTAAAACTTGATTACCAAGGGCATTAAATTCTTGCTCTATAAACCGCTTAGCGCCTTCCCCTAAACTGGTTAAAATGAGTACAGATGCAACACCAATAGCGACGGCTAATAACAAAAGTAAAGTGCGCACTTTATGTCTTGCTAATGCTTGCCAACTATAACTGCTGCTATCTAACCAATTCACTGAGTCGCTCGATTTATTTGGTGATTGTCTTTGTCCTGCGATATTTTTCCATCAATCATGCTTAATTGACGGTGTGCTCGTTGGCCAATAGCCTTATCATGAGTAACGATAAGTAAAGTGATTCCTTGTTTATTTAATGACTCTAATAATTCGATGACTTCTTTCCCTGATGCTTGATCAAGGTTACCGGTAGGTTCATCGGCCAATAATATTTCAGGGTTCATCACTAACGCTCTGGCAATAGCAACACGTTGTAATTGTCCCCCTGAAAGCTGTTTTGGTAAGTGATCGCTTCTGTTTTCAATACCTAATTGGGAAAAAATAGTTTTAACGATTTTTCGTCGTTCTTTTCTGGGTAATCCAGTTAACACTAAGGGTAATTCAGCATTTTCTAATGCAGTTAAACGGGGAATTAAATGAAAGTTTTGAAATATAAAACCTATATGTTTTTTACGCAGCTCAGCACGATACTCTTCTGTTTTATCAGTTGTTGAAGAGTTGTGCAGTAAATATTGACCCGTATCAGGTCTATCAAGTAAACCAATCATGTTTAACAATGTTGATTTGCCCGAGCCAGAAGGCCCCATAATAGAAATATACTCTCCTTTATTTATATTTAAACTAACCTTATTTAAAACACAAAGCCCTTGTTCGCCAACTTGATACGTTTTGTTAACTTCTTTAAGTGATACAATCAGATCGGTCATACTATTTGCTACTTTGGTTTTTATTACTGATAGCGACGGCTTCATTACCCGCCACAACACCCGCTTGACCAATTGAGCTTATAACGCGATCTGTTAATGTGATCCCTTCAAGTATTTGGCTAAATTGCCAATTATTTAAACCCACCCTAACCTTTCGCTCCTCTATCAAGTTTTGATCGTTTAACACTAATACCGTTTCATTATTAATGATTAAATCAGAAGGTAATCTAAGCGTTTGTTTTGCTGAATCTAATATAACTTCCACATCAGCACTGTAACCAGAAAGTAAGCGAACTGCTTCGTTATCGATAAAGTCAACTTCAATGCTAACGGTGCGCGCCTGTTTTTCATAATCTTGTACATAAGGTGAAATTCGTCTTAACTTACCTTCAAAAATTTGATTTCTATGGGCATCCATCGTGATTTTTACTGGTTTACCTATAATCAAACTACCGGCATCAACTTCATCAATTGGTGCGGTAACATAATGACAATCATGAGTGAGTAGATCTATCGCAGGAGGTGTAGCAACACCTGGTGGTGATGGCGTTGTATACTCTCCCACTTCGCCGGTTATTTCGGCAACAATGCCAGAAAATGGTGCTTTGAGGTAAGTTTTTTCTAGCGTTGCTTGTACAACATTTACCATCTCTTCATTCGCGAGTATTTGAGCGGTTAGTGCTCGGCAATTTGCTTGTGTTGATTCTGCATTTGCATTTGCAGCATCAAGGTTCTCTTGTGAAGTTAGGTTCTGTTTTAATAATGATTGTTGTCTTTTAGCAGCTTTTCGTGCATTTTTAGCGATAATACAAGCACTATCTTTTGTACGCTGACTAACTGTTAACAAAGCTTCTGACTCAGCTAGTTTTGCCTTTACATCATCATTCCATAATGCTAATAGTAATTGATTTTCAGTAACTAACTGCCCTTCTTCTACCGAAATTGACTTTATTTGACCACCAATAGGAAATGACATTTTAGCACGCTGGCAAGAAGTGACGGTGCCTGCTCGCGTATTTGAGATTGTTTGTTCAACTTTTCCAATATCGGCATTAATAATAGAAACCGTCAAAACCTCAGGCTTTGACAGCCAGTAGTATAAAGCGATCATGATGAGTAATACGAGTATCCATTTGATCCATTTAGTCATTGTTTTTCCTAATTAAGCATCATGTTTTAACTCTATGTAATTTTGCCAAGATTAAGCATGATATAAAACATAATAGCTTAATTTTTCCATTTCATATTTAACAAATAGAGTAAATGACTAATTAAGACAAATTAAGACAAATTATTGTGCGTTTTATCAATGAATAAAAGTTGATAAAATTGTAATTATTCACCATACCCAGCGTGCACGTCATTCCGGTTGTGTCTTTGCCTACAGGACGTAGGTATTTAGCCTTTGGTCTGGAACTACAAAGCTGAAGCCGGAATCTGCCTGTTTTAAACATTAGACTCCCGATTAAAACATCTCGGGAGTGACGATAGGTGAGTAGTTACATAAAATTTAAATTAAGCGTAAAAATTCGTCCAGAGGTAATGGTTTATTGAAATGAAATCCTTGATAAATGTTACAATCAAGTGCGCTTAAAATATCGAGTTTGGCCTTACTTTCAATACCTTCAGCAACAACATCTAAACCAAAGTTTTTCCCTAAACCAATCATAGTTTTCACCATAATCAGGTCTGATTTTTCATCAATAATATCCTGAATAAAAGACTGATCTATTTTTATTTCACTAATAGGTAAATGTTTCAAATAACCTAATGAAGAATATCCCGTACCAAAGTCATCTAAGGAAAAATTCAAACCAAAAAGTTGTAGCTCGCGTAATTTTTCAACTGTATCTGCCATGTCTTTTAATAGTACTGATTCAGTCAACTCTAATTTTAATTTAGATTTATCGATTTGGGATTCAGTCACTATTTTAATTGTTTCACTAACAAAGTTTTTCTGCCAAATCTGTTTAGCACTTATATTTATAGATATAGACAAATGTTGGTAATTATAATCTAATTGAAATTCCTTTAACTGTTTACATGCCTCTGTTAACACCCATGAACCAATAGGAATAATTAAATTAGATTCTTCAGCTACATCAATAAAATCGCTAGGGTTAACTAGGCCTAATTCAGGATGGTGCCACCTAATTAAACCTTCTGCTGCAATTAAATCGCCTTTGATATTATACTGTGGTTGATAGTACAGCTCGAAGTTATTCTGTTTAATAGATAACCGAAGATCTTTTTCTAGTTTGGTTGTATAGCTTAATTCCTTCTGCATTTCAGGATCAAACATAACAAAGTTATCTCTTCCGTTTGCTTTCGCTCTATACAAAGCCACATCGGCGAGTTGCAACAATTTAGATGCGCCAATATCAATAGAATCGATCATGGTTATACCAATACTCGCACTAATAACATAATCCACTTCGCCTTTCTTTGTCTGTAGCTGATAAGGTTTATTAACGGCTTGAAGAATATTACTGGCGATATTTTCTACTCTTAATGCTGCTTTTAACAAATCAGGATTAAGAGCATTTAAGATTATAACAAACTCATCCCCACCAAATCGGGCAACAGTATCTTCCGTTCTAATTGTTGATTGAATTCGATTCGCTACTTCAATGAGTAAGTTATCGCCGGCATGATGACCATAAGTATCATTTAATTGTTTAAATTGATCCAAATCCAAAAATAAAATTGCACCATGTATATTTGAACGCTTAAAATATTCAATTGCCTGTTTCATTCTATCTTGAAGTAAAGCTCGATTAGGTAACTGCGTTAATACATCGTAAAAAGCTAAGTTCTCAATTTTTTTCTGATTGATTATCTTATCGGTAACATCTTGCATAATACCTACTACCCATAATGGCTCTCCTTGGTCATTATGTTCAAGTACCATACCTCTATCCCAAATCCAGATCTGTTTATTATCGTTCGGGCGCTGCATTCTGAATTCAATATCATAGGGAATATTTTCTTCAAGTAACCTTTTAATTGCGGAATTTACTATTTCTTTATCTTCTTCAAAAATACAGCGTTGGAACTCTTCAAATGAATTGTCAGCATTACTCACTCCAGTAATGACTTCCCATCTGTTATTGTGAAAAACATCATTGGTCTGGGTATTCCAGTCCCACATCCCTTCACCAGAAACCTCTAAAATACCTGCGAGCCTTCGTTCATTTTTTTCTGCTTGGTTTTTTAATGCTATTAAATCAGTAACGTTTGTTGCAATAATAACGATATTATCTTCCCCTTCACTATTAGTAAAAGGCACTTTTAAAGAGCGAAAGCTATGTGTTTCTCCTGTGTTAGTATCTGTAGCATCCTCATAAATAACTTCAGGCTTTTTATTGTTCATGATAGCTTGTACATTTTCTTTAAAAGAGTTTGACTGCTCCATGTTTCCTGTGAAATGAAAGTCATCCTTGCCAACCATTTCATCTGGTATTGTATTATAAAAATCAGCGAGGGCTTTATTAGCAAAAATGAAATTTCCATTATTATCTTTCGCAAAAACAGGCTCAGGAATAGCATTAATAATGTCTAGTAAAAGCCTATTTTTTTCTTGTTCTTCTTTCAATTGCTGCTGATAATTATTTTTCATCTTGTGAAATGCCTTATTGTACCTACAATATAAAACCAAAGTAATTCTACCATGTATTCAACTATTTAAAATCAGATAGTTAATAAATATCATTATAATCAAGCATTATTACACTACTCACCTTTGCCACAAAGTGTGGCAAAATTTAAAAACTTAAACTAAATAATAAGTGCAATTAATTTTCTCCTCTAACGATCCAATCATCGGGTTCATCGTTATGCCATCCCGAAAATCCGTTTTATGCTTAACATCTACGCCATAAGCCGAAGTATCTCCAACATCAACTAAGTGTTTTGCTTAGCCGAACATGGTTACACCAATCCCTACTGAATTATCCTTATTTCGCTTTGATCATGTTTTTTGAGGTTACTTTAATATTCGTTAAAGTTCGTAGATACTTTCAAAGACTTATGTGAATGGACATAAAAAAGAAGATTAAGGTGTTTTTTCAATATTGATTAATGAGACAACAGAGCTACATAGCTAAATAAACTAATTAATTGGAGATTAAAATGAAAATATATGATGTAGAAGGTTTTCCTAACTAACTTCGCATACGTATGGTTTTGGCCGAAAAAAAATATGCGGTAGAACAGATCACCTTTATTCCTGTTGATGTAATGAATGCTGAGCATAGAAGTAATTTTTTTTAGTAAAAACCCCTGTGCAAGTGTTCCTGTACTAGAATTAGATGATGGTACCTATATTTCTGAATATTCAGCTATTATTGAATATATCGATCACACGTTTGAGGGTATTTCATTAACAGAAACGTCTGCAAAAGAGCGTGCTGTTATTATCATGATGCAACGTAGAGCTGAATCAATGTACTTGACGCTGCTGCCGCTTATTTTCATCATGCTACTGATGGTTTAGGACCGGATCTTGAAACATACCAAAATAAAGAATGGGGCAATAAACAAGATAAAAATGTACTTGCCGCTTTTAAATACTTTAATACAGTATTAAATAGCACCCCTTATGTTGCTGGTGATACATTTACTATGGCCGACATTACCTTATTCGCAGGTCTTTCTTTTGCAGATTTTGGCAAACTAATCGTGCCAAGTGAATACACAAATTTGCTTGCATGGCGTGCAAAAGTTGAAGCACACCCAAGCCTTAAATAAAAGTATATCGCTAGTTGTTTAACAGCTTAAATGGCATTAACGACTGGCTTTCCCTTTAATCTTTTTTAGATAGGATTTACTCATGGAAATTTTTGATGATTTTAATCAAAGAGCTGTTGTTCATAGTGCATCATTAGACTGGTTGGCCTCACCTATGCCCGGCGTTGAAAGAAGACCTTTAGATAGAGTTGGTGGTGAAGTTGCTAGAGCAACCACCATAGTACGATACGCAAAAGGAAGTAAATTTTCACCTCATGTTCATACGGGGGGCGAAGAGTTTGTTGTACTTGAAGGTATATTTCAAGATGAAAGTGGAGATTACCCTATTGGCTCGTATATTCGAAATCCACCTCAATCTGGTCATACGCCACGATCTGACAACGGCTGTATAATTTTTGTAAAATTGTGGCAATTTCAACCTGAAGATAGAACACATGTTTGTCTACAAATGGATAAAATGTCAGCGATTCCTTCACGAACAGTTGGCGTATCTATTACCCCGTTATACAAAGACAAACATGAAGAGGTGTCTGTTTATTATTTTGAACCAAATGCAAAAATAAATTTATCGGTACCTGAAGGTGCTGAAATATTAGTATTAGCGGGGGAGTTACAAGCACAAGATGATTTACTTCAAAAGCATAGCTGGATGCGTTTACCTTTAGACGACACATTAGCAGTAGCAGCAAAAAGTAATGGCGCAAAAGTTTGGGTTAAAACTGGGAATTTACCTGATGTAAGCAACCAAATAAAACGGGTTCAAGCTGCCAGCTAATTTCCAAATATAAGAATAAAAAAGGGACATGTTGTCCCTTTCGTTAAATTTAACTAAAAATATATTACTTTATATTCAAATAAATGATTTTACATGAATAGTTAAGCTTTCTTAATCCTCTACACGAACGCCCCAAACATCATGCTCATCGGCATGAATAATTTGTACCCAAATTAAATCGCCCGGCTTGGCATCAAAATCGTCAGACAAATAAACTTTGCCATCCACTTCTGGTGCATCCATATAAGAGCGCCCTACCGCACCAAGTGAGTTTACTTCATCAACTAGAATTAAATATTCTTGGCCAATGCGTGCTTGTAATTTGTCTGCACTGATTTTAGCCTGCACTGCCATAAAACGTTGTAACCTGTCTTCCATAACTTCATCTACATGATCAGGTAAAGCATTTGCAGTAGCACCTTCAACGGGCGAGTATTTAAAGCAGCCAACGCGATCTAATTGTGCTTCTTCTAAAAAATCTAACAATTCTTCAAACTCTGCTTCGGTTTCACCCGAAAAACCAACAATAAAGGTTGAACGGATCACTAATTCTGGGCAAATTTCACGCCATTTCTTTATCCGCTCTAGCGTTCTATCTGAACTACCAGGACGTTTCATCAACTTCAAAATACGCTTGTTTGCGTGCTGAAAAGGAATGTCTAAATACGGCAGTATTTTACCTTCCGCCATCAATGGAATGATTTTATCAACATGCGGATAAGGATAAACATAATGTAAACGTATCCAAACGCCCTGCTTCGCTAATTTTTCACAAAGCTGCTGCATGTGAGTTTTAACTGGCATGCCATCCAAAAAATCTGTTTTGTGTTTAACATCAACACCATAAGCAGAGGTGTCTTGTGAAATAACTAAAAGCTCTTTTACACCAGCATTTACTAATCGCTTAGCTTCACCAATTACATCGCCTACCGGACGAGAGTCTAAATCACCACGCATTGATGGGATTATGCAGAAGGTACAACGATGGTTACACCCTTCAGATATTTTTAAGTAAGCGTAATGCTTAGGCGTAAGTTTAACACCATGATCGGGGACTAAATCGATAAATGGATTATGCACAGGCTTAGCAACATGTTCATGCACTTGCTTTAATACTTCATCATAAGCATGCGGGCCAGTAACCCCTAGAACATTGGGATGAAGTTCGACAATTTCGTCTTTTTTAACACCTAAACAACCGGTAACCAATACCTTGCCATTTGCTGCTAACGCTTCACCTATGGTATCTAAAGACTCTTGTACTGCGCTATCAATAAAACCACAGGTATTAACAATCACTAATTCCGCATCATCATAGCTATTAGTTACATCATAACCTTCAGTGCGAAGCTGAGTAAGAATGCGCTCTGAATCGACAAGATTCTTTGGACAGCCTAGCATACTTACACCAATCCTTTGTGAATTAGCACTTTGACCGTTAATATAATGTCTTATATACAAATTATATTTACTCTTGACTTGTATTATCAATAAAGTTCAACTTTACTTAAAATCTATAATGTTTATGGTGAAATTTAATTAACCATCGACAGCGTGTTTATTTATTTGTATTCGATTTTAAATTTTATAACTTTTTATCAAAAACAATAAAGTAAAAAGGATAACCATTCATGCAAAAAAAAATAATTCATTGGCTAGCTGGGGCATTATTCTTAATGATGACTGCATCAACCAATGCAACGCTAATTAAAGTTGATTTAGTGCAAAAAACGAGTGACCGTTGGGAAGCAACCTATGTCGTAACAAACAATGTATTACCATTTAATTTAGAGTCGTTTTGGATTCATTTTGATCTTGGATTATATGAGGATATTGTTGCTATTGAGGCGCCAGCAGGTTGGGATCCTGAGGTTTTTCCACCGGACCCTTTTCTACCAGACGTTGGATTTTATGATGTCTTCGCCTTATCTGCACCAGGTATTTTGCACGGCGACATGTTAGGTGGCTTTGTTGTTGAATTTGACTTTCTCGGTAACGGCGTTCCATTTGAGCAGTTTTTTGAAGTTTTCGACCCTTTTTTTGCTGTTATAGACAGTGGCTCTACCTCAATTAACTCAGTTACGTTGTTGCCTGTACCAATACCTGCGACATTATGGTTGTTTATGTTAGGAATGGTGGCATTGAAAGCTAATAAAAAGAGTAAAAACATTTGATTTTAATCACTACGCCTTGGTGATTTAGTTCTTATAAAATTTAGGGTATGTCTATTGTCTAGGCTGCCCTAGGATATATATGTCTAAAGGATAATAAGCTAAATAACGCCTTTGACTATTTACTGAACAACGTTAATTTTAGAATGTTTTTATCTCGTTAAATTCCTATCAACATTATATTAAAAATTTCAATACCTTAAATTTACCTTTTCTATAATGTCAATTTTTTCTCATTAACCGCCTTGAATTTTAATTATCTCTCAACTATGCTTTCTAACTTAATAGAATGTAATACAGTAAGCATTTTAGGTGCTGTTTTATTTAAAGCTAGCTTAAAAATTAGCTTTACCAAACCTCTTTATTGTATTTGACGTACTCCCTGAGCTTTTTGTCAGAATTATTGACTCCACTGTTGTGAATATAACGGTGGAATGATCAGCTGACCCAGCGCCATTTTATGTTGGTAGTATGTAAAATAATTAAACGCATATCTTGCCGCAAGTTAGCTATCAATGCCCATACGCTTATCGCTCATGGAATAAATTAGTGAAACTTTCAGCATGCATTATCCTGGCTGAACAGTTTATTTTATTGTATTGATCGCCAAGGGGGAATGTGATGGATATTGGCCATCGTTTAAAACGCATTAGCCTTATTTGTTTATTAGTACTCTTTTGGATACCCACCGCCTTGGCCGAAATCTTGGTCGATAGCAGGAATATTGTCAGTTCAGCACGAGTATCAAGAACGGATGTTCAATATACCAATACCTTAAATTTGTCTAATACCGAAGGGAGTTTTTCTAACGTTGTTATTACCGTAAGCAGTAACTCCCCCAATACTGTTATTGTCGATAATCAAATTACAGTAGGTGATTATTTATCTACCGCTAATATGACCACTACCAATACCTTTTCCTTCCGCCACAATCGCCGTTTTGCCTTTGACCCCAACGCTCTTCAATATCAAATTGATTTTATTCTTATTGACGAACAACCGCCCTCGGTCGAGATAACATCCCCCATTGATAATCAATTATTTAGCAACTCCCCCATCACAGTTCTCGTTGACGCGACCGATAATGTTGGTGTCGAGACTGTTACAGTAAATGGCATCGCTGCCAACTTTGATGGCCCTAATTTTAGTGCCATTGTACCAATTAATATCGGCTTAAATACGTTGATTGCAGAGGCCACTGATGCGGCTGGAAACACCTCAACAAATAGCATCACCGTAGAACGTTCGGTTCCCGATGATATTCCCCCTGACATCGATTTTCTATCACCCAATAATGGAGATAGCTTCAATCAATCTCCTGCAAGTGTCAGTATCACCGCGACAGATAATGTCGGCATAGCAAGTGTTACCGTCAATGGTTTCAATGCCGTATTTGACGGTACTAATTTCAATGTGAATGTTCCATTAGTAGAAGGCAGCAATACATTAATAGCACAAGCAATTGATACCTCGGGGAATTTAGCCTCAGCGTCTATTGATATAGAACTCGTTGTCTTAGATGGGATTCCACCGACACTTAATATCTTATCTCCTCAAGATGGTGACACAGTGAATGAGTCACCTGTCGTTGTATCCGTTGAAGCCAGCGACGATGTTGCTGTAGCCTCAGTAACCGTAAACGGTGTTCCAGCTGACTTTGATGGGACAAATTATAACGCCAACGTTCCTTTGATTGCAGGAAACAATACTATCACCGCAACTGCAAAGGACGCCGCAGAGAATAGTGCATCAAGATCGATTGATATCGAGCTAGTGTCACTAGATTCGTCTCCCCCCACTGTCGAGATCCTTTCACCTGATGATGGCAGTATTGTCGGCGAAAGTCCTGTCAATGTATCTGTCAGTGCAAATGATGATATAGCCATTGATACCGTTGTTATTAATGGCATAAATGCTATATCTGATGGTACTAACTACAATGCAAGTATACCGCTTAATGTGGGTGCAAACACTATTCTTGCCATAGCAACAGACACCAGCACGAATGCTGCAAACGTTCAAATTTCTGTAACACTAGATCTATCCGTAGGAGATGTAACACCGCCTACCATATCCATATTGGCCCCTTTTGACGGTGCATTGTTAATTAACAACCTGCCAGAATTAGAAATTATTTATGCGGATAATGTTGCCATTGATGAAAATTCATTACAGATAAGTATGAATGGCTCACCGGTTGCGACTAACTGTAATGCCGACACTTCAGATGCATTTTGTGTTTTCAACTCAGCCTTACCTGACGGGGATATTACCTTAAGTGCACAAATCAGCGATACCGCCGGTAACTCAGCAAATACACAAATAAACTTTATAGTGGATGTTGAACCCATTGCAATTGCGGTTAGTTCCCCCCTTGAAGGCTTAATAACAATTCTAGCGGAAATTTTGGTAGAGGGAACCATCAGTGACAATGCGGAAACTGTACGAGTTAACGGGGTTGACGCCACAATAAATAATGGCCAGTTTTCTGCGTTAGTACCATTACGCGAAGGAAAAAACATGCTAGTGGCTGTTGGCACAAAAGCATCTGGCAGAACCGGCACTGATTCTGTTGATATCACTCGTGACAATATTGCGCCCATCGTCGTGATCACTTCCCCTTCAAACGCCTTTGTTTCTGTTAATAACACCGTTGATGTCACCGGACAAGTGAATGACATTGTTAATGGTGCCGTCAATCCTACCGTGTATGTTAATGGCATTCAGGCAACCGTTGCATCAGGATCTTTCTTAGCGACTTCTGTACCTTTGGTTAATGGTCCCAATACCATTGAAGCTATTGCCACCGACCAAGTGGGTAATCAAGGCACTCACCAAATTGATGTAACATTTACCATGCCTGCTGGTGCTCGAATGAGTCAATTCAGTGGTAGCGGTCAAGCAAGTGAAGTGACCTCACAGCTAGTACAACCCTTAGTTGCTCAAGTGTTAGATAGTTTAGGAAATCCCGTGGCTGGTCGACTAGTGAAATTTGAAGTGACCAGAAATAACGGCGGTGTTAGCCCCATAATGGGCCAACCACTGATGAGGGTTATTCAAATACCCACCGATGGCTCAGGTAAAGCTCAGGTGTTTTTCACCTTAGGTGCTACCGCTGGTGAAGGTAATAACAGAGTGAAAGCAACGGCGGTAGGTGTTGTTGGCGAAGTTGAATTTTGTGCCACAGCCCTCACACAGCCTGCCGATAAAATATTAATGACCAATGGTGACAACCAGCGTGGTCTGGTGGGCAGTCCATTGCCTAATCCTTTAGAGGCGTTAGTTGTTGATATCGATGGAAATCCAATAGAAGGTATACAAGTAACGTTTGCAGTGGTAAAAGGCAACGGAAATTTAGATGGTAATAGCACATTAGTGAAACAAACAGGCACAGACGGTGTCGCACGTGCTGTGTTAACCCTAAGTCTGGAGCCCGGTATCAATAATAATGTAGTCAATGCTACATTCGTCGGCTTAGCTCGTTTGCCAGCAACCTTTACTTCATCAGGTTTAACACCTGGACTTCCTGAAGATACCGCATTCAAAGGAGTAGTTCTTGATAGTGGTTTAACAGCGATACCCGGCGCTGTTGTTTCTATCCCGAATAGCACAGCAACCGGTATCACCAATGCAGAAGGGTTCTTCTTATTAGAAAATGTCCCCATTGGCAAAATTGACTTGGAAATTGACCCAACGAGTAGCCCACGACCAGAAACTTTCCCTGTATTGCATTTCGAAACAGTCACGGTGGCAGGACAACAAAACGATCTGGGTATGCCGATTATTTTACCGGCGATTCAAACCCAAGACTCTAAACTTGTTGGTGGCAATGACGATGTTGTCATAGCAATGTCCGGCGTGGCTGGCTTGAATCTTACCGTGTTTGCCAATTCAGTGACATTTCCTAATGGTGATAGCACGGGGCAATTGACTATCAGTCAGGTGCATTTAGACAAAGTGCCTATGCCACCGCCAAGTGGTACCTTCTTTATGCCTCCAGCATGGACCGTTCAACCTGCTGGCGTGAAATTTAATCCGCCAGCAAAAATTAGCATTCCCAATGATGGTCTACCCCCAGGCAGAGTGATTGATATCTTCCAGTTTGACCACGCCTTGAATGAGTTCATCAATATAGGTAAAGGCACGGTGTCAGAAGATGCCTCGGTGATTGTCTCTGATCCCGGGTTTGGTATTACTCGTGCTGGTTGGGGTGGTTGTGGTCAACCGCAACCGCCAACTACTTGTGCCGCTAAATGTGGTCCTTGCCAAAAATGTGAAGACAACGCTTGTGTCACTGACACAGGTAAAGATGGCAATGCTTGTGCGGATGGGCCTCAATCAGTGGCGTCCAACGGTGTGACCTACTCGATCGATGATTCGTGCCGAGGTGTTTGTGACAACGGCACCTGTAAAGATAGTGCTGATGGATTTAATGTCAAAAAACTACTTGATGCGCTTAAAGAAGCCGGTGGAAAAGCCTTCTCTGCGTGTATGAAAGAACCACTTAAGAAAAAGATCACAGATTTCCTTAAAGATAAAAACTTTAAAGTCAAATGTAGTTCAACCAATCCAAATTGTGGTGGCGCAGCACCAGGCTCAAACACCTTAACTTTAGGTAAAGCTGCTCTCGATGTCGCGGGCTGTCAAGATTTAGCGTCAAGTACCTTACATGAAATTGTTCATGCTGCAGGCGGTCAAAGACATCGTAAATGTAAAGCAGATGGCACTGTTTTGGGCGAAATAGCTTGTACTTCAGGAGCCGACTGTAAAACTTGTATTGACCCAGATACCGACAAAGCCTATGGGTGTGAAGCGTCCTGTTATCCTGTCAAGGGTTCAAAAGTTGGTAAAGCTACGGCATGTAAATGATGACTAAAAATAGGATGAATTAAGTGATATTTAGATGGTGGTTACCCTTAGTTTTTTTTACCGTATTCAGTGGTGATGCGATGGCTGATAACAACTTAAATAACCACTTGCACGAAGAAGTGGAGCAACATGAATTTTCAAAAGATAACCGCTTTAATTTTGAAGGCGAACAGTATTGGTATTACAATATGCTCAATCAAGTGAGTCAAGAAAGTATTAATAATGGCATGTTATTTGGAGAAATTCAGGAAAGGGATAGTAAAATTTATTTTCAAATTTCTACTAAGGAAATAGATAACGTTAACAAACGGAACCAAGGCTATACCATGGCAATAGCAAAAATTGTTGCTTTTTTAGAGCCAGGTTATTTAACTCAAAATGAGAATAACAAAGCTTATATGCAGCGTTTGAAGAAAATTTTACAGCAAAATACACAGTTATCCGATCAAATCATCGATAACCATAGTCGTTTATCATTATGGTTTTCAAGAAATAAAGCCCGGTTGCAGTGGTCTGAAAAAGACCGTAAATTGGTTGTTGGAGAGCTGAAGTAAGACATTAACAAAACTTTATCTAGATAAAGTGAATGTGGAGGTCGTAAACAAATGAATACCGAACGATTTTCTCAGAAATATGACAATGTGTTTCTACACTCATTGCGACAGTGCCTCCCTGTGATTTTACTGTCAAGCATGATAGGTTTTAGCTCCCTATCCTTAGCCAACAAAGATGATGATGAATTACCTGGGCCACCTGTAATTATAGATATCCCTAATGCGGGTCCTATACTTAATGAAGATTGTATTGCCACCATTTTAAATCGCCAAACGCAAGTCAATGTAGATGGTACTTTTATTATTCCTAATGTCCCTGTCCCGCAGGGTGCCTTTAGGGTACGTGTAGTCTGTGCTCGAGCTGATGGCAGTGTTGACAATGGACAATCCCCTTTTGTTCTTGGCACACCAAACGGTGAAACCCTCTTCGACGACATTTCGTTTACACAAGACGACCCGGTACCAGTATCCATTAATATAACGTCTCCTGCACTAGAGCTGACTCCACTGGCCAATGGGGCACAGCTTGTCACTACGGGTACATTACCTGATGGTACTGAAATCGACTTAACATTAGAAAATTCAGGGACCTTTTATCTAGTCTCTAACCCTGCCATCGCAACGGTAAGTTCAGATGGCTTTGTCTTGGCGGTTTCTAGTGGCACAGCCTTAGTCACCGCAACGCACGAAGGCGTTATTGCCACCATTCAACTGATGATTAACTTAACCCTTGATGCCGATGAAGATGGATTGCCAGATGATTATGAAACGTTAAATTCAGTTAATCCCGGTGGAGCTAACTTAGCCCGATTGCCCGGTGTGGTGGTTAATGCCAGTAGTTTCTCGGGCGGCAATGTGCCAGAACGTGCCATTGATGGCAATATTTTCACTTCGTGGTTTACGGGTGTCGGGGATGCTGCAAACAAACGTAGTGCGCCTTTTATAGAAATTTTTCTACCTGAAGATGTCGATGTTGCCCAAGTAAGATTATTAGGTAATCGTGCTAATCCGGTAGGGTTCGATTTCTTTGCTGGTCGCATTGAAGCGTTTGATGTCACTAACAATTCAGTGTTTGATTCGGGCGAAGTCTTTTTACCCTCACCTACCCGTGATTTAGCGGTACCTGTTGATATCGATATGATTCGCAGTATTCGTTTTAGTGCAACCGATGATGAAAGTAATACGCCAGGTCTTTCTGAAATTCAAATTTTATCACGTCCAGGGGGAATTGGCCTTGATCTTAACGACGACGGTGATGCATTTCTCGATTTTGATCTTGACGGTTTAGATAATACAGAAGAATTTAATTTAGGGACCAGCATCTTCCTAAATGATACCGATGGCGATGGCTTAGATGATTCACAAGAACTAGGATTAGGCTCTAACCCGTTATTATCTGATAGTGACGGCGATGGGCTATTAGACGGCTCAGAAGTCAATCCAACCTCTGACTCTGACGGTGATGGTCTTATCAATATTCTCGATCCTGATAGTGACAACGATGGATTACCCGATGGTGTCGAGATATTATTAGGACTTGACCCACTACGTTCAGACAGTAACTTTAATGGTATCCCCGATGGCAGTGAAGACAGTGACAACGATGGATTACCAAACAGTGAAGAAGTATTAGAAAACACCGACCCAACAAATCCTGATACAGATGGTGATGGGATACTCGATGGTGAAGAAGTTATCGCCGGTGCCGATGGTTTCATTACAGACCCCTTACGCGCTGACACTGATGGTGATGGAATGCCCGATGGTTACGAGTCACAATATGGGTTAGATCCCACAGATCCTACTGATGCTTTAGATGACCCAGATAATGATGGTTTTACTAACCTAGAAGAGTCACAACTTGGAACTGATCCATTCAATGACGATGTGGTAGCACCTGCCGTTGCTCAAATAACGCCACTCGACTTAGCGAATGATATACCAACTAATTCTGTGATAGTGATCCGGTTTAATGAACAACTTCAGGCGGTTTCGGTTGTTAACGGTACGGTCAGTATAACCAACGGCGTATTTATTGAAGGCAGTGTTAGTTTATCAAATGATTTATTGTCTGTGACCTTTACCCCAAATGAACAAATGCCTGGCTTAACCACGCTTGCCGTTGAAGTACAAGGAATTAGAGACATTGCGGGTAATTTGATGATCGGTAGCTTTAATAGCTCATTTTTCACAGCCGAATTTGTTGATATTGAACGCCCTACGGTAATACGCACTAGCCCGATTAATGGCAGTACTAATGTGCCGGTAAATGCGCCGTTTACTGTAGAATTTAGTGAACGCATGGATCCCAGTACTTTAACACCAGCTAACTTTATTGTTCGCGATAACATCACCTTCACTAATGTTCCTGGCATGATCCAAGTGGATCCCGATGGCAGAGTGGCTTCTTTTGTACCAGACAGTACCTTGGCTATTGGCCGTAGTCATTCCGTGTTTATTACCACCAACACGAAAGATGTTTCCGGTAACTCACTACTATTTCAACACAATTATTTCTTCACGACCGCTTTTGTTGAAGATGCTGACCGACCAAACTTTATTGCCAGCAGTCCAAAAGACTTTGATCTGAACATACCGGTTAATGCCTTAATCCAATTACAGTTTGATGAACCGATGAACTTGGTAGATGCTGTGCGAGGCATCATAGTAACCACGAATGAAGGTGAAGTTTCTGGCTCTGTTTCGCTTGAAGATGCTAACAGGCGTTTAAGTTTTATTTCAGAAAATGCCCTTGCACCAAATACCACTCATACGGTAAATGTCAGTACTGGCCTAACCGATATAGTCGGTAACCCCATTGATAACCCGATCAGCTTTACTTTCGAAACTGATGAGCTAGGCGATATTGCAAGACCGAGCTTTACTCAGGTTGATCCCTTAAATAACCGTAGTAATGTGCCAACCAATATGTCGGTTAATTTAACCTTTAATGAACGGTTTAATGATTTAACCCTTAATAGTACAAGTTTCTATGTAGAAAAATCTAATCCTTGTTGTTTCCCCGTTGCGGCAAATATCGCCGTAGCTGCAGACCGTCTCAGTGCTACCTTGACGCCTAGCGAATCACTTGAGCCGTTAACTTCATATCGTGTCAGATTGCTAACAGGAGCTAGAGATCTTGCTAACAATTCATATATTGGTACTTCAGTACCTTCTAATTTCACCACCAGTGCAGGTGAAGACAATACGGCGCCAATTGTAGCTGGGCTGAGTATAGAAGATGGACTAATAAACGTCCCTGCCAATGCAAAAATTCAAGTGAAATTATCCGAGCCGATCAACTTAGTTAATTTAGCCAATGATAGTATTGAAATAAGGCTCAATGGTTTGGCGATTGCCGGGGCTATTAGCTTGAGCAGTGATCGCATGACCATTATATTTATCCCAGACATTGCATTGGCAGAAGGCGATTACACCTTAAGCTTGATCGGTTTAACCGATATTGCCGGTAATACCGGAATCACCTTTGAAAGTAGCTTTAGCGCAGTGTCGACATCAGACACTACCAGACCAACCATCAGTTCAGTTTCCCCAACCAATGGTAATAACTCGGTTGCCGCCAATGCCAGCATGTCAGCAACCTTTAGTGAGCGCGTTAATCCACTCACCGTTAACAGTAGTACTTTTTATGTTGAAAAAACATCTGGTGGCACTACGCGTATTGCAGGAGATTTGAATCTGTCTGCTGATGGTCTAACAGCTACTTTCACACCATTAACGCCACTATTACCAGGTCAAAATTATCGAATACGAGCATTAACAAGTATTCATGATTTGGCTGGCAACACCTACTCAGGTACGTCCGTGCCCAGTTCATTTACTATAGATGTTGGTGAATCTAACGATACCACTAGCCCGCAAGTACAAATGATCACACCGAATGATGGTGCCAGTGATATTGGGGTAATAAATACCTCAGTGGTCATTACGTTTACCGAATCGCTTAACCCGAGTACCGTGAATAACAATGGCTTTGAACTCTATGCAAACAGTGTAAGACTTTTCCCCTCCATTAGCCGCTCCTTAGATAACCGCACCATCACGTTACGAGATAACTTACCGGGTAACAGCACTATTACGGTCATTATTACCGATACGGTAAAAGATTTAGCAGGTAATGCCATGGCTAACTTCACCAGTGACTTTTCCACTATTGCAGGTACAGATACCGGCAGACCATCGGTATTTACTCAACGACCCGGCAATGGAGCTACAAATGTGGCGACAGATCTCAGTGTCGTATTGTTTACCAATGAAGTGATGAATGCAGCTACCCTTCCCAGTGCGCTGCATATCTCACAAAATGGTGATGTTGTTGAAGGCACAATTGATATTACCGGTGATGGTCGAAATATAGAATTTACCCCAGATACACCATGGCAAACAAATGCATTAGTACAAGTATTTTTAGACACAAGTGCTAAAGACATTGCTGGCAACGCTATGAACAATTACCAAGGTTCATTTAGAACAATAACGGATACGTCGTCAACAGCCCCCTTTGTGAATAGAGAATCATTATTTGATCAAAGTACCAATAATATTTTGACTAATAGCTATTTTGATATTCAATTTAATGAAGATTTAGACCCTGCAACGGTCAATGGCACTAATGTCTTTATACAAGAAAACATTGGCGGTGGCAGTTTAGTGGCGGTTGATATCAGTTTGATAAATGGAAATACCATACGCATTAGGCCGGATTCGCCGCTAGCAAGCACCAGTAACTATTTCTATCGATTATTGAATGGCTTGCGCGATCTCGATGGTGTTGCGCCTACCTTTAGTACTTGGACACGTTTCTTTACCACGGGCAATTTAGCAGACAATGACTCACCAAGCGTTGTGGCTATTTCGCCACCGGATAACAGTATTGAAATTCCCACTAATGCGGTGATCCGGCTATTATTAAGTGAAAGAAGTGCCATAAGTACCATTAATGAAATGACAGTGAACTTAAATAACGGTACTGATACGGCGATTGCTTGTACCATTACCAGCCAAAATTTCAATGACGGTCAACAAGAAATTTTAATCGTGCCTCACGCGCCATTAAAAGAAAATACAGTTCACCAATTAACCCTTGATGGCATAACCGATTTAGTGGGTAATGCGATTACCCCACAAACAACAGAATTTACCACAGGCACTCAACCCGATACCGTTTCCCCTGTATTAATCAGGACCAACCCTTTTAACGGCGCAACAAACGTCGCCGTAAATGCGGTGGTTAATTTTGAAGTCAATGAAGCGCTAGATCCCGCAAGGTTTGAGCATTCTGGTACTGTGTTACGTGACAATGTAACGTTCTTGAATCTTCCAATGAGTTCAACCTTAAGTGATGACGCTCGACAAGTAACTGTTACTCCTGATGCAGCTTTACTGGTTAACCGTAGTCATTCGGTTTTCCGTTCAGGCAACAGCCTGACAGATTATGCTAACAATCAATTATTTAATTGGACCTTCAGTTTCACCACCTCTTATGACCCAGATATTACCGCACCACAATTAGTGGGAGTAAGTCCGGCAAATAACCTAATCGGAATTCCAAGAAATGGCGTGGTTCAAATAGAATTTGATGAGGCGATTCGCACCTCTAGCCTTGATGGCATTAGTCTTACTGATGATGTTGGTACACTGGTGGTGACTAAGCAGTTCAGTAACGGCAACCGTACCGTAACGTTAGTGCCACAAAGCCTACTTCGTGCTGATACCATACATACTGTCAGTATTAATGATATTGAAGACTTAAGTAATAACGTGCTTACCGGACCGATAAATGTCAACTTTACCACCGAAGATGGGGTTGATTTTTTCAGACCCTTGCTAAGATTAGTGGATCCGGTTAACCCCAGCAGTAATGTTCCCACTAATATGGTTGCCCATATTTCATTCAACGAACGACTAAATCCATTATCAATCAATACCGGTAGCTTTTATATTGAACAAACCTTGCCAAGATGTTGTCCGAAAGTACCCGGAGTAATCACGGTATCAGCAGATCAGTTACATGCGTCATTTACCCCACTTGAGCCGTTATTACCGAGAACCAGTTATCGTATTCGCATACTTACCGGTGCCCGCGACTTTGCTAACAACACCTATGGAAGTACTTCTGTTCCATCAAGATTTGTCACCGGAGATAGTGCTGATAACACCGGACCTGTGATTACTGGCATCAGTTTAGCCAATGGCATAACCAATGTGCCCAGCAACGGCGTGATTGCCATTAGGTTTGATGAAACCTTAACACTGGTCGATTTACCTGCCGATGCGTTAGTTGTAAGCCTTAGTAGCGTGCCAATTGCAGGCACAATAACCATGAGCAGCGATCGTCACACCCTATTCTTTACCCCTGCAACATTGTTAACCGCAGGCAGTTATCAAATAGATTTAACTGGTTATACCGATCTTGTTGGAAATACGGGAGTTGACTTTAGCAGTAGTTTTGACGTGACCAGCAGTACGGCAGATACCACACGGCCAACACTGGTTTCAGCCTCTCCGGTTAATGGTGCTGTTAATGTCAGTAGTAATGCGGTTATCTCAGCGACGTTGAGTGAGCGATTGAATCCACTCACAGTTAGTGCAAGCAGTGTTTATGTAGAGCAAACGTCTGGTGGTACCGCACGTATTGCCGGCACAGTGAGTTTATCCAATAACGATCAAACCGTTAACTTTACCCCATTCGCCCCGTTAACTGCTAGCCAAACCTATCGTTTACGAGTATTTAGTAGCGTGCACGATTTAGCGGGTAATACCTACGGAAGTACCTCGGTGCCAACTAGTTTCACTATAGACCCTGCTGGTACACAAGATACCACGTCACCGACAGTGCTAATGGTTACCCCTATCGATGGTGCAACAGACGTTAGCTTAATCAATAACCCCGTTGTGGTGACTTTCTCAGAGTCGATACGATCCAACACTTTATCTAATAATACCGTTGAGTTCTTTGCTAATGGCGCTAGATTATTCCCTCAAAGGAGTCTATCAAGTGACAATAGAACCTTGTTCCTTAACGATACCTTACCTAGTAATAGCCTAATTACTTTAGTGTTAACCAAAGGCATTAAAGATTTATCCGGTAATGCATTGGCGTACTACACCATTGAATTTTTCACCGGACCTGCGATAGACACTGGTAGACCTTCGGTTGTTGGTCAACGTCCAGGTAATGGGGCAAACAACGTTTCTATGGACAGCAACTTCACCTTATTCATTAACGAAGTCATGGACGAATCGACAATTGCCGATGCCTTGAATGTTGTTCAAGACGGCGTATTAATCCTCGGCACAACAGACGTGATGGGAGATGGGCGCACCGTTACCTTTACTCCAGATATCCCATGGGAGAACAACACTTTAATTCAAATTTTCCTTGATACTAGCGCACAGGACACCAGTGGAAACGCACTAAATAATTATCAAGGTTCTTTCAGGGTTGAACAAGCTGATAGTTCTATAACTCCAGCGGTTATCAGTGAAAGTTTATTCCAACAAACGACTAATAACGTATTGGTTAACAGTCAATTTGATATTAAATTTAATCAAGCGCTTGACCCTACTACGGTAAATGGTGGCACAGTTGAATTGCGTGAAAACTTCGGTGCTGCTAACCTGGTGGCTGCTACCGTCAGCTTAATCGATGGTAATACTGTTCGTATCACCCCAGACGCTAACCTTAACGATAGCAGTAATTATTTCTATCGCTTATTTAACAGCATTAAAGACCTAGATGGACAACAACCTACATTTGGTACTTGGACACGCTTCTTTTCCACAGGTACAACTGAAGACAACAGTTCACCCGCAGTGGTGAGTGTCTCGCCTCCGGACAGTGCAATAGGTATTCCTACCAATGCCCTTATCCGCATATTGTTTGATGAATCAATCAATATTACTGCAGTATCTGAGAATAATATCGAAATCAATGACGGTAGTGGCGCAGCAATCGCGTGTAGTATCAGTAGCCAAATATTTAGCGATGGACAAAATATGGTTACCCTAGTTACTCATAATCCTTTAAAAGAGAACACCAGTTATGATTTAACTCTTAGTGGGGTCAATGACTTAGCGGGAAATACCATTACCAGTCAAACCACCAGCTTTACCACGGGAGAATTACCCGATACCCAATCACCGATATTTGTTAGAAACACACCGGTTAGTAGCTCGACTGATGTTCCGGTCAATGCAGTTATTGAAGTTGAAGTAAATGAAGCATTAGATCCTAGCGTATTTGAACATATTGGAGTATTAATAAGAGAGAATACCGGCTTTACCAATCTACCATCCACCCAAAACCTTAGCGGTGATGGCCGTACGATGATGTTCGTGCCAGATAGTGGCTTAGCCTTAAACAGCAGTCATACTGTATTCCGTTCAGGCATTGTGCCAACTGATTACGCGGGCAACTCATTCTTTATGCCAACCACTAGCTTTACCACCAATGCAATAGAAGATCTTACACCGCCGTCTGTTGTTGCGGTTAGTCCAGAAAATAATTTAACGGATGTACCTATTAATGGTGTAATCGAAGTTCATTTTGATGAACCTATTCAAAGTGGTCATTTGACAGGTATTATTCTTAGTAATAGTGCCGAAAATGTTGATTTAATCATGACATTAACCAATGCTAACCGTAAGCTTATGTTAACCCCTCGAAATCCGTTAATGGCAAACGAGCTTCATACCTTAACCATAGATGGTGTTAAAGATCTTGCCGATAATACCATTGCAGCGCCAGCGATAAGTGATTTCACCACCAACGACAATCTCGATTTTGGCCGCCCCTTATTGGCCTCTGTTGACCCAATCAATAACGCTAGTAATGTACCCATAAATTTAGTGGCACAGGTTATGTTTACCGAACGGGTAAACCCTTTAACGGTAACCAAAGACAGTTTTTATATTGAAAGTACCAATCCTTGTTGTCCAAAAGTAGCGGGGACTGTGCAAGTTGGCAGTAATATGTTCAGTGCTACTTTTACACCCGATAGCAATTTAGAAACGTCTCACAGCTATCGTGTCCGATTACTCACGGGCGTACGTGATTTTGCCAATAATTCCTATGGCAGTACTTCTGTACCCGCTAATTTCGTTACCAGCGATGCAGAAGACAATACACCACCAGCTGTTTCCGGCGTAAGTCCTATAAACGGATTTACCAATGTGCCGTTAAACAGTGTAATTGTTGTTGAATTTGATGAACCGATTCGCAATGAAAGCTTGATGGATATTATCTTGAGTGATACTAGTGGACTGGTTTCGACTTCCAAAGTTCTTAGTAATGGTAATAGAAGAGTAACCTTAACGCCAAATGGTGATTTAACAATGAATGAATTACATTCTATCGATGTTACGGGAGTCAAAGATCTCGCAGGTAATGCGATGCCAATAGCCTTTGCCTCAGGTTTCACCACCGGGACTATTACAGATACAACACGGCCAACCTTAACGTCGATAACGCCCGTAAATACCAGCATAAATGTCGCGGTTACCACAACAGCAATCGCGGTGTTCAATGAGCCGATTAATGCTTTGACCTTACCGGGGAACTTTTACATTGAACGAACCTCTCCTTGTTGTACAAAGGTAGCCGGTAGTTACAGTGTTTCAGCCGACCAGATGACAGTGACTTTCACTCCAGATGAGTCTCTGGTAAATAATACAAACTATCGTGTCAGAACATTGTCAGGAATGCGAGATTTGGCCAATAATTCATTTAACGGTACAACTGTTCCCAGTAATTTCACCACGGAGCCTTAAGGGTTATGAGAAATAAACCAATAATAATTTTATCTTTATTTGTATGCTTAGTAAGCTGTAAAGATGCCGACATTAAACAACAAACTAAAGCGGTTCAAACCGACCCAGATATACAGGTAATAAAAGACGACTTAAAGCATTTAAAAAAAGAAATTGCCGTTATTCGTCAAGCATTAACTGATATTCATAAAATTGCCATGGACACTCCTGAGCCTGCGGCGCAACCCATTCCCGCTGAATTAACCTTAGACTTAAACCCAGACGACCCGTTATTAGGCAGTGCAGAGGCTAAAATAGCGATTATAGAATTTTCTGATTTTCAATGCCCCTACTGTAAACGTTTCGCTGAGCAAACCTTCCCCCCCATTAAAAAAAATTATATAGATACCGGAAAAGTTCGCTACATTGCACGAGATTTCCCCCTCGATTTTCATCCACAAGCACAAGGCGCAGCCATTGCAGCAAGTTGTGCTCAAGCGCAAGGCGCTTATTGGCCAATGCGTGACAGTTTATTCAGTAACATTCGTAATTTAGGACCTGAGCGATATACAGAATTAGCATCTAATCTTAAATTAGATTTAACGAAATTTAATCAATGTAGTAAAGATAAGAGCAAGGCAGAAGAAGTATTAGCCGATCAAGGCTTCGGAGCCTCTTTAGGTATAAGCGGAACACCGAGCTTTTTGATTGGCATAATTAAAGGAGATAAATTGATAAATGCTCGTTTAATCGTTGGTGCACAAGGATATCAAACCTTTTCAACTGTTATTAATGCAATATCGGCATCAGCACCTTAACGTAAGAGAAAAAAGTGATTAATGATATGATTGAACCTCTCCTATTGACCTAATATCAGTAGATTTGGTAGCGAAGTAACTCGTTACCGATATTTTTTTAAAGAAATGTTATTTCACAACATTAACGCCATGCGCGACTTTAAAGTTTAGTGACTAAGGTTGAAAAAGGCATGCACTGACTTTATATATAGTAATCGCCAAAAAACATTATAAAGCGATTCAGAACATGCCATTAGAAGAGTTTATCATTTGGGTTTACTGTTAGGTAGATGAAAATATCACCGAAATATTAGGTGAAACAAAAATAAGAAAACGTGGGTTTGAACCCGCCCTAAGCGACTGTTAACGTTTGCTCTTTGAGACAGCTTATATTTTAAATAAGCTTTTCCTCGGACCAACCAAAGAAAGCACATAAAAACAATAAAAGGGTTAGATTTTAAAGCAATTACCAAGCTTTCATAAAGCAAATCTGATCTAGTAAATGTACCATCTAAATCTACGTATAAAGGGGTAAGTGTTTTGGAAACAACGTCCATTTATTTACCTTCTATTCATTTAATTTAAAACTACAGATAGTAAGTTTAAAGAAACAAAAAGACAAACGACAATAAAAGTACAATCATTTGTTTATCATGACTTTTCATTAAACTTCAAAACATTTTTTTTAATCGCGACATTAAAGCTAGGATGTTTTTAAATAAAAACCAACTAAACAAGTGCATTTTAATTTACTTAGACATTTGTGATTAAAAAAAATAGCAGAGTGATTAGAGTGGAATCTACTAACAGCAGACCGAAAAGGTTCAACACTTAATATATTAAGTCTTTAGGGAAGGTAATGAAGAAGCTGTCAAAATAGATCCGAAAATACAGTATCTTAGAATTTAAAGTAAGAAGTTTTATACACTCTATGAATACTATTTACTATTGAAAGGTCAAGCTCAGCAGTTTTGCATAACTACCAAGCATTTAATGAATGGAATATTACAGAATTAACAGCAATTAAATTGATTTAAATAAGCAGAGGCTCCCAATAAGCCTGGTTGCTTCTCAGTTATAACATAAGTAGGTGATTGTTGAGTTAATGGTGTCAAACGTCCCTTAGCTTCAAAACGCGACCTAAAGTCACTTTGCTGAATAAACTCAATAAACTTTGGCACAATACCACCGGCAATATAAACACCTCCCAAACTATTCGCCATTAATGCTAAATTTCCAGCGAATGAACCAAGCACACGGCAAAACAGTGACAGTGCCTGATAACAAGTGGAACAAGAGTTAGCAACTGCCCGAGCGCTAATTTGTGCGGCAGTCAGTTTATCCACTGCTGCATTACGTTTAGTTGGGTAACTATCGAGTACAATTAATGCCTGATAAATTTGCTCTAAACCATAACCTGAAAGTAATTGCTCATAAGACACTCTATTTTTTACTCCTTGTAAATAGTGCAGTATTTTTATTTCGAGAGTATCAACGGGGGCAAAATCCATATGCCCGCCTTCACCACCCAAACAATGCCACTTGTTATCAACAGGGATCAATGTCGCCACACCTAAACCCGTACCTGGGCCACAAACCGAAATGGCTTTGCTAGGCGTGGACTCACCGCTGCCAATTTGCACCTTTTGATCATTACTTAGAAAAGGAATTGCCATGGCAATAGCAGTGAAATCATTTATTAAAGTCAAACTATTGAGGTTTAACTGTTGCTTTAAGTCTTTTTGCGAGAACTTCCATGGTAGATTAGTCATTGATATTAGGTCGTTATCTATTGGACAGGCTATAGCCAAGCAAGCATTGATACTTCTATTCTGTATTTTATGTTCTGTTAAATACTGACTTATAACCTCAAATAAGTTTTTAAACTTGGTACATTGATAAGTTTCAATGTTTGTTAGGTTATTCTTTTTATCACTAAGTGCTAACCTGATATTTGTTCCACCAATATCAGCCACTAAATTAATTATTTTGTTCATATTTTCTCTTAAGGGTATTTCTTCAAGGTAGCTATTCAAGGTAAGGCACTCACTATGGCTTTAACCGACGTTGCTTTGCCAGGCAAGCCTAGCAAGCTTCTAGCTGTAAGTACTTCAAATCTTGTCGATAGCCATTTCTAAAGTCACTTGGCGTCATACCTTTTAACTCATGAAAACGGCGATTAAAATTCGAGATGTTTTGATAACCGCACATGTAAGCAATTTGAGTGACATCAAAGTTTTCTCTTACTAACAAACGACACGCTTCATTAACCCTTAAGGTATTAACAAATTTGACAAAAGTAAGGCCGGTATACTTTTTAAAAAAACGACTAAAGCCTTGCGTGGTGAGCCCTACTTTGCTGGCAATTTCAGTTTGATTAATATCTTCAGCCAAGTTTTTTCTCACGTAACTGTAAATGTTTTCTATACGTCTTAAGTTAGTATTATTAATGTCGGCGTGTAAGTCATAATCAGGGGTGGTCAGTACGTTCAGCTCATCAGATTTAGCTATCTGATCAAGGATTTTAATCAAGGATAATAATCTATCCATATTTTGCTGTTGATATAAAAAACGCATTTTTTTGGCTATGCTGTCAGCGGTTTCACCCGTGATGGAGAGCCCTTTACTGGCGTTAATTAACAAACGGTTGATCAAGCCGGCTTCAGGTAATTGTAAAAAACCTTCGCCAAAACAACTGGCTTTAAACTGTATCACCATCAACTCAGCATCTTGGGGCAGATTTGAAAGGCCATTTTGCCAGCAATGTGGCACATTGGGACCTATTAAGATCATATCTCCCGGCAGATAATTATCAACACTATCACCAACAAAGCGGGTACCTTCGCCACTAATATTCCAGATGAGTTCATATTCAGGATGAAAGTGCCAATTATGATCTTCATTTAAGTCATGGCATTTCACCCGAAAACAACAAAATGAGCTACCTTCATTGGTCTGTACATTTTCAAATGTCGGTTCCATAACTAACTCCTAATAAGTGATAAATTGCTTCCGCAGCTCAATATTCAACCTTGTAAATCAGTGTAAGCCGCAAAACTGAAATAAGCCTGAATATCAATATTCAGGCTTATTTAAGCTTTGTAAGGGTATCTTGGTAGCACAAAAATATTTTATCGAGCCTTTAACCATGACTATGCAAGAAGAGAATAAATGTTCAAATTACATTACGCTGCTAACTTTAGTGGCCGCTTTAGGGGGCATGCTTTTTGGTTGGGATACCGCAGTAATATCCGGAACCGTAAGCTCACTTGATGCTTACTTCATAACACCGCTTGGTTTAGCTGAATATGAAGCTAACTCGTTATTAGGAACGCTCGTCTCTAGCGCTTTAATTGGTTGTATCATTGGTGGCGCAATCGCCGGCCTGTTAAGTCAACGTTTTGGCCGAAAGAAAATGCTCATCGTCAGTGCGGCATTGTTTTTCGTCTCAGCCTTAGGTTCAGCATTTCCTGAAATAGGTTTTTATAACATTGCTGGGACAGATGCCAACCAAGCACTACCGCAATTTATCTTTTACCGCATTTTAGGCGGTGTCGGTGTCGGTATGGCTTCCATGTTATCGCCCCTTTATATTGCCGAAATTGCACCAGCAAAAATCCGTGGTCGCTTAGTTTCCTACAACCAAATGGCCATTGTTACCGGTATTATTGTCGTTTACTTTGTTAACTACCTAATTTCCTTACAAGGTGATGATAGCTGGATCCAAACCTTAGGCTGGCGTTATATGTTTGCTTCAGAAATGATCCCTGCAGCAATATTTTTTGGTCTATTGTTTACTGTGCCAGAAAGCCCTCGCTGGCATGCATTAAAAGGTCATGATGCGCTAGCCAAAGACACCTTAGCTAAATTGCACGGCAATGAAGCGGCCGAAATAGAATTTAAAGAGATTAAGCAGTCATTAAGCCATCACGCCTCAAGCAAGTTATTTTCTTATGGACTGTTAGTGGTAGTTATTGGGGTATTGTTGTCGGTGTTTCAACAAGTGATTGGTATTAATGCGGTACTCTATTATGCCCCAGAAATATTTAAAGATATGGGCTCAGGCACCAGTGCCGCCATGCTGCAAACCATTATCGTTGGCGCTACCAATGTGGTATTTACTTTAGTGGCCATTTTTACCGTTGACCGTTATGGCAGAAAACCTTTGATGATTTTTGGCGCTTTGGGTATGTCTATCGCCATGATAACGCTAGGCTTTAGTTTTTATAATGAAGCTAAAGGCATTATGGTATTGATTGCCATGTTAGCTTACGTCGCTTGTTTTTCATTATCTTGGGGACCGGTTTGTTGGGTACTGTTATCAGAAATCTTCCCGAATAAAATTCGTAGTATCGCCCTATCGCTAGCGGTAGCGGCGCAGTGGGTTACCAACTACCTAGTCTCATGGAGCTTCCCTATGATGAATAACAATAGCTACTTGATTGAACAATTCAATCACGGTTTTGCTTATTGGATTTACGGTGGCATGAGTTTATTAGCGGCATTCTTTGTGTGGAAATTTGTTCCAGAGACCAAAGGCAAGTCGTTAGAAGAAATGGAAAACTTGTGGCAAACAGATACGCAAGCAGAAGCTGACTTCGCTAAACCAACGGTGAGTTAATCAATAATTGCTTTGCTTATTATAAGTAAGTATATAAGAAAGGACTTCGGTCCTTTTTTTATTGCCATTTCAGCTCACGTTAAGCTTACTATGAAAACATGAGGTATTATTTCAGTCATTAGGCAGTAACATGCGTAAAATTCTTATCGTTATAACCTTAACTATTATTGCTATTGCTCTGTATTTTTTCTTTAGCAATAGCGACAACAAACGACCAGCTGAAGCGGCTTTCATTGACCATGCTCGCATCATCCAGCCACTTAATAATAACTGGCAATTTATCAAATCAACGCCAGCGTTAGCGCATAGTTTAGCCACTAACAAATGGAAAAATGTCCACTTACCTCATACTTGGAATGCTAAAGATGGCCAAGATGGTGGCGGTGATTACTATCGTGGTACCGGCACCTACAAACACACATTTACCTTGGATGAAAAATTTGTCGATAAAAAGGTCTATATCCACTTTGATGGCGCGACTACCGCGGCGAAAGTTTATATTAATGGTACCGAAGTCGGCGCGCATAAAGGTAACTATGCCGCCTTTCGTTTTGATATCACCAAGCAGGTAAAACTTGAGCAAGAAAACATCATAGTCGTTACCGTTAACAATGAAATTGATAATGAAGTTGCCCCGCTATCTGCTGACTTTACCTTTTTTGGCGGCTTGTATCGAAAAGTTCGCTTAATTGCTAGTGCAAAGGTGCATATCGATAATTTGAATTACGCTTCTTCTGGCGTCTTTTGGCAACAAGCGAGTATCTCTCAACAGCTAGCAAAACTTGACGTTAAAACAAACGTAGTTAATGAAGAGAGCCAAGCAGCGACAATAACGGTAACAAGCCAATTACGTGATGTTAATAACAACATTGTCGCTAAAAATGAGCAAAACCTCACCCTGAAAGCTCAACAATCACTGGCTTATACCGCGACACTTACCCTTGATAATCCTCACCTGTGGCATGGTTTAGATGATCCTTATTTATACCGCGCTGAGCTTATTGTCACTATCGATGGTCAAGTGGTTGATCAAATTAACCATGATCTGGGTTTACGCTATTTTCGTGTCGATAAAGATCGAGGTTTTATCCTTAATGGCAAAGATTATCCCTTGTATGGCATTAACCGCATGGCTGATTTTCCTAAAAAAGGCACGGCGATAAATGAAGAGGACCATGAACGTGATATTCAGCTTATTCTAGAATTAGGCGCTACTGGTGTACGTTTAGGGCATCAACAAAGAGATGACTATGTATATCAACGCGCCGATGAAACAGGTTTAGTGATCTGGGCTGAAGTGCCGTTAATTAATCGCATCAATACTAACCAAGCATTTACTGACAATGTAAAACAACAAGCATTAGAGTTAGTCAGACAAAATTATAATCATAGCGCTATTATGTTTTGGGGGCTGTTTAATGAGCTCACCTTAAAACCTGGGCCAGATCCTCGCCCCTTGGTAAAAGAATTAAATGGGTTAGTTAAAAAAGAAGATCCAAGCAGATTAACCACCGCAGCCGTTGCCGCTTCTGGCGAAAAAGCATTGCAAGACCCACTAGCAACCACCACAGACATTACCTCCTTTAATCGCTATTACGGTTGGTATTATGGCAATTTCAATGACTTTACTCACTTTATGGATGAATCTCGGGAAAATTATCCCGACTTACCTATCGCATTAAGTGAATTTGGCGCCGGTGCCAGCACTAAAATTCATACCGACAAACCGGTAATGCAAGATCACAGTGAAGAATATCAAGCCATCTTTCATGAAAACTATTGGCAAGATTTAAGTCAACGCCCGTATGTTTGGGGTAAGTTTTTATGGGTATTAGCAGATTTTGCCGTAGACAATAGAGATGAAGGTGATACGCCTGGGAGAAATGATAAAGGCTTGGTAACCTTTGATAGAAAAATAAAAAAAGATGCTTTTTATTGGTATAAGGCTAACTGGTCAAAAGAAGCGGTTAGCTATATTACTGGCCGTCGTTTTAACATTCGCTCTCAAGCTCAAATTGACGTTAAAGTTTATAGCAACCAAGATGAACTTGAATTAATCGTTAATGGCAGAAGTGTTGGTAAACAAAAACTCCAAGGCAGCAAAAAAATTATTTGGCAAAATGTTTCGCTAACGTTGGGCAAAAACAGCATTGAAGTGGCAACAATGGATGGCAAAGTTGTCGACAGCATTGAATTAGAGCGTATCAACAGCCGTAATACCGAGATCACTTCGTCATTATTAGGCATAGACAGTACTCAAGGTAAGATCTATAACCTGCCAGATGGCACAACCTTTAATGAGCTTGAGCAAATAGTGACCTTTCCTCAAGACAGCAAGGTTTCGTTAATTAATGGCCAACAAGCATTGCCTCTAGGCAATGGCAATATTATCAAAGTTACCGCACAAGATGGCGTAACCAGTCAAGACTATGAGTTTATCTCCGACGCGATTTCGGTACTCAAACAAACCACCGCCAGCGCAGAAATTGCGGCGAAGTTATCAATTGGCCCAATCGATATTCCGATCATGAGTGCGGCAAAAGCCAATGATGGCATTATCACCGGCATGATTGATGATATGGAAGACGTTAATATTTGGAATGCCATGGGCAACGGGCCACATTGGTGGAAAGTTGATTTAGCCGCCGAGTATTATATTGATCACATTGAAATTATCTGGCCGCAACATATTGAGATGATAAAGCCTGGCGCTATGTCTTACAGTATTGAAACTGCAAAGGACTTTGAACAAACCTTTGATAACTTTTCCGAGACTTATCAAGTTGCAGTAGATAAAACTAACAATAGCGTGATTGGCACGACCACTGATAAATTACACCGTGAGGCACGATTTGTCAGAGTACGCCTACATAATACCAAAACCTTTGCTGACGCACCTGTAGTTGGCAAGTACCCGATATATGGCGCTGAAGAAATATCAATTATCGGCGGTTTACTTAAATCTAAATCAATTAAAATTAACTATAAAAATAAAACAATTAGCAAAGATAAATTGAATACGGTAGCTGATATTCTAAACAATATTGAGCCGATAACCAATGGCAAAATAACCGTCGTTAATGCCAGTAATCGTACGTTAACCAACCAAGATAAAGTTGATAACACTAGCCAAGTTATTGTTAGCAATGAAACAAACTCATTAGTTGAACGGTACTTTATTCAGTGATTATTTTCTAATTCAGATTAAACAGAAACTAATACCAATTACACTAATAAATTGATCAACTTAGAGTTGTATTAGCGAGCTTAGAACAAGCAAAATTACTTAAACATAGTTATTCTATATTTCTTTAATTTTGAGCCGTTATTGGTTCGCTAATAAACTCCCAAAGGGCGAGTTTAAAAGGCTTACATGCGTCGTTATTAATTTCGACAAGGACGCTACACGGATGTAGCTTCTTAGAGAATGCAGGAGCATATTCTCCTGAATAACCATTCTCTTCAATCAATGCCTTGCCTCTAAGTCTTTTAATTCTCGCTAAGTGGTCAATTAATTAATGTACTTGGTATAATACATATAAACTTACCTTAATTAATCTTCCTTTCTATACTAGAGAGGAAGCTTAATTTTTTTGGTTTAATCTTTTGGTATGACATATGTTGAAACGCAAAAAACTCTGTTTGATACTCGTTTATACTTTAATGATGTTTACTCAAACTATGCTTGCTCAATTTACTTTTGCAGCAGATAAAATATTGAGTTTTGCCGTACCTGATGCCATTTCAATCAACGTCGACCATCAGGCCTATTGCTTGTTTGAAAAAGCCATTGATAACATGGGTTATCAACTTGAACGAGTAAAGGTGCCATTAATAAGAACCATTACTGAAACCCAAAAAGGCAATATGGCTATTGTTTTGATTTCCAGGATTAATTTTAGGGTCAATTCAGGAGCAGTAAAACTACCACAAGATATTGCCTTAACATCAACTCCCTTTGTAACTACCCCGATATCATTTTATAGCACTCAAAATAGCCAAATAATTATGAATACAACGGACTGGATAAATCGTTATCGTATTGGTGTGGTAAGGAGCTTACATACCCATAACATCAGTGACTACAACACAAAAGAAACTGGTAATTATTATTTTTATACCAGTTCACTCGCCGCCTTTAAAGGATTGTTAGCTGACAGGCAGGATATTGTCATTGCCTCAGAACTCGATTATTTATCAGCACAGTTAACTCTCAACTTACATGATGAGGTAAAAAATATCTCTACTATAGGTACGGTATCTCTTTATCCGGGCTTTTCTTTTCAATACTTTGGCAAGGAAAAGGCTATAGCGCTCGCTAAACAGTACCGCGTTGAAAGAGAAAAACTAACTGACGCCGAACGTAAACAATGTCTGCCCCAAGTAAAAACAAACCGTTAATCGCTAATAGTATTCAACCCAGTCAATTCACATCCCTGTCACCGCGACATACCGTTCGTCCGGAAGATAACAGCAAAGTTACTCCCTGCATTTGCTTAATACAGTACTTCCTAAACATACACGCTCTTTGCCATCCATGGCACCGCGACATACCGTTCATCCTGAACATATCGAGTAGGGTGAGGCTCATGCCTCATCCCTCTCACAGAACCGTACGTACGGACCTCGTATACGGCTCATGCAATTTACTATTTCTCATCACTTTGATCAGTAATAAGAAGCGAGAACGCCTGTTT